>WGNC01000018.1 GCA_016124745.1 Thiobacillus sp.
CCGACCTCGACAAGGAAACAGTCGACTTCGGCCCCAACTACGACGGCTCCGAGCATGAGCCGCTGGTGCTGCCGACCAAGATCCCCAACCTGTTGATCAACGGTTCGTCCGGCATCGCGGTGGGTATGGCGACCAATATTCCGCCGCACAACCTGACCGACATCTGCAGCGCGCTGTTTGCGCTGCTGGACGACGCCGAAATCGACATCGAGTCGCTGATCAACATCGTCAAGGCACCGGACTTCCCGACTGCCGGCATCATCTACGGCCTGTCCGGCGTGCGCGACGGCTACCGCACCGGGCGCGGCCGCGTGGTGATGCGCGCCACCTGCCACATCGAGGACCTCGACAAGAGCGGCGGCAAGCAGGCCATCATCATCGACGAGCTGCCCTACCAGGTGAACAAGGCCAATCTGCTGATAAAGATCGGCGAACTGGTGCGCGAGAAGCAGATCGACGGCATTGCGGACCTGCGCGACGAGTCCGACAAGTCGGGCATGCGCGTTTATATCGAGTTGAAGCGTGGCGAGAACGCCGATGTGATTCTGAACAATCTGTACAAGCAGACGCAGATGCAGGACACCTTCGGCATGAACATGGTGGCGCTCATCGACGGCCAGCCGCGCCTGCTCAACCTCAAGGAAATGCTCGACGCCTTCTTGCGCCACCGCCGCGAAGTCGTCACCCGCCGTACCGTGTTCGATCTCAGGAAGGCGCGTGAGCGCGGCCACATCCTGGAAGGCCTGGCGGTGGCACTGGCCAACGTCGACGAGATCGTCGAATTGATCAAGTCCTCGGAAACGCCTGTCATCGCGAAAGAGCGCCTGCTCGGCCGCGCCTGGAAGTCGGCGATGGTCGAGGAGATGCTGGCGCGCATCGATCCGGAATTCTCGCGCCCGGTGAACATCGGCCCCGAGTTCGGCCTGCATGGCGACGGCTACCACCTGTCCGAGATCCAGGCGCAGCGCATTCTGGAAATGCAGCTGCAGCGCCTGACCAACCTGGAGTCCGACAAGATCATCGGCGAGTACAAGGAGATCATGGCGAAGATTGCCGACCTGCTCGACATCCTCGCCAATCCGTCGCGCATCACGCAGATCATCCGCGAGGAGCTGACCCAGATCCAGGAGCAGTTCGGCGACGCGCGCCGCTCGACCATTGTCGAGAATGCGCAGGACATGTCGATGGAGGACCTGATCAAGCCGGAAGAGATGGTCGTCACGCTGTCGCACGGCGGCTACATGAAGTCGCAGCCGATGGACGACTACCGTGCGCAGAAGCGCGGCGGGCGCGGCAAGCAGGCGGCCGGCACCAAGGACGAGGACTTCATCGAGAAGATGTTCGTCGCCAACACCCACGATTTCATCCTCTGCTTCTCCAGTCGCGGCCGCATGTACTGGCTCAAGGTCTACAACGTGCCGCAGGGCGGGCGTGGCGCGCGCGGCAAGCCCATTGTCAACCTGCTGCCTCTGGAAGAAGGCGAGAAGATCAGCGCCTTGTTGCCGGTCAAATCCTTCGACGACGACCAGTATGTGTTCATGGCCACCAGCAACGGCATCGTCAAGAAGACGCCTCTGAGTGATTTCTCGCGTCCGCGCACGGCCGGCATCATCGCGGTGGCGCTGGACGACGGTGATTTCCTGATCGGGGCGTCGATCACCGACGGCCGCCACGACGTGATGCTGTTCTCTGACGGCGGCAAGGCGGTGCGCTTCGACGAAAACGACGTGCGCCCGATGGGCCGCACCGCACGCGGCGTGATCGGCATGAAGCTCGCCAAGGGCAAGAAGCTCATTTCGCTGCTGGTGGCAGAAGACGAAAACGACTTCGTGCTGACCGCGACCGAGAATGGCTACGGCAAACGCACGCCGATTGCCGAATACACCCGCCACGCCCGCGCCACGCAGGGCATGATCGCGATCCAAACGAGCGAGCGCAATGGCCGCGTGGTCGCCGCCACGCTGGTGAAGCCGGACGACGAAATCATGCTGATCACCACCGGCGGCGTACTGATCCGCACCCGTGTCAAGGAAATCCGCGCGATGAGCCGCTCGACCCAGGGCGTCACGCTGATCAACCTGGACAAGGGCGAGAAACTGATCAGCCTGGAAAAAGTGGCTGAAACCGACAACGAAGAGGAATGAGGGAGACAACAAGCATGACGATTTACAACTTCAGCGCCGGCCCCGCCGTGCTGCCCAGGGATGTGCTGCTGCAGGTGCAGGCCGAGATGGTCGACTGGCACGGCAGCGGCATGTCGGTGATGGAAATGAGTCATCGCGGCAAGGAGTTCATGGGCATCGCCGCGGAGGCCGAGGCCGACCTGCGCGAGGTAATGGGCATCCCGGCCAACTACAAGGTGCTGTTCCTGCAGGGCGGGGCATCGTCGCAGTTCGCCATGGTGCCGATGAACCTCTTGCGCGGCAAGGCAAGCGCGGATTACCTCAACACCGGCGAGTGGTCGAAGAAGGCGATCAAGGAAGCGAAGAAATTCGGCGCGGTCAACGTGGTGGCGACGAGCGAAGACAGGAACTTCAGCTATGCACCCGCGCAGGATGCGTGGAAGCTCGATGCCAATGCCGCCTACGTGCATTACACGCCGAACGAAACCATCGGCGGCGTGGAGATCTTCTGGACCCCCGGTACCGGCAGCGTGCCGCTCGTGGCCGACATGTCATCGACCATCCTGTCGCGCCCGATCGATGTATCGAAATTCGGCGTGATCTACGCCGGCGCACAGAAGAACATCGGCCCGGCCGGACTGACCATCGTCATCGTGCGCGACGACCTGATCGGCGAGACGATCAAAGGCACGCCGACCATGTTCGAGTACAAGACGCATGCCGACAACGAGTCGATGTACAACACGCCGCCCACCTTCGGCATGTATACGGCAGGGCTGGTGTTCAAGTGGCTGAAGGCGCGCGGTGGCCTCAGCGCGATGGAAAAGACCAACCGCGAAAAAGCCGGTCTGCTGTACGACGCTCTCGACGCGACCGATTTCTACAACTCGCCGGTTGCGCTGGACAACCGCTCGCTGATGAATGTGCCGTTCACGCTGAAGGATGCCGCGCTCGACGAGGCCTTCCTCAAGGGCGCCAAGGAACGTGGTTTGATTCAACTGAAGGGCCACCGTTCGGTCGGCGGCATGCGCGCCTCGATCTACAACGCGATGCCGATCGAGGGCGTGCGTGCGCTGGTCGACTACATGCGCGAATTCGAGAAGAGCCATGGCTAAGCCGCGCAAGATTCTGACCCTCAACGCGATTTCGGCACGTGGCCTGGCGCGTTTGCCTGAGCACTACACCGTCGGCGGCGATGTGACAGACCCGGACGGCATTCTCGTACGTTCGGCCAACATGCACGAGATGGATATTCCCGCCAGCGTGCGCGCAATCGCGCGCGCGGGTGCCGGGACCAACAACATTCCGGTGAAGAAGCTGTCCGAACGCGGCGTGCCGGTATTCAACGCCCCGGGCGCCAACGCCAATGCAGTGAAGGAACTGGTCATCGCCGGCATGCTCATGGGGGCGCGCAACATCGTTCCCGCGATCAAGTTCGTGGAAAGCCTCTCGGGCACGGATGAAGAAATGCACAAGGCGACCGAAGCCGGCAAAAAGGCGTTCGCCGGAAGCGAGTTGCCGGGCCGCACGTTGGCGGTGATCGGCCTGGGCGCCATCGGTTCCTACATTGCCGAAGCGGCCATCAAGCTCGGCATGAACGTGGTCGGCTTCGACCCGGCCATCACGGTCGACGCTGCATGGCGGTTGCCGTCCCAGGTCAAACGCGCCGAGAACGTAGAGGATGCGCTGCGCGTGGCCGACTTCGTCACGCTGCACGTGCCGCTCGTCGGTGCCACCCGCAACATCATCAACGCCCAGCGCATCGGCGTGATGCGCCCCGGTGCGGTGCTGCTGAATTTCGCACGCGAAGGCGTGGTCGACAATGCCGCGGTGATCGAGGCGCTCGACGCCAACAAGCTGCACGCCTACGTCTGCGATTTTCCGGCGAACGCGCTGAAAGGCCACCCCCGGGTCGTGGCGCTGCCACATCTGGGCGCCTCCACCGAGGAAGCCGAAGAGAACTGCGCAGTGATGGTGGCCGAACAGCTCACCGACTATCTGGAAAACGGCAACATCCTGAATTCGGTCAACTTCCCCAATGTCGGCATGCCGCGCGAATCGGGCTTCCGGCTGGCGATCTCCAATGCCAACGTGCCCAACATGGTGGGGCAGATCTCCTCGCTGCTGGCCGCTGCCGGGCTCAACATCCACAACATGGTCAACAAGTCCAAGGGTGACATGGCCTATACGCTGGTCGACGTCGACAGCGACGTGACCGATGCGATGATCAAGCAACTCTCCACCATCGCCGGCGTGCTCGCCGTGCGGTATCTGCCGGCGGCCTGAGATGGACGAGGCGCTGAAGGCGCTGCGCGTGCGCATCGACAGCATCGACGACACCATCCTGCAACTGGTGTCGGAACGCGCGCGCATCGCCCAGCAGGTCGGGCATGCCAAGAAGGGCGAAAAAATCTACCGGCCCGAGCGCGAGGCGCAGATCGTGCGTCGCCTGCGTGAAGTCAACCCCGGCCCGTTGTCGGGAGACGTGATCGAACGGCTGATTCGCGAGGTCATATCGGCCTGCCGTGCACTCGAGCAGTCGCTTCGCATCGCCTACCTGGGCCCGGCCGGCACCTTCAGCCAGCAGGCGGTGCACAAGCATTTTGGCCATGAGGCAGAAGCGCTTGCCGAGGCTGACATCGACGCTTGCTTTCATGCGGTCGAAACCGGCCGCGCCGATTTTGCCGTGGTGCCGGTGGAAAACTCGACCGAGGGCGCCATTGCACGCACGCTCGATCTTATCGTTGCCAGTCCGCTGAAAATCTGCAGCGAGGTGATGCTGCCGATTCATCAGGCGCTAATGCGCAAGCACGCCGGCATGGAAGGCATACAGCGGGTGTATGGCCATGCGCAGTCGCTCGCGCAGTGCCAGAAATGGCTTGGACGTCACCTTCCCAACGCCGAGCGCGTCAGTGTCGTCAGCAACAGTGATGGCGCGCGCCGCGCCGCAGCCGAGCCCGATGCGGCCACGCTTGGGAGTGCCAGCGCAGCCGAGTTGTATGGACTTTCAGTGATCGAAGCACGGGTCGAGGACGAGGTCGGCAATACCACGCGTTTTCTGGTCCTTGGAAAATCCGATGCCGCGCCGTCCGGCCGTGACAAGACCTCGCTCGTGATGGGTGCGCACAACCAGCCCGGCGCCGTGGTCAAGCTGCTGCAACCGCTCGCCGAGGCGGGAATTTCCATGAGCAAGCTCGAATCGCGCCCGGCGCGGGGAAGCAACTGGGAGTACCTGTTCTTCGTCGTCTGCAACGGCCATCGCGAAGATCCCGAACTGGCAGCCGCACTGCGCGAAATCGAGGCGCGCGCCGCCTTCCTCAAGGTCCTCGGCTCCTATCCTGCCGCAACGTCATGAGGGGGTGTGAGTCGACTTGTGTCGGGTTGGCGCCGGCGCATGTGCGCGCCATCGCACCCTATCTGCCAGGCAAACCCATATCCGAACTGGCGCGCGAACTGGGATTGAACGAAGCCGACATCGTCAAGCTGGCATCGAACGAGAACCCGCTTGGCCCCAGTCCGCGCGCGCTGGAGGCGGCGCAGGACGCGTTGCATGACATGGCGCTGTATCCGGACGGTGCCGGCTTCGCGCTGAAGGCAAAGCTATCGGCAAAACTCGGCGTGTCGGCAGACCAGATCGTTCTGGGCAACGGCTCCAACGACGTGCTCGACATGGTGGCACGCGCATTCCTGATGGCGGGTACATCCTCGGTCTATTCGCAGCATGCCTTCGCGGTGTATCCGATTGCCACGCAGACCGCTGGCGCACAGGGGATCGCGGTGCAGGCGAAGCATTACGGCCATGACCTGGCCGCGATGCGCATGGCAATCCGTGACGACACCCGCGTGCTGTGGATCGCCAACCCCAATAACCCGACCGGTACCTTCCTGCCGTGGCACGAGATCGAGGCCTTCCTAAAAGAAGTGCCGCGGCGGGTGCTGGTGGTGCTGGATGAGGCGTATGGCGAATACCTGCCGCATGCCGAGCGCTGCGATACCGCGGCCTGGCTGGCACGCTTTCCCAACCTGCTGATCAGCCGCACCTTTTCCAAGGCCTACGGCCTGGCCGGGCTGCGTGTCGGCTACGGGCTCGGCAACTCCGCCGTGATTGATTTGCTGAACCGGGTGCGTCATCCGTTCAACGTCAACGCGCCCGCGCTCGCCGCCGCCGAAGCGGCGCTCGACGACGACGCATTCCTCGCCCGCAGCTATGCGCTGAATACCTCAGGGATGGGGCAACTGCTGGGGGGGCTGGCCAGACTCGGCATCGAAACCGTGCCGTCGAAAGGCAACTTCCTGCTGGCCAGGGTGGGCGATGCGACGCGGATCAATGCCGAATTGCTGAAGCGCGGCGTGATCGTGCGTCCGGTGGCCAATTACGGCCTGCCGGAATTCCTGCGCGTGTCGGTGGGGCTGGCCGGGCAGAATGCCCGTTTCCTCGATGCCTTGAAGGACTGTCTGTGATCGTCGACAAACTTGCCATCGTCGGCACGGGTCTGATCGGCGGGTCGTTCGCGCTGGCACTGAAACAGGCGGACGCGGTGGGTGAGGTGCTGGGCGTCGGCCGCAATACTGCGAAACTCACCCTTGCCCGCGAGCTCGGGTTGGTCGATCGCGCAGTGGACTGGAGCGAGGCCGGGCAGGCCGACTGCATCCTGCTGGCGGTTCCGGTTGGCGAGACCGAATCGGTGCTGAGAAGACTCGCTCCGCATTTGAAGGCAGGTGCGATCGTCACCGATGCCGGCAGCACCAAGCTAAACGTCGTCGCTGCAGCACGGACGACGCTGGGCGGGCGCTTCGCGGATTTCGTGCCGGGCCATCCTATCGCGGGCTCGGAGCAGAGCGGCCCCGGCGCCGCACGCGCCGATCTCTACCATGGCAAGCGCGTCGTCCTGACGCCACAAACCGACACCCACACCGACGCCGTCACCATCGTCAAGGCGTTGTGGCAAGCGACCGGTGCCGAGGTCGAAACGCTGGATGCCGCGCTGCACGACCGCGTGTTCGCGGCGGTGAGCCATCTGCCGCATCTGGCGGCGTACGCGCTGGTGGATGACCTCGCGCGTCGCGCCGATGGCGACACATTCTTCCGTTTCGCCGCCAGCGGCTTCCGCGATTTCACTCGTATCGCCGGCAGCAGTCCCGAGATGTGGCGCGACATCGCACTGTCGAACCGCGAGGCGTTGCTGGCCGAGCTGGATGCCTATCTCGATGCATTGCGGACGCTGCGCCAGGCCGTGTCCGACGAAGACGCAGCGGGCTTGCTGGAAATTTTCTCGCGCGCCCGCAACGCCCGCGAGAACTGGATGAAACAACAGGATTCTTGATGGAACATCTCGATTTGCCCGCTAGCCATGCGGCGCGCGGTACGGTTCGCCTGCCTGGTTCGAAAAGCATTTCCAATCGCGTGCTGCTGCTGGCGGCGCTGGCGAAGGGCACCACAGTCGTGCGTGCGCTGCTCGATTCCGACGACACCCGGGTGATGCTCGATGCCCTGCGCGGGCTGGGCGTGGGCGTCGCGCGGGTGAGCGACTCCGACGACTACGAGATCACCGGTGTCGGCGGCGCATTTCCGGTCAAGCAGGCCGAACTGTTTCTCGGCAATGCGGGCACGGCGTTTCGCTCGCTGACTGCCGCATGTGCCTTGTCCGGGGGCGACTATGTGCTGAAGGGCGTGGCGCGGATGCACGAACGGCCAATCGGCGATCTGGTCGACGCGCTGCGCCGGCTGGGGGCCCGCATCGACTATCTCGGAGAGGAAGGATTCCCGCCGCTGCACATTCATCCCGCGGAACTGGCAGGCGACACCACCGAGGTGCGCGGCAATGTGTCGAGCCAGTTTCTCACCGGCTTGATGATGGCGCTGCCGCTGCGGCGGCGCAGTACCACGATCGAAGTCGTCGGCGACCTCATTTCCAAACCGTATATCGGGATCACGCTGGCGATGTTGCGCCGATTCGGCGTCGATATCGCACGCGATGGCTGGCAGCGCTTTGGCGTTCCGGCGCAGGCGCGCTACCAGAGCCCCGGCGAAATCTGGGTCGAGGGTGATGCGTCGTCGGCATCGTACTTTCTCGCGGCGGGCGCCATCGGCGGCGGTCCGGTACGGGTGGAAGGCGTAGGTCGCGACAGCGTGCAGGGCGACGTGCGCTTTGCCGACGCATTGGCCCTGATGGGGGCGAAGATCCAGATGGGCCCCAACTGGATCGAGGCGCGGGCGCCGGTCGATGGCCGGCTGAAAGCCCTCGATCTCGACTGCAACCATATCCCGGACGCTGCGATGACGCTGGCAGTGGCGGCGCTGTTTGCCGACGGCGAGACCACGCTCAGGAACATCGCCAGCTGGCGGGTGAAGGAAACCGACCGCATCTCAGCGATGGCGACGGAGTTGCGCAAGGTCGGCGCGATGGTGGAAGAGGGCGCGGACTTCATACGCATCACGCCGCCGGAAAAACTGGTCTCCAACGCCGTCATCGATACCTACGACGATCACCGCATGGCGATGTGCCTGTCGCTGGCGACGCTGGGCGGCGTGCCACTGCGCATCAACGACCCGGCGTGCGTCAACAAGACGTTTCCGGAGTATTTCAAGGTGTTCGCGGGAATTGCCCAATGACGTTTCCCGTTGCCAATATTCCAGTCATTACCGTCGATGGCCCCTCGGCGTCGGGAAAGGGTACCGTGGCCGAGCGCGTGGCCGCCGCGCTCGGCTTCCATTTTCTCGACAGCGGCGCACTCTACCGGCTGACTGCGCTCTCGGCGCTGAAGCGTGGGGTGGCGCTGGACGACGAGGCGGCGGTGGCTGCACTGGCGGTGGAATTGCCGGCGCGCTTCCGCGACGGCCTGGTGTGGCTCTCGGAAGAGAACGTGACCGACGCCATCCGAGCCGAGGCCGTGGGCGAGGGCGCGTCGAAAGTGGCGGCGCTGCCGGCGGTGCGCGCGGCCTTGCTGGAGCGCCAGCGTGGCTATAGGCAGCCGCCCGGACTGGTGGCCGACGGGCGCGACATGGGAACGGTGATCTTCCCGGATGCCGTGGCCAAGGTTTTCCTGACTGCCAGCGCAGAAGCGCGTGCCGAACGGCGTTATAAGCAGTTGATCGAAAAGGGGAACTCTGCTAATCTGCCGGCCCTTGTTGCTGATATGCAGGCGCGTGACGCGCGCGATACGGCTCGCACCGTAGCGCCGCTGAAACCCGCAGGCGATGCGCTGTTGCTCGACACCACTTGGATGGATGTCGAATCAGCAGTGCAGGCGGTGCTGGCCCACTACGCTTCACGCCAGGCACGCAGCAAACAGGGTAATTAATTGAATCAAGTGGATTGTTTTCTCGTGTCGGTGCTGCGCCCGCAGGCCGACGATGCGCAACTAACCCCGTCCTCACCGACGGACTGAAGGTCTTAAATGTCTACTGCTACCGCTTCTTCTGCCCCCGAATCGATGGAAAGCTTTGCCGCGCTGTTCGAGGAATCCCTCGAGCATCAGGAAATGCGCCAGGGCGAAGTCATCACCGCTGAAATCGTCGGCATCGACGGCAACTTCGTGACGGTGAATGCCGGCCTCAAATCCGAGAGCCTGATCCCCATTGAGGAATTCAAGAACGACCAGGGCGAAATCGAAGCCAAGATCGGCGATTTCGTCGCCGTCGCCATCGAGTCGATCGAAGACGGCTTCGGCGCCACCAAGCTGTCGCGCGAGCGTGCCAAGAAGCTGGCCGCATGGCTGGATCTGGAAGCTGCGATGAACGAAGGCCGCATCGTCACCGGCATGGTGCAGGGCAAGGTCAAGGGCGGCCTGACGGTGCTGGTGGGCGGGCTGCGCGCCTTCCTGCCGGGCTCGCTGGTGGACATGCGTCCGGTCAAGGACACCACGCCTTTCGAATTCAAGGAAATGGAATTCAAGGTCATCAAGCTCGACCGCAAGCGCAACAACGTGGTGGTGTCGCGCCGCGCCGTGCTGGAAGAGACCATGGGCGCCGACCGCGAAGCCATGATGGAAAACCTCAAGGAAGGCTCCATCGTCAAGGGCGTGGTCAAGAACATCACCGACTACGGCGCATTCGTGGACCTGGGCGGCATCGACGGCTTGCTGCACATCACCGACATGGCCTGGCGTCGCGTCAAGCATCCGTCCGAAGTGGTGCATGTCGGCCAGGAGCTCGAAGCCAAGATTCTGCGCTACGACACCGAGAAGAACCGCGTGTCGCTCGGCATCAAGCAGCTGGGAGATGATCCGTGGGTCGGCATCGCACGCCGCTATCCGCAGGGCACCCGCATGTTCGGCAAGGTCGCCAACCTGACCGACTACGGCGCGTTCGTCGAAATCGAGGAAGGCATCGAAGGCCTGGTGCACGTCTCCGAAATGGACTGGACCAACAAGAACGTCAGCCCCTCCAAGATCGTGCAGCTGGGCGACGAAGTCGAAGTCATGGTTCTGGATATCGACGAAGACAAGCGCCGCATCTCGCTGGGCATGAAGCAGTGCAAGTCCAACCCGTGGGAAGACTTCTCGATGAACCACAAGAAGGGCGACAAGGTCAGCGGCGCGATCAAGTCAATCACCGACTTCGGCGTGTTCATCGGCCTGCCAGGCGGCATCGACGGTCTGGTTCACCTGTCCGACCTGTCGTGGAATGTCCCTGGCGAAGAAGCTGTTCGCAACTTCCGCAAGGGTCAGGAACTGGAAGCCGTGGTGCTCGGGATCGACCTCGAGCGCGAGCGCATTTCGCTCGGCATCAAGCAACTCGAAGGCGATCCGCTGACCAGCTATGCGTCGGGCCACGAGAAGGGCAGCATCGTCAAGGGCATACTCAAGACCGTGGAGGCCAAGGGCGCCACCGTTAAGCTGGACAGCGACATGGAAGGCTACCTGCGCGCCTCCGAAATCTCGCGTGACCGTGTCGAAGACATGCGCACGCAGTTCAAGGAAGGCGACGAAATCGAAGCCATGATCATCAACGTCGACCGCAAGAACCGCGTGATCAATCTGTCGATCAAGGCCAAGGACATGACCGAGCAGGATTCGGCAATGAAGAAATTCGCTGCCGAATCTGCAGCGGCAGCCAGTGGTTCGACCAACCTGGGTGCTCTGTTGAAGGCCAAGCTCGACAACAAGAACGCCGAGTAATCCATGACCAAGTCCGAGCTGATTGCTCAACTGGCGGCCCGGCATTCGCAATTTTCGGTTGCGGATATCGAGATGGCGGTGAAGACGATTCTCGACGCGCTGGCGAAAAACCTGTCGCGCGGCGAGCGGATCGAAATCCGCGGCTTTGGCAGCTTCAGCCTGAGCTTCCGCCCCGCCCGTCTCGGGCGCAATCCGAAATCGGGCGAACGCGTGCAGGTGCCGGCAAAATACGTGCCGCACTTCAAGGCGGGCAAGGAATTGCGAGACCGTGTGGATTTCCCGCTTTGAGTTTTTGCGGGCAGCCAGCCAAACGCAGGCAAGCAAGTGGAAACGGCGCAATTTGCGCCGTTTTCTTTTTCTATTGTCCCCGCAAAGGTAGAATGGGCGCCAAATCAAGCGACTCGCCATGAAAAATATCACTCGTTATCTGGGGCTGGCGCTCAAACTGCTGGTCTTCCTGCTGGTGCTGGGCTTCGCCCTGAAGAACAGCCATACCGTCACCTTCTATTCGTTTCTGGACTACATGTGGCAGGCGCCGCTGATCGTCATGCTTGGACTGGCCTTCGTGCTGGGCGCGCTGACAGGCGTTCTGGCGCTGTTGCCCACGCTGTTCCGCCTGCGGCGCGAATCCGCGCGCACGGCCAGCGCGGCCACGGCAGACATGGTGACGCATACTGATATCCCCGCTGTCTGAACCCGCCATGGAATTCGAACTCTGGTGGTTGCTCGTTTTCCCGCTCTTCTTCGCATTGGGCTGGCTGGCGGCGCGGGTCGATATTCGCCAGGTGGTAACCGAGTCGCGTGCGCTGCCCAATTCCTATTTCCGCGGACTGAATTTCCTGCTCAACGAGCAGCCCGACAAGGCCATCGAGGCCTTCCTCGAAGTCGTCAAGCTCGAACCTGAGACCATCGATCTGCATTTTGCGCTGGGGGCCTTGTTCCGCCGCCGGGGCGAACTCGACCGCGCCATCCGCATGCACGAAAACCTGCTGGAACGCGAAGGCCTGGCCGAGGAGCAGCGCCTGCGTGCAATGAGCGAGTTGGGTCAGGATTACCTCAAGGCGGGCCTGCTCGACCGCGCCGAGCAGGTATTCGCCAAATTGCTGGAAACGCCACAGCATGGGCAGGCCCGTACTTACCTGCTTGAAATCTATGTGCAGGAAAAAGACTGGCAGAAAGCCATCGATGCGGCGCGTGCGCTGGAGAAGGACACCAGCAAGCCGCTGAATTCGGACATCGCCCATTTTTATTGCGAGCTGGCACTGCTGGATGCGGCCAGGGGCAATCCCGACGCCGCGGCCGCTCATCTGCAGGATGCGTTGTCGACCAACCGCCTGTCGGTGCGGGCCAATCTGATGGCAGGTGATCTTGAAGTGGCTGCAGGACGCCATGAAGCCGCGATAGCCGACTGGCGACTGGTCGAAACGCAAAGCGTGGCGCATATGGCGCTGGTGGTGGACCGCGTACTGGGCAGCCATCGTCAGCTGGGGCGACTCGATGAAGGCGTGCAATGGCTGCGCGCCCTGTATGCGCGGCAGCCCTCGCAGGATGTCTTCAGTGCCTTGTATCTGGCGGTGTCGGAAAGCGAAGGTGCGGTCGCAGCCCGTCAGCTTGCGCGCGAGGAACTGCGCCGCACCCCCAGCCTGCGTACGCTGGACCGCTTGCTCGAGGCCGAACTCGTGAACGCGGAACCCGAGATGCGCGAACTGTTGCAGGTGGAAAAGAGCCTGGTGGCATCGCACAGCCAGCGCATGATGCGTTATCAGTGCAGCAGTTGCGGCTTCAAGGCCAAGCAGTTCTTCTGGCGCTGTCCGGCGTGTGGACGCTGGGACAGCTTCGATCCCGAGCGGCGCGAGGGCGACGCTTGATGCGTACAGCACGTCCGTGGAGGATCGACGCGTGGTGAAATCGCAAAAGATCATTGTTGCGCTGGATTTTGCCGACGCTGCTTCCGCGCTGGCGCTGGTGGATCGACTGGACCCCGCGCTGTGCCGCCTGAAGGTGGGCAAGGAACTGTTCACGCTGGCGGGCCCGGATCTCGTGCGTTTGCTGGTCGCGCGCGGCTTCGAGGTTTTCCTCGACTTGAAATTCCACGACATTCCCAACACTGTGGCTGCCGCCTGTCGTGCCGCGGCGGGGCTGGGCGTATGGATGATGAACGTGCACGCAGCGGGGGGGCGTCGCATGATGATGGCCGCGCAGGAGGCGCTGGCAGAAATGCCCCCGCGCGAGCATCCGGGGGAGAAACCGCAGCGCCCGTACCTCATTGCCGTGACCGTGCTGACCAGCATGAGCGCCGAGGATCTGGGCGAAGTCGGCGTCGCTGATGCGCCCGCCGATCAGGTTCGGCGCCTCGCCCGCCTGACGCAGGCATGCAAGCTCGATGGCGTCGTCTGCTCGGCACAGGAGGCCTCCATGCTGCGGGGCGATCTGGGCGATGACTTCCGTCTCGTTACGCCGGGAATTCGTCCGGCAGGATCCGATGCAGGTGACCAGCGACGGGTCATGACGCCGGCTGAAGCCATGCACGCAGGTGCGACTGATCTGGTGATCGGCCGGCCCATCACCGCCGCCGCAGATCCGCTGGAAGCGCTCAGGAAAATCAATTTCGAAATTCAAAACCTTTAGGGAGACTGTTGTGAAAATCACCGTGATCGGAACGGGCTACGTGGGATTGGTAACCGGAACCTGCCTGGCGGAAGTCGGCAACGAGGTGCTGTGCCTCGACGTCGATCCGAAAAAAATCGACACGCTCAGAGCAGGCGGCATCCCGATCTACGAGCCGGGTCTGGAAGACATGGTGAAACGCAACGTCGAGGCCGGGCGGCTGTCTTTCACCACGGATATCGAGGCGTCGGTCGCGTATGGGCAGATCCAGTTCATTGCCGTCGGCACTCCGCCGGACGAGGACGGCTCGGCCGACCTGCAATACGTGGTCGCAGCGGCGCGCAGTATCGGTCGTCACATGACCGACTACAAACTCGTCGTCGACAAGTCGACCGTGCCGGTTGGCACTGCGGACAAGGTGCGGGCAGCCTTGCAGGAGGAACTGGCAAAGCGTGGTGCAGCGATCGAATTCAACGTCGCGTCCAACCCAGAGTTCCTCAAGGAGGGGGCGGCAGTCGACGATTTCATGAAGCCGGACCGCATCGTCATCGGCACCGACAGCGAACGTGCCACCACCCTGCTGCGTCAGCTGTATGCGCCCTTCCAGCGCAACCATGATCGCCTGAGGGTGATGGACGTGCGTAGCGCCGAGCTGACCAAATATGCCGCCAACGCCATGCTGGCGACGCGCATTTCCTTCATGAACGAACTGGCCGTCCTGGCCGAGAAGCTCGGTGCCGACATCGAGCAGGTTCGCCACGGCATCGGTTCCGACCCGCGCATCGGCTACCACTTCCTGTACGCTGGATGCGGCTACGGCGGTTCGTGCTTCCCCAAGGATGTGCAGGCGTTGCGCCGCACCGCCCAGGAGAACGGCATCCCACTGCGCGTGCTCGATGCGGTGGAAGCCGCCAACGAGGTGCAGAAGCAGATTCTGGTCGACAAGTTGACCGCGCGCATGGGCAAGGATCTCAAGGGCATGCGCCTCGCCATGTGGGGGCTGGCGTTCAAGCCCAACACCGACGACATGCGCGAAGCGCCCAGCCGCAGCATGCTCGAAGCCCTGTGGGCGATGGGGGCGAGCGTGTCGGCCTATGATCCGGCAGCGATGGAAGAGACGCGCCGCATCTATGGCGAACGCGCCGACCTGCAACTGGTGGACGGCCCGATGGATGCACTGAAAGGCGCCGACGCGCTGCTGATCGTGACCGAATGGAAAGTCTTCCGCAGCCCCAATTTCGACACCATGAAAGCGCTGCTGAAGGCGCCGCTGGTTTTCGATGGGCGCAATCTCTACGAGCCCCAGGCGATGCGTGACATGGGATTCGACTACTTGCCGATCGGACGCCAGTAATGTCCCTGCGTGACGCCATCCGCCGCGCACGCGTCCTGGTCGTCGGCGATGTGATGCTCGACCGCTACTGGTTCGGCGACGTCTCGCGCATATCGCCCGAGGCGCCGGTGCCGGTGGTGCATGTCACCCGCAACGAAGACCGCATCGGCGGCGCCGGCAACGTGGCGCGCAACGCCGCGGCACTCGGTGCCCAGGTCACGCTATTGTCGGTGGCAGGAGGCGACGAGGCGGGGCAGGCCCTGCGCAGCCTGCTCGACGCGGAATCCTTCACGGTGTATCTGCACGAGGATCCGGCGTTTTCCACCATCACCAAGCTGCGCGTCATCGGCCGTCAGCAGCAATTGCTGCGTGTCGATTTCGAGACCCAGCCCAGCCACGAGGTGCTGGCCGCCAAGCTCGAGGCCTATGGCCAGTTGCTGGTCGATTGCGACGTCGTGATCCTGTCGGATTACGGCAAGGGCGGTCTGACGCATGTCACGCGAATGATCGAACTGGCGCGCGCAGCGAACAAGCCCATCCTGATCGATCCCAAGGGCGACGACTGGTCGCGCTATGCCGGCGCCAGCGTGATCACCCCCAACCGAAGCGAATTCCGTGATGTCGCCGGCAGCTGGAAGTCCGAGGCCGAACTCGCCGACAAGGCGGCGGCTGTGCGCACGAATTATCAGCTGGATGCCCTGCTGGTGACCCGTAGCGAAGAGGGCATGACCCTGTTCGATGCGACAGGCGCGCATCACGAGGCCACCCGTGCGCAGGAAGTATTCGACGTGTCCGGTGCCGGCGACACCGTGATCGCGGCGTTCGCAGTGGCCCTGGCCGCCGGCGCAGGGGGCGTCGAGGCCGTTCGCCTTGCCAACCGCGCGGCGGGCATCGTGGTCGGCAAATTCGGCACGGCAGTGGCCACGGCCGACGAGGTTTTTGGAAGCGGATTTATGGGGGAAGAAACATGAGCAAATACACCGTCGTCACCGGCGCCGCCGGATTCATCGGCGCTAACATCGTCAAGGCGCTCAACGAACGCGGCGAGACCAACATCATCGCGGTCGACAATCTGACCCAGGCCGACAAGTTTCTGAACCTGACCGACTGCGAGATTGCCGACTATTTCGACAAGGCCGAATTTCTCGACCTGGTCGAACAGGGCGTGCTCGACGGCAGCGTGGCGGCGATTTTCCATGAAGGCGCGTGCTCGGACACCATGGAAACCGACGGCCGCTACATGATGGAGAACAACTACCGCTATTCGAGCGCGCTGCTCAAATTCTGCCAGGATGAAGGCGCCCAGTATCTGTATGCCTCCTCCGCCAGCGTGTATGGTGCAGGGCGGGTCTTTTCGGAATCGCGGGAATTCGAGTCGCCGCTCAATGTGTACGGCTATTCGAAGTTCCTGTTCGACCAGAGCGTGCGTCGCATGTGGCGCGAGCGCACTGCCCAGATCGCCGGCTTTCGCTATTTCAACGTCTACGGCCCGCGCGAGCAGCACAAGGGCCGCATGGCCTCGGTGGCCTTCCATTTCTTCAACCAGTACCGGGCCGAGGGCCGGGTGAAGCTGTTCGAGGGCTGCGATGGCTATCCGAATGGCGAGCAGCGGCGCGATTTCATTTCGGTCGAGGACGTGGTGCGGGTCAACATGTGGTTTCTCGACCACCCCGATGTTTCGGGCATTTTCAATGTCGGTACCGGACGCTGCCAGAGCTTCAACGATGTCGCCGTGGCGGCAGTCAACGCCTGCCGTGCCGTCGAAGGTCAGGCAGCCCTCACGCTGGCGGCGATGCAGGCGCAGGGCATCGTCAGCTATATCGCGTTCCCGGAGGCGCTCAAGGGCAAGTACCAGAGCTACACCGAGGCGGATATTTCGGCCCTGCGCCGCGCAGGGTATGATGATCCGTTCTACAGCGTCGAAGCCGGGACCTCCCGCTACATCGAGCATCTGCTTAAACCATGAGCATCTATAGATCGATCGAAGATTGCGTCGGAAACACTCCCTTGGTGAGACTCAAGCGCATGCCGGGCGACACCAGCAACACGATTCTGGTCAAGCTCGAAGGCAACAATCCGGCAGGCTCCGTGAAGGATCGTCCGGCCCTGGCGATGATCGACGCCGCCCAGGCGCGCGGTGATATCAAGCCGGGTGACACCCTGATCGAAGCCACCAGCGGCAACACCGGCATCGCGCTGGCGATGGCGGCGGCGATGCGCGGCTACAAGCTGATCCTCATCATGCCCGAGCATCTGTCGATCGAACGGCGCCAGACCATGCGTGCCTTCGGTGCCGAATTGCAGCTGGTCAGCAAGGAAGCGGGCATGGAAGGTGCGCGCGATCTGGCGATCGCGATGGAGAAGCAGGGCATCGGCAGGATCCTCGACCAGTTCTCCAATCCGGACAATCCGGATGCGCACTATCGCACTACCGGCCCGGAAATCTGGCGCGACACCGAGGGCAAGATCACCCACTTCGTCTCCAGCATGGGCACTACCGGTACCATCATGGGCTGCTCGCGCTACCTCAAGGAACAGAATCCTGCGATCCGGATCATCGGCGTGCAGCCTACCGAGGGGTCGCAGATTCCCGGCATCCGCAAGTGGCCGGAAGAATACGTGCCGGCAATCTGCGACTACGATCGCGTCGACCGCATGATCTACGTCAGCCAGCAGGATGCCGAGGAGACGACCCGGCGGTTGGCGCGCGAGGAGGGCATCTTTGCCGGCATCTCGTCCGGCGGCGCGCTGTGGGCGGCCTTGCAGCTGTCGAAGGAAGTCGAGAACGCCGTCATCGTCTCCATCGTCTGCGACCGCGGCGACCGCTATCTGTCGACTGGCGTTTTTCCCGCCTGAGACGCCAGACCTGACTCCGTAGTGGCCAAGACCAGGACGATCTACACCTGTACCGAGTGCGGCGGGCAGTCGCCCAAGTGGCAGGGCCAGTGCCCGGCCTGCAACGCCTGGAACACGCTGGTTGAAACCATTGCCGAGTCGGCCAGGCCGCGTTTCGCATCACTGGCGGCGACGAGCCAGGTTCAGTTGCTGCAGGATGTCGAAGCCTCGGAAGAGAGCCGCATCGCCACCGACATCGGCGAGCTCGACCGCGTGCTGGGCGGCGGTCTGGTGCCGGGCGGCGTGGTTCTGATCGGCGGCGATCCGGGCATCGGGAAGTCGACGCTGCTGCTGCAGGCACTGGCGGGCCTGTCCGGGCGGATGACCACCCTCTATGTCAGCGGCGAGGAATCGGCACGCCAGGTGGCACTGCGTGCGCGGCGCCTGTCCCTGCCCGAGACGAATCTGCCGGTATTGCCGGAAATCCGGTTGGAAGCCATCCTGGCGCAACTGTCTGATCTCAAGCCCGAGGTTGCGGTGATCGACTCGATCCAGACCGTGTATTCCGAGGCGCTGACCTCCGCCCCTGGCTCGGTGGCGCAGGTGCGCGAATGCGCGGCGCAACTGACGCGCCACGCCAAGCAGGCCGGCACCGCGATCATCCTCGTCGGCCACGTCACCAAGGAAGGCGCCATCGCCGGCCCGCGCGTGCTCGAACACATCGTCGACACCGTGCTGTATTTCGAGGGCGACGCCGGTTCTTCATTCAGACTGGTGCGCGCGTTCAAGAACCGCTTCGGCGCGGTCAACGAGATCGGCGTGTTCGCGATGACGGAAAAGGGGCTCAAGGGTGTGTCCAATCCCTCGGCGATCTTCCTCTCGCGTCACGGCGAGCCGGTGCCCGGATCCTGTGTGCTGGTGACGCAGGAAGGCACGCGCCCGCTGCTGGTGGAAATCCAGGCGCTGGTCGATTCCAGCCATGCACCCAGTCCGCGCCGCTTGTCGGTCGGCCTGGAGCAGAACCGGCTCGCCATGCTGCTGGCCGTGCTGCACCGCCACGCCGGCATCGCCTGCTTCGATCAGGATGTGTTCGTCAACGCGGTGGGGGGCGTGAAGATCAGCGAGCCCGCGGCCGATCTCGCGGTGCTCGCCGCCATCGTCTCCTCGCTCAGGAGCCAGGCGCTGCCCGACAAGCTCGTGATGTTCGGCGAAGTCGGCCTGGCCGGTGAAATCCGCCCGGTGCAGCGCGGCCAGGAGCGCCTGAAAGAGGCCGCCAAGCTCGGCTTTACCCAGGCCATCGTGCCCGTCGCCAACCAGCCCAAGCAGAAAATCGCCGGGATGGAAATCCATGCGGTGCACAGGCTGGATGAGGCGATTCAGCGATTTAGACAGTAGTTCCAACTGCAAATGGCGGTGGTTTGCGCGCTTTTCCACATTCGATGGTCACGCAAGTGGGATTACCGTGGTTGTTTGGTGAGGATCGGATTTCCCGGCCGGTAAGATGCCGTGTAATGGTGCGGATAGCGGCTCCGTTGATGCGAAAAATGCGAAAATTCAGTCTATTTTTGGCGTGGGGACTGCCGGCTTGAATGAATACTGGATTGGCGGCAGCGAAGGCATTCTCAAAGTGAACGGGTTCGCTGTCCTGTATGCTTTTGTGGCATGCTGGCTAGGGTTGGCAGGCCTGCTGAAAAGCGGCAAACGTCTGCCTGTGGACCGGCCGAACGCACGTTCGCTGCATGTGGCCCCTACGCCGCGTATTGGCGGGTTGGGCATCATGGCCGGCATACTGGTGGCGGCGGTAGCTCTGGTCGCTCAGGGGCTACTGAAGGCCGAGTTGCCGGTGCTGATGGCAGCCTGTGTGCTGGCTGTGATTTCTGTTCTGGACGATGTGCGTGGCCTTCCGGTGGTGCTGCGCTTTCTGACGCATTTGATTGTGGCGGCCACCTGTCTTCTGGTGCTGGGGCTGACCGGTTGGAGCTTGCTGCTGGGCACGCTGGCCGTGGTATGGATGACCAATCTTTTCAACTTCATGGACGGCGCGGACGGTCTGGCAGGCGGCATGGGCGCACTGGGGTTTGGCGCATTGGCGCTTGCGGCGTGGCACGGCGATGCGCCGGGATTGTCGGTGTTTTGCGCGTCCATTGCTGCAGCTGCACTGGCTTTCCTGCGCTTCAATTTTCCGCCGGCACGGGTATTCATGGGCGATGCCGGATCGATTCCGCTGGGCTTTCTGGCGGCGTCACTGGGTATTCTGGGTGCGATGCAGCATGTGTGGCCGTGGATGTTTCCGCTGCTGGTGTTCTCGCCCTTCATCGTCGATGCCAGCGTGACGCTGGTTCGACGTGGCCTGCGTGGCGAGAAAATCTGGCAGGCCCACCGTTCGCATTATTATCAGCGCGTGGTGTTGATGGGCGCGTCGCATCGCCAGCTTGCGCTGAACGCTTATGTGCTGATGCTGGTCAATGCCGCACTGGCATTCTTGCTGTTGGGCACGCCACAGCATGCTGCATGGATTCTGGTTGGCTGGGCAGCCATGCATTCACTGATATTTTTGGCCATCGATCGACGTTGGCAACGTACCTGCAATGAACATTAATTCCCGCATCGTCACCGTCATCCTGCACGACATTCTGGCGGCAGCGCTTGCCTGGATCGGCGCCTACTGGCTGCGTTTCAATCTGGCGATCCCCCCGGAGTATCTGGCGGCGGCCCTTTCCACCATGGCCTGGGTCGTCCCGCTGCAGACCGTTGTCTTCTGGCGCTTTGGCCTCTATCGTGGGATCTGGCGTTTTGCCAGCCTGCCCGATCTCAAGCGCATCATGCTGGCCGTTGGCATCGCGGCGCTGCTGAGCCCGCTGGTGTTGATCCTGTTCCGGATCAGTGCCGTGGTGCCGCGTTCGGTGCTGATTCTCGACCCCTTGCTGCTGCTCATCATCATGGGCGGCAGCCGCCTGGCCTACCGTGCCTGGAAGGAACACCGGCTGGTCAGCGTGCTGCATCCGAACAGCAGGCCGGTGCTGGTGGCCGGGGCCGGATCTGCGGCCGATTTTCTGCTGCGCGAGCTGGCGCGCAACCCGGCTGGATTTCATGTGGTGGGCTTGCTCGACGACAACCGGGAAAAGCACGGGCGGCTGGTGCAGGGCATTCCGGTACTGGGCGCGTTGAAAGACGTGGCGGAATATTCGCGCAACATGCGGGTGGACGACGTTGTGCTGGCATTGCCGTCGGCCGCGCACGAATTGCGCCTGCGCATTACCCAGACCTGTTCCGACGCCGGGTTGAACGTGCTGACCGTCCCCTCGCTCGAGGATCTGGTGGCGGGACGCGTGTCGGTATCCAGCCTGCGCCGGATAGAGATCGACGACCTGCTGGGACGCGATCCGGTGCAACTCGATGAAAGCGGCCTGCACAGCCTGCTGACCGGTCGGGTGGTGCTGGTGACAGGCGCCGGCGGCTCGATCGGGTCCGAGCTCTGCCGCCAGATTGCGCGTTTTGCACCCGCGAGGCTGGTGCTGTTCGAGCAGTCCGAGCTGGCGCTGTATGCGATGGAACAGGAGTTGCCCCAGCGATTCCCCGGCTTGCAGATTGCTCCGGTGATCGGTGATGTAAAAAACACCGACTGGGTCAACCTGGTGATGGAAGAGCATCGTCCCGCCGTGGTTTTCCATGCGGCCGCCTACAAGCATGTACCGCTGATGGAGAACCGGAACGCCTGGGAGGCGGTGCGTAACAACGTGCTGGGCACGCAGATCGTCGCTGCCGCCGCACAGGCTTATGGCGTCGACAAGTTCGTGATGATTTCCACCGACAAGGCGGTCAATCCCACCAATGTCATGGGCGCAACCAAGCGACTCGCCGAGATGACCTGCCAGGCCATGCAGCAGCGTTTGCCAGACCTGAAACCTGACGGCACGCGCTTTGTCTCGGTGCGTTTCGGCAATGTGCTCGGTTCGTCCGGCAGTGTGATCCCCAAGTTCCAGAAGCAGATCGAGTCCGGCGGCCCCGTGACCGTGACGCATCCGGAGATCACGCGATACTTCATGTCGATTCCCGAAGCCGCGCAACTGGTTCTGCAGGCAGGCCTGATGGGAGAGGGGGGTGAAATTTTCGTGCTCGACATGGGAGAACCGGTCAGGATTGCGGATCTGGCCAGGCTCATGATTCGCCTGTCGGGCGCGGACGAGGACAGGATTCGCATCGAATACACAGGCCTGCGCCCGGGCGACAAGTTATATGAAGAGCCGCTGGCGGACGACGAATCCACATTGCAGACACCGCATCCCAAGCTTCGTGTTGCGAAAGCGCGCGCGGCCGATGCCAACTGGTACGCAGAATGTCTGGCCTGGCTGGTCCGACCCGGTGCATATGACGAAGCAGCGATCAAGCGCCAGTTGAAGACATGGGTGCCGGAATATCAACCGGATTCGAAGCAGACGTGAGCAGCGTGCAACGGAATGAAGCTGATCATGCCGGCGGGGTTGGCGGCAAAGCTGCCCCATCTGGCTGCCGGCGAAATCTGGCCCGGACAGAGATCGCCAAGTGGCCCGCGCAGGTTTCTGAAGTCCCATGCAAGATCCGCGACTGCGTGTAGAAGTCCTCAGCGGCGTGCCGGCAGCGGTCTTCCTGCATCAGTTTCCGCACAACGAACCCGCGAGGGGAAACTGCGAGCTTGTTTTCGAACGCGATGCGCGCGAATACGACTGGCTGCTGGTATACGATGACTTGCCGGCTCGGCCGGGCGAGGCGAAGAGAACCACGCGCGAGGATCTGGCATGCCCGCGTGCGCATACCCTGCTGGTCACCAGTGAGCCGCCGTCGGCGAAAATCTATGGCAATGACTTCAGCCGACAGTTCGGCATGGTACTGACCAGACGCTCGAGTGGGCGTTGCCGCATCCGCAGCGGATATTCTCGCAGCCTGCGCGGCATTGATACGATGGCATAGGGAGTCGCGGGATCATCCCTTTCGACAGCTTCGGCCCCGCTACCCGCGCAAGCTGGACGACAAGGCAGACTGTCTGCTTGATTGCCATTATCACATCGCGATCGAAAATCATGTCGGCGAACACCACTGGGCCGCGAAACTCGCCTACCCGTTTCCGGGCCTGACGCTGCCATTCTATTTTGGCTGTCCCAAAGCAGAAGCGTACTTCCCGCCTGACAACTTCATTCGCGTCGACATTCATGACCCGGTAGGCGCGCTCGAAATCATGCGCACGGCGATTGCCAGCAAGGAGCATGAAAAGGGCCTGCCGGCATTGATCGAGGCCAGGCGACGTGTCATATATGAGCACAATCTGTTTGCCGTGGCCGCGCGAGAGAGCGAATGCTTTCATCGGATCGACGCAGGCTTGGAGGCAGGGGCCGTGATCCTGTCGCGACGTGCCTTGACGCTGTCCAGTCCGGCGGCGCTGCGGGATTTTGTCGGCAAGCTGCGCCGGCGGCTCCAGCATCTGCCCGGCGCGCTCAAGGCCTGAGGCCGGCTCGCAGGAGAGCCGGATCGGGAATCAGCGACGTGGCGTGCGTGCCAGTTGCTCGTAGAGCGCCAGCGTCTGGTCAAGCATGCTCTGTCGCGGGAAGAATTCGCCCGCCGGAACTGGCTCGGGGCTTTGCAGCAGTTGCGCGATACGCTGGCAGACCTCGTCGATGCTGCCGAGAGGGAGCAGCCCAACGGGATAGATGGTTCGCAGGATTTCGCCAACGCCGCCATGATCGTAGCCTGCTGTCGGCACACCCAATCGCAGCGCTTCCAGGGTGGTGCGTCCAAACGATTCGGGCTGCGTCGAGAGCGACAGCACCAGATCGGAAATGGCGAGGATGTTCTTCAGGTCGTCACGCTGGCCGGTAAAACCGATATCGGATTCCAGACCCATGCTGCGCACGCGGTAGCGCAGTTTCTGCAGATAGCGCTGCTTGGAAGAGGATGCGCCACCGACGATCAGCCCGTGTACGGCGAGCCCGCGCCGCTTCAACCGGGAAATCAGCTCGATGAAATCCTCGTGCCCTTTGAGCCGGGTAATGCGGCCGGGCAGCGTGATCAGCTGCTTGCCCGCGGCCCGGGGAAACTGCTCGAAGAACGCCTGCTGCCAGGCCGCCTCGGGTTTCCAGCCGTGGGGATAATCCTGCCCTTCGACCCCGCGATGAATGACCTGAATGCGCCACGGCAGGGTATCGGGATATTCACGCAGGATGTAGTCACGCACGGTATTGGACACTGCGATCACCTGCTCGCCTCGCGCCATGATGCGGCTATAGCGATTGACGCCGTAGAGGCCATGCACGGTGGTGACAAATCGTGGACGTGTCATCGGATTCATGCCGCGCCAGGCAAGGTAGGCGATCCAGGCCGGCACGCGGGAGCGTGCGTGGACAATGTCGACTTTCTGCTCCAGCAGGAATTTGCGCAGCTTGCCGACGAGCAGCAGGGTCTTGAATGTCTTTTCTCCGATGGGCCAGGCGAAATGTTCGGCACCGGATTCGAGCAGGGCGGGGACCTGGCGCCCACCGGCCGACATCACCAGCGCGCGATGACCGTGATTAACCAGTTCGCGGGCCACTTCCAGGGTGCCGCGCTCGACACCACCGGATTCCAGCGCGGGCAACATTTGCAAAACAGTCAGTTTGATTCCTTCAGCCATTCGTTTTCTTCTTCAGCCACGCGAGTATCCAGCCGGCACAGCGGTCCGCCTCGGCCAGCGGGTGCAGGTTGGGGTGCAGTTTGCCGTGTGCGCACCAGTTGGAGAAGCGGGTGACGCGCTGCGCGTCGGCGAGATGGGCAATCGCACCGCCGACACGGCTTCTCGAATTCACCGGCAGGTCGAACACGCCGACATCGGCACCCGCGGTCAATGCTTCGAACACCATCGAGGCACTGTCGGGCGTGACCCAGACGGTGCCGCATCGTGCGAACTGCTCGGGCAACCAGCCGGGCGTGGTGGCGGTGTGGGGGACGACAGTGAGCCTGGGATGCGGCGTCAGCTGCGCCAGAAACTCTTCGGGCGTGCGGCGCGACGTGGTGAGCGTCCAGTGGGTATCGGGTGAGTGCGCCAGGATGCTGCGGATCTGAACCTGGATGGCATCGCTGTTCCACTCAAAATGCGGCGAGGTGCCACCGATCAGCAGCAGACCCCGGGTCGCATCGCGGGCAGTCGCTGGGCGGATGCGGTTGAGCGCCCCCCGGGAGATCAGCGTATTCGCGTCAGCCACGACCCCATCGTGTTCGGGCAGGATGCACAGATCGAACCAGCGACGTGGCAGGCTCGGTTTCATCAGCACCACGGTGCGCCCGCCTCGCGCGCGTCGTGCGGCCAGCACGCTCGCATGCGTGGCATGTCCTGCGCCGACGATCAGGTCCGGTTTCGGCAATTCCCTGCCCGGTGCCCGGTTCAGCATCCCTGCCAGCCAGGCGCGCCAGGCAGGCAGCGAATCGAAGACGTGAATCGAAGTGGGAGTGGCCCGAGCCAGTGCCTCGGCCAGGCCAATCGACTGGTTCAGGTGTCCTGGCTTGCCGTCGCTGACGACCCAGACCACCAGCGGAGGATGCGTTGCACTTGACTCAGACAACGGACGGCCCATTGACCCCGTTTGAAAAGCCGCCCGACGGAATCGGCGATGCCCCGAGATAACGCGTCGGCCCGCAGCGGGTAAGTTCTTGATCCTTGGGCATTCGGCTGAGCATGGGCGACATGGTGAAGAGCGGCGCGTGAATGGCGCGAAGTGTAAACCATCCGTTCACGAATCGTCGGACGATGGCGTGCCTTGCCTCACAGCGGTTCGGCCCAGGTCCGTTCGAGAGCAGCCTGCCAGCGATAGGGTGCAGGATCGAGCACGGGCGTGACGCCTTCCATCAGATCGACCAGCAGTTCTGCGGACGCCGGCGCCAGCGTGACGCCGTAGCGGTAGTGTCCTGCATTGACGAACACGTTGTCGAAATCGGGATGGCGGTCGATGATAGGCAAGTTTTCGGGCGAGCCGGGACGCAGCCCGGCCCAGTGCCGAATGGGCTGTACCGCGGCCAGTTCGGGCAGCAAATCAGCGGCTTCGGCGTGCAGTCTTTGGCGCGTGGCCGCATCGGTCGATTTATCGAATCCCGCATCCTCCAGCGTGCTGCCGACCAGCAGGTGGCCGTCGCGGCGGGGAATCAGGTACAGCCCCTTGCGGTACAGAATCCTGTCGAGCGCGCCGGGATCGAGCTTGAACAGCAGCATCTGGCCGCGAATCGGGCGCACGTTCGGGACGCCTTCCATGCCCGGCAGGGCGGTCCCGGACCACGCGCCGGTGGCGATGACGAAGCGGTCGGCCTCGAGCAGCCCTTGTGAAGTGGAGACGGCGGTCAGCTTTCCCGAACTGGACACAAGCTTCTCCGCTGCACACGGGGTGAGGATCGTAGCGCCCAACTTCAGGGTGGCCTCGCGCAGCGCCGCGACCAGGCGGGGATTGCGGACCTGGGCGATGTCGGGCAACCAGAGCGCGTGGTCGCCGGAGTGCGCTGTCAAACCGTGCGCACTGCACCAAGCGAGTGCTGCATCAGGACTGTCGGCTTCCAGCACCGCCATCCCGCACTGCCAGTATTCGGCACTGCAATCCGACTGCGCCTCGACATCCCTGATCCAGTCCGCATAACAAGCCATCGAGCGCAGCGCCAGTCTGGAGAGCGGCTCCGCGTAATCCCACGGCAGCAGGGGAGACACGATCCCGCCTCCTGCCCACGACGATTCGCCGCCCACTTCGCCGCGATCCAGCAACGTCACGGCATGGCCGTGCCTGAGCAAGGCCAGTGCCGTACTCAGGCCGGAAACACCGCTGCCGACAATGAGCACAGAGTCTTTCAAAATGAAGCAATCCGGGCAATAACGGGCGGCTTCCTACGACTAAAGTTGTATATCCAGGCCGGGTGTGCAATGGCAACCTCCCCGGGCAGAACAACAGCCTGTCGGGAGGGAGTCATGCAGCAACAAGGGTTGACCGTGGTGGAGTTGATCGTAACGTTGGCCATAAGCTCGATTTTATTGGCGATTGCGATTCCGGGCTATGCCAATTTCATGAATTTCAATCGACTGGTCGCGGTGACCAATGATCTTGCGTCCTCAATGCAATTGGCCCGCTCGGAGGCAATCCGGCGTGGAATCCGGACGACGGTCTGCAAGAGCAGCAATCCGATGGACACCGTTCCTGCCTGCGATTCGAGTGCCAGCTGGCAACAGGGATGGCTGGTTTTTGTGGATGGCGGAACCAAAGGGGTGGTCGATGCCGGAGACCCGATCCTGAGAGTCCATGGCGGCGTCGCAGACGTTGGCATCACCGCCAGCAATTTCGGCGCCTATGCCAGTTTCCTCCCCAGTGGCAGCAGCCAGGGGCCCAGCGGTCTGGGCAATGGCACCTTGTACGTCTGCGTTGCCGGAAGCAGGCGAAGCCTCATCATCAATACGACCGGACGGATGCGGGTCGCCAAGGGTAGCTGCTAGGCTCGGATACCGTGAGGCCGGAGGTCGACGCTCGCATCATGCGGATCCAGTGCCTTCAGCGTTCCCGTGCCCTGGCGAGCCTGGCCTTCAATTCTGGCATGACGGCCGCGGCGGCCTTCTCGCCCTCAAGGATGGCCAGGTGGCGGTCCTCGAAATCGGTGCTGCTGACGGCTGCCATCCGTGGCCGGATGACGACGTCCGCGTCCTCCAGTTCGTGGCGGCTGATGGCGTGCCCCATGATGGCGAAAGTCTGCAGCAGCACGTCCAGCGTGCCAGTGATCTTGTCCCGGCGACTCACGTTGGAGATGTCCACGGCGATGACGAAATCGGCACCCATGGTGCGCGCGGACTGTGCCGGTACCGGCGAGGTGAGGCCGCCGTCCACGTATTCGCGGCCGCTTATCTCGACGGGCTGAAACACGCCCGGCACTGCGCTGGAGGCGCGCACCGCCATGCCTGTGTTGCCCTGGCGGAAGAGCACCATCTCGCCGCTTTGCAGATCGGTGGCCACCACGCCCAGGGGCCTCGGCAGCTTCTGGATGGACAGGTTGTTCAGCTTCTTGTTGATAAAGTCCTGCAGGGCCTCGCCCTTCAGCACGCCGCGGTCGGGCAGGGTCCAGTCCGACACCATGTCTTCCTCCATCTGCAGCGCCAGCTTCTGCAGATCGAAGCCGTTCATGCCCGCAGCGTAAAGCGCCCCCACCACCGAGCCCGCGCTGGTGCCCACCACGATGTCGGGCACGATGCCCTGGGCCTCCAGTGCCTTGATCACGCCGATGTGGGCAAAGCCCCTCGCTGCACCACCACCCAGCGCCAGGGCAATCTTGAGCGGGGGTTTGGGCGTTGGAAGCGGTGTTGGTGTCGGGACGGATGGCGTTGGCTCCGGTTGCGGGGCCGCGCACGCGGAAAGCAGGGCGGCGATCAGGAGCATGGGCAGAAGGCGCATGAAAGAATCGATCTCGGGTCGGATGGCGGATGAGGTGGCGATGACGATCGAACCGGGCAGGTTTATTCCCAACCCCGACAGGATAAGGGATGGTGGACCGGTTGGCGTGAAATAAGACGGTTGCCAGCGGTAGTCGAAGGCAAGGTCGGGCAGGGGTTCTCAGCCCCCGGTCATTGACATGAAGCGCAGGATCTTGTGCGGTGCTTCACGAAATTCGTGACGTTCGGGCTTGAGGTTGACCGCTTCGATGATCGCCGATTCCAGTTCGACATCGCTGCAGCCATCTCGCAGCAGGGGGCGGAATTCGAATTTCTCGTCCTGCCCCAGGCACAGGTAGGCGGTGCCGTCGACGGCGATGCGCACGCGGTTGCAAGTTTGGCAGAAGTGCTGCGACACCGGGGTGATGAAGCCGACGTTGAACCGGCCATCGGCCGTGCCGAGGTAGCGCGCGGGGCCGCCGCCGGGGAAGGTGGTTTCGATGAGGTCGAACTGGCTGCGCAGGCGTTCCTTCACCGGCTGCAGATCCATGTATTCGGCATTGCTGCCGGTGGTGCCCATCGGCATCGCCTCGATCAATCGCAACACGAAGCCGCGCCGGATGCAGAAGGCGACCATTTCATCGATCTCGTCGTCGTTGGTGCCGGCGAGCGCCACCATGTTGAGCTTGATCGGAGAAAAGCCCGCGTCCTGCGCCACGCTCAGTCCTTTCATCACCTTGGCCAACACGTCGCGGCCGTTGATTTTTTCCACCCGTGCCTGCTGCAGCGAATCAAGGCTGACATTGAGTCGGGTGACGCCGGCGTCCTTCAACGCCTGTGCGTGCTTGTCGAGCTGGGTGGCATTGGTCGAAAGCGACAGATCCTCGATGCCGGGCAGGGCGGCGATCCGGCCGGACAGGCCGGCGATATCGCGCCGCAATAGCGGCTCGCCGCCGGTCAAGCGGACGCGACTGACCCCAAGGCGCGCGAAGGCGCCGATCAGGCGTTCGATTTCGTCGAAGCTGAGCCAGTGTGCCGGCTCTTCGAAGCCATTGAAGCCTTCGGGGATGCAGTAGCTGCAGCGCAGGTCGCATCGATCCGTGACAGATAGCCGCACGTAGTCGATGCGACGACCGAACCGATCGGTGAGACCGGTCCGACCGGCAAGGCCAGGTGGATCGGTAAAGTCGGCGGCGTTCATGTCGGAGTCGGCGAAGGCTGGCAGGAATGGGTTATATATGAAAAAATATAGCCCTATTCGGTCGGGCTGACAATACGGACATGAAAGTATTCGGAATCGCAGGCTACAGCGGCAGCGGCAAGACCACGCTGATCGAGCGCGTTTTGCCGCAGTTGGCTGCACGGGGCTTGCGTGTGGCCGTCATCAAGCATACCCATCACGACTTCGACATCGACCGCCCTGGCAAGGACAGCTGGCGTGCGCGCGCGGCCGGCGCAACCGCGGTACTGCTGGCGTCGGATCACCGCACCGCGTTGCTGACCGAGCATCGTGACGCGCCGCCAATGCTCGGCGATCTGCTGGCGAAACTGCCGCCGTGCGACCTGGTGCTGGTCGAAGGCTACAAGCGTGAACCCATCCCGAAGCTCGAAGTGCACCGTAGAGCAAATGCCAAACCCTGGCTGTTTCCTGACGATCCGGATATCTTGGCGGTGGCGTCCGACATCGATCCGCCCAAGGCAATTTCCCGCATCGATATCGATGCGATTCCGCAACTCACCAATTTCATTGTTGACCATGCTCTCAGCCGACCAACTGCTTGAAAACCTGCTCGAACGTGCCCGCGGAGTGATGGAAACCGAGGCTGTCGCGGTGACGGCCGCGCTCGGACGCGTGCTCGCCACGCCGCAAACCTCCTCTATCGCCGTGCCGCCGCTCGACAACAGCGCGATGGATGGGTATGCCGTGCGAGCTGCCGACGTGGCCGTGGCGGGCGTCAAACTCGCGGTGACACAGCGCATCCTTGCCGGCGCCGTCGGCGCGCCACTGATGCCCGGTACGGCGGCGCGCATCTTCACCGGCGCACCGGTACCACCGGGTGCCGATGCCGTGCTGATGCAGGAGTACTGCAGCGCCGAAGGGGAGGCCGTGGTCATCCATGCGTTGCCGCGGCCGGGCGACAACATCCGCCGCGCCGGCGAGGACATCGAGGCCGGCGCGCAGATCCTGCCTGCGGGCACTCGAATCGGAGCGGCTGAAATGGGGCTTGCCGCGTCGGTCGGGCTGGCCGATCTGCCCGTGTTCCGTCGATTGAAAGTGGCGTGTTTTTTCACCGGCGACGAACTGGTGACCCCCGGCGCACCGCTCTCGTCTGGCCAGATATACAATTCCAACCGCTATACGCTGACCGGGCTGTTGCACGAACTCGGCTGCGAACTGATCGATCTCGGCATCGTGCCCGATACGCTGGAGGCGACCGAAGCTGCCCTCGCACGCGCCGCACACGAGGCCGATGTCGTCGTCACCAGCGGCGGGGTGTCGGTGGGCGAGGCGGACTACGTGAAAGCAGCAGTCGAGACCCTCGGTCACGTCGACATGTGGAAGGTCGCGATGAAGCCCGGCAAGCCGATCGTCTATGGCCGTGTGAATGATGCCGACTTCATCGGCTTGCCCGGCAACCCGGTGTCGGCTTTCGTCACCTTCTGCCTGTTCGTGCGGCCGTTCCTGTTGAAGCGCATGGGCGTTGTCGATGGGCTGTACCGCGCGTTTGCCGTGCAGGCGGACTTTGCCTGGGCGAAGGCAGGTACACGGCGCGAATTCCTGCGTGCGCAGTTGCAGTCCAGCGGCAGGCTGGCGCTGTTCCCGAACCAGAGCTCGGGCGTGCTGACCTCGTGCGCCTGGGCCGATGGCCTGGTCGATCTCGGCATCGGTCAGACCGTGCAGCCCGACGACTGGGTCCGCTTCATTCCCTTCTCGGAGCTTCTGAAATGAGGGTGCGCGTGCTCTACTTCGCCCGCCTGCGCGAGCGTTTCGGACTGGCCGAGGAAAGCGTGGAACTGGCCGGCACCCGCGTGGCCGATCTGGTCGCGTACCTGCAGGCACGTGGTGGCGTGTGGGCGGATGAACTGTCGGCAAACCGGCCGTTCCGGGTGGCGGTCAACCAGGACATCGTCGCGCTTGACGCGGCTCTGCCGGACAGCGCCGAAGTCGCGATTTTCCCGCCGGTGACCGGGGGCTGAAGATGAAGATCCTTGTTCAGGCCGAGGCCTTTGAACTGGGTGCCGAAGTCGATGCAATGCGACAGGGCCGCACCGACATCGGCGCCATAGCAAGCTTTGTCGGCCTGGCACGCGACATGAACGAAGGCAGTGGCGTTACGGCAATGACACTGGAGCACTACCCCGGCATGACGGAGAAAGCGCTTGCCACGCTGGTTGAAGCGGCCAACGCACGCTGGGCCCTGCTCGACGTGACCGTGATCCATCGGGTGGGCCGCCTGCTGCCGGGCGATCCCATCGTGCTGGTGGCAGTGGCCAGCAGCCATCGCGGGGAGGCGTTCGCCGCCTGCGAGTTCATCATGGACTACCTGAAGACGCAGGCGCCGTTCTGGAAGAAGGAAGAAACGCCGCAAGGCGAGCGCTGGGTCGATGCGCGTGCGAGTGACGACGCAGCGGTGGCGCGCTGGCACGAGCGCTGAATCGGGATGCTGTCAGCGGCCTCGGAGCGGGCAGCTGCAGCGTCGCGTCGCTGAAACCCGATCACGCCTCGCCCCGAGTGCATGCTGTCTGATGCAGTCTGACCAGGCAGGCACACAACCGAAGCCGGGCTGAACTGTGGTGCTTGACATTGGTTCTAACACGAACTAAAGTGGTTCGTGTTAGAACCACTCAGGTATCCCATGCGCCAACCGCCCGAATTCCTGCCGACGCTGCAAGCGCTGGTGCAGTGCTATCAGGCGTTCGAAACGTTCTCGGCCGCACACATTCGCGCGCTGGGGCTGACGCCGCCGCAGTTCGACATCATCGCCACGCTCGGCAACACCGCCGGGATGACGGCCACCGAACTCGGCGAGAAGACCCTCATTACCAAGGGCACGCTCACGGGCGTGGTCGACCGCCTGGCAGACCGCGGCTGGGTGGAACGGATCGCACACGAGAGCGATCGCCGCTCGCAGATCATCCGTCTGACCCCCGCAGGCGAGGCGCTGTTCGGCCAGGTGTTCCCGGCGCATCTGGCGTACATGCGAACCGGCTTCGGCGGCGTCGGCGCGGCGGATCACACGCGCTGGCAGACTGCCTTGCGCGAACTGGAGCAAATTTTCAGAAAGGATCCCGCATGACTGCCGTGGTGCGCTATTCGCGACCGGCCGTGGTGTTGCACTGGCTGCTGGCGCTGCTTATTTTCGTGGCGTTTCCGCTGGGGCTTTACATGCACGAACTGCCGCTCTCGCCCGACAAGCTCAAGCTCTACAGCTATCACAAGTGGATCGGCATCACGATCCTGCTGCTGGCGTCGCTGCGCGCCGCTTGGCGCCTGACGCACACGCCACCGCCGCTGCCGGATAGCATACCGGGCTGGCAGCGACGCGCGAGCCAGGTCGTGCATGGCCTGCTGTATCTGCTGATATTCGCGATCCCGTTGTCGGGCTGGCTGATGAGTTCGGCCAAGGGTTTCCAGACGGTGTGGTTCGGCGTGCTGCCCTTGCCCGATCTGATCGGCAAGGACAAGGGTGTGGGCGAAGCGCTTGCCGAAGCCCACGAGGCGCTGAACTTCACGATGCTGGGACTGGTCGTGCTGCATGTGGGCGCTGCGCTCAAGCATCATTTCATCGAACGCCAGCCTTTCCTGCAACGCATGGGATTGGGCAGAAAGGAGCGCGCATGAATCGCAGTCTGACCGTGCTGGCCATGTTCGCGGTACTGGCCGCGCCCGTGGCGAACGCGGTGGAATACCGCACGGTGCTGCCCGCGCAAAGTACAGTCGGCTTCGAGTTCCGCCAGATGGGCGTGCCGGTGAAAGGCAGCTTCAGGCGCTTCACGCCGCAACTGAGATTTGATCCTGCCAGGCCTGAAGCGGCAAGCGCGCAGATCGAAATCGACATCGCCAGCATCGATGCCGGCTCGCCCGAGGCGAATGAGGAATCCGCCGGCCGACTGTGGTTCGACCGCAATGCGTACCCGCATGCGCAGTTCGTCTCCAGCCGGATTCGTCCGCTCGGAAACAGCCGTTACGAGATGCATGGCACGATCACGATCAAGGGGAGACGCCGCGAAGTGGTCGTGCCGGTGATCTTCGTTCCGGGCAAGAATGCCGCCTCCTTCCAGGGCGCATTCACCCTCAAACGACTGGACTTCGGTGTCGGCGAGGGCATGTGGGCCGACGTCGCCACCGTTGCCAATGAGGTCCAGGTCCGATTCAGAATTGCCGCCAGCGGAAACTGATTTACCGTTCATCCACTTCAAGGAGATTTTCATGAAACGTCTTGCTCTCGCTGCCACGCTCGCCGCTCTTTCCGTTGCTGCCCAGGCCACGCCGGTCACCTACGTCATCGACAATAACCACACCTATCCGCATTTCAGTTACAACCACCTGGGTTTTTCCAACCAGACCCACAAATTCGACAAAACTACCGGCACTGTGGTGCTCGATCGCGCGGCCAAGGCAGGCTGGGTCGACGTGACCATCGACGCCACCTCGGTCAACACGGGCTCCGCGCTGTTCAATGAACATATCCAGGCCAAGGATTTTTTCGATACTGCCAAGTACCCGACGATCACGTTCAAGTCGGGCAGGATGATATTCAATGAGGATCAGCCGGTGAGTCTGACGGGCGACCTCACCATCAAGGGGATCACCAGGCCGGTGACGCTGACCATCACCCATTTCAAGTGTCAGCCGCATCCGATGCTGAAGGTCGACGCCTGCGGTGCCAACGCAAGCACCGAGGTCAAGCGCTCCGATTTCAACATGGGCAAGAACGTGCCTTACGTCGGCGATGAAGTGACATTGACGCTGGCCATCGAGGCGGTCAACAAGCCGGCTCAATAAGCCGCGCAGGGCGGCCTCCGGTAAAATGGCGCTTTGCTGTCTGGACGCTGCCCCGTGGATCCCCATCAACTCGAACTGCTTGCGCCTGCGCGCGACGCCGACATCGGCATCGAAGCCGTCAACCACGGCGCCGATGCGGTTTACATCGGCGGGCCGTCGTTCGGCGCACGTGCGGCAGCGTCCAACGAGGTCTCCGATATCGCGCGGCTGGCGACGCATGCGCATCGCTTCAACGCGCGCGTGTTCGCCACGCTCAATACCATCCTGCGCGACGACGAGCTGGAACCCGCGCGCCAGCAGATCTGGCAGCTATACGACGCCGGGGTGGACGCGCTCATCATCCAGGACATGGGGCTCCTGGAACTCGACCTGCCGCCGATCCAGCTGCACGCCAGCACCCAGACCGACATCCGCACCCCGCAAAAGGCCCGCTTCCTGCAGGACGTCGGTCTCTCGCAGATCGTCCTGGCACGCGAACTCGACCTGCAGCAAATAGCCGACATTCGCGCCGCTACCGATCCCGCGCGCTGCACCCTGGAATTCTTCGTCCATGGCGCGCTCTGCGTCGCCTACAGCGGCCAGTGCTACATCAGCCACGCCCACACCGGACGCAGCGCCAACCGCGGCGACTGTTCGCAGGCCTGCCGCCTGCCGTACCAGGTCACCGACATGGAAGGGCGCATCGTCGCGCACGGCAAGCACGTGCTGTCAATGAAGGACAACAACCAGAGTGGCAACCTCGAAGCGCTGATCGACGCGGGCATCCGCAGCTTCAAGATCGAAGGCCGCTACAAGGACATGGGCTACGTGAAGAACATCACCGCCCATTACCGCACGCTGCTCGACGAGATCGTCGAGCGCCGACCTGAATTCGCGCGCGCGTCGTCAGGGCGAACCACCTTCGCCTTCACGCCCGACCCCGACCAGAACTTCAACCGCGAGTTCACCGATTACTTCGTCGGCGGCCGCAAGGCCGATATCGGCGCGTTCGACACCCCGAAGAACCCCGGCCTGCCCATCGGTCACGTCGGCAGGGTCGGCGACAAATGGGTCGAGCTGCAGACCGACACCCCCGACATCGTGCTGAACAACGGTGACGGCCTCTGCTACTACACGCTGCAGAAGGAACTGGCCGGCCTCGCGATCAATCGCGCGGAAAAGCAGAGTGGGGGCGTGTGGCGCGTGTTTCCGAAAGACCCGGTGGCGAGTTTGAAGGACCTGCGTGCCGGCACCCTGGTCAACCGCAACCGCGACATGAACTGGACGCGCGTGCTCGACAAGGCATCCAGCGAACGTCGCATCGGCGTGTGGCTGAATCTTGCCGAAACCGCCGACGGCTTTGCTTTGACGTTGACCGACGAGGACGGCAACACTGCGACGGTGAATGCCACGCACGCAAAGGAAACAGCCAGGGATGCGGCAAAAGCCGAAGCCACGCTGCGCGAGCATCTCGGCAAGCTCGGCACCACGCCGTTTTCCGCCAGGGGCATTGCGCTGGAACTGTCGCAACCCTGGTTCGTGCCCGCATCTTTCCTCAACGCACTGCGCCGCGATGCCGTTGCGGCGCTGGAAGCCGCGCGTGCTGCAGCCTATCTGCGTCCCGGGCGCTCAATGCCGGCCGAGCCAGCGGCCATCTATCCCGAGGACACGCTCAGCTATCTCGCCAACGTCTACAACCACAAGGCACGCGACTTCTACGCCAAGCACGGTGTACAGGTCATCGCTGCCGCGTACGAGAGCCACGAGGAGACCGGCGAGGTCTCGCTGATGATCACCAGGCACTGTGTGCGCTATTCGCTCTCCCTGTGCCCCAAGCAGGCCAGGGGCGTCACCGGCGTGCAGGGCACGGTGCGCGCGGCGCCGCTGGCGCTGATCAACGGCAGCGAAAAACTGACGTTGCGCTTCGATTGCAAACGGTGCGAGATGCACGTGGTGGGTAAACTGAAACCCGCCATCGCCAAAGCCGGTACGCCGCTGACTTTTTACAGGACGCTGCCCGTCCCCCGAGCGCACGCTGGCGACGGCACGTTCCGCACCCGGCTGCCAGAGGACATCGGGAAGTGAGCCCTGGGAAAGACTGCGCTCAGGGCCGGACGTATGCCCAGCCTGCTGCCTGCAGTTTGATGAGTTCTACGATTCCCGCTTCCACATAGCCTATATCGGGGAGCATGGTGTCGCGGGTGATGTTCTGGGCCTTCATGGTGTTCTCGCACGCCACGATCTTCACCCCTTCCTCCATGGCTTCTTCCACCTTGTTGGGCACCAGCGAGTCGTCGCGCAGCATGGTGATGGCATCGCCATACACCACCATCTCGATGGCCACATTCTCGGGACCGAGCGCGCGCTGGATGTTGCGGAAATTGCCGAATACCTCAGCCCAGACGTGCGGATCGTTTTCGGTCACCGCGAACACGACGCGGTAGGTGGGGGAGGCCGGCAGTTTGGCCGCAATTGCGCCACCGGACTGGCAGGCAAGCAGGACGACCCCCATGATGGCAAACAATGCGCGCAGATTTCTGAACATGATTTTTCCTTCCAGGCCTGGGTCGAGGAACGGATCGCAAAACCATGGATCAATTCACCGTGACAGATTGCTGCGGCGCGCGCCCATGGCCCTGATTCGAGTTCGCATCTTAGCTTCAATGACCCGCTCGGCGCGCGGTACGCTTCTACCAGTTCACGCACCAGGCTTGCGTTTGCGCGCCGGGCTTGCCGACAGTTCGATGCTGAGTTTGAGCATGAATGCGGCGTGCTTCGATTCCGCCTTCTGAAATGCCTCGATCAGCCGCTCGGCGTCCTCGGTCAGACGGCTGCCGGCAGGTCCGCTTTCCACCAGTGCCGACCGCCACGAAGCGTTCATCGCGTCCACGGCATCCCACGCGGCTTTGTAGCTCATCTTCATCGCCTTGGCGGCCTTCGAGATGGAACCCGTTTCGCGGATGCGCTGCAGCAGCTCGATGCGGCCGCGTCCGAGGAAATTCCTGCCGTCCAGGGTGAGCCAGAAACGGCCGTCTGCCTTGAGTTGCGCATTCATGCGCCGAGTGTAGCAAATGGCCCGTGTGGACGAGCGGTCGGCTAAAATGCATAGATGACCTCGATCGCCGTGCGCCTGCCATGACTGCCTTCCTCGCCATCGGCGTGGGTGCAGCCATCGGCGCGTGGCTGCGCTGGGGATTGGGCCTGTGGCTCAATCCCGTATTCCCCTCGATGCCGCTCGGCACCCTGGCGGCCAATCTGATCGGCGGGTATTGCATCGGCCTGGTCATCGCGTGGTTCGCCGAACATCCCGGCCTGCCACCGGAAGCCCGGCTCTTCCTCATCACCGGATTGCTCGGCGGGCTGACCACCTTTTCCACCTTTTCCGCCGAAGTCGTCACGGCGTTGATGCGCGGCCTGTGGCTGACGGGCGGCCTGATCGCCTGTTCCCACATGCTGGGTTCCTTTCTGGCAACCGGGCTGGGGTTTTATTCAATGAGGCTTATCAGATGAACACGATCTGCCTGCAGATTTTTGTGTCCGAGTCGGGCCACCAGCACGGCAAGCTGACTTACGAGTGGCTGCTCGACACGGCGCAGGGACTCGGCATTGCCGGCGGCTCGGCGTTTCGCGCACTTGCCGGCTATGGCCGTCACGGTCGTCACGACGAAGGATTCTTTGAACTGGCTGGCGATCTGCCGGTGGTCGTCGAGTTTTTCGTCGACGCCGCGATGGCCGACCGCTTGCTGCAAGCGATCACCCAGGCGGGCCAGAAACTGGTGTATGCGAAGCTTCCCGCTGAAATCGGCATCACCGCCTAGTTCCTGACGTGCTCGACCAGTTGATCCTGTTCGTCGCCTCGCTGGCGGCCAACTTCTTTTCGGCCCTGTCCGGTGGCGGGGCGGGGCTGATCCAGTTTCCCATCCTGATCTTTCTGGGCCTGCCGTTCGGCATCGCACTTGCCACCCACAAGGTCGCCAGCGTGGCGCTCGGCCTGGGGGCGACGCTGCGGCACATGAGGGAGTCGCATCTCGAACGCCGCTTTTCGCTCATCATTCTGGCGGCTGGCCTGCCTGGCGTGGTGCTGGGGGCGGTCACGATCCTGCAGATCCCAGAGCGCATTGCTACCCTGGCGCTGGGCTTCCTGACGCTGGCGCTGGGACTGTATTCGGTGTTCAAACCCCGGCTCGGCATGGAGCATGCACCCCGGAATCAGCATGGTTGGGGGCTGGTCGGTGGCATGGCCGGGCTGTTTTTCGTCGGCGTTTTGAACGGCTCGATCACGAGCGGCACCGGCCTGTTTCTCACCCTCTGGCAGATCCGCTATTTCGGCCTCGATTACACCCGCGCCGTCGCCTACACGCTGATCCTGTGCGGACTGGTCTGGAATGGCACCGGTGCGGTGGTGCTGGGATTGATCGGCACCGTGGCGTGGGACTGGATGCCGGCGCTGCTGGCAGGTTCGATCCTGGGCGGCTATCTGGGGAGCCACCTGGCAATCATGAAGGGCAACCTGTGGATCAAGCGGTCGTTCGAGATCGTGACGATCCTGATCGGCCTGAAACTGATCTTCGGCTGACCCTAGTCCGTGAAACCTTCCTGCTCCAGCCGCAAATACTGGTTGTAGGCGTTGACCCGGTTGGATTCGTTGAATGCCGGCATGGAGCGGTACTTCGACCAGTCGGTGGCGGCGTAGGCTTCCTTGAAGGGAATGAAGTCGCGCGCGGCCTGGCCCATCGTGGTGCGCAGATACTGCAGGTAGTCGCGGGTGAAGACCAGGTCGGTGCGCGGGGTGCGGGAGGGCGCGCCGTGGCCGGGAATCAGCACTTTGGGCTTGAGTGCGATGAGTGTGTCCAGCGCCCCGATCCAGGCGCGGCTGTCGGCATCGCCGACATAGGGGACCCGGCCGCGAAACACGAGGTCGCCGGCATAGAGGACACTGTCTTCCTTCACCATCATCGCCATGTCCTCGGTGGAGTGCGCCGGGCCGACGTAGCGCAGCGCGAAATGAAGGCCACCCATTTCGAAGTCGGTGTCGCCTTCCAGGAAGCGGTCCGCTTCCAGCAGTTGCGTGTTGTCGTCGACCCACGGGAAAAGCGCTTCCTTGCGCTGGGCCAAGCGCAGGGCCGCATCCTCGCTGCGGGTTGCACCTTCGGCGGCACGATGGGCCCAGATTTCGGCGCCCTCGGCCTTGAAGACTTGCAGGCCGTAGAAATGGTCGGCATGGTAATGGCTGACGATGACCCGTTTGATGGGTTGCTTGGTGATCTTGCGGATCAGGCCGAGCATCTTCTTGGCCAGCGGCGGCGAGGCGAGGGTGTCGAAGACGATCACGCCGTCGCGCGTGATGACAAAACCGGCATTGGACATGAAGCCCTGGTTCTCGGTGGACGCCGCACCGGGCAGGCCCTGCACGAAGTAACTGTGGGTGCCCACCCGTACCGCTTTCATCGGCACGGTGACTGCGGTGGCGTCGGCGGAATCGGCCGCCTGGACCGCAGGCATCAGGCCGAACAGGGTGAGGATGAGTAACAGGCGACTGATCATGACTGGCTCCTGATGGGTCGAATCATTATAGACGCCACCTATGGCCCGCCGTACCCTCCGACCCGCCCCGCATGTGGTATCTTCGAACTGCAGCAGAGAAAGGGTTCGTCGTGCTCAAGAAACAATGGCCGGCATTTGTGCTGGCGTTCGTGGTGCCGCTGCTGGCGGTGTACTGGTGGTGGGGCGGGTTCAATGCGGTCAGCGTAACCGAGACCGAAGCGGGTCCCTATCGCTACGCCTATCTCGATTACGAAGGGCCCATCAGCAACATGCGAAAGTCGCAGCGCAAGGCGCTGGATGAATTCAACGCAGCCGGGGTGGAGGCGGGCGACACGATCAGCGTGATACTTACCGATCCCCGCGCGACCCACGGCAAGGTGCGTGCGCAACTGGGCTATACCCTGAACGATATAGCTGCGATTCCGTCCGGACTCAAGGAGGGGCGAATCGAACGCCGACCGGTATACGCTGCTGAGGTGCAGGCCGTGGTGCTGCTGGCGCCGTCCAAGTCTTATCAGGCGCTGTCAGATAACCTGGCGCAACGCGGAAAATCGATCGTCATGCCCACCGTCGAGTTGTTCCGCCCGGCTGGCGCGGCTGACCGGATTGGCACCTTCACCTTGGAAATGAATCGCTGATGGCATTTTTCACCGTCCTTGCGGCTGTCGCTCTTGAACATCTTCGCCCGCTGCGACAACCGCTGCCGCACTACCAGCAATACGCCCGCTTCACGTACTGGCTGGAGCACCGCTTCAACGGGGGCGACTACAGCCATGGCGCCATTGCGTGGGCGCTGGCCGTGATACCGGCGCTGGCGGGTGTGGCGCTGATCTACTCCCTGCTCGACGGCATCAGCCCTTTGCTTGGCTGGCTGTGGAACGTGGCGGTGCTGTATGTCACCCTCGGATTCAAGTATTTCAGCGACGACGCCGAGCGCATTGCGCGCCTGCTGCGGGCGGGCGACTTGGAAGGCGCACGTTCGCAGCTAGGCAGCTGGCGTGGCGGGGATGCCAGCACATTCAGCACGGACGAACTGGCGCGCATCACGATCGAGAAGGTGACGACGGCAAGCCATCGCCAGATGTTCGGCGTGCTGTTCTGGTTTGTATTGCTGGTGCCGTTCGGGCCGATTGGGGCTGTGCTGTTTCGCGCGTCGTCGATTCTCGCTCGGCGCTGGTCGGACAGCCGGGGAATGTTCGGCGTGTTCGCACAGCGTGCCTTTCATGCCATCAACTGGCTGCCCGCGCGGATGACTGCGCTGACTTACGCCATTGCCGGCAATTTTGATGACGCCACGTATTGCTGGCGCAGCCAGGCAGAGACCTGGCCGGAGGCGGAAGAGGGCGTGGTGCTCGCGGCAGGCGCCGGTGCCATGGGCGTGCGCCTGGGCCAAAGCATCAATGTGGGTGGCGAGAGCGTATGGCGACCCGAACTCGGCACCGGCCAGGCAGCCGACCCTGACGGCATCGACAGCGCCATCAGCATGACCTGGCGCGGTCTGGTGATCTGGCTCGTGGCAGGACTGCTGACGGTCATTGCGGGCTGGATTGCCTGAGATGAACCTAAAAACCGCAGTTGACCGCAATTGCCGCAATCGAATTTTGGGCGGATATGTGCTTTTCGGCCTTCGATGTTTGAGTGGCAAGTTGCTAACGCTACGCACCCACTGGCACGCCAGATCATGCGCCTGCCTTTGCACCCGCAAGGGGCAGGCCGGATTCGTAAAGCCGCTCACGCGGCAACGACTCCGCTCTCGCTCGTCGTTGCAGGCATGAGCCTGCTGCCTCCGCGCTTCGCGGCGTCCGCCCGCCCTGACGCGCCATTGGGCACGTCCACCTACGGTTTCTAGGTTCCATGCTTAACGCGCTGTGGGTGGGCTTTCTGCTGGTCGCTTTTCTGATCGCCCTGTTCAAGCTGCTGGTGCTTGGTGATGCCACCATCTTCGCCGCGCTGGTCAAGGCGCTGTTCGACAGCAGCAAGACGGCGTTTGAAATCGCCCTCGGCCTGACCGGCGTGATGGCGCTGTGGCTCGGAGTGATGAAGATCGGCGAGCGCGCCGGCATGCTCGAGGTGCTGACGCGCGGCCTCGCGCCTTTGTTCAAGCGCCTGTTTCCCGAGGTGCCGGCCAATCATCCCGCGCTCGGCGCGATGACCATGAACATGGGCGCCAACATGCTGGGGCTGGACAATGCGGCGACGCCGCTCGGAATCAAGGCGATGCAGGAACTGCAAACGCTCAACGCCACGCCGGATACCGCGAGCGATCCGCAGATCCTGTTTCTGGTCATCAACACCGCGTCGGTGACGCTGCTGCCGATCACCATCTTCACCTACCGCGCGCAGCTTGGCGCGGCCGACCCCACCGACGTGTTTGTGCCGCTGCTCATCACGACCTACATCGGCACCCTGGTCGGGCTGCTGGTCACCGGCCTTTTCCAGCGCCTGCAGTTGTGGAACCGCGTCACCCTGGCCTACCTGGGCGGCGCCACCGCACTGATCGGCGGCCTGGTCGCCTGGTTCGGCAGTCTCGACGCCGCAGAGATGACGCGGCAGTCGTCAATCCTCAGCAACGTGCTGCTGTTCGGCATCATCGTCACCTTCCTGCTCATGGCGGTGCGGCGCCGGGTCAATGCCTACGAGGCCTTCATCGAGGGCGCCAAGGAAGGCTTCCACACGGCGGTCACGATCATTCCCTATCTTGTCGCGATGCTGGTGGCCATCGCAGTGTTTCGCGCCAGCGGCGCGCTCGACCTGCTGATGGGCGGGATCCGCAGCGCCGTCCTGGCGCTCGGATTCGATGCGCGCTGGGTCGACGGCTTGCCGACCGCGCTGATGAAGCCATTTTCCGGCAGCGGCGCGCGCGCCATGATGATCGACACCATGCAGACGCACGGTGCGGACTCCTTCGCCGGGCGCCTGGCCTCGATCGTTCAGGGCAGCACCGAGACGACGTTCTATGTGCTCGCAGTGTATTTCGGCGCCGTCGGCGTCAGGCGGGTGCGCCACGCGGTGACCTGCGGGCTGATCGCCGACGTCGCCGGCATCCTGGCCGCCATCGCCATGGCCTATCTTTTCTTTGGTGCAGCAGCATGAAAACCTACGATACCCTCGCCGCCGTCGACATGGGCTCCAATTCCTTCCGCCTGGAAGTGGTAAGGGTGGCAGGCGACCAGTTGTATCCGCTCGACGCGTTGAAGGAAACGGTGCGCCTGGCCGGCGGGCTTGGCGACGACAAGAGGCTCGACGAAGCGACGCAGGAGGGCGCGCTGGCCTGCCTGCAGCGCTTCGGCGAGCGCCTGCGCGGGCTGTCGCCGGAAGCGGTACGCTGCGTCGGCACGTCGGCGCTGCGGGTCGCCAAGAATGCCAACGCGTTCCTGCGCAAGGCCGAAGCCGCGCTGGGCCACCCCATCGAGATCGTCGCCGGGCGCGAGGAGGCGCGACTGATCTATCTGGGTGTTGCACATGCGTTGCCGGCCTCGCCCGACCGCCGCCTGGTGGTCGACATCGGCGGCGGCTCCACCGAATTGATCATCGGCCATGGCCTGAAACCGCACGAACGCGAAAGCCTGCACATGGGCTGCGTGAACTTCACGCAGCGCTTCTTCTCCAGGGGGGTTCTCGACAAGGCCGCGCTCAAGGCAGCGGAAGTCGCCGCACGCGCCGAAGTCGAGCATATCGCGAGGGAGTTTTCCAACAGGAACTGGCAGCAGGCCATCGGTTCCAGCGGCACCGCGCGTGCCTTGCGTGAGATCCTCGAACAGAATGGCTGGTCCGAGCGCGGCATCACCGCCGACGGACTCGCGAAACTGCGCGCCCAGTTCGTCAAGGTCGGGCAGATCGACGCACTTGAACTCGCCGGACTGGCGCGCGACCGGCGCCCGGTCATCGCAGGCGGATTTGCAATCATGGCGGGCGTGTTTGCCGAACTCGGGATCGAACAGATGGATGTGGCAGAGACGGCCATGCGCGAGGGCATCCTGTATGACCTGCTGGGGCGATTCCATGAACAGGACATGCGCGAGGAGACGGTGGCCGAATTCATGCGCCGCTATCACGTCGACAACCAGCAGGTTGCCCGCATCGGGCAGGCGGTTTTGAAACTGCTCGCAGCGGTGGGCGGGGCCAGCGAGAACGATGAGCGCTTTCTCGACTGGGCTGCGCGACTGCATGAAATCGGCTTGTCGGTTTCGCACAGCGGCTACCACCGCCATTCCGGCTACATCTTGGAAAATGCCGACATGCCAGGCTTCTCACGCACCGAGCAGGCCCGCTTGGCCCTGCTGGCGCGCGCGCAGCGCGGGTCGCTTTCCAAACTGCCGGAATTCGCCGAGGATGCCGGGCTGACCGACAATGACCGCCTGCTGGTCTGGCTGTTGCGCCAGGCGGTCATCATTTGCCGCAGCCGCGCCGAGCCCCATCTGCCCAATCCCAAGGTCGAGGCAGGCGGCAAGCGCTTCCGCCTCGCGCTACCTGAAGGCTGGCTGGAGAATCACCCGATGACCCAGCGCGCGCTCGAGCAAGAAGCTGCCCATTGGCACGCGGTGGGAATCAAGTACCTGTTCTCCTGAACCGATGCGGGATGGCATCTAGGGAAGCCCTGAATAAGTTGGTTTGCTGTGTGCCCTTCGACTGCGCTAAGGAGATGGTTCGACTGGCTCACCACGAACGGATCGACAAGGCTCTCCTGAGCATGGTCGAAGGGCTCACCACGATGGTTCGACAGGCTCACCATGGACGGAACCAATCCGTCGCCGTTCGTCCCGAGCCTGTCGAGGGAAGCCTGTCGAAGGACTTGTTCAGGTTCTCCCTAGGCCATGTGATAGCGCTTGCGTATCGGCTCCACGACTTTCCATTTACAGATCAACTCGGAGGGCATCGTCACCAGATCACCCTTGGTTATTTCAACCGGCTGGCCACCCTCGGGGGTGATGATTGCGCGGCCCTCGAGAATGTAGCTGATCTCCTGCTCGAAATATTCCCACGGGAATTCCGACGCTTCCTTCTCCCATATCGGCCAGTGGTCCACACCCAAGCTGGCCAAACGTGCTGCATCCGGATTGGTCTCGACGATGATCTGGGTCATACTTTCTCCTCACTTGTCTCACTCACCAGTTTATGTATAGCAGGTCGTATGCCGGATTGAACGTCAAACGGGACCCGCTATCCCGGGAGGTTTTGCCCGATTCGCCCTGACTGACCGAATGGGTTGATGCGAGCGGGCTCGCGAGCCGATGCTTGCCGATTGACCATCCGATGTGCGTCGACCGGCGGGCGTGTGGAGGGACTCCGAGGAGGCCTGCGGTTTCAAGGTCGGAAGAGCCTGGCCTGCCTCGTGCTAGACTCATCCAAAATTCGAGACGAGCATGGCCGAGGAATCCGATCTTTCCCGTACCGAACCGGCAAGTCCGCGGCGCCTGCAGCAGGCGCGGAATGCGGGCGATGTGCCGCGCTCCGCCGAACTCACCTCGTGGGTGATGTTGCTGTCTGCGCTGGGTGTGATGGCTTGGTCTTCGCCGCGTCTTCTCGATGCCCTGCAGAATCTGATTACGGCAGCGTTCGTCGACGCCGACACACTTTTTTCCCCGGTTTTTCTTGCTGCGGCAGAAGCGGCACTGTGGTCTTTGCTGCCACTGCTGGCCGCGATATTCGTCGCCGCGCTGGTGGCGCCGATGCTGTTGTCTGGCTGGGTGTTTGCGCCCGGCGTGACCCGGGCCGACCTGACCCGTGCCAATCCTTTCAAACCTTTTGGCCGACTGTTTTCTGCCGATTCCCTGTTCGACGGGGCGCTGGCATTGCTGAAATGGGCGCTTGCCGTTGCCGCGCTGAGTTGGGCGCTCGTCACCGGCTGGCCTGGGCTGCAGAGCCTGGCTGGCAGCACCCCGGAGGCAGCGCTGGATGCGACCGCGGCCTGGGTGTGGCGTGGCGTGCTGGCGCTGGCGGTGGCGCTGGCGCTGGTGGCGGCACTCGATGCGGGCTGGCGCTGGTGGCGCTACCTGCGGCGCCAGGCGATGACCTGGCAGGAGGTGATGGCAGAGGCGCGCGAAGCCGAAGGCAGCCCGGAAATGCGGGCCCAGCTGCGTGGCCGTCAGCAGCAGGCCGGACAGCGCCCTCTCCCCAACCCTCTCCCGCTTGCGGGGGAGGGGGCGAACGCTGGGCCCAGAACGTTTGACGAGGTGATCGGGTGAGTGCGCAGGGCGTGATGGTGATGGGCTTGCCACTGAGCCGGCTGGCGGTGCCGGTACTGGTGCTGCTGATCCTGGCGATGATGGTGCTGCCGCTGCCCACCCTCATGCTCGACGTGCTGTTCACGCTCAACATCGCGCTGGCGATGATCGTGATGCTGGTGAGCCTGAATTCGCGCCGCCCGCTCGATTTCTCGGTGTTTCCAACGGTGCTGCTGCTGACCACCCTGCTGCGCTTGTCGCTCAACGTGGCCTCCACGCGCATCATCCTGATGCATGGACAGACGGGGCCGGACGCAGCGGGCAAGGTGATCGAGTCCTTCGGCAGCTTCCTGGTCGGCGGCAACATCGCAGTCGGCTTCGTGGTGTTCCTGATCCTGGTCATTATCAATTTCGTCGTCATAACCAAGGGCGCCGGACGCATCGCCGAGGTGGCGGCGCGTTTCACCCTCGACTCGATGCCGGGCAAGCAATTGGCCGTCGACGCCGACCTCAATGCCGGCTATATCAACGAGAGCGAAGCGCGGGTGCGACGTGGCGAGATCGGCCGCGAAGCGGATTTCTACGGCGCGATGGATGGCGCTTCCAAGTTCGTGCGCGGGGACGCAATCGCCGGCATGATCATTCTGTTGGTCAATCTGGTGGGCGGCGTGTCAGTGGGACTGCTGCAGCACAGCATGGGGCTGAGCGAAGCGCTCGGCCGCTACGCGCTGCTGACCGTGGGCGATGGTCTGGTGACGCAGATTCCAGCGCTGATCATTTCGACTGCGGCGGGCATCGTGGTGAGCCGCACCTCGAGCGAGCAGGACTTGTCGCACGAATTCTCCAGCCAGATATTCGGCCGTCCGCAAACGCTGTACGTGGCGGCGGCGGTACTCGCTTCCCTGGGTGTGATTCCGGGTACGCCGCATCTGGCCTTCCTGACGATTGCAGCGGTGCTGGCTGGATTGGGCTACTGGCTGATGCGGCGCCAGGCCTCGGATGGCGATGTAGAGCCGGTCGAACTGATCGAGGAAGCACCTGCACCGGTCGACCTGACCTGGGACGACATCCCACCGGTCGACGTGCTGGCGCTCGAGGTGGGCTACCGGCTGATCCCGCTGGTCGACCGCAACCAGGGGGGGGCGGCGCTTGCCAGGATCACCGAGGCGCGCCGCCGTTTCGCTAATGACATGGGGCTGGTCGTGCCGCTCATCCGGGTGCGTGACAACCTCGAACTCAAACCCAACAGCTATCGCATCACGCTCAAGGGCGTCGAGGTCGCGCATGGCGAATTGTCCGGCAACCAGGTGCTGGCGGTCGACATGGGCGACGTGTTGGGACGGCTCGACGGAGTTTCGGGGGTGGATCCCCTGACCGGGTTGCCGGGTGTCTGGATCGATTCCGGGCGCGAGGAAGAGGCCGAGTTGCGCGGCTTTGTGGTGCTGACGGCGGCCGAACTGATCGCACGCCAGGTCGAGTCCGTGTTCCGCCAGCATGCCCCGGAACTGCTGGGACGCACGGAAGTCCAGCAACTGCTCGATACGCTGGCACGCAGCCATCCCGGACTGCTCGAGGACGTGACGCCGCGCTATTTGCCGCTGACCAGCGTGCAGGCGGTGCTGCAGAACCTGATCGCGGAAAACGTTTCAATTCGCGACATCCGCACGCTGTTCGAGACATTGGCCGCGCGCGCGCCAAAAAGCCAGTCGATCGACGACCTGGTGGAAACGGTACGTGCGGCGCTCGGGCGCAGCATCGTCGACCGCCTGTTCGAGGGCAGCAATACCTTGCATGTAATTGGTCTGGATGCGTCGACCGAAACCCGCTTGCTGAACGAAATGGGCGACGAAGGCGAGGCGCTGTTGTCCCCCGCCACGCTCGATGCGCTGAACGACGCAGCCGAGCATGGAGTGGCCCTGCAGGAAAGCGAAAGCCATCCACCGGTGCTGCTGACCTCGCCCGGGTTGCGTGCCGTCCTGTCGCGCCTTCTGCGGCGTAATCTGCCGCGGCTGTCAGTGATTGCCTACGCCGAGGTGCCTGCCGATAAAATCGTGCAGGTGAGCACGGAGTTGACGATCGGGGAAGGCACATGAGCGTGCAGGTATTCGTGGCGGCGAATGCGCGCGAAGGTCTCGCGCGCATTCGCCGCGTCCTGGGCGACGACGCCGTGGTGCTGTCCACCCGCCCGCATCCGCAGGGTGTCGAGTTGCTCGCCAGCGCCTATGGCGATCTGGCGGTGCAGGCAGTCGGCGAGGCGCCGGATGCGGCCGGCAGTTCGCGCATCCTGGCCGAGTTGTCGCGCCTGCGCGGCATGCTGCAGAACCAACTGGCCGGCTTTGCCTGGGGGGCGGCACGACGGCGCGACCCGGCGCGGGTAGCCGTGATGCAGACGCTGTTCGCTGCCGGATTCGGCAGCGCACTCGCCCGCACCCTGGCCGCGCGCCTGCCGCGTGGGCTCGATGCCGACGCTGCCCAGCGCTGGCTGCGCCAGGTGCTGATCCGCAACCTGCCGTTGCAGCCGCGCGAGGCCGACCTGCTCGCCCTCGGCGGCCGCTACGCGCTGGTCGGTTCGACGGGATCCGGCAAGACCACCGCGCTCGCCAAGCTGGCGGCGCGCGCGGTGGATGTCCATGGTGCGACGCAGGTCGCGCTGGTGGCGGCCGATGCCTACCGTATCGGTGCAGCGGCGCAGCTGACCGTGTATGCCGACCTGCTGGGCGTGTCGCTGCATGTGGCCGAAAACCCGGCCCGGCTGGCATCGCTGTTGCCCCAGCTTGCATCCAGAAAACTGGTGCTGATCGACACCGCCGGCTTCGCGCCGTCCGACCCGCGCACGCGGGAGAGCCAGGCATTGGATGGCCTTGGCGTGCGCCGCCTTGCGGTGATCGCCGCCAGCCAGCAGGGCGCCGCAATCGAGCAGGCGATGACACGATTCGGCGAGGGTGCGGCGGCCTGCATTCTCACCAAGCTCGACGAAGCGCCCCAGCCGGGTGCGGCACTCGACAGCCTGATCCGTCACCGCCTGCCGCTGGCGTACCTCAGCGGCGGACAGCGCGTACCCGAAGACCTTCATGTCCCCAACGCCGGCTACCTCGTCGACCGCGCGCTCAAGGGCGGGCAACTGGCCACGCCGTATGCGCTGGATGCCGAGGACTGGCCGCTGTTTGCAGGCGTCGAGGCCGAACGTGCGGCGCACCGCAACGAGCATCCCAAAAGCACCCTAAAGGGCATGAAGGCATAAATGGAGGCTGACCAGGCAGCCGGGCTGCGCCGTTGCAGTGATCGGCATTTGCCACGCTGCATCCATTGCTTGTTCGATTCCGCAGCTTCAGTTACCAGGCTGGCAAATGCACTGCATCGGCACGGCCGGGTGTCTTTGCTGGTCGACATGCGTGGTCGGCTCGTTGCCGATTCCCCCACGCGCAACCTGTTCGACTGGCGCCAGCAGATTGCCCGTGGCCAGTTGCAATTGCACCCCATGGCCTATGGTGATGCCTGGCATGCGCCCGGCGTGCGGGCGGACGAACCCGCGCTGCGGCGCGCAGCACAGGGCTACGACCTTGTGCTGTTCGATGTGGCGCCGGGCGCGATCGAGTTCGTGTTGATGCCTGATGCGGCGCATGCGTTGATCGTGGAGGTTCTGCCCACGCACGCATCGATGCTGCAGGCCTACACGCTCCTTAAAACCCTGTCGCATGCGGGAGGTGTCCTTGGTGTGGGCTTGCTGGGGGATGCGGCCGCATGCGATCGGGTCATGAACGCCTGCGGCCATTTTCTGGATCCTGGGTTCGGGCAGGCCATCTGCAACGTGGCCCACGAAGATGACGCATTTGCCGGACTTGCCGTTAGAATGGCGGGCGAGGAGGCGAGCCGCAATGGCTCGTTACAACACAGGGAAACCCTGAATGGCTGGTAAACAATCGTCGCAGGACGAACAGATCACCAAGTATGCGCCGCTGGTCAAGCGCATTGCGTATCACATGATGGCGCGCCTGCCCGCCAGCGTCGAAGTCGATGACCTCATCCAGGTCGGGCTGATCGGTCTGATGGACGCGGTAGGACGCTTCGACGGCACCCAGGGCGCACAGTTCGAGTCGTATGCGACGCAAAGGATACGCGGCGCCATGCTCGACGAATTGCGCGAGGCCGACTGGCTGCCGCGTCATGTGCGGCAGAAATCGCGGCAGATCGAGTCCGCCATCCACCGACTGGAACAGCGCAACGGAAAGTCGCCTACCGATCAGGAAATCTCTGCCGAACTGGGCCTGCCGATCGACCAGTACCAATCCATGCTGGGCGACGTGAAGTGCTCTCAGCTTCTGTACTACGAAGACTTTTCGGACGAGGACAGCGCCAGCTTCCTGGAGCGCTATCTGGTCGACGGCAGCAGCGACCCGCTGGCCGTGCTGGAGGACGAAGGCTTCCGTGAAAGCCTGATCGCGGCGATCCACCACTTGCCCGAACGCGAGCGCAGCATGATGGGCATGTACTATGAGCAGGACATGAACCTCAAGGAAATCGGCGCCGTGCTCGGGGTGTCCGAATCGCGGGTGTGCCAGTTGCATTCACAGGCCGTCGCGCGCCTGCGTGCCCAGCTCAAGATATGGAAAGACTGATGCAGGCCGGCCGAGCGGTGCAAGGCGCGGCGCAACCCGTATAAATCCGTGATAATGACGGCTTGTCTATTCAGCCAGGTTTCCTTGCCGTCATGAGCCAAGCCCCCCTCACAAAGAACGCAGCCAAGAAAAAAGCCCTCGATTACCATCGCCTGCCCAAACCCGGCAAGCTCTCGGTCGAATCATCCAAGCCGTGTTCCACCCAGGAAGATCTGTCGCTCGCCTACACGCCAGGCGTGGCACAACCCGTCCTGGAGATCGCAAAAAACCCCGCGAAGGCCTACGACTACACCAACAAGGGCAACCTGGTTGCGGTGATCACCGACGGCACCGCGATCCTGGGACTGGGCGATCGCGGCCCGCTCGCCGCCAAGCCGGTGATGGAAGGCAAGGCCGTTCTATTCAAGCAGTTTGCCGGCATCGACGTCTTCGACATCGAAGTCAACGCGAAGACCCCGCAGGATTTCATCAACGTGGTGGAGGCGATCGCGCCGACTTTCGGCGGCATCAATCTCGAGGACATCGCCGCGCCACACTGCTTCGAGATCGAAGCCGCGCTGAAGAAGAAACTCGACATTCCGGTGTTTCATGACGACCAGCACGGTACCGCCACCATCATCTGCGCGGGCCTTATCAACGCCCTGCATGTGCAGGGCAAGGCACTGGAAACGGCGAAAGTCGTTTGCCTGGGCGCGGGTGCGGCCGGCATCGCATCGATGAATCTGCTGCTGGCGATGGGAGCGAAAAAATCCAATATCACGCTGGTCGACTCCAAGGGCGTGGTGCACAAGGCGCGCACCGATCTCAACAGCTTCAAGAAGGCCTACGCCCGCAAGACTGCGTTGCGCACGCTGGCCGACGCGATGCAGGGTGCCGATGTGTTCGTCGGCGTGTCGGGCGCGAACCTGGTGAGTCCGACGATGGTGAAGAGCATGGCCGACAAGCCGGTCGTCTTCGCGCTCGCCAACCCCAATCCCGAAATCCTGCCGGAGAAGGCCAAGGCCGCGCGTAGCGACCTCATCATGGCGACCGGGCGCTCGGACTACCCCAACCAGGTCAACAACGTGCTCGGCTTCCCGTTCATTTTTCGCGGCGCGCTCGATGCGCGGGCCAGGCAAATCACCCAGGACATGCTGATTGCAGCGGTGCATGCGCTGGCCGAACTGGCGCGCGAACCGGTGCCGGCCACCGTGCTGAAGGCATACAAGCTGAAGAAGCTGGCGTTCGGCCCGGATTACATCCTGCCCAAGCCGTTCGACCCGCGTCTGGTCGAGCGCGTGCCGCAGGCCGTGGCAAAAGCGGCAGGCAGAAAAAAAGCCGGTCGCTGACCGGCACCACTGGATGCAGCGGCGCTATTTCTGCGCCAGGATCCAGGCGATGATCTTTTTCAGGTCCTTGTCGCTTACCTTCTTGTTGGCCGGCATCGCGACCGTGCCCCAGACGCCGCTGCCGCCGTTCCGGACCTTCTGGAGCAGGACGCTGGGTGCATTCTTCTGGCCCTTGTACTTGGCCGCAACATCGACGTAACTCGGACCGACGACTTTTTCATCGATTGCATGACAGCCCAGACATCCGCTTTTTTCGGCCAGTTCCTCATCATTTGCCTGTGCGGCCGCAACAGACAGGGCCAGCGTGGCGCTGGCAATCAGGACGAGCAACTTCATGGCGATTCTCCTTGTGGGTTGGGAAACCTGGCCTGGCGATGCGGTGAAAATCCACGCGCCCGGGAGCAGTTGCGGCTAAACTAGCACGGCGTCCTGTTCCCGACAATGAGGTCCGTCAAGATGGCCAAACGGCCCGTTTACCTCAACCTGTACCGAATTTATCTGCCGCTTGGCGGCTGGGTATCGGTGCTGCATCGGGTCTCGGGCGCGCTGCTGTTCGTCGCCATTCCGCTCGCCGTGTGGGGCTTGTGGGTATCGCTGTCCGGTGAGGCCGGTTACAGGCGCATGGCAGACTGTTTCGCGCAACCGCTGCCTCGGCTGATTCTGCTGCTGCTGATCTGGGCGCTGGCGCATCATGGTTTTGCCGGTTTGCGGCATCTGGCGCTGGATGTGCACTGGGGCCTGAGCTTGCGTTGCGCTCGTCAGACCAGCATTGCGGTATTGCTGGCCACCGGGCTGGTCACGCTGTGTGCGGCCTGGAGGCTGTTCGCATGAAGCTGGCCACGGGATCGCACACCGGAACGGGCACCTGGCTGGTTCAGCGTGCCACGGCGGTGGTGCTGGCGATGGTATTGCCCGGACTGACGATCTGTTTTCTGGCCGCTTGGCCGACTGACTTTGCCGGCTGGCAGGCATTGTTCGCGCCGAGGTGGAGTCAGGTGCTGATCATGCTGACGGGTGTAGCGCTGGCGCTGCATGCCTGGGTGGGCATGCGCGACATCTTCATGGACTATATCCACCCGGTCAGGCTGCGGCTGGCGCTGTATCTGGCTGTCATCACCACGCTGGCAGGCAGCATGGTATGGCTGGCGGCGATCCTGTTCGGCACGCCTGGGAGCACTTCATGAACACGCGCCGCTTCGATGCGCTCATCGTCGGCGGCGGGGGCTCGGGGCTGCGCGCCGCATTGCAGCTGGCGCGCTCGGATTACACGGTCGCCGTGGTCTCCAAGGTATTCCCGACGCGCTCGCATACCGTGTCGGCGCAGGGCGGCATCACCGCGGCGCTCGCCAATGTCGACGACGACCGCTGGGAATGGCACATGTACGACACGGTCAAGGGCGGCGACTGGCTGGGCGACCAGGACGCGATCGAGTTCATGTGCCGCGAGGCATCCTCCGCTGTCTACGAACTCGAGCACATGGGCCTGCCGTTCTCGCGGCTCGACAATGGCAAGATCTATCAGCGTCCTTTCGGCGGGCAATCGAAAAATTTTGGCGGTGATCAGGCCACGCGCACCTGCGCCGCCGCCGATCGCACCGGCCATGCGCTGCTGCACACGCTGTATCAGCAGAACATCAAGCATCGCACGCAGTTCTTCGACGAATACTTTGCACTCGACCTGCTGCGCGACGCCGATGGCTATTGCCTCGGCGTCAGCGCCATCAGCATCGAAACCGGCGAGCCGCTGCTGATCGAGGCACGCACCACACTGCTCGCCACCGGCGGCGCAGGGCGGGTGTTCTGGAACAGCAGCAATGCCATGATCAACACCGGCGACGGCCTCGGCATGGTACTGCGCGCAGGGCTGCCGCTGCAGGACATGGAATTCTGGCAGTTCCACCCCACCGGCATCGCCGGCGTCGGCTGCCTGATCACCGAAGGCGTGCGCGGCGAGGGTGGCTATCTGCTGAACAAGAACGGTGAGCGCTTCATGCAGCGCTATGCACCGCACGCCAAAGACCTCGCCGGCCGCGACGTGGTGGCGCGCGCGATTGCCATCGAGATCGCCGAAGGACGCGGCTGCGGCCCGCGTGGCGATTACGTCGACATCAAGCTGGATCATCTGGGCGAGAAGCTCATCGCCGACAAGCTGCCGGGCATTCGCGACCTGTCGATCCGCTTTGCCGGGGTCGATCCGGCGCAGGCGCCGATCCCGGTCGCGCCGACTGCGCACTACATGATGGGCGGCATTCCCACCAACCTGAATGGCCAGGTCGTCGCGCCGGCGCGCTACGGCCCCGAAGAGCCGGTACCCGGCCTGTATGCCGTTGGCGAATGCGCCTGCGTGTCGGTGCATGGCGCCAACCGCCTCGGCGGCAATTCGCTGCTCGATCTCATCGTGTTCGGCCGCGCTGCGGGCCGCCACATGCAGGAGTATCTGCGCGATACGCCTTATCCGCGTCCCTTGCCCGACCATGCGGCCGACGCAAGCCGTGCCCGCCTGCAGCGCTGGGAACAGCCAGGCAGCGAGCGGGTGGCGGCAATCGGAGACGACCTGCGGCGCATGATGCAGGCGCATGCCGGCGTGTTCCGCACCGATGACGTGCTGCGTGAAGGCCTGGCCAAACTGGACGAATTGCAAGCCCGTCTGGCCCACGCTGGCCTGCAGGACACCAGTCGCGTGTTCAACACCGCGCGCATCGAGGCGCTGGAACTGGAAAACCTGATGGGTGTCGCACGCGCGACGCTGGTCTCGGCGATCCACCGTACCGAGAGCCGCGGCGCACATACACGGGAGGATTTCCCCGAGCGTGACGACGAGCACTGGCTCAAGCACACGTTGTATTCGCTGGCGGGAGATCAGGTGGACACCAAGCCGGTGCGGCTGAAGCCGCTGACGGTGGAGTCGATACGGCCGAAGGAGAGGGTGTATTGATGGGTCATCTTGCTTTGCAGCGGCTTCGCTTTTCGCCTATGGGCGAGTTACTTTCTTTTGCTTCGCCAAAAGAAAGTAACCAAAGAAAAGGCGACCCCGCATCGCTGCCCTACGGGTTCCCGATTTGGCGCGCACGGGCGGGCGCTCCACCAACTCGCCCTGGCACGGGGCACAAAACGCCCCGTGCTGCGGAACTCGGACACGGTTCCGCTCTCTTCCCGTCCGCACACGCCAAATCGGCAGCGCTGAAGGGGAACACGCCCCTGAACCGCCATCGCGTAAAGCAACCAGCTCGCCGAGCACTGGCGCCCGCATGGATGCCCCTTGTGTGTCGCCGAGAAGCGCAGCCGGCCGAGGGGAAGAGGGGCTGGGTGTCCGAGCTCCGCAGTGAGCCGCGTTTTGTGCGGCTCGCCAGGGCGAATTCCAGCCCCGCCTCGGGTGGCGAGCATCGCAGGGGAGCCGCAGGCCGACACACCAGGGGTGGCCTTTTCTTTGGTTACTTTCTTTTGGCCACGCAAAAGAAAGTATCTCGCCCGCAGGCGAAACGCGAAGCCACCGCACATCCGCCGACGGCAAAAATAACGCGATTCCCATCCTCACACCCGCCCCGTCAAATCCACCACCCTCGCCACTTCCGCCAGCGAGGTGATGCCGTCCTTCACGCGCTGGATGCCGTCTTCGGCCAACGGGTGATAGCCATGCTCGAAGGCCGCGCGGCGGATCTCATGCAGCGGCGCGTGATTGGCCACCAGTTCATCCAGCGTCGGATCCATGCGCAGCAGTTCGATCAGTGCCAGCCGTCCTTTGTAGCCCTTGTGGCTGCAGGCCGGGCAACCCACGGCGCGATAGATTTGCGGCGGCTGCCCGGAGTCGACGCCGAGCAGGGCGGCTTCGTGCTCGTCCGGCGCGTAGGCTTCCTTGCAGTGGGGACACAGTTTGCGGATCAGGCGCTGTGCGATGACGCCGATGATGTTGCCGGACAGGATGCCCGGCTGGATGCCGATGTCCATCAGGCGCGGAAACACGCCGAGCGCGGAGTTGGTGTGCAGGGTGGTGAACACCTGGTGGCCGGTCATGGCGGCGCGGAAGGCCATTTCGGCGGTGTCCTTGTCGCGGATTTCGCCGACCAGAATGATGTCGGGATCCTGCCGCATGATCGAGCGGATGCCGTTGGCGAAATCGAGCTTGAGCGTTTCGTTGACCGAACTCTGGCGCATCAGGGTGACCGGGTATTCGACCGGGTCTTCCAGCGTCATGATGTTGACGGTCTCGTTGTTGAGATGCGACAGCATCGAATACAGCGTGGTGGTCTTGCCGGAGCCGGTCGGGCCGGTCACCACGAGAATGCCTTCCGGACGCGCCATCATCAGTTGCAGTTCGCGCAGCGCATCGGGCGTGAAGCCCATGTATTCCAGCGGCATGATGGATTTTTCGCGGTCGAGGATGCGCAGCACGAGGTTCTCGCCATGGATGCCGGGCTGCGAGGAGACGCGGAAGTCGATCGGGCGGCCGTTCAGCGTGAGCGACATGCGGCCGTCCTGCGGTGCCCGCGTCTCGGCGATATTCATGCCGCACATGACCTTGAGCCGCACCAGGATGCCTGGCCAGTAGGTCTTGTGCAGGCTGCGGACCTGTTCCAGCACGCCGTCGATGCGGTAGCGGATGCGCAGGAAAGCGTGCTCGGGTTCGAAGTGGATGTCGCTCGATTCGCGCTTCACCGCATCGGTCAGCAGCGCGCCGACCAGCCGCACCACCGGCTGGGTGTATTCCTCGGTCTCGGGGTTGAGGCTGGCGTAATCGACTTCGCCCGTCTCGATTTCGCGCAGGATGCCGTCGAGCGAGAGGTCGAAGCCGTAGAACTTGTCGATGCATTCGAGCAGTTGCGCTTCGCCCGCAAGCAGGGTATCGATCTCCAACTGGCCGCCGAGCGCGGCTTTCAACTGGTCGAGTGCGACCACGTTGAACATGTCGGTGGTCGCCAGCGTCAGCACGTTGCGCGCAGCGTCGTGGGCGATCGGCAACAGATGGTGGCGGCGGGCGAATTCCTCGGGCACCAGCTGCAGCGCTTCGGGATCGGCCACCACCTGGGAAAGGTCGATGCCCTGGCTGCCGAGCGCGTTGGCGAGCTGATCGCGCAATACCGCCTCGGTCATGAAGCCGAGCGCGACGAGCTGGCGACCGATCGGCAGGCCGGTCGTCTTCTGTTCCTTCAGGCCGATGCGCAGCTGGTCGAGCGTGATGAGTCCCTGTGCAGCCAGGGATTCGCCCATGCGGAGTTTTTTGCGGCGCTCCATATTCTTGACCGCCTATTGGGCTTGTTTGAGATGCCTGATGCGTGCTGCGGCCTGGGCGCTGTCAAACCGGTGGATGCCACCGAGTGCAATCGCCTTTTCGTAAAAGCTCAGCGCAGCCGCGCGTTGGCCCAGCATGTCAAGGCTGACGGCAAGGTTGAAGGCGTAGTCGGCATTGCCGGGCGCACCGCGAAAGGCTTCGAAATAGGCGTCTTGCGCTTCCGGCCAGCGCTGCTGTTCCGCGTACAGATTGGCCAGCGTCTGATACAGGTGCGGGCTGGGCTCGCGATCGATCAGGGTTTTCAGGCGGCTTTCGTCAGCCAGGCTGTCAGGACTGCCCGTCAGGTCGAGCAGCGCGCCCTGGGCCGTGGCATTGCGAGGTTCGCGCTCGAGGATTTCGCGATAGTACTGCGTGGCGTCCTGCTCGCGATTCTGTGCCGTGGCAATCGCAGCGAGGCCCAACAGGGCGTCCGTGCTGCGGGTGACGGCGGCGGCCTGGGTATACAGTCGCTGCGCCTCGTCAAGCTGGCCGGACTGGTAGGCGGCATGCGCGTTGCCGAGAAGGGCTGCATGGGCATCCGGGCGGAAAACCGGGATGGCGGAAGCGGGCGGGGCCTCAGGGCGCGCAACAGGCGTGGCAGGCGGTGCCGGCGGAGGTGCCGGGCGCGCGGCGGTCTCGGCCGCCGCGATCGTGGGTAAGGCGCGCGCCTGCGGGCGAACCGCAGGTGCGGCTGCCGGCCCCGGCTGGACGGGTGCTGCGACGAGGGCGGGCGAGGGCCTGGCTGGCGCGACGGCACCGGGCGGCGGCGGAAGTGTTGTGGGTTGCAGGGCAAAGTAGAGATAAGTCCCATAAGCCAGCGCGACGATGACAGCCAGCAGCGCGGCGGCCGGCACCAGGGTCAGGCGAGGCAGATGCAGCCCGCGGGGCGGTTGCTGCGCCGGCGAGAGCCCGCTGCTGCCGAACAGCAGGCTGGGCGGCTCCACCCAGTCGCGCACTGCGTCGTTGGAGGCAGGCGACACCGGCTCCAGTTCGAGATCGTCGGGGACGGAATTTCCGGCCCCCGTGGCCGCAGCGGGTCTTCCCGCGGCGGTGGTTTCGGCCTGCTTGAGCGCCTTGAGCAAAAGGCTCATGGGTTGGAGGACGCGGCGGGCAGGAGCCGCTCGAAAGGTTTCAGGGCAGGGCTGTTCATCGAGGCATCGGCGACGATGGTCGGCCGCAGGAAGATCACCAGTTCGCTTTGAGACGCGATGCGCTCCTGTTGTCCGAATATCCAGCCGGTATTTTCAGGGCGCGACAGAACGGGAAGGCCGTCCCGCGCATTGTTGCTCTCGTCCTGGATGAGTCCGCCCAGGATGACGGTCTGGCCGCTGCGCACTTCCAGGAACGATTCCATTTCGCGGACCTGGATCACCGGGATGCCGCTCTTGATGTTCTGCTCCGCCAGCGCCGGATTAGGGTCGAGCACTTCACCGACCTTGCGCGAGATGGTGGGGCGCACGGTCAGCGTGACGCTGCCGTTGTCGCCAACCTGCGGGGTGACCGACATCATGACGCCCACCGGGACGGTATAGGGCGTGCTGGTGAAAGTGGTGACCGATACGCCCTGCGTCTGATTGGTGTCGCTCGAAAGCGTGAAATACACCAGGTTGTCCACTACCTTGAGCAGGGCGGTCTGGTTGTTCAGCGCCATCAGCTTGGGGCTGGACAGCACCCGGGTGTTGCCGAAGGATTCCAGCAGCTTGATGGCGGCCCTGAAATCATGATTGGTGTTGTTGTAGGAGATGGTGTAAAAGGGCGTGAGGGCGCCGGCCAGCTGATCCTTGGGCAGAATGCTGCTGACGATCGACCAGCCGGTACCCTCTGCCAGCTTGGTCCAGTCGATGCCGGCATGAAACTGGTCCTTGAGGCCGACTTCCACGATGGTCGCCTCGATCAGCACCTGCCGGCGCACCGACTTCCCGGTCTTGTCGAGGTACTGCTGGATAAGCTCATGTTGGCGCGTGGTGCCGGATACGGTGACGGTTCCGGCCACCGGATTGATGCTTACCTCATACTTGCCTGCAGTGTGGATGTCCTTGAAGGCCGTGGCGAAGAGCTTGTCCGCGCCCGCCCCGGCCTTGCTCACTGCATCCGTCTGCGCGATCAGCTCGGCGCGCTGCGCTTTTTCCGCCTCCGCCCGCGCCTCCCGCTGCTGAATATTCTCGTTCGCCTGCCGGGTGCTGACCAGGATGGCGCGGATGTTCTCGGCCAGGACATCCCAAAAATCATTGTTGGTCGTGCTGCTGATCGTGGTGCTCGAGTTGTTGCCCGCGTTGCCCTGTTGCCCGCTTCCGCCTGTGGCCGACATTCCTGTGGCATTGCCGGTGGAGGAAATCTGCACGGACACCCCGGTCTCGGAGGTGGCATGGCGCGCCACGTTGACGTAATTCACCTGGTAGGTCTTCGTATAGGGCGTGTCAGGCTGGATGGAAATGGTATGGCCTTCCATGCTGTAACGCAGATCGGCCTGACGCGCGATGCGGTCGAGAATGACGGGCAGGGGCTCGTTGACGGCGTTGAGCGACACTCGCCCGGTAATTCCCGGATAGATGTCGATGTTGTATTGGGTGTCGCGAGCGATGGAAAACAGCAGATCCCTGACCGGCACATCGTTCACCACCACCGTGTAGGTCGGGACTGGGGGTGCCAGCTTGGGTGGCGGCAGGTAGGGCGCGGCCTTCACCGGCGCGGGCGGCGCTTCGATGACAGGCCCCGCCTCACGCTGGATATGGGCCGACGAGGCATCGAAAGCCTTCGGCATCATGCAGCCACCCAGCAATACGAAACCGGTTAGCAAAGCGAGGCGAAACTGCCCAATTTTCATATTCATCCTGATGGCAACACAAGCGTGCGCATTGTCCTGACCGTGCGCAGAAACGGCGACCCCGCTGTCTGTCCGGACAAGGCTCGCAGGGCGGCGCCGGCCTCGGCCCGGTCGGTGAACTCACCCGACAGGATCAGCCAGGCGGGGTCTCCCTGATCCCGTCCATGCAGAACCCGGAGCGGCTGCGGGTAGGGGGCTGCGCTTAATTCCCCCAGTAATACGGCTGCCTGCGCCGCTTCTTTAACCGAGGTCAGTTGGATCACACGGGTGGAGGGGTCGGCGTTGACCAGCCAGAGTCGGGTTTGCCGGGCCAGTTCTGTGACGTCGGCGACGCTGAAGGCCGCGGCGGGGAGGGGGAGAGCGGTCTGGGCGGGTGCAGCCGGGGGTTTTGCAGCGGGCGCGGAGGGGGATGGCGAGAGCGCCATCCAGGCGACGAATGCCAGCAGGCCAAGCGCTGCGGCGAGCCCGGCACTCAACCATGCCCAGTGCGGCAGACGGTGTCGCCAGGCATGCCGTTGGCGCTGGGGGTTGGCGTCGTCATCGTTCGCCGCGGCGTCCAGATGGGCCGGGCTGAGCGTGCGGGTTTGTGCCGCATAAGCCGCCAGCAGGGTTTTGTCGGCCAGCACGTTGATGCGGCGCGACAGCCCCCCCGAGCGTTGTGTCATGCGTGTGATGAGTTCGCGCGGAAACAGGTCAGGGCCGCGATACCCGGCCACGGTCAGCCGTGCACGCAGGTAATCGGCGACTTCGGCTTCATTCAATGGCGACAGGTTCAGGCTCAGGGTGATGCGGTCCTTGAGCTGGCGGATGCGCGGAACGGCCAGTTGCGCATCGAGTTCCGGCTGGCCGAACAGTACGATCTGCAAGAGCTTGTCGGAAGCGGTTTCGAGGTTGGTCAGCAGCCGCAGGAACTCCAGATTGTCGAGCGAGATCCCCTGCGCTTCCTCGACAAACACCACCACGCGCCGTCCCGCCTCATGCCGCGCCAGCAGCGTATCATTCAGCTGCGCCAGCCGCGCCTGCCGGCCGCTCGCGGGCGTTTCCTCGAGATCGGCCAGGATCGCCGCCAGCATGTCGTCCGGATCCAGCGTGGGATTGCCCAGATAGACGCTGTCGACGCTTCCGGGCAACTGCGCGACCAGCTTGCGGCACAGCATGGTTTTGCCGCTGCCGACTTCGCCCACCACCTTGATGATGCCCTCGCCCTGGCCGATCGCATAGAGCAGGGCAGCGAGTATTTCCCCACGCTGGCCGCCGGCATACCAGTACTCGGTATTCGGCGTGATGCGGAAGGGGGCTTCGTTCAGACCAAAATAGTCTAGGTACACAGGGGATGAGGGTGAATTGTCACACCCTACTCGGTGCCGTACGTCTGCATCCGGCTGTAAAGCGTGGTGCGGTTGATCCCGAGCAGCTTGGCGGCCTGCGACAGGTTGCCGTGCGTCATGTTGAGCGCGGCCTCGACATAGGCTTTTTCCCACTGCCGCAGCGTGACGTCGAGATTGAAGTTGGCCAGTGTCTGCAACTGCTTGCGTGCCAGTTCAATCAATGCCTTGCCGTCACTGGCCAGCGGGATTTCCTGCGGATAGGCCTGGTCGGTATCGAGCTCGTCTTCGAGCTGTTCGGTGCTGACGGCCAGGCCCGGGTATTTGGTCGTCAGGCGGATGGCGATGTTGCGCAGTTCGCGCACGTTGCCGGGAAAGTGGTATTCCTCCCACATCTGCTGCGCGCGGGGATCGAGCGAAAACGCCTGGCTCTTGGCTTCATGGGCATAGAAATCACGAAAGTGGTTGAGCAGCGTGAGCTTGTCCTGGCCCATTTCGCGCAGCGGCGGGACCGCGATGGAGAAAACCGACAGGCGGTGGTAGAGGTCGGCGCGGAAATGGCCGGCCTTGATCTCGGCACGCAGGTCGCGGTTGGTGGCAGTGACCACGCGCGCATTGGAGAACCGAGGTTGGGTCTCGCCGACGCGCTGGTATTCGCCGTTTTCCAGAACGCGCAGCAGCTTGGCCTGTAACTCCAGCGGCAATTCGCCGATTTCGTCGAGGAACAGGGTCCCGTTCTCGGCTTCCTCGAAATAGCCGGCGCGCGCAGTGGTGGCGCCCGTGAACGCGCCCTTGGCATAGCCGAATAGCGTGGGCTCGACCAGGGTGGGTGAAATGGCTGCGCAGTTAAGGGCCAGATAGGGCTTGGCTGCACGTGGCGACAGGTGATGCAGGCTGGAGGCGACCCGTTCCTTGCCGCTGCCGGATTCGCCTTCGATCAGGACCGGGAACGGCGCGGCTGCGTATTGCTTGATCTGCTCGCGCAGCTTGTCCATCGCCGGGCTGTCGCCGACGATGCCGGAATCCTTGGCGGGTTTGGTCGACTTGTCGGCACTGCGCTCGGCATCCTGCACCAGCAGCGCGTTGAACAGCAGGGACTTCAGCCGCTCGGGTTCGCAGGGCTTGGCGACAAAATCGATGGCGCCGAGCGCGCGCGCATGACGCGCATTGGCTTCGTCGCTCTGGCCGGAGAGTACCAGAATCTTGATGCTCGGCGAGATGCCCAGCAGGTCGGCGATCAGGGCAAAGCCCTCGTCAGGCTTGTGCGGCTGCGGTGGCAGGCCCAGATCCACCAGCGCGAGTTGGGGCGGTTCGTCGAGCTGCATCAGCAGGCTCTTCACCTGGGCGCGCGATTCGGCAGCCGAGATTTCGAAGTCCTTGCTCAGGACATAGGTGAGCGTATCGGATATCAACGGATCGTCGTCGACGATCAGCAAGCTAGGCTTATTGGATTGGACCACATACCCTCCAGGTCGAATGGCCCCCTTGGGGGGGCATCAATGCCGCAAGCGCGCCTGTCTCTGCGGGCAGGGCGAATTGTTACACGCTTATCGGATTTTCGACGATTGTGCCAGAGACCTGGTGAAAGTTAAACCGGAACCGCCAGGCAGGGCGGAGCTTTGGGCGCAATCAGGGCAAAGGGATTGGCATGAGCAGGGTGAGTCCCGGCGTCACCCTTTCACGGGTTCGGCGACGATGCGAATCCAGCCTTCGGAGCGCTCGATCGGGTTGCCCAGGGCAATGTGCTTGCGTTCGCCCAGACCTTTGATCTCGAACGTCTTGCCGGGCATGAAGTGAACCGGGTCGATGATCACGCTGTCGGGACCGTTCTTGCCTTGCAGCCACAGGCTGGGGTGCGGCAGGGTGGCGCCGCTGTTGTCGAGTCCATTCACGGTGTAGCCCGGCGTGGTGGTGTCGTGCAACATGACCCGTTCAGGGATTTCGGCCAGGGTTTCGATGCCGACCGAACTGTTGTCGTCGTCGAGACGCGACAAGCGGCGAATGACGCCCAGCTTCCATGCCGTGGAATCGTGCGGTTTGACGCTGATCAGCGCGCCGACACGCAGCCAGTCCTTGTCACGGGATTCCACGACAGCGCCATAACCGCATTCGCTCTCGTCGTGCATCACCCAGCGCTCGTGCTCGTGGGGATTGGCGCTGGCCTTAACGTGCATTTGCGAGACGCGTTCCCGGGTGCGATCGGTGATGAAGCCGTACACCTGCACGTCGTCCTCCTCGCTGTAATTCAGTCCGGTGCCGTACGGCGACCCGGCGACCGGGGTGTTGGTTGCCTTCATCAGGTTCAGGATGGCGGTCAGCCCGTGCGTGACGTCAGCCAGGCGCTTGATCGATTCGCGGGGCGCACGACGCTGCTCGCGGCCGGCCAGGGACGACCAGTGACGCTGCAGATGGTCCAGCATTTCCAGGCTCTCGGCGGTGCGTGCATTTTCCGTCAGCCCCAACTGTGCGGGCGTGCTGCCCTCCCGCAGGGCGATATGCAGTTCGTTCAGCTTCTGCAACAGGTCCGCTGTGGCCCAGAAGCGCAACGGCTTGTTGGCGTCGGGTTTGCGCACGCGACGTGGACCATGGTCCGATGAAAGGTCGACGACGAAGTTGTGCACATTGGTGTCGACGCGGGACTCCAGGCGGAGGGGCTCATGCCAGTTATGCAGCCAGCTGTCGAGCAGATCCAGTTGCTTGGGGTAGAGCGTGCCGGAATCGGCCAGGTTCAGCATCAGGATGTGCAGGTAGGCCGTTTCGCAACTGCACTCGGTCGTGTCTTCCGGATAGGCACGCTGGGGTTTCCGGTGGAAACCTTCGGATTCCGCGACGCGATAGAGGTTGTGCAGGCGCAGCCAGAGCTTCTCTCCTGCGGGCAAATAGCGGATCGCACGCCATTTCAGCAATTGTCCGAAGGTCATGATGGCACGCAGGGTGATGAGCGGAATCTGGCTCTCGTGCTGGCTTTTTCCCGCCACACGCGCAAAGTGCAGCACAAAGGCGTGATAGCCGCGCGCAACTTCCCAGTACAGGCCGTATACGGAATGCCACAACTGGCTTTCCACCTGACGCGACATGCGGGGGTTGCGCAGATACTGGCGTACCAGCGTGTCCTGCAGGTCACGTGACTTTTCGTCCAGCAGCATCAGCACCGCCAGACGATCTTTCGTGAATTGCGACGAATTTTCATTGAAGCGCTTCAACTCGTCGAGAACGGCCTGCTGGCACTTGAAGGCGTCACCGATCGGCAGGCTCTCAACCCAGCGCAATGCCGTCTTCATGTTGGTGAGCGGATCATCGCTCCGCCTGCCGAAAGGGCTGAGGTGAGCGAGCTTTGACGCGAATTTATCTGCCAGGGTATTCATGTTATGCACGCTATTCCGAGATGGCGTTCCTGTGGTTTGACACTTTACCTAGTGCCCAGCAAATTCCATACCCGATCACTGTCCCAGTTTGTTCTGCACCCAGGCGGCGACCGATGCCAGCGCGGTCGGCAGTTGGCCAGGTTCGCTTCCGCCGGCCATTGCGAGGTCCGGTTTGCCACCGCCTTTGCCGCCGACCTGGGTGGCAACGAAGTTCACCAGTTCACCCGCCCGGATTCTCTCCGTGACGTCGGGGGTCACGGCAGCGATCAGGCTGACCTTGCCGTCTGCGACGGTGCCGAGCACCAGCGCGCAGGTTTTCAGCTTGTCGCGCAGCTTATCGGCGGTTTCGCGCAGGCCCTTGGCGTCGATGCCATCCAGCCGTGCTGCCAGCACGCGGACGCCACCCATATCGACGGCCTGCTGCACGAGTTCGTCGCCCACATTGGCGGCCAGCTTCGATTTCAGGCGGTCTAGCTCCTTTTCCAGTGATCGCACGTTGTCGAGCATCTGGGTCAGCTTGGCGCCGAGCTCGGCGGGCTGCGCTTTCAGGGCAGCTGCCGCCTGGCGCATTTCATCCTCGCGCGTTTGCACGAACTTGAGTGCATTGTCACCGGTGATGGCCTCGATCCGGCGGATTCCGGCAGCAACACCGGATTCGCCGAGAATCTTGAACAGGCCGATGTCGCCGGTGCGGGCGACGTGGGTGCCACCGCACAGTTCGCGCGAGTTGCCGATATCGAGCACCCGGACTTCGTCGCCGTACTTTTCGCCAAACAGCATCATGGCACCGGTTTTTTGCGCATCGTCGATGCCCATGACGCGCGCCTGCGTGGCGGTGTTGGCCAGGATCTCGGCGTTGACGCGACGCTCCACCTCGCGAATATGCGTGTCGGTCATCGGGTGCGGCTGCACGAAATCGAAGCGAGTCTTGTCCGCGTCCACCAGCGAGCCTTTCTGCTGCACGTGTGAACCGAGCACGTCGCGCAGGGCCTTGTGCATCAGATGGGTGACCGAGTGATTGCGCATGGTGCGTGTGCGCGCCAACTCGTCGACACGGGCCAGCACGGCATCGCCAACCACCAGCGAGCCGGTCTTGACCACGCCGTGGTGACCGAACACCTGCGCCTGGATCTTCTGCGTGTCCTCGACCGCGAAGACGCCGTTCAGGCCCTGCAAAACCCCGCGGTCACCGGCCTGACCGCCCGATTCGGCATAGAACGGCGTGTGGTCGAGCACGGCCACGCCGAGTTCGCCTTCCTTCAGTTCGCTGACCGCGCTGCCGTCACGGTAGAGGGCGAGGACAGTGGCGTCGTGCGTCAGGGTGTCGTAGCCGTGGAAGACGGTCGCCGGGCCGGCAAATTCCAGTCCGGTTCCGATCTTGAACTTGCCTGCTGCACGGGCCTGGTCCTTCTGCCGCTGCATGGCGATGTCGAAGGACGCGGTATCGACGGTGACGCCGGCTTCGCGGCAGATGTCGGCCGTGAGGTCGAGCGGAAAGCCGTAGGTATCGTGCAGCTTGAATGCCAGTTCGCCGTCGAATGTGCCATCGGCGGGCAGTGTTCTCAACGTGGATTCGAGGATGCCCATGCCGTGCTCGATGGTCTCGAAGAAGCGCACCTCCTCCTGCCGCAGGATATCCATGACGCGGGCCTGGGCCGCGACGAGCTCGGGATAGGCGTCGCCCATCACGACGCCGAGATCGGGGACGATGCGGTAAAAGAACGCTGCGCGTGCACCGAGCTTGTAGCCGTGGCGGATGGCGCGCCGGATGATGCGGCGCAGTACGTAGCCGCGTCCTTCGTTGCCCGGGATGACGCCGTCGACGATCAGAAACGAGCACGCGCGGATGTGGTCGGCGATGACCTTGAGCGAATTATTGGCGAGATCGGTCGTCTGCGTTTCACGCGCCGCCGCCCGGATCAGTGCCTGGAACAGGTCGATGTCATAATTGGAATGCACGTGTTGCATCACCGCGGAGATGCGCTCCAGCCCCATGCCGGTGTCGACGCTGGGTTTGGGCAACGGATGCATGGTTCCGGATTCATCCCGGTTGAACTGCATGAACACGTTGTTCCAGATTTCGATGTAGCGGTCGCCGTCTTCGTCAGGCGAGCCGGGCGGGCCTCCCGCCACCTCCGGACCGTGGTCGTAGAAGATTTCGGTGCAGGGGCCGCAGGGGCCGGTGTCGCCCATCGCCCAGAAGTTGTCGGAGGCGTAGCGCGCGCCTTTGTTGTCGCCGATGCGGACCAGGCGATCCTTGGGCACGCCGATGTCCTGGTGCCAGATGTCGTAGGCTTCGTCGTCCTCGGCGTACACCGTGACCCAGAGCTTTTCGGTCGGCAGCTTGAGAACGTCGGTGAGAAATTCCCACGCATACTTGATCGCATCCTGCTTGAAGTAATCGCCGAAGCTGAAATTGCCCAGCATCTCGAAGAAGGTGTGGTGGCGCGCCGTGTAGCCGACGTTTTCCAGGTCGTTGTGCTTGCCTCCGGCGCGCACGCAGCGCTGCGACGACACCGCGCGGGTGTAGGCGCGTTTGTCCTGGCCCGTGAACACGTCCTTGAACTGCACCATGCCCGCATTGGTGAACAGCAGCGTGGGGTCGTTGCCGGGCACCAGCGGACTGCTGGCTACAATGGTGTGCCCCTTGGAGGCGAAGAACTCTAGAAAACTCTGGCGAATGGCGCTGCTTTTCATGATGTAAGGAGTGGAGTCGTGCATCAAGGTCGGACAATAAGCCATTGTATCCGCTAAAGTTCCCCTCTTACAGGCGTTTGGAGAGAGCTTGATGAACGAAGACGGCGTCATCGCTGCGACGCGAGAATGGCTGCAAAAAGCGGTCATCGGACTGAATCTGTGCCCGTTTGCCAAGGCAGTCGTACTGAAAGACCAGGTGCGCTTCGTCGTCAGCACGGCCCCGCATCTGGATGGCTTGCTGGAAGACCTGGATTGCGAACTCGATTTCCTGGCGGCGGCCGACCCCGAGGCCATCGATACGACGCTCCTCATTCACCCCACGTTGCTGCCGGATTTTCTTGATTTCAATGATTTCATGCAATTGGCCGAAGCAGCGGTGGGCGAGCACGGGCTGGAGGGCGTGATCCAGATCGCCAGTTTCCATCCGGCGTTCCAGTTCGAGGGAACGGCACCCGACGACATGGGCAACTATACCAATCGTGCGCCGTTCCCCACCCTGCATCTGCTGCGCGAGGCGAGCATCGAACGGGCCGTGGCGGCATTCCCGGAAGCTGCCACGATTTACGAGCGCAACATCGAGACCCTGCGCGCGTTGGGACCCGCAGGCTGGCAGGCATTGTGGCGAAAGCCGTGATGGGGCATGAGAACGGCCGGGGCGATTGGCTCACGGTCGAAGGCTCAAGCTGACTGTGTGGATGCCCGGGAATTGTTGAAGACCGTTGACTCCAGCAACCCGGCCAGGCCACCGTTTCTGGCGACCGGATACAAGGCATTGTGTTCGACGGAGCCATTCGGGACACTGATCGTGATCAGCCGCGCTGGAACTATGCTGGCGAGTGCTTCGGCGGATTTCTTGTCCTTGGCGCAGTCTGTGCCGAAGGCCAGGAAAACTGCCGGTTTTACTTTCGCTGCGTCGACATGGCGCCGAAAAATTTCCCTGAGACCCGTGCCGTCGGCGGTGATCCATCTCGGGTCATCCGGGTGGTTCCCGCCAACGGACAGGGCGGCATCGAGATTCAACCGCAGGGCACACATAACCGCGGGCACACCCCCACCGCTCGTTCCGATTGAGACTACGCTGCGGTAGTCTTCAATTCTGAGGATATCTCTGAGCTTGTCGATGGAAGCTTCCAGACTGTCGGCAACGCCACCGATCCCGAGCCGGTAGCTGTTCCTCGTCGGGTCGTGCATGAATGCGACATCGACTTGCGTCGAGGCGATATTCTGCAGAAATACCGGCAGGGGCATCATCATTCGTTGTGCACGCCCAGAGAAGCAGATCGCAAGCGTCTTGCCTGACCGGTTTCCGCCAGCACTAAAGAGCGTCACCCGCCGCCGCAAGCGATGGCGTAAAAAGGGTTCCGGACAGGGCTTTCCGATTTTCGCGGCGAGACGATGAAGATTCTGAACCCAGAGTTCTTGGGCAGGAGATGGATCGGTACTCTGCCGACCGCGAAAGAGCGTTTCCCACGTATGCCGCGCAGGCGACAATTCCGAACGCAGCGCTTCAAGTTCGAGCGGCGTCATGCGATTCTCAAGATCGATGTGCAGCTTGTTGAACTGGTTGTGAGTCTTGCACCCCCGCACCAGGCGGTTGTAGAAATCAATCATTGCATGCCCTTGCGGACGACATCCACCAGGCTGTTCAGGGTGCCGATGCTTTGCAGGTCGTTTGGCACGATTGAAACGCCGGTATGGATTTCTATGGCGATACACAGTTCCATCTCTGCCAGACTGTCCATTTCAAGTTCTCCCAAGGCTATGTCGCGACGGCCTTCCAGGAACGCGGCCGTCAACTGCTTGTCCCGCATGACGGTCAAGCAGGCGTACTCCAGTTGCTGCGCGATAAGGTCGCGAATTTCGTTGTCTGTCATGTCTCGGACTTGCTCGGCTGGAAGCACGGCCGGAGCTCCCGACGCATGATCTTGCCCTGCGAGTTGCGAGGCAGACGCGCCATGATAATGATGCGTCGAGGGGATCTTAAAGCCAGATGCTGTCTGGCGTGCTGCTGAAGTTCGGACACCGTGACGACAGCGTTCGGGTGCAACTCGACGGCCGCGACAGGGATTTGGCCATGGATCCGGGACGGCAGGGACAACGCCGCCGCCACGCTCACCGCCGGATGACTTTCCAGCACCCGCTCGATTTCGGCGGGACAGATATTGAGGCCGTTGAGGATGATCATGTCGTCCTTGCGTCCCTGGACGACCAGCTGGCCGTCCGCGCGCAGGTAACCGACGTCGCCCGGATAGAACCAGTTATGCCGGAACCGCCTGGCGCTCTCGTCAGGGCTGTCGAAATATTCCGTCGCCATGCCCGGTGCACGCAGGCGAATCTCTCCCACGCTTCCTGGCGGCAGGGTTTTGTCGTCCGCATCGACAATCTGGAGCTCGACCTCGTCCAGGAGCCTGCCGACAGTCGCCTCGGCATCGTGCTCACCCGGGCGTGCCATGGCTATGCCGCCACATTCGGTTGCCGCGTAGCGGACATACAGGTTTTGCGTAACCTGGTCCTGGATGCAGCGCCGGACATCGAACGGAACTTCCGATCCGCCTGTTCTAAGCTTGACCCCCGCAAGTTCACGCGCGTTATGCGATGCAGCCAGGTCTGACGCATGCATTCTCGAAATGTCGAGACAGCTGACAGCATGACGGAGCGAGAAATCGACGATGTCGGTCGCTTCCCGGGGGCGAAAGACGTTGGTTCCGCCAGCCCACACGCAATAGAGTCTGTGCCGCTTGGAATTGTTGTGCTCGATCGAGGCAAGCCGGAGCAGCCGCTCGCCGGCATAGTCGTCGTGCCTGTGAGACTGCGCGGCAATCTGCTCTTCCCTGAAGGCGACGATATTCATGTCTCCCGTCGTGCCAGATGTCTTGAGAAAGAGCGTCGATCCAGGCTCGGCGGGCACCTCGGCAGCCAGGGTCGATGATGCCACTTCCTGTCTGGGAAGCTGAATGAACGCCGTGCCGGCAACGCGGAAGGCATCGCTCGCAGCAACGACATGCGACAGGTGCACCCGCTGCGCAAGGCGAGCACGCAGCATCGGTGTGTCGTGGGTGGCGAGTGTGATCTGCCCCGCGCCTGCAGCCATCAGCGAGAGCGTCGCGACCAAATGATCGACTTCATCGTCAAGCGTTAGCCCGACGACTGTGCCCGGGACGATTCCCTGTCTTCTGAAGTACTCAAGGCCCGCTTGGACACGTCTGAGCAAATCGCCGTAGGTCAGCGTGACCGACGCAGTGACGACGGCAGCATGCTGTGGCCTGCGATCCGCATGTTGCGACAGCCTTTCAAAGAAACCGGGCGACAATTGCATCAACTCCCAACGTGGGCCGGCCTCGGCTATTCGCTTTCCGGCAGGCGGCGTTCACAAACTGCTGCCTGCCGAGTGTACCAACGTTCAATCGGGGGGTGTTGCGTTGAATGGCTGCACAAGGCCGAGACTGGCACGTCATTCGGCCAGGGCGGCCCGGTCGATTCGCCTGCTGCGAGGGTCGAACCTTAACCACTCAACCCATCCGGCAGCCTGAATCCGCATGCAATGGATTGAGCCTTAGCGCCTATTGCCGTCTGTTGCTCGCACGGCTAAGGTTGCAAGCCTCTCAATGTCTGGAACGCCCATGTCGAATCAGGCTCGCATCCTTGAACTTCGCCAGGCGCTGGCCCGTGTCATCGTCGGCCAGACCACTTTGCTCGACCGCTTGGTGATCGGCCTGCTCGCCGATGGCCATGTGCTGGTCGAGGGTTTGCCCGGACTGGCCAAGACGACGGCGGTGAAGACGCTGGCCGCCGCCATCCACGGCAGCTTCCGGCGCATCCAGTTCACGCCGGATCTGCTGCCGGGCGACCTGACCGGCACCGACATCTACCACGAAGGCCAGTTCGAATTCATCGAGGGTCCGCTGTTCCACGAAATCATCCTGGCCGACGAAATCAACCGCGCGCCCGCCAAGGTGCAGGCCGCGTTGCTGGAAGCGATGCAGGAACACCAGATCACGGTGGGCGGGGTGACGCGTCCCTTGCCGCCGCTTTTCATGGTGATGGCGACGCAGAACCCGCTGGAGCAGGCGGGCACCTATCCGTTGCCGGAAGCGCAGCTCGATCGCTTTCTGCTGCACGTTGCACTGGATTATCCGAGCGACGCGGAGGAACTGGATATCCTGCGACGCGACCGTGCCCACGCCACGGCCGGTCATCCTCCTGTCACCGCGGTGGTCGATGCTGCAACGGTGCTGGCTGCGCGCCGCGAGGTGCAGCAGGTGTACGTGTCGGACGCGGTCGAGGCCTATATCGTTGCGCTGGTGCGCGCCACGCGCGCGCCCGGCAACTGGCGTGCGGACTGGGTGCAGGCGGTGGAGGTGGGCGCCAGCCCGCGTGCTTCGCTGGCGTTGCTGCACGCGTCGGCCGCCCGCGCGTATCTGCAGCGCAGGGATTACGTCACACCGGACGACGTGCGCGACCTGGCGCCCGATTGCCTGCGCCATCGCATTACATTGAGCCTCGAATCGCGCCTGCAAGAACTCGACCGCGATGTCTTCATCGCCGGCCTGCTCGACGCTGTGCCGGCGCCGTAATGTCCGTGCAGTTCCCACTCGAGCGGCTCAAATATTGGCTGCGCGACCGTGCCCGGGCGACGCAGCCGGAGGCGCGGCTGCATGCATCGCTGATCGCGGCGGACGATCTCGCAGGGCTGGCGGCACAGGCCAGCCTGCTGACGCAGCTGCCGGTACGCGAGTTGCACGATCACCATGCCGGTGACTGGGCGTCGCGCTGGCTGGGGCGCGGGCTGGATTTCGAGGAATCGCGCCCCTACAGCCCGGGCGACGACATCCGCGACATGGACTGGCGCACCACCGCGCGCACCGGCCGGGCGCATCTCAAAATCTATCGCGAGGAACGCCAGCCGCTGGTGCATCTGGTGATCGATCGCGGCGCAACCATGCGCTTTGGCACACGCCGTCGGCTCAAGGTCACGCAAGGTGCGCGGGTGGCGGCGCTGCTGGCGTTCGCCGCCGTCAACCGGAACGGCGTGACGGGCGCCACGCTGTGGGACAGCGCGGACGACACGCTGCCCGCGCGGCACGGCCGTCCGGCGGCGCTGGCGCTGGTCGAGCGGGCAGCCGCGCCGTGCCCGCCGCTCGCCGATCCGGCGCCAGGCGAAAGCCTGCATCATGCCGACCGGCTCGCCGCGCTGGAAGCCAGTCTGCCCCGTGGAGCGCGGCTGGTGCTGATCAGCGATTTCGCCTGGCTCACAGCAGCGCACGAGCCGCTACTGGCGCGTCTGGCCGCACGCTGCGACGTCCGGGCAATCCAGATCGTCGATGCGGTCGAACGTGCGCTGCCGGATCTGGGCCGGGTGCGGTTTCACGACATGACGAGCGGGCAGCGGGTGTGGCTGGATACAGGAAAGCGCGCCGTGCGCGCGGCCAGCCAGGCGGCACTGCTGCACCGTCTCGATAGCCAGGCGGCGGCGCTGGCACGCGCTGGCGTGCGCCACCTGCGGCTGGACAGCGAGGCTGACGACTTGCTCGCACGCCTGGTCCATGGCTGATCCGCGCAACGAACTCGCCGACATCGTCGTGCCGGTCGCACCTGCAGCGCCGGGTGCGGGCGATGGCGGCTGGATGCCGTGGGCAGTGGGCGGCCTGATCGCATTGATTGCCACCGCGTTGCTGGTCGGCGTCTGGTATCGGGGCCGGCCGCTGCGCGCCTTGCGCAAATTGTCCGCAGAAATCGCCGGCAGGCACGATAGCGTGCCGGTGCTGGCGGCCCGGCTCGATGCCTGGACACGCGTGCGCTTCCAACTGACGCGGGTGGAGGCGACGCAGCCGCCGGCTGGCGTCGACCCGGCCGGGTGGGCAGCGTGGGCCGGGACGCTCGCGCGCCTGCGCTTCGCGTCGCCCGAGGGCGCAAGTTACGACGATCTGGCGCACCTGTGCCGCCGTGTGCGTGACTGGAAAAGCCATGCTTGAACTCGTGCAACCCCAGTGGTTATGGCTCTGGCTGCTGGTGGCGGGCTGGACGCTGCTCGCCTGGCGCGGCGCCCAGGGCGAGGACGCGGGCAGCGTGCTCAATCATCCGGCGTTGCCGTTGGAACTGGCCAGCCGCCTGCCGCAGGGCCGGCGGGGCCCGGTCGCGCTACGCGGCCTGGCACTGGGTCTGATGGTGTTGGCGCTGGCGCAGCCGCGCGAGGTGGGCGACTGGATTACCCCGCCGCCGGAAGGGCGTGACATGGTGCTGCTGGTCGACACCTCGCGCACCATGAGCATTCGTGATTTTCATCAGGACGGTCGCGAAGTCGAGCGCCTGACGGTATTGAAAGATACGCTGGCGCATTTGATCGACGAACGGGCTGGCGACCGCTTCGGGGTCATCGTGTTCGGCAGCGAGGTGGCCACCCTGACGCCGCCGACCGTAGACCGTGCCCATGCCATCGCCCAGATTGAACGCCTGCAGGTCGGCATGGCGGGGCCCGATACCGCACTCGGTGATGCGCTGGGCATGGCGCTGAAGCAGGTGCGCACGCGCCACCTGCGACCGGCCATCATTCTGGTGAGCGACGGCGCGGACAACAACGCAGGGTCGCTGACGCCTGCCGAAGCCCTCGCGGTCGCACACGAGGCCGGGGTGGCGATCCACACCCTGCAATTCGGCGGTGATCCGTATGCGGCAGGGCGCGCTGCACGAATCGACCGTGACCCGCAACCCGACCTGTCGGAACTGGCGCGGCTGACGGGGGGGCGGCATTTCGCGATTGGCAGCGCCGACGATGCGGCGCGCGTAATCCGCGCGATCGACCAGCTCGAACCGACGCTGTCGCGTCCGGCGCAGCAGCGGCTGGTCCATGAATGGTACTGGGCGCTGCTCGCGCTGGCGGCCGCCGCGCTGATCGGTGCGCGCTGGCTTTCGTCGAGGCAGGCCACATGATCGAGGCGCTGCTGGGCCTGCATTGGCGCGACCCGTGGTGGTTGTGTCTAGCCGCGGCGCCCCTGCTGTTCGGCTGGTGGCGAAGGCGGCGATACGCGCGCTTGTTGCGCTATGCCGATGCCGACCTGCTGCCGTGGGCGGCAAGTATTCCTGCCCGGCACTTGCATGACGGCGGGCTGCCTGCACTGGGGCACGCTCTGGCCTGGGTGCTGCTGGCGTTGGCCGCCGCCGGGCCGCGCCTGCCGCTCGAAATGCGCGGCGGCCAGATCACGCCACGGCACCTGCTGACGGTGATGGTGGTGCTGGACGTGTCCGCTTCGATGCAAGCCACCGACATCGCCCCGCAACGGGACGCCGATTTTCTACGGCCTGGAGCCCGTGAAAAATCGTATGCGCCAGATCGACTCACGCGCGCCCGTCTCAAGCTGCTGGACTGGTTGCCGCGCCTGCGGGGCGAGCGCGTCGGGCTGATCGTCTATGGCGGTGAAGCGGGCCTGCTGTTGCCACCGACCGACGATCCAGCGTTGCTGCAACGAGCCATCGATCAAGCGAATACGCGTCTTATCGAAGCGCAGGGGAGCAACCCCGGGGCGGCGCTCGACCTCGCACGCACGCAACTGGAGTCCGCGCCAGGCAAGGCCAAGGCCGTGCTGCTGGTGACCGATGCCGAAGCAGGCAGCGTCGATGCCGCCGCGAAGGCGGCCGTGGACGCACTGGCCAAGGCAGGCTGGCCGCTGTTTGTGCTCGGCGTGGGCAGCGAGGCGGGCGCGCCGGTACCGCTGCCGGAAGGCGGTACCGCTGAACAGGAAGGCGTACAGGCGCTGAGCCGCACGATTGAAGCGCCTTATCGTCATTGGGCGCAAACGACCGGCGGGCGTTTTGCCGCGGTCAGCGATGGCGATGCCGACTGGTCGGATCTGCACGAGCGGGGCATTGCAGCCATTCCCGGTGACCCAGTGGCAACGGGCGACGTACCGGCATGGAAGGAGTTGTATGCGTGGTGCCTGGCACCGGCGCTGGCATTGTTCATGGCCGTTTATCTGCCACGAAGGGTGACGGCGGTTCTCGCGCTGGTGCTGCTTGGGGTGGCCATTCGGCCGCCGCCTGTGTGGGCCGACGAGGCGCAGGCCTGGCAAGCCTGGCAGCAGAGGCAGTACGCCAGCGCGCAAACTTTGTATGCGAAGGCGGGAGGCTACAACGGCCAGATGGGCGCAGGGGCGGCAGCCTGGCGGCTGGCGGACTATGCGGCGGCAGCGCGCGCCTTCTCCGCAGCCCTGCTGCTGGCGGCCAATGATCACCAGCAGGCCGACGCGCTCTACAACCTGGGCAACGCGCATTATGGCCTGGGGCAATACCGGATTGCCGTCGAGGCCTACGAAGCGGTATTGCGGCTGCGTCCGGCGGATGTGAAAGCGCGTACCAATCTGGGATGGGCGACGCAGCGACTGAGCCGTCAGCGTGCCGAGACGCCGATGAAAAGCGATTTGCGTGGGCGTCTGGGAATGCTGGCAGAAGGCCAAATATCGCTCGATGGAGACCCCGATTGGCGGCGGGAAGACAGCGAATCCGAGGCCCCTGGCATGCAGGTCGACCGCCTGCCAGAAGCCTCGGCAGATGCACGTACTGAAGATGCGTCGCGTTCGACGCTTCGGGTCGAGGTCGATGCGCGTCTGGCGTCATCAGGACTGAAAAAGCTCGAGCGTCTGGAAGACCGTCCGCACACCATGCTGAAGAACCTGCTGAAGCAGGATGCCCGCCATGACGACACGGAGCGTCAACCGTGGTGAGAAAGCTGCTGCTGCTGGCATTGCTGGTGTCCAGCGTGGCCAAGGCTGCGTCGCTGACTGCACAGGTGGACAGGACCACCGTGGCGCTGGGAGAGCCGGTCACGCTGACAATCAGCGCAAGCGGCCTGAACCTCGATGCGCTGGATCTCGCACCGCTCGATGCGAATTTCGAAGTGTACTCGCGGACCCTGAGCCGTGGCGCCGGCAGCGAGATCCTGGTGCTAACCCTGTACCCGCGTCTTACCGGTGCCGTGCAACTCCCGGCGCTCCTTCTGGAAACCCGGCATACCGCTGCATTGCCGCTGAGGGTCGAGGACGGCACCGAGTCAGTGCCGCGCGTATCGGCGAAGTGGACGCTCGACCCTGCAGCGCCGCAGGTGAATGAGCCGGCACGACTCTCCCTGGAAATTTGTGACGACGGCAGCCTGCAATGGCAGCGTCCCCCTTTGTCGACGCAAGGCGGTCGCGTGCTGCGGGCCCTGGATGAAGAGGAGGGGACAGGGGAACGCGATGGCGAGTCCTGCACCCTGCACCGTTTTGACTGGGCGCTTCTGGGCACCCAGAGCGGGGCAGGTATTCTGGGCGTTCCCATGCTCGATGCCAGCCGTTTCGGACAGCGCCTGCGTTTTCCGGGGCCGCAACTGGCTTATCAGGTTGTGGCCCTGCCCGCCTGGCTACCTTCCCATGTGCCGCCGGTTGCGCCACAGATCCAAGCGGCCCTGTTGCCGTCGCGCTGGCCATTGAACCGGCCGCTGGCCTGGCGGTTCGAGGTGACTGGCGGCTTCAGCGCGGACGGGCTGAGAGCGCTGCTCGACCTGCAGTTGCGCGAGACGGCCGGGATGGGTGTGTATCCGCCCTTGATTGAAGCAGGTGTCCCGGACGATCCTGCCTCGCCACAGACGCGCTACGTGGTCACGCTGTTCCTTCAGCCGCGCGCGACGGGCATGCTCGCTGTGCCGACGCTGCGCCTGCCCTGGTACGACGTGACGCGTGGCCAACTCGCCGCTGCAGCGGTGACTGGCAGGACGCTCACAGTATTCGACCCGCGTTGGCAGATGGCCGGGCGGGTGGCGGCCGGCATTGCTGGGCTGCTGCTGCTGGGGGCGCTTTCGTGGCGGATCAGGCGCGCGGCACGCTGGCGACTGGCACGGAGGCGCGGCCTGTACGCTATCAGCAAGGCAGGCAGTATCGAGGAATTGGCGCGCGCGGTACGACAGTTCTCGCTGACGGGTCAGCCACCCGCATCCAGCCTCGGGGAGTGGCAGCGGCGCATGCAGCAGGATACCGGGGGCTGCGATGTGGCCGAGGCGGTTCGCCTTCTTGAGCGACAGCAGTTTGGGCAGGCCGCGACGACGCTGGCCGAGTTGCGGCGAGCGCTGTCGGGGACGCTCGAAAGGGCGCGTCCCCGGGTAGCAGGATTAGGGTGGCGTTTCTGGCGTTGATGTTACTCAGCGTACAGACGCAAAAAAGGGGCTTGCGCCCCTCTTTCACATCCTTTGCCATAACAAATCAGGGTTTCATGACGCCGCCAAAGTCCTCGATGCCGGGGTTGGATTTTTTGACGCCGATGAGCGTGGGTTCGTTGAGCTTGATCCCCTTGATGACCTTCTTGTCGCGCAGGTAGGTGGAGACAATTTCCCAGATCGGTGCGCCTTCGGCGTTTTCACCGACCGGTGCCCAGCCGGCGACCTTGTAGGTCTTCTTCGCGTCGACCGGCTTGCCGTTGATCCGCATGTCGTTGATGCGTTTGCCGATGGTCTGGCCCGGGGTGACGGAATACTCGATGCCGCCGACGCGCACCATGTCGCCGCCCTGCTGGTAGTAGGGATCCTGGTTGAACAGGTTGTCGCACACGTCTTCCATGATGGTCTTGATGGTTTCGCCCGTCATGTTGGTCAGCGAGGTCTGCGGGTAGGTGATCGCGGTCTGGTCCATCAGGCGTTCCATGGTGATGGTATCGCCCGGCAACAGCGTGGTGCCCCAGCGGAAACCAGGCGAGAACGACGCATCCGCCCCCTTGACGGCCATGAGCGCGTCGCAGATCAGTTGATCCCAGGTGCCGTTGAAGTTGCCGCGGCGATACAGGAAATCGTCGGAGACAGCGAGCTTCTCGTTGAGCTTGTCCTCGTAGGGCGCACGGTATTTCTTGATCAGCGCCGTCATGCCGGGGTCGGCCGGCAGCAGGTTGGAGAATACCGGCAGCAGGCGGTACTTGTAGCTTGCGACCTGGTTGCCCTTGACCTCGAAATCCATCACGCCGAGGAACTTGCCGTTGGAGCCGGCGTTGGTGACAAGGGTGATGCCCTTGGCGTTCTTGACCTGCACCGGCTGCGGCACACCGTCGTGGGTGTGGCCGCCGAAGATGGCGTCGATGCCCGTGACGCGGCTGGCCATCTTGAGGTCGACGTCCATGCCGTTGTGCGAGATCACGACCACGACCTTGGCGCCCTTGGCGCGCGCCTCGTCGACCCACTTCTGCATGCCGTCGTCGCGGATGCCGAAGCTCCAGTCCGGCACCATCCAGCGCGGGTTGGCGATCGGGGTGTAGGGGAAGGCCTGGCCGATGACGGCGACTTTCACGCCGTTCATTTCCTTCATCACGTAGGGCTTGAACACCTGGTCGCCGAAGTCGTTGGTGACGATGTTCTGCGCGACGAAATCCACGCCGGCCTTCTTGAAGTCCTTGTTGACGATCTCCATCACGCGGTCGGCGCCGTAGGTCGCCTCCCAGTGAGGGGTCATGATGTTCACGCCGAGCGCGATGCAGGCGTCGACCATGTCCTGGGCATCGGTCCACAACGCAGTGGCCGAGCCCTGCCAGGTGTCGCCGCCGTCGAGCAGCAGGGCGCCGGGACGCTGCGCGCGCATCTTGTCGACCAGGGTCTTCAGGTGGGCGAAGCCGCCGACTTTGCCATAAACCTTGGCCGCCTCGACGAAATCGAGAAACGTGAACGCGTGAGCTTCGGCGGTGCCGGGCTTGATGCCGAACTTCTTCAACAGGGATTCGCCGACAATGTGCGGAACCTTGCCATAGGCGTCGCCGATGCCGATGTTGACGTTGGGTTCGCGGAACCAGACCGGCAGCAGTTGCGCATGGCAGTCGGTCATGTGCAGGAAGGACACGTTGCCGTGACGCGGCACATCATAGAAATTGGCGGGGGCGGTGCCGGCCAGGGCCGACTTGCTGTCCAGTGCCATGCCGGATGAAGCGGCAATAGCCAGCAATTGCAGAAACTCGCGACGGTTCATGTGCATGGTGATCTCCTCGGGTGGTGTTGTTCGAATCGGTGCCGTATTCTTGTTTTTCCGGGCACTTCAAGTAAATAGTAGCTCCGGCTCATCATGACAGGAGGCACGGACTATGAATGCAAAGAAGCCCGGTTGCCCGGGCTTCTTCTTGCTGCAGGTTGCTTACTTGCGGAACACCGATGCCTTCATCGGCAGGCCGTTGGAAATTGACGAATGGAAATATTCCAGATTGTTCAACTGCTCGGAGCCCTGGGGCGCCGAAATCGCACGCACCGACTTGAAGCAGCCTTCGTAGCGACGCTGCAGCGTGAACAGGTTGTCGCCGCCACGGAATACCGGCCAGTGCACGGCTTGGCCGATCGCGGGCGAGATGAGTTCCGAGCGCAGGCGGTTGCCGGCGTTCTGAACGTGGCAGCTGGAGCAGGCAAAGTTCAGTTGCCCGGCGCGGCTGAAGAAGGTTCTCTTGCCGTCTTCATAGGCTGCCATGGCTTTGGGACCTTCGACCTTGACGTTCATCAGCATGCCGTCGGACAGGGTGCGCATGTAGGCAGTGAGCAGGCCCATGGTTTTCATGTCGCTTTCCTTGTAGGCTTCCTCGCCATTCGCTGTGCGACAGGCGTTGATGGCCATCTGCAGCGTGACGACCTTGCCCTTGGCGTCATCGAACATGGGGAAGTTTCCGGCAATCTGCTTGCCGCCATTGGGCAGGCAATCGGCGTAGGTCTTGCCGTTCTTGAACGGCGTTTCCCACATCTTGCGGCCCTTGTCGATATCGGACTCGTAAGGCGGGAATTCCATGATCGCATCGTATTGCGACTTGCTGTCCGCATCGAACGCCAGCGCGCCGTAGACGTAATCGTCGATCTTGATGTTGGGATACTTCTCTGTGTAGTACTTGATGAGATCCTGCCTGTCCGCCTCGGGCGTCGCGTGTGCCGTGGCTGCACCCAAGGCGATGCCCAGGCCTGCCATCCCTGCCAGCAGATTCGTGATGATTTTTTGTTTCATGCCGTCCTCCAGAAACCTTATGAATAAAACGGGAGCGGGGCCTGTCGCCCCGCTCGTGTACTGCCTTGCTTAGCCGATGGTGGCTTCGGCGGTGTTCTTGTCGCCGGTGTTGTCAACCCAGTTGACAACGACCTTATCACCCGCCTTGGCACCCTTGACCTTGAAACCCAGGTAGGGGTTCTTGGAGACACCACCGCTCATGCCGCCATTGAGGACTTCGGCGCCGTTGATGGAGGCGGTCACGGTGGTAATGTAGTGGGCGGGCACCAGTTGGCCGGTCTTGGCGTCTTTGCGCTGACCGGTTTCCATCGGGTGGTTCATCAGCACTTTGACGTCGGCAACATCGCCAGACATCGTGGCACGAATACGCATGGGTTCAGCCATTTGGCTTTCCTTTCCTAAAAATTGATCAGTTTCGAGAAATTCTCTGTGGCAAAAGCGTCAGGCGATTTAGCCGCCGCAGCCGCCGATGGTGACCTTGACTTCCTTGGCAGCCGTGTAGGATTTGCCGCCAGCCATGACCACCGCACGGATCAGTGCGGTTGAGCCCATCTTGATGCGGGTGGAAATGTAGCCTTCGGTGCCGCCCAGCATGTCGAACTGGGCAACCAGCGGGGTCACGTTCTTTTCCGCGATGATGGCGATCGAGGTGGTACCGGGGATGGCGCTGGTCACTTCAACCGGCACGACGGCGCCGTTTTCTGCGATGTCCGGTGCCTTGACCGTGATGTCCTTGGAATCCGCGGGTGAACTGGCTCCCATGGCGCTCATGGCGTCACCCACATTCTTGGCTTCGAACGCGCTACGCGGTGCGACGGCCATGGCCAGGTTGGGCTTCAACAGTCCGGCGGCAACGGCAACGGCAACGGTGCCCGCACCAGCGGCGCCTTTCAGTACGTTTCTACGAAGTGCATTCATTAGCAAGTCTCCTTGGGTTTTAACAATTACAACTGAATTTACAGACCGTAAATAAAATCGGTGACCTTGTCTATTTCCTGCTCTGTCATCACCTGGTGCTTGCCGAACGGCGGCATGGTGGTGGCAGGATTGAAGGCCATCGCGTCCCAGATCTGGGCGCGCAGCTTGGCCTTGTCAGGGTAGCGGGCGCTCATGGCGATCAGGGGCGGACCGTAGGTGCCGGTGGATTCGGCATCAGGCTGGGTCGGCATGCCGTGGCAGGCAAGGCAGTTGCCCTTGCTGCGGTCGAAGGCGAGTTGTTTGCCGGTCGGTTCCTTGGCAGCGTCCGCAGCGAGCGCGCTGCCCGTCAGCGTGATGGCGCCCACCGCGCAGGCTGTTATTAGCTGGTGCAACTTTCGCATAGTCATCCTCCTGTTTTTGACATCTTGATGAAAGCGCTCCCCGCACTGTCAAGCATCGCAGGGAGCGCTATCCACTAATGGATGAGCCGAAGCATAGTGGAATTAGTTTTTTCGATGCAAGGCCAGGCACGAACTTTTACGTCCAAAACACAGGGTAAATTCCTACCAGCCGCGTCAATACTGGGTTTGCGCCAAGTAGGCTAATCCTTGCGCTGGGCTTTTTCAATCGCCTGCCACTCGCGTCGCCGCGCTTCGGCCGCCGACATTTCGTGAAAACTGCCATCGCCAGCCTTGATGCCGAGGGAGATTTGCTCGATGGCCGCTATCAGATTGCCGCTCAATGCGGCCGCCTCGGCCTGGGCGCTGTGGCTGAGCAGGTGCTGGCCGAGCTGGTCATGGGTCTGGGCGGCCAATTGCCACAAACGGCGGTCGAGCGGGTACAGGTCCAGTTGCTTGTTGACCACTCCCAAGGCTTCGCTGCTGCGGCCTGCAGCAAGCAGTGCGCTAATATAGCCGTATTGCAAGGGCCGGTACCCGGGATACGCGTTGCTGCCCGTCTGGTAGCGTTGCAGGGCGAGTACCTGGTTGCCGGCAGCCAGTGCAGTGTTGGCGGACAACTGCTGGATCATCGGATTGCCGCTGTTGGGACCGGACAGGATTTTCTGGACCTCAATCTCGGCCTCCTTGAACTGTCGTGCGCGCAGCAACGCGGTGACCAAGGCATATTGCGCGGCGGTCTCATTGCTGTAGCGCTTGTCCTTCAAAGTGTTGCGTGCCGCAACGACCGCGTCGGCCGGACTGTTTTCCTGTGCGCGCAGGCGAGCGCGCACCAGCTGGAAGTCGAGGCTGTCCTGGACCTGATGATAGGGCGCCGATTCGCTGCGCGACTCCATGTCGGCGATACGGTCGCTGGTCAGCGGGTGTGTTCGCAAATAGGCCGGTGCGTTGCTGTCATAAAAGCGGCTGGCGCGTTGAAGACGATTGAAAAAACTGCTCATTCCGCGCGGGTCGTAGTCGGCGCGGGTCAGCATTTCATATCCCAGACGATCGGCTTCGCGCTCGAATTCACGGCTGTAATCCAGTTGGTTCTGCATCGAGTAGGCCTGGGTGGAGGCGATGGCTGCGCCCGCGATGTTGGGATTGGACCGCGATGCCAGCAATGCCAGTGCCAGTGCGGCCATGGAAGGCCAGTACGCCTGTTGCTGGGCGGCCACCTGTCGTGCGATGTGATCCTGGGTGACATGGGATATTTCATGCGCAATCACGCTCGCGAGTTCGGATTCGTTCTGCGCGGCGAGCAACAGGCCGGTGTGGACGCCGATGTTGCCGCCGGGCATGGCAAACGCGTTGATGGTTGGGTCGTCGACCACGAAAAAGACGAATTCGCGCTGGTTGCGGGAGCTGACCGACACCAGCTTGTAGCCCAACTGGTTGAGGTAGCTTTCAATTTCCGGGTCATCCAGATAGCGCGGGTCGGCATAGACATCACGCATGATGGCGCGTCCCAGGGCCTCCTCTTGCTGATCGGAAAAATACTGGCGTGATACTTCGCCGAGGTCGGGCAGGTCGGCGGCTAGAGCCGGCTGGATAGCCAGGGAGAATGCAAGCAGGGTGCGCAACATCAATGGCAGATTAGGATGGGGGTGAATGACAGCAATTCGATTAAGATGCGGATATTGTCGGCAAGGTTCCTGAGCATGAGCGAATTCACCCATTTTGACGAAGACGGCCGCGCGGTCATGGTCGACGTGGCGGGCAAGCAAGACACCCGGCGAGTTGCCGTGGCAAGCGGACGTATCACTATGTTACCCGATACACTGGTGCGGATTCTGGAAGGGCAGGCGGCCAAGGGCGATGTGCTCGGCATTGCACGGATCGCGGCTATCCAGGCGACCAAACGGACAGCCGAACTGATTCCACTGTGCCACCCGATCGCGCTGACCCGCGTCGGCGTCGAGTTCAGCACCGATCAAGCCGGCCCCGCCATCACCTGTACGGTGACTGCCGAGACTGTCGGCAAGACTGGGGTCGAGATGGAAGCCCTGACCGGAGTCAGTGTCGCGTTGCTGACGATCTATGACATGTGCAAGGCGGTCGATCGCGGCATGCAGATGGGCGAGATCCGGCTGCTCGAAAAGCAGGGTGGACGCTCAGGCCACTGGCGCCGTGTGTCCTGAGGCATCCTCTGGTCAAAAAGCACCTTGCATGTCGATGCTGCTGCGGCAATATGGGCGAATCCGAGCCAAGAGGCGATCGATGATGCTGTTTAGAATCTTGCTGTTGAGCCTGTGGGCATGCGCATTCGGCGCGCGGGCCGACCTGCCGGACTACCAGACATTCCCGGCCAGGGGCGATCAATTGCTGCTGTGGGTGACGTCCGAGCGCGGGCGCGCCGAACCTGAAGTGCAGGCCGCCGAAAACCTCGCCAGGCAAGGTGTGGAAGTCTGGTCGCTCGATCTCGTCAACGCCTATTTTCTGCCGCAACTGCCCAGCAGCATGGACCGTGTTCCGCAACAGGATCTGACGGACTGGATGCGAACGGCGGTGGCCAGCGGCAAGCAGGTGACCGTCTATGCCGTGGCGCGTGCCGCCGCCCCGGTGCTGCGCGCGGCGGCCGAGCTGGAACCGGCGCTGCGCGAGCGGCTGTGCCTGCTGCTGATGTATCCGAACCTGTATACGGTGGCGGAACCGCTGGCTGAGCCGGATTACCTTGATCTGGGATCGTTGTCGGGTTTGCGCGTAAAGGTCCTGCAGCCGCGCCGTTCGGCGGCCACACCATGGTTGCCCGGTTTGATGGACCATATGGCGCAGTTCGGCGCAAGCGTCGCCTACGAAATCCTGGAAAACCTGCGCGAAGGCTACTGGGCACGTGAAACGCCAACCGAATTCGAAGTGGCTGAGAGCAGGCGTATGGATGCGATGCTGATAAGGGAACTCAGTAGCGGGGGGTGCAAATGAAGCGATGGCTGACAGTGCTGGCCTTGGGCCTGCTGTGCAATGCCGGCGGCCATGCCGCCGGGTTCGAGGCGCGTGCCAGCGCCCCGGCCCCCGCCCTGGAGGCGCAGGATTTGAAGGGAACGCCCAAAACCCTGGCCAGCTATCGAGGCAAGGTGGTGCTGCTCAACTTCTGGGCGTCGTGGTGCCCGCCCTGTCTGCGCGAGATGCCGTCGATGGAACGCCTGCGCCAGAAAATGGCAGGCCGGCCGCTCGAAATCGTTGCAGTGGACAGCGCCGAAACCGCGGCGGAGGTGAACGCCTATCTGTCGAAAATGCAACTGGGATTCCCGATTCTGCTCGATCCGGAGGGCAGCAATACGAGGCGCTGGAAAGTCTTTGCGCTACCCACTTCGTTCCTGCTCGATGCCGAAGGAAAGGTGCGTTATGTTCTGACCGGGCCGACCGAATGGGATGAAGGCGAAGCGCTACAGTTGATCGAGTCGATGCTGGCCGAATTGCCGGTGCAGGCGAAATAGGAAGATGGCATCCTGGCGTTTTACCCCCTAAAAAAACAAGGAATTACATCGGCTGGTCTGATTGGACTCGCGGCCATTTTGCTTGCCATCCTCGGCGCTTGAAGTGCAAAATAACGCTATATTCGAAATTATTTATATATAGTCGTCCCCACAGTTTCCGGCGCAGGCGCGCCGACCCTGTTTCCAGCAATCATCTCGTGAGTATTTCTGGGTAGGAAAGGATGCGACTCCGGCCCGGCGTCGCAGGGGAAATTTTTGAGCCTAAAGACCGCATGAACGCCAAGATAAAACTCGAAAATCACGACGCGCAGAAAATCAAGTACACCACGTGCTACATGTGTGCCTGCCGCTGCGGCATCAAGGTGACGCTGGAGGGCGACAAGGTTCGCTTCATCCAGGGCAACCGCAACCATCCGACCAATCAGGGCGTGCTGTGCGCCAAGGGTTCGGCCGGGATCATGAAGCAGTATTCCACCGCCAAGCTGACACAACCTCTGATGAGGAAACCGGGCAGCGAGCGTGGCGAAGGCATCTACGAGCCGATTTCCTGGGAACAGGCGCTCGATGTTCTGACCGACCGCCTCGAAGAGATCCGTGCCACCGACCCGTCCAAACTTGCCTACTTCACCGGCCGTGACCAGATGCAGGCGCTGACCGGCCTGTGGGCGCAGCAGTTCGGCACTCCGAACTGGGCCGCACACGGCGGTTTCTGTTCGGTCAACATGGCGGCGGCCGGCCTGTATTCGATCGGATTTTCGTTCTGGGAATTCGGCGCACCGGACTGGGACTATGCCAAGTATTTCCTGATGTGGGGGGTGGCGGAAGATCACTCGTCGAACCCGATCAAGATCGGCCTGGAAAAGCTCAAGCGCCGTGGCGGCAAGTTCGTCACCGTCAACCCGGTACGCACCGGTTATTCGGCGATCGCCGACGAATGGCTGCCGATCAAGCCCGGCATGGACGGTTTGCTCGCCATGTCGATGGTGCATGTGCTGCTGAAGAACGAACAGTTCGACTACGAATTCCTGGTGCGCTATACCAATGCCTCCTGGCTGGTGGTGCAGGCGCCGGGACAGCGGGGAAACGGACTGTTTTTGCGCGACGAAAGCGACCATCCCCTGATCTGGGATATCGACAAGGAAGCGTTCAGGAACGGCATCGACGGCGACATCGCCCCGGCGCTGTTCGGCGACTACGTCGCGCCCGATGGCCGTCGCGTCAAGACCGTGATGTCGCTGATGGTCGAGCGTTATCTCGACGACCGCTACGCACCGGAAAACGTCGCGCTCGAATGCGGCCTGCCGGCCGAAACCATCGAGCGCATCGCGCTGGAAATGGCGCACGTCGCGTTCAAGGAAACGGTCGAGCTGCCGATCGAGTGGACCGATGTGTGGGGCCGCAAACATGACAAAGTCGTGGGCCGCCCGGTGGCAATGTATGCGATGCGCGGCATCGCGGCGCATTCCAACGGCTTCCATTCCTGCCGAGCGATCCACATGATCCAGATGCTGCTGGGGGCGCTCGATGCCCCGGGCAACTTCCGCGCGCGCGCGCCGTATCCGAAGCCAATCCCGCCGCACCAGCTGCCGGAAAACAACATCGACGTCATCAATGCGCCGAATACTCCGCTGTCGCGTCCGCCGCTCGGCTTTCCGACGCGTCCCGAAGATCTGGTGATCGACGAATTCGGCAACCCGCTGCGCATCGACAAGGCGTATTCGTGGGAAGTGCCGATCGCCTCGCACGGCCTCATGCACATGGTCATCACCAACGCGACCCACCACGATCCGTATGCGCTGGACACGCTGATCCTGTTCATGTCCAACATGGCGTGGAACTCGAGCATGAATACGGCGAACATCCAGGACATGTTGCGTGCCAAGGATCCGGATAACTTCGGCGAGTACAAGATTCCGTTCCTGGTGGTGATCGATGCCTTCCATTCGGAGATGACCAACTTCGCCGACCTGATCCTGCCCGACACCACCTATCTCGAGCGGCACGACACCATTTCGCTGCTCGACCGCCCGATTTCCGAACCGGATGCCGCAGCCGACGCGATTCGCTACCCGCTCGTTACTCCTAACCGCGATGTGCGGCCGTGGCAGGAAGTGATGGTCCAACTGGCGTCGCGCCTGAAATTCCCGGCCTTCACCAGGCCAGACGGCACCCCCAAGTTCAGTGGCTACCAGGATTTCATCGTCAACTACGAGCGTTCACCGGGCATCGGCTTTCTCGCCGGCTGGCGTGGCAAGGACGGCAGCAAATCGCTGAAAGGCGAGCCCAATCCCAACCAGTGGGAAAAGTACATCGAGAACCAGAGCTTCTTTGCGCACCACTGGCCCGACAATCAGAAGTACATGCGCTACGCCAACAAGGATTATCTCGATGTGGCGGCGGAGGTGGGCTTCATCGGCAAGGCCGAGCCCATCATCATGCAGTTCTATTCCGAGCCGCTGCAGAAGTTCCGCCTGGCGGGGCAGGGACTGTACGACGGCCCACAGCCCAACAATCAGGTCGACCGAGAACGCCTGGCCAAGTATTTCGACCCCCTGCCAATGTGGTACGAGCCGCTCGAGCAGCAGCGCGTCGACAAGGACGAATATCCGTTCTTCGCGCTGACCCAACGTCCCATGTTCATGTATCACTCGTGGGATTCGCAGAACGTGTGGTTACGCCAGCTCATGGCGCAGAACTTCATGTACATGAACGCGCGCAAGGCGGCAGAAATGGACATCAAGGACCTCGACTGGATCTGGGTCGCGTCCCACAACGGCAAGATCCGCTGCCAGGTCAAGACCATGGAAGGCACGCAGGAAGACACCATCTGGACCTGGAATGCCATTGGCAAGCAGAAGGGCGCCTGGGGTCTGAAGGACAACGCCTCCGAAGCAACCCGGGGTTTCCTGCTCAATCACCTGATTTCGGAATTGCTGCCGGGGAAACTCGGCGAGCGCCGCCTGACCAATTCCGATCCGGTGACGGGCCAGGCAGCGTGGTTCGACCTGCGTGTGAAGATATGGAAGGCGGCGCCGGGTGAAACAGGCTCATGGCCGCAATTCGACGCATTGAAAAAGCTGCCGGGCGACGTGTACGAACGCCCGGACGTGCTGCGTTACGACGCCCGCAGTCACGAGAAAAGCTGAGCGGTACCCGGAAAAAAGAGCGAGCAATTTATGAGACTTGGACTGGTCATCGACCTCGACGTATGCGTGGGCTGTCATGCCTGCGCCATCGCATGCAAGGAATGGAACGCCTCCGGTACCATCGGACCGCTGTCCGACTATCAGCCTTACGGCGCCGAACCGTCTGGGGTGTGGTTCAACCGGATTCGCCATTACGAGATGGACGAGTATCCAAACAACAAGACGGTCAACTTTCCGATGTCGTGCATGCACTGCGAGGACGCCGACTGTGTCACCGTGTGCCCGACCGGTGCCTCCTACAAGCGGGCCGAGGACGGCATCGTGCTGATCGACCAGGACAAGTGCATGGGCTGCAACTACTGCTCGTGGGCCTGTCCGTACGGCGCACGCGAACTCGACCGCTCCAGCGGCACCATGAAGAAATGCACCCTGTGCGTGGACCGCATCTACGATCAGGACCTGCCGGTCGAGGAGCGCCAACCCTCCTGCGTGCTGACCTGTCCGGCGCATGCCCGCATGTTCGGTGATTTCGACGATCCCGATTCGGCAGTGTCGCGCACCGTGCGCGAGCGTGGCGGCTACCCCTTGATGCCCGAGCTCAACTACAACCCGACCAACCAGTACCTTCCATCGCGACGCAAGCCGGTGATTCCGGTCGACGCGAAACCCAAGGGCGGTCTCAAGGAAAGCATCAAGCAGTTCGCCAACAGGCTGGTGCGCCGCTGATCCGCGCGGTCTTCATATCGCTTTAGGAAAATTCATGCATCCCGCTTTCTCTGTCATCTTTTTCACCGTGGCGTCGGGCGCCGGTTTCGGCCTGTTCTCACTGCTGTTCCTGGCCGACTTCTTCAAGCTCGGCGGGGGATTCAATCAGGATCAGCTTGTCATGGGCGGGCTCATGGCGATGGGTCTGGTGGTATTCGGCCTGTTGTCGTCCACCTTCCACCTTGCCAACCCGAAAAACGCCTGGCGTGCGTTCAGCCGTTTCCGTACTTCCTGGCTGTCTCGTGAAGGCGTGTTTGCCATGGTGTTCATGCCGCTGGCGCTGGTCTACCTCGGCAGCATCATGTTCGACGCGCCGCAGTGGATGCGCGTCATCAGCGGTTTGCTGACTGCCGTGCTGGCCTGGATCACGGTGTTTTCCACCGGCATGATCTACGCCTGCCTGAAAACGATCCGGCAGTGGAACACCCCGCTGGTGCCGGCCAATTACCTGGCGCTCGGCTACGCCAGCGGCAGCCTGCTGTTGCTGCTGGGCGCGGTCGTGGCGGACCTGGATACCACACCCTACCTTGCCATGTCGGCGCTGATCGTTTCGATTGCGGCCGTCTTGAAGGCGATCTATTACTTCTGGATTCGCAGTCCCGGCCTCACACCCACCATCAACACGGCAACCGGGCTGACCCGCGCCAAGATCAAGCTGCTGGATACCGGCCACACCCATGGCACCTTCCTGACCCAGGAATTCGGTTTCCGCATCGCGCGACAGAAAGCCGGCCTGCTCAAGATCGTCGTGTTCGTTGTGGGGTTTGCGCTGCCTGGCCTCATGCTGGTATGGGTGTTTGGCCAGCAGGGCGGGCCGCTGGCCGCCAGCGTCGCGGCCTTGGCGGGGCTCGCAGGCGCTGCGGTCGAGCGCTGGCTGTTTTTTGCAGAAGCCCGCCACGTCGTGAACCTCTATCACGGCGCCCAGCGCTGCTGAACCATTCCCCTGTGGCGGTGAGGGGAATGCTTGGCCAGGGTCTCACTTTGAGGTATATTAGCGAGTTCTAATTTCCTCATTCCAGGAGTGTGACGCCTATGTTTGGTTTGTCAGGTTTCAAGGAAGTCGATCCGGCCTATGTGGAGGAACTCGCCGCCAAGGGGGCGCACCTGATCGATGTGCGCACCGAAGCCGAAGTGGCACAGGGCGTGATTGATGGCGCCATCCATATTCCGCTGCACCTGCTGCCGCTGCGCGCAGCCGATATCCCCCAGGACAAGCCTGTGGTGATCTACTGCCGCTCCGGCGCACGATCGGCCCAGGCGTGCGCGTTCATGGCTTCCAAGGGCTATGCCAACATGCACAATCTGGCTGGTGGCATCATGGCCTGGGCACGTTCGGGCAACACCCTCTGCCGGCCGCGCTGAACTGAGGGCGAGAGGTCATAATCAAGGTCCTGCGGATTTTCCCGTTTCTGCAGCAATTTTGATTGCAATAGGGGAACTTCTGGTTTAAGGTACCGCAGCGTTTTTTAGTACATGCCGATTTAATGTAAGGAGAACTCCATGAATTTTGATAAAGAACTTGATGCACGTGGTTTGAACTGTCCTTTGCCTATCCTGCGTGCCAAGAAGGCCTTGGGTGAAGTCGGCAGCGGTCAGGTACTGAAAATCCTGTCCACTGACCCGGGTTCGGTCAAGGACTTTGCCGCTTTCGCGAAGCAGACCGGCAATGAACTGCTTTCTACCGCCGAGGCGGGTGGTGAGTTCACCTTCTTCATGAAGAAGAAGTAAACATTAAGAAAATCCAGCGCCGTCTGTTCCAACGAACACACGGCGCTGTTTTTTCAACACGAAAAGGAGAGACAGACAATGGATACTAAAAAAATGGCCATCATTGCCACCAAGGGCACCCTGGACTGGGCTTACCCCCCGTTCATCCTGGCCTCGACGGCGGCCGCACTGGGTTATGAAACGCAGATTTTCTTTACCTTCTATGGTCTGCAACTCGTCCGCAAGGATCTGTCGGTCCTGAAGGTTAGTCCGTTGGGAAACCCTGGCATGCCGATGAAAATGCCCTTCGGCCCCAAGTGGTTCAAGAGCATCAACTGGAACATGCCCAACGCCATCCAGTCGCTGATTCCCGGGTACGAAAACGTTGCGACTGCCCTGATGAAACAGACCATCGCCAACAACGGCGTGGCTACCATTCCTGACCTGCGCGAACTGTGCCAGGAGGCCGAGGTAAAGTTCATTGCCTGTCAAATGACTGTCGAACTGTTCGGTTTCGAGCATTCCGACTTCATCGACGGTCTCGAATACGGCGGCGCCGCCACCTTCTTCGAATTCGCCGGCGAAACGGATATCTGCCTGTTCATCTAAGATGCCGTTTGAGGAAAGCTTGCCTGAGCAGGATTGCAGTTCAATGAAAAGAGCCGAATGAGATTCGGCTCTTTTTTATTGTGTGTCTTTTGTACCACAAACGTTCACGAATATCCGAGCAATTCGGCCGGGCAACTTGTCACGTTGGGAGCCCTCACGTAGCCTTCGGGGCAGGCTATTAAACAAGCTTATCTGTTACGACAATTCCATCGGGAGAAGACAATGAAGTTCACACGCGTATTCGCATTCATGGCGCTGGCCGGTCTGGCTGGCAGCGCCTTCGCCACCAACGGCTATTTCGCACACGGCAACGGCATGAAAGCCAAGGGCCGGGCCGGTGCTGCCACCGCCACCTACGACGATGCCTTTGCCGGCGCCAACAACCCTGCTGCCGCTGCTTTTGCTGGCGACCGCATCGACCTGGGCATCGACTGGTTCAGCCCGATTCGTGAGATGAGCCGCTCGGGCAGCACCGGGGCGAATTTGGGACCTGGGTTCTCGACGCCTCCCATGAACGGGTCGTCCGACAGCGACTCGGATAACTTCTTCATTCCTGAGTTCGGCTACAACAAGATGGTCGATCCAAAACTGGCATTGGGCGTAACGGTATACGGCAACGGCGGCATGAACACCGATTACCCTGCCATCAATACCAACTGCGGCACCGGAACCAACTTGTTGTGCGGACAAGGCAGCCTGGGTGTGGATCTGATGCAGTTGATCATCGCGCCGACCGCGGCCTACAAGATTATGCCCAACCATTCGATCGGTATCACTCCCTTGATCGGCTATCAGCGCTTCAAGGCCGAAGGACTGCAAGCTTTTTCGGCGATTTCTTCCGATCGCGCGAACGTGACCAATAACGGCTACGACGACTCCTGGGGCTGGGGCGTCCGGGTTGGCTACATGGGTCAGATCACTCCGACCGTGACCATCGGTGCCGCCTATGCGTCCAAGATGGATTTCCAGGAGTTCAACAAGTACTCCGGTCTGTTCGCGGAGCAGGGCGACTTCGACATTCCCGAAAACTACAACCTGGGTGTGGCCTGGCAGGCAACCCCCCAGATCAAGCTGGCGGTGGATTACCAGCGCATCAATTACAGCAGTGTCAATTCCGTAGGCAATCCAAGCACCAATTTCTTTACATGTAATTACATGACAATGCCTAACGCCACCGGCCCCGGATGCCTCGGTGAGTCTGGCGGCGCCGGCTTTGGCTGGTCGGATGTCAACGTCTGGAAACTGGGCGCTGAATACAAGTACAACGCTCAATGGCTTTTCCGCGCAGGCTGGAACCATGGCGACAATCCCATTTCTGCGCGTGATGTCGAATTCAACACGATCGCACCGGCGGTCATCACCGATCACCTGACGCTGGGCTTTACCTACACGGTGGCTGACGGCAATGAAGTGACTGTCGCCTACATGCATGCGTTTGAGAATGACGTGTCGGGTCCCTCCTACTTCTTCGGTGGTACCGACAACATCAAGATGTACCAGAACTCGCTGGGCGTCCAGTACAGCTGGAAGATGTAATTTTCAGCGCATAAGCTGAACCAATCGAGCCGGGGTCTTGGCCCCGGCTTTTTTACGTGGATAGGATTTAACTATGTTGCAACGCATTTTGTTGGCCTGCCTGCTGGGCGTGACCACGCTGTCAGCCTGGGCGATTTCCCCCTATATCCCCGGAGAGCGAGTGCAGTCGGGCAAGCTTGCCGCAGTGGCGGCAGAGGTGGAACGGAAGCTCACGGCCGAGGGGTTTCAGGTGCTTGGGCTTTATTCGCCCAAGTACTTGCCGACGCATGGCGTGGTGGTGGCAACGGATGCCGGGATGCTGGCCAAGATCCGATCTTTCGGAGGGTCGACCATCGTGGCCGCACCGATCCGGGTGGGGATTACGACCGATGGCGCGGTGGCCTACGCCAACCCGGATTACTGGGATCGCGCTTTTCTGGGAGAACGCTTTGCGCAGGCCGAGCCGGCCGTGCAATCCGTGCAGTCGCGATTGGCAAAGGCGCTCGGTGCCGGCCCGGGTTTTGGAGGAAACGAGTCCGCGGCCGATCTGCCTGAATACCGCTACATGATGGGGATGGAAAGCTTCGATGACGACAAGAATCTGCTGGCCACCCATCCCGATTTCGCGTCTGCCGTGCGCACTGTGCAGGACAACCTGGCCAAGGGAAAGTCGAGCGTAAGCAAGGCCTATGAACTGGTGTTGCCGGATAGTAAGCTGGCCGTATTCGGCGTGGCGATGAACAGCCGGGATATCAGCGATACCTTGATCATCGGCAAGATCGGCGTGCAGGACCGGATTGCGGGCTTCCCGTATGAAATGTTCGTGGTGAACAACAAGGTCTATGCGCTGTATGGGCGCTACCGTCTGGCGCTGGCGTTCCCCGATCTGAGCATGGGCAGTTTCATTCGGATCGTGTATGCGCCAGAGGACATCCACACGATGCTGAAGGCGGTCGCGGGCGGCAAGTAGGCTGCTGCAGACGGCGATAAAAAAGCGCGGGTTGCCCGCGCTTTTTTATCGGGTGGTGTGGGCACATCAGGCGAGTCGCGCGTGCTGGGCTTCGAGCTTCACCAGCATGGCCGCAAAATCAGCCAAGCGGGACTGCTCCTGCTGCACGACCGCGGCGGGAGCCTTGTCGACGAAGCTCGCGTTGGCCAGCTTGCCCTGTGCCTTGGCAATCTCGCCCTGGACGCGGGAGATTTCCTTGGCCAGTCGGGCACGCTCCTCGTCCTTGTCGATTTCCACCACCAGCATCAGACGCATGTCCCCGACCAGGGCGACCGGGGCGTCGGCGTCGGCAAGTGCGGGGACGGCGCTCACTTCGCTCAATTTCCCGAGTGCGCAGATGTAGGGCGCCAGTGCACCGATCACGGCGGCATCGCCCTCGATCACCAGCGGCACGCGCTGCGCGGGCGACAGGTTCATCTCGCCGCGCAGGGTGCGACAGGCGTTGACCAGTTCCTTCAGCATCCGGATGCGCGCCACGCTGTCGGGGTGGTCTAGGGATGGATCCGGCTGCGGATAGGACGCCAGCATGATGCTGTCGCCCGACACGCCGGCAAGCGGCGCCACCTTCTGCCACAGTTCCTCGGTGATGAAGGGAATGATGGGGTGGGCCAGGCGCAGCGTGGTCTCGAGCACCGTGGCGAGCGTGCGGCGGGTGGCGCGCTGCTGTTCGGGCGTGCCGTCGTTCAATTGCACCTTGGCGAGCTCCAGGTACCAGTCGCAGTACTCGTCCCATACGAACTCATACGCGGCACGCGCGACCTGGTCGAAGCGATACGCGGCGAACGCATCGTGCACTTCGCTCACGGCCTGCTGCAGGCGGCTGGCAATCCAGCGATCGGCATCCGAAAAGTCCACTGGTTGGCTGGTATCCAGCCCGCAGTCGTGGCCTTCTAGGTTCATCAGCGCGAAGCGCGTCGCATTCCACAGCTTGTTGCAGAAGTTACGGTAGCCTTCGGCGCGCTGCAGGTCGAATTTGATGTCGCGGCCGTGGGTGGCGAGGCTGGCGAAGGTAAACCTCAATGCATCCGTACCGTAGGCCGCGATGCCTGCCGGGAACTCCTTGCGGGTGCGCTTCTCGATGCCGGCGGCCTGCTTCGGGTTCATCAGGCCCTGGGTGCGTTTGGCGACCAGGTCATTTACCGTGATGCCGTCGATGAGGTCGATCGGGTCGAGCACGTTGCCCTTCGACTTGCTCATCTTCTGGCCTTCGGAATCGCGCACCAGGCCGGTCACATAGACCTCGCGGAAGGGCACCTTGCCGGTGAAGTGCAGCGACATCATCACCATGCGCGCGACCCAGAAGAAGATGATGTCGAAGCCGGTGACCAGCACCGAGGTCGGCAGGAAGCGTTCGAGCTCGGGCGTCTGCTCGGGCCAGCCCAGCGTCGAGAATGGCCACAGTGCGCTGGAGAACCAGGTGTCGAGCACGTCTTCGTCCTGCCTCAGCTCGCGTCCGCCTGCCTGCTTGCGGGCCTCTTCCTCGGAGTAGGCGACGTAGAAGTTGCCGTCGGCATCGTACCAGGCCGGGATTCGATGGCCCCACCAGAGCTGGCGCGAGACGCACCAGTCCTGGATGTTTTCGAGCCATTGGCGGTAGGTGGTGCTCCAGTTCTCGGGCACGAACTTCAATTCGCCCGAATCGACCGCGTCGAGGCCCTGCCCGGCGAGTCCTTCCATGCTCATGAACCACTGGTCGGTGAGCATCGGTTCAATCGCCGCGTGGGTGCGGTCGCCGCGCGGGATCATCAGCTTGTGCGGCTTGGCCGAGACCAGCAGACCTTGTGCCTGCAGTGCGTCGAGCAATTTCTGCCGCGCCTCGTAGCGATCCAGACCCTGGTATTCGGTCGGACACAGCTCGTTCATTCTGGCGTCGAGCGTCAATACGCTGATCGCCACCAACTTGTGGCGCTGCCCCACCTGCCAGTCGTTGAAGTCGTGCGCCGGGGTGATCTTGACCACGCCGGTGCCGAACGCGCGGTCCACATACTCGTCGGCGATCACGGGGATGCTGCGTTCGGCGATCGGCAGGCGGACCTGCGTGCCGATCAGATGGCGGTAGCGTTCGTCCTCTGGGTGAACGGCGACGGCGGTGTCGCCAAGCAGGGTTTCCGGGCGGGTGGTGGCGACGGTCAGATGGCCGGAGCCATCCTCGAGCGGGTAGTTGATTTCCCAGATGAAGCCGACTTCCTCGGTGCTGACGACCTCGAGGTCGGACACCGCGGTCTGCAGCACCGGATCCCAGTTCACCAGCCGCTTGCCACGATAGATCAGACCTTCGCGATAGAGGCGCACGAATACTTCGGTGACGGCCCTGGACAGGCCTTCGTCCATGGTGAACCGCTCGCGGCTCCAGTCGGGACTGGTGCCAAGCCGGCGCATCTGGCGCGTGATGGTCGAGCCGGAATGCTCCTTCCAGTCCCACACCTTTTCCAGGAAGGCTTCGCGGCCGAGGTCGTGGCGCGAGATGTTCTGGGCGTCGAGCTGGCGTTCTACCACGATCTGGGTGGCAATGCCGGCGTGGTCGGTGCCCGGTTGCCACAAGGTGTTGTCGCCCGCCATGCGGTGATAGCGCGTGAGGGCATCCATGAGTGTGTGCTGGAAGGCGTGCCCCATATGCAGCGTGCCGGTGACGTTGGGCGGTGGCAGCATGATGCAGTAGGCGGGGGCCTCTGGCTTGTCACCCGCCTTGAAGTAGCCGGCGCTCTCCCACTGGGCATACCAGCGTTTTTCGATGTCGGCCGGTTCGAAGGATTTGGCGAGTTCCATGGTTTGCGGGCAAAGGGGGGATTATCCCAAAAACCCGGGGCAACTCCCAAAAAACCCCCGAGCACGCTTAGAAACTCAGGGCGGCGTCGCGAAATGCGGCCTCAGGATGAGGGGTCGCGTGGCTGTTTAAGCTTTTCGGCGACGGCGTCGCGTACGATTTCGCGCACGTTGACGTCGAGCTGGCTGAGCAGGCTGGATACCGTCTGGTCGAGGTTCTTGCGCAACTCGGCGGCGACCTGCTTTTCCATCACTTCGGACAAGCGTGGTGCCAGTTCGCTCATCAGCTGCTCGGCAAGGGTATCGCTTACGACAGGCGCGGGCGCAGCAGCCTCAGGAGCCGCCGGTTCCGCAGGCGAGGGAGGGGCGGTGGCAGAGATGGTTGCAGGAGAAGGGGCGTCGGGTGAAGGCGCAGGGGCCGCAGGCGTGGCGGGAGGTGTGCCGCGTTCGAGCACCTGGGTCAGCACCGGCAGCCAGGCATCGGGGGGGGCGCTGCGCTCGGTCGAATCCGTCTGGGGGGCGGGCGCCTCCTGGGTGCTGTCGACCCCGCCGCGATGCTTCCTCAGCAGTGCGTCCATCTTGCTCAACAACGGGCTGTCGCTCATCGGGACCTCCTATCCGGCGTGCTGACGCAGATCGTGGGTTGTCAGCGCGTAGCCGCGCGTCTGGTAAAAACGGTAGCGTTCGCGGCCCTGCTCGCGTCCATCTTCGTCCGGGCCGACGATTTCGACCAGACGTTCGAAGCGTGCGAAGGCAGGCGGCTGTTCATGGTGCAGGTTGATCATGACGTCGGCGCTGCGCAGGGCATCGGGGTTGGCGCCGATCAGTACCGGGGTTTCATCTGCCAGCACGTCACTGTCGCGGCAGTGCGGCACGAAGCCCAGCGCTGGCGTGGTCCACAACAGGCGGTCGAAGGCGTCGGCCATCGCCGCGTCCGGCGCGTAAATCATCACCTGCCGGCCTTGGCCGTAGGCCTTGGCGGCGACACGGCGGGCGACGTCGAGCGGGTTTTCGGCAAAGGTGTAGAACAGGATCTCGGTCATTCAGAGCCTCCAGCCGATTCGGGTCGCAACGCGAGGCATGATTTCTTCCGGGTCAGGCTCTATGCGCCCGATTCAGCAGGAAGTGCACCAGCAGGGAGACCGGGCGTCCGGTCGAGCCCTTTTCGCGCCCCCCCTTCCAGGCGGTACCGGCGATGTCGAGGTGTGCCCAGTGGTATTTCTTGGCGAAGCGCCACAGGAAACAGGCCGCAGTGATCGAGCCGGCCGGGCGTCCGCCGATGTTGGCCATGTCGGCGAGGCTGCTTTTCAACTGATCCTGGTAATCGTCCCATAGCGGCATGCGCCAGACGCGGTCCCAGGCATGGTCGGCGGCGTGCTCGACTTCACGCGCCAGCGGGTCGTGGTTGCTGTAGAGCGCGCTAGGGTGGGCGCCGAGCGCGATCACGCAGGCACCGGTCAGGGTGGCCAGGTCGATCACGGCGTCGGGCTCGAAGCGTTCGGCATAGGTCAGCGCGTCACACAGGATCAGGCGGCCTTCGGCATCGGTATTGAGGATTTCGATGGTCTGGCCGGACATCGAGGTGACGATGTCCCCCGGCTTGTTGGCGCTGGCGTCGGGCATGTTTTCGCATGCCGGGATGAGGCCGATGACGTTGAGTCGCAGCCCCAGCTCGCCGATGGCGCGGAAGGCGCCAATAACCGCGCCGCCGCCGCTCATGTCGTAGTTCATCTCGTCCATTTCGGCGGGCGGCTTCAGCGAGATGCCACCGGCATCGAAGGTGACAGCCTTGCCGACCAGCACCACCGGCTTGGCACCCTTGCTGCCGCCCTCGTGCTTAAGCACGATGAAGCGCGGCGGCTTGTCGCTGCCCTTGCCGACCGACAGGAAAGATCCCATGCCGAGTTTCTCACAGGCTGCGTGATCCAGGATCTCGCAGCCGAAACCGTGCGCTTTGGCGACCTTCTTCGCTTCGCTTGCCAGATACTCGGGCGTGCAGATGTTGGACGGCGTGTTGCCCAGGTCCTTGGCGAGATGGATCCCGTGGGCGATGGCCAGCCCGCGCGCGAGCCCGGCCTCACCATATTTCAATTCGCCGCGCCGCGACACCACGAAGGTTACGCGCTTGAGCGGGCGGCGCGCGTCACTCGGCTTGCTCTTCATGCGATCGAAGCGATACAGCGCATCGTGGGCAACGATCACCGCCTGCTCTATGTTCCAGCTGACGTCACGCTTCCTGACCGGAATTTCGCTGAGGGTGATGACGGCTTCCATCGAGCCGGTGTCGCGCAGAGTCTTGACGGCACAGGTGATGGCGTCACGGTAGGCTTGCTCGTGGAAGTCGCGCTCCTTGCCGAGGCCGATCAGCAGGACGCGGTCCGCGAGGACGTTGGGTACCTTGTGCAGCAACAGCGTGCTGCCGGCCTTGCCCTCCATGTCGCCGCCGCGCAGGATCTCGGAAAGATAGCCGTCGCTTGCGCGATCGATGTCGATTGCGGGGTCGGACAGCTTGCGGCTTTCAAACACGCCGACCGTTACGCAGGCAGAGCGCTGCTTTTCGGGCGCGCCACTTTTTATGCTAAATTCGAGTTCGATTTCCTTGTTTTCCATGTCCGTGCTCAAAAAAATACAATTTGCCGATGGGTCAACGATCGGCGCTGCCGATTGGATGATTATCGGCGCGGGTGCGACGGAATGTCAAAAATCCGTTCGCCAACCGGACGATCACAACGTTCCCCCATGCTTTATCGCCGCACACTGACACGCGAAATGGCGCTCACCACGGGCGCCATGCTGACGGTGCTGATCGCGATCGCCTTGGTTGTGCTGTTCATTCGACTGCTGGGCGATGTGGCCCGTGGCGAACTGCCCAACGAGGCGGTGTTCACCTTCCTCGGCTTCTCGTTGCTGTTTTTTCTGCCCGTATTGATGACGATCGCGCTGTTTGCCGGCGTGTTGCTGCCCTTGTCGCGCATGTGGCGGGACAGCGAGATGGTGATCTGGTTCAACACCGGCCTGTCACTCACGCAATGGATACGGCCCGTGCTGACCTTTGCCGTCCCGTTTGCGTTGGTCATCCTGTTATTAACGGCCACGCTCAATCCCTGGGCGCAGACCAAGAAGTACGAGTTTCGGCAGGATTTGCGCAGTCGCAGCGAGAGTTCCATGATTGCACCGGGTCTGTTCATCGAATCCCATGGCGGACAGCGCGTCTACTACGTGGAATCGATCAATCCGCTTACCGGCATCGTGCGAAATGTCTTCATGCAATCCCGCATCGATGGCCAGCTGGGTCTAGTGGTCGCCCGCGAAGGCAACTACTCCGAGCTGCCCGATGGCTCGCGCTACCTCGTGTTCAAGGAAGGGCGCCGCTACGAAGGCATCCCCGGCCGGCTCGATTACCGCATCGTTCACTTTGAACGCTACTGGATGCGGCTCGATCCCATTGCCGTCCGGGGCAAGGAGACCGGGATCCGCCAGGCCCCGCTTTTCGAGTTGATCGATGACACGTCGAAGCCGGCGCGTGCCGAACTGTTGTGGCGGCTGGGCGTTCCGTTCATGGCGGTGGTGCTGGCGGTCATGGCCATTCCGCTCAGTTTCGTCAATACGCGGGCGCGCCGCTCCTATGGCTTACTCGTCGCGCTGTTGCTGTATTTCGTCTACAACAACCTGCTTTCGTTTTCGCAGGCGTGGGTGGCGCAGGGCAAGCTCAATGCCTGGGTCGGGATGTTGTCGTCGCACCTGATCATGCTGTTTGCCGTGTATGCCCTGTTTTACCTGCGTACACGTCTGCACGTCCCGCCATGGAGACGCAAATGACCCTGCTTGCCCGCTATCTGTCGGGTCAGGTGCTGGCCGCATCAGGGTTCGTGCTGCTGGCGCTGCTGGTGCTGTTTGCTTTCTTCGACATCATTCAGGAGCTCGGGGGCATATGGCGCAACAACTATGGCCTGGCACAGGCGGCTGTGGTGGTGGCGCTGAACATACCCGGGCACCTGTATGAAATTCTGCCGGTTGCCGCGCTGATCGGTACGCTGTTCGCGTTGTCCCGCCTGGTGGTCAACTCCGAATATGCCGTGATGCGGGTATCGGGACTGTCCACCTGGCGCGTGGCGGGTTATCTCGGCGCGATGGGTGTCCTGATATCGTTGCTGGTACTGCTTCTGGGGGAATATGTCGCGCCGTGGTCCGAACAGGCAGCGCAACGGTACAAGCTGTCGGTGACCCATTCGGTGGTGGCGCAGCAGTTTCGCTCCGGCTTGTGGGTCAAGGACGGCACCACCTTTATCAACGTGCGTGAGGTGATGCCCGACAGCACCCTGCGCGGCATCGAAATTTACGGTTTCGATGCCGACGGCAGTCTCGGCTGGATTCGTGCCGCCGAGTCCGCCAACTGGCGCCGTGACAAGGCATGGGATCTGTATCAGGTGATGGAGACGCATTTCAGCGCTGACGGCATCCATGCCACCCACATCGAACGCCAGGAGTGGCGATCCGTTCTTACCCCGGACATCCTCGGCGTGCTGCTGATCGCGCCGGAAAAAATGTCGGCGCGAACCCTCTGGCGCTATGTCTCGCATCTCAAGGAAAACCGGCAGAAGGCAACGCGCTACGAGCTCGCCATGTGGTCGAAGTTCATCAGCCCGTTCGTCATCCCGATCATGATGCTGATCGCCATGCCTTTTGCAATCCAGGGTCCGCGCGCTGCAGGAACCAGCAGCAAGATATTCTTCGGCATCATGGCCGGGCTTGGCTTTCATTTGCTGAGCAGGCTGTTCGGCCATCTGGGGCTGCTGAATGACTGGCCGGTCGCGGTGGTGTCCTTCCTGCCCCTGCTGATTTTCCTCGCTATTGCACTGGCAGGCATCCGGTGGATGGAACGACGCTAGACGCGTTGCCCTCCCGGCTGGCCGCCTGTCTGCATGCCCGCTTGCCGGCGGACAAGGTGGCTTGCGTGCATGCATTGTGGACAGACTGGCAGGCCGGACGCGTGAATCCCGGAACCGCCGTGGCGCGCGCGCCCATCGACCAGCCAGGGTGTCCGGAGAGACCACCGCTGGTCGCGCCGCAGAAGGTGCCGCGGCGACGCGCCGACACGGTGACCGGTCGTGCCGCACTCGTACACGCGCTCGCTCATATCGAATTCAATGCCATCAACCTGGCGCTCGATGCCGCGCACCGGTTTGCCGGCATGCCATCCCCGTATTATGCCGATTGGCTACAAGTGGCGGATGAAGAAGCGCGGCATTTCGACTTGCTGAACGCGCACCTGGCGACACTCGGCCATGTGTATGGGGATTTCCCTGCGCACCAGGGGCTGTGGGACATGGCGCTGAAAACGGCGCACGATCCGCTGGCGCGCATGGCTCTGGTGCCGCGGGTGCTCGAAGCACGCGGACTCGATGCTACACCGCTCATCGTCGCCAAGCTGAAGGCCGCCAAGGACCGGCGCATGATCGAGATTCTGTCCGTTATCGAGCGCGACGAAATCGGTCATGTCGCTACCGGCAGTCGCTGGTTCGGCTCGCTGTGTGCGGCACGTGGTCTCGAACCCGAGTCGACGTTTCGCCAGTTGCTGGACGCGTACGACGCGCCGCCGCTGAAGCCACCGTTCAATCTGGCGGCGCGGCGTGCGGCCGGGTTCAGTGAGCCGGAACTGGCCTGGCTGAGCACGCTGCAGCGTTCATAGGCCCAGCGTCGTCGCCGACACGCTGGCCTGCGAACGCTGCCACATCGCCTCGAAGCTCTGCTGCAGCGGAATGACGTCGTGCGGGGCATCCAGATGGAGCGTGCCGTGCTCGGCTGCCTTGTCCGCGCGCAGCATGACGCCGTGGCGATCTGCCAGCACAAATGCCAGGTCGGGGCGCGGGGCGGCGGGATCGGCCTGGCGAATTTCGATGACATGACCAAAGTCGCGCACCAGTTGCAGCAGGCGCGGGTGGTCGCGGGCGACATGACGGATATCGTCGAGCAGCAGTTCGATGCGGTGCCCGCCTCCTGCCACGCAAATGGCGCGCAGGCTTGCGTGACGCGGCGAATGGTCGATATCGAAGCGACTGAGGTCATGGTCATAAAGACGCAATTGACGCTGCGTGTGGGCTAGCAACGTATCGAAGGCCACGTGAAATTCAGAAGGGGTTTCAAACACAGTCATGGGATATCGACCTCCAGCCATCCGGCTTGGTACCAGTCATAAAGACGCCCGCGCAGCCCGGCGGGCAACGGCGGAGAAAGACGGCGCTGATCGCCCAACTGCTGCAAGGCAGGGGTTTCGTCCGCTGCCGGCGTGAAGGCTTCGCCGTTGATGAAAAAGCGCCCCCCGGTAAACAGTAGTCGCGATTTGGGATCGAGCGCTACGCCAAACCTGTCCGCCTGCTTGCCGAAGGCTGCGCGACTGAGCGGGCTATCGGGCGCGTCAAAAAACACGTTCGGTTTGGGGTCGGACAGATAGCATCCGGCAAACTCGGCGATGTCGGGCCTGGTCCACTTGATACGGGCGATCATGCCTTCGATCTGGTTCAGCATTGCCCGGCTGATCTCGCCGGGGTGGGTTTGCAGGCGCAGATCGGGGTCGGCATAACGGCCCTCGAGCGTAAGCGTGTCCTGCAGATGCATCAGGAAACCATGTGCCAGTTCCTCGGCCGTGGGGGCGCGGAAGCCGATCGAGTAGGTCATGCAGGCATCCTCGGCCACGCCATAATGCGCGACATGCGGCGGCAGATAGAGCATGTCGCCGGGGCCGAGCAGCCACTCGTCCTCGGCCTCGAACCGGCGCAGGATTTTCATGGGCGCGTCGTCCAGCAGCGCCAGGTCGGTTTGCGTGCTGATCTGCCAGCGGCGATGCCCCTGTCCCTGCAGCAGGAAGACGTCATACGAGTCGAAATGCGGCCCCACGCTGCCGCCCGGCACGGCGTAGCTCGCCATCAGGTCGTCAAGGCGGGCATGCGGAATGAAATTGAATCGCGCCAGCAGGGCGTCCGCTGCGGGCAGCACATGATTGAGCGATTGCACCAGCAGCGTCCATGCGGTCTTTGGCAGGCGTTTGAACTCGCTTTTCCTGAACGGGCCGTGGTCAAGCTGCCAATGAGTGCCGCTTCCCTGAATCAGACGCGACTCGACATCGTTGCGACCCGCCAGGTGCAGCATGTCGTCTGGCGACAGCAGGCCGGTGAAGCCGGGGACGGCATTGCGGATCAGCAGCGGACGCTTGTGCCAGACATCGCGCAGGAAACGAGTGGGGCTCAAGCCGCCGAGCAAGGTATTGTTCATAAAAATAATTATAACGATGCGGCCGGAGTTGCCCTGTTAGAATGTGCGCAAAAAAGTCACGTTGCGGAGTCAAAAATGCTGAAAGCTGGGGATCGCGCGCCGGATTTTTCCAACCCGGATGCGGACATGAATTTCATTGAATTGTCCCAGTTTCGGGGCAAGATACTCGTGCTGTATTTCTATGTGCGAGACGATACGCCGGGATGCACGACCGAGGCGATCGAGTTTTCGGAACTGGAAAGCGAGTTCGCGAAACTGGGCGCTGCGGTTGCCGGGGTGTCGCGCGACGACTGTATCAAGCATGGCGAGTTTCGCGACAAGCATGGCATCAGCGTGCCGCTCCTGGCCGACAAGGAGCAGATCACCTGCAAGGCCTATCATGTGCTGCAGGACAAGGAGGTGGACGGCGTCATGCGCAAGAGCGTCATTAGATCCACTTTCATCATCGACAAAAAGGGCATCATCCGTCATGCACTTTACGGCGTTTCCAGCCGTGGCCACGCGGAGGAAGTGCTTCAACTGGTAAAGGAACTCAATTGAACATTTGCAAGGACACTGTCGTCACCATCACCTATGTCGTCCGGGACCTGGAGGGCAAGTTGCTGGAGGAAAGCGACGAAGCGGTCAGCTACCTGCATGGCGGATACGACAACATATTCCCGCTGGTGGAACAGGCGCTGGAGGGCAAGGCTGTGGGCGACACGGTCGACCTCAAGCTGCAGCCTGCGGACGCTTTCGGCGAGTTCGATGAAGAACTGGTGCGTCTGGAGCCGCGCGAGTCCTTTCCGCCCGAGATTGAAATCGGCATGCAGTTCGTCGGCTCACCGCTCGACGGCAGCGAGGAAATGCTCTACACCGTGACCGACATCTCCGAAGAAAAGGTGGTGGTGGACGGCAACCACCCCTATGCCGGCCAGGCGGTGCATTTTCAATGCGCGGTCGCCGAAGTGCGGCCGGCAACGGCGGACGAGGTGTCGCATCGCCACGCCCACGGTGCCCATGGCCATCATCATCACTGAACGCCCTGCTGCTGAACCGGGCGTCAGATTGCATCGGGCTGTTAGAATTCCCAGCTAACCTGTTTCTTTGACTGTTTGATGAAAACAACCTTCCTCGACTTTGAGCAGCCGATCGCCGAGCTTGAAGCCAAGATCGAAGAGCTGCGCTTTGTGCAGGACGACTCCGCGCTGGACATCTCGGAGGAAATCCGCCGCCTGCAAAAAAAGAGTCAGTCGCTGACCAAGGATATCTACGCCAAGCTGAACGCCTGGCAGGTCTCACAGGTGGCGCGTCATCCGCAGCGACCGTATACCCTCGATTACGTGCAGGGGCTGTTCACCGACTTCGCAGAGCTGCATGGCGATCGCGCCTATGCCGACGATGCCGCGATTGTCGGGGGCATGGCGCGCTTCAATGGCGAGCCGGTGATGGTGATCGGCCATCAGAAGGGTCGCGACACCAAGGAAAAGATCTACCGCAACTTCGGCATGCCGCGTCCCGAGGGCTACCGCAAGGCGCTGCGGCTGATGCGTCTGGCGGAAAAATTCAGGATGCCGATTTTCACCTTCATCGACACGCCGGGCGCCTATCCGGGCATCGGCGCCGAGGAACGCGGCCAGTCGGAAGCCATCGCCCGCAATTTGTACGTGATGGCCGAATTGAATACCCCGATCATATGCAGCATCGTGGGTGAGGGTGGCTCGGGCGGCGCGCTGGCCATCGGTGTCGGTGACCGCACTTTGATTCTGCAGTATTCAACCTATTCGGTGATCTCGCCCGAGGGCTGCGCCTCGATCCTGTGGAAGAGCGCCGACAAGGCCTCGGTCGCAGCGGAGACGCTGGCCATCACTGCCGACCGCCTCAAGGCCAACGGTCTGGTCGACCGCGTCGTCGATGAGCCACTCGGCGGAGCGCATCGCGACTGGGATGCCATGTTCCAGTCGATGCGTCGTACGCTGGCCGACACGCTCGCCGAGTTGCGCAAACAGCCGCCCAACACGCTGCTTGATACGCGTTACCAGCGCCTGCGCGCGTATGGCAGCTTCAAGGAAACGCCTGTCAAGTAAGCCCGTCGTCGGTGTGGTGGCGGACAGTCTGTCGCGTCACGTTCCCCCACATGCCCGCCTGGTGCTCGCCTTGTCGGGAGGAATCGACTCCGTTGTCCTGTTGCACGCACTGTGTGCGCTGCGTGAAGAACATCCTTTCGAAATGCAAGCACTTCACGTCCACCACGGATTGTCATCCCAGGCGGATAACTGGGCCGAGTTTTGTGCTCGATTGTGTGAAACGCATGCGGTCGAACTGGGCATTCATCGCGTGCAGATTGCGGACGCCGATCCTGCCGGTATCGAAGCGGCGGCGCGCCGGGCGCGCCTGCAGGTTTTTTCCGCCCTGGACGCGGATTTCATCCTGACGGCCCACCAGCAGGACGATCAGGCTGAGACGCTTTTGCTGCAGCTGCTGCGCGGCGCAGGTCCGAAGGGAATGGCAGCGATGCCCGAATTGCAGCGCCAGCCTGGCTGGCGGGCTGCACATTTGCGACCGCTGCTGGGTGTGCCACGCGCAGCCATCGAGGATCATGCCATGACGCACACACTCGCCTGGGTCGAGGACGGCAGCAATCAGGATGTCCGCTTCCGGCGCAATGCGTTGCGCCAGCAGGTGATGCCACTATTGCATGCCCACTTTCCCGGAGCCTCTTCCACCCTCGCGCGTGCCGCGTCGCTGCAGGCTGAGGCAGCTGGATTGCTCGATGATCTGGCGCATCTCGATGCGGCCGAAGCCATTTCGGCTGATCGGCTCGACTGCTCCGTGCTGGAGGCGTTATCGCTTCCACGTGCGCGAAATATCCTGCGCCACTTCATCGAATTGCAGGGGCATCCCATGCCCAGCGCACGGCGTCTGAACGAGGCGCTGCGGCAGGTGCGCGAGGCGCGGCATGATGCGGCAGTGAGTCTCGGGCTGGGGGGCGTCAACCTCGTTCGTTTTCGAGGTGGCGTCTACCTGGCCCCCTGTGCGCCGGCCCGGTCGGAACCGGTGCGCTGGCGCGGCGAAACACGCCTGGAGGTGCCGGGTGCAGGCGTGGCGGTGCAACTCGATGAGGTGGTTGGCGCGGGTCTCAAGCGGACTGTGCTGGAATCCGCGACCGTCACGCTTGGCGTCCGGCAGGGCGGTGAACGCCTGCGCCTGCATGCGGGCGGGCCGCACCGAAGCCTGAAAAACCTGATGCAGGAACAGGACATCCCGCCCTGGCAGCGCCAACGCCTACCCTTGTTGTGGTGTGACGGCCAGCTCGTGTGGGCAGCGGGGATCGGGCTGGATGCCGACGCGCTGGCCGCGCCGGGTGAGGCGGGTGTACTGCCACGTATAGTGACGTGAGTGCACCCGAAGCCCCTGGCGGCATCCCAACCCGGAACGGCGTGTCCGGCGCTCGTTGAGTGTGTCGCCGCGGGAGTCTTTCGTGTCCTCGGCCGCAAGTACGCGCGCAATAGCATCGTTGGCCGGTTGATGGATTTCGACGTCCGATGCATGGAATTGCTTCCCGTGGCCGCCTCTGACTGAAGCGAACGGTCCAGCACGGCATTCCAAGCAGCAAGACAGACCGGGCTGCGACATGTTATTCTATACGGCTGATTTTCATCATGAATTTTTCCGTTTTCTCAATTATCTGGAGCATCAAAATGGCTGTTCAGCGCACCTTTTCCATCATTAAACCCGATGCCGTCGCCAAGAACGTGATCGGCAAGATCGTCAGCCGCTTCGAAAGCAACGGCCTCAAGGTGGTTGCTTCCAAAATGAAGCACCTGTCGCGTCAGGAAGCCGAAGGCTTTTACGCGGTGCACAAGGATCGCCCGTTCTTCAAGGATCTGGTCGAATTCATGATTTCCGGTCCGGTGGTGGTGCAGGTGCTCGAAGGTGAGGACGCGATTGCCAAGAACCGTGCGCTGATGGGCGCGACCGATCCGAAGAAGGCCGAACCCGGCACCATTCGCGCCGACTTCGCCGAGAGCATCGACGCCAACGCCGTGCATGGTTCCGACGCCCCGGAAACGGCTGCGATCGAGATCGCCTTCTTCTTCCCCGCCAGCGAAGTCTACGCAGGCCGCTGAGCCCGACGCAGCATGCCGCAAAACCTGCTTGACCTCGATCTCGAAGGACTGACCGCCTGGTTCACTGAACTGGGCGAGAAGCCGTTTCGCGCCAGGCAGGTGTTCCACTGGATTCATCAGTCCGGAGTGGCCGATTTTGCGCAGATGACCGACATCGCCAAAAGCCTGCGCGAGAAGTTGCAGCAACACGCAATGGTGAAGGCGCCATCGATCAACTACGCGCATGTCTCGGCGGACGGTACGCGCAAATGGCTGTTCGATGTCGGGCCTGGCGGCGGAGCCGCACACGCCGAGGACGACAGCGGATCCAGCCGTGATCAGGTCTGGCGAAACGGTGTTGAAACCGTATTCATCCCGGAAGACGATCGCGGCACCCTGTGCGTGTCTTCGCAGGTGGGCTGTGCGCTGGAATGTACCTTCTGCTCGACCGGGCGGCAGGGCTTCAATCGCAACCTCAGCGTGGCCGAAATCATCGGCCAGTTGTGGGTGGCGCACCACAGCCTGAAAATCGAGCCCAATCGCACGACCGGAGAAATGTCCGATCGTCCGGTGACCAACGTGGTGATGATGGGCATGGGCGAGCCGCTGGCGAACTTCGAGAATGTGGTGACCGCACTCGGCATCATGCTCGATGATCATGCCTACGGCTTGTCGCGGCGACGGGTGACGGTGTCGACCTCAGGCCTGGTGCCGGCGATGGATCGGCTGGCCGAACGTTGTCCGGTCGCGCTGGCGGTGAGCCTGCATGCACCGAATGACGCCCTGCGCGACCAGATCGTGCCGATCAACCGAAAATACCCGCTGGCAGACTTGATGGCCGCCTGCCGCCGTTATCTGGTCCATGCGCCGCGCGATTTCATCACCTTCGAATACGTGATGCTGGCCGGTGTGAACGACCAGCCAGAACATGCGCGCCAGTTGATTGAACTCACGCGTGATGTCCCGTGCAAATTCAATCTCATCCCGTTCAATCCGTTTCCGGATTCCGGTTATGAAAAACCACGCGCAGAGGCGATGCGGGTTTTCCGCCAGATTCTGCAGGACGCGGGCCAAGTCGTCACCACGCGCAAGACGCGAGGCGACGATATCGATGCCGCCTGCGGTCAGTTGGCAGGCAAGGTCGCAGACAAGAGCGGACGGGTGATGAAAAGACTACACAGGGAGGCAGCGTGAAGAAATGGATCGTGTTGGGAGCGGCCTTGCTCGCTGGTTGTGCGGGCGAGCCCGCCGTTCAGGACAACAAGGCAGCCACTCCTCAGGCCGATAGTGACAGTCTTCAACGCGCGCGCGCCTTCACGAATCTCGCCGGCGCCTATTACGCCCGTGCGCAGTACAAGATTGCGCTCGATGAACTGCGCAAGGCGATTATCGCCGACAGCCATTACGGTCCGGCCTACGATGTCTATGGCCTCATCTACATGGACCTGGAGGAAAACTCGCTGGCCGAGGAAAACTTCCGCCGCGCCATCGAACTGGATCGCAACGATTCCGAAGCGCGCAACAATTACGGCTGGTTTCTCTGTACCCGTGGCCGCTACCAGGAAGGGCTCGAGCAGTTCAGCGCAGCCCTGCGTAATCCGCTCTATACACGACCTGAACAGGCCATGACCAATGCCGGTCTGTGCGCCGAGAAAAGCGGCGATTTGATGCTGGCCGAGGCCAATCTGGTTAAATCGCTCAAGCTGCAACCCGACAACCCCAACACGATATTGAAGCTGGCCGCGCTGAATTTTCGCCAGGACCGGCTGCCGGATGCGCAACGCCTGCTGGAACATTTTGCCGAGCTGGCACCGCCGACGGCGGAAAGCCTGTGGCTGGGGGTGAGACTGGAGCGCAAGCTGGGCAACCGCTCACAAGAGGCAGCCTATGGACTGCAGCTACGCAAGAATTTCCCCGACTCGAATGAAGCGCGAATGCTGCTGGCAGGACAGTACGAATGACCGAAAGCGTGGCTTCCTCGGTCGGGCGGTTGCTGCGTGAGGCCCGCGAAGCGCAGGGCATCACGCTGGAGGAGGTTGCCGGGCGCCTGCGCCTGATGCATCGCCAGGTCGAGGCGATGGAAACGGATGACTTCGAAAGTCTGGGTCAGCCAGTTTTTGCCCGGGGCTTTGTCAGAAACTACGCACGCTTGCTTGGGCTCGAGCCCGAGCCTTTGCTGGCGCGCATGGAAGGGGCGCCTGAAGAGAAGCCCGTGGTCAGCCCCGCCGACTCGCCGCCGCAACATGCCTGGTTGTCTTCGCCCTGGCTGATCTTCATGTTGATTGGCGTGCTGCTGTTGCTGGCGGTGCCCGTGGCCTTGTATTTGTGGCTCAACAGCGGCACGGACGACAGCCCGGTCAGTCCGGTGCCCGTTGCGCAATCGCCCAACGTGCCGGCGTCACCTGTCCCGGCGATGCCGGTCCCGTCCGTGCCGCCGGCTTCCCTGCCGGCGCTTCCTCAGGAAACGGCAACTGCGACCTCTGTCGAACCCGCTGCACCCATGGAGCCGAAGCCTGCCACGGTCAACAGCGTGTTGCACCTGGAATTCGGTAATGAGTCCTGGACCGAGATTAAGGATGCCAGCGGGCATATGCTGCTGCGTCAACTCAACCCCGCTGGCAGCAGCGTGGATATCGTTGGCCATCCCCCGTTCGATGTGGTGATTGGCAATGCTGCCCAGGCACGCATGAGCTACAACGGACGCCCCATAGACCTGAACCCCTTCATCGACGTGACGGTTGCCCGATTCACGCTCGAGGAATAACCCTCGCTGGAAGCGTGATGACCCAGATTCTTCGTCGTCCCACCCGACAGGTGCGGATCGGCCACGTGCTGGTCGGTGGCGATGCCCCCGTCGTGGTGCAGTCGATGACCAATACCGATACCGTGGATATCACGGCAACCGTGCGCCAGGTGCAGGCGCTCGCCGAGGCCGGCTCCGAACTGGTGCGACTCACCGTCAATACGCTGGAGGCCGCCGCAGCGGTGCCGCGCATCCGTGAACGTCTCGATGTGCTGGGCTGCCGGGTGCCGCTGATCGGAGACTTCCACTTCAACGGCCACAAGCTGTTGACCCAGGTGCCCGAATGCGCCGAGGCCCTGGCCAAGCTGCGCATCAATCCCGGCAACATCGGCCGCGGCAACAAGCGCGATGAACAGTTTGCCACCCTGATCGAGGTGGCGTGCCGCCACGACAAGCCGGTGCGCATCGGCGTCAACTGGGGCAGCCTCGACCAGGCGCTGGCGGCGCGCATGATGGACGACAACGCACGCAGTGCCCGGCCGGAAGACGCCGAGGTGGTGATGCGCCGGGCAATGGTGGCTTCCGCGCTGGAGTCGGCGAGAAAGGCCGAGGAACTGGGCCTGGGTGGCGACCGGATCATTCTGTCGTGCAAAATGAGCCGGGTGCAGGATCTGATTTCGGTGTATCGCGACCTCGCAGCGCAGTGCGAATACCCGCTGCACCTTGGACTGACCGAGGCTGGCATGGGCAGCAAGGGCATCGTCGCCTCGACCGCCGCCCTGTCCATTCTGCTGCAGGAAGGCATCGGCGACACGATCCGGATTTCGCTGACGCCGGAACCGGGGGGAGAGCGCACCCAGGAAGTCCGGGTCGGCCAGGAGATTCTGCAGGCGCTGGGCTTGCGGGCCTTCACGCCGCAGGTCACCGCCTGTCCCGGCTGCGGCCGCACGACCTCGACCGTGTTCCAGGAGCTGGCACAGGACATCGAATCCTATCTGCGCGAGCAGATGCTGGTCTGGCGCGGCCAGTATCCCGGCGTCGAGTCCATGCAGGTGGCGGTGATGGGCTGCGTGGTCAACGGCCCCGGCGAATCCAAGCACGCCAATATCGGTATCTCGCTTCCCGGAACCGGAGAAGTGCCGGTCGCGCCGGTGTATGTCGATGGCGAAAAAACCGTGACGCTGAAGGGCGATCGGATCGCCGCGGATTTCCAGGCAATTGTCGAACATTATGTGCGCAGCCATTACGGCGCTGCGTGACCCGTATCCCTGCAGACCAAGTTATGAGCAACCTGATCCAATCCGTGCGCGGCATGAACGACTGCCTGCCCGATGTCGCCGACACCTGGCAGGCGTTCGAGAGCATCGTGCGCGACTGGCTGCGGCGCTATGGCTACCGCGAAATGCGCACGCCGATTCTCGAGCAGACCGGCCTGTTCAAACGCGCCATCGGGGAAGTGACCGACATCGTCGAAAAGGAGATGTACACCTTTGTCGACGAACTGAACGGCGAATCGCTCACCTTGCGTCCCGAAGGCACGGCGTCTTCGGTGCGCGCGGTGATCCAGCACAACCTGCTGTACGACGGCGGCAAGCGCCTTTGGTACACGGGCCCGATGTTCCGCCACGAGCGCCCGCAGAAAGGACGTTACCGGCAGTTCCATCAGGTAGGCGTCGAAGCGCTCGGTTTTGCCGGGCCCGATGTCGACGCCGAGCTCATCGTGATGTGCGCCGACCTGTGGCGTGCGCTCGGCATCGCGCCCACCTTGCAGTTGAACACGCTGGGCGACATCGAGTCGCGGCAGCGGCATCGCGCCAAGCTGATCGCCTATTTCGAGGCCCATCAGGATGCGCTCGACGAGGATTCGAAGCGGCGGCTGCACACCAATCCCCTGCGCATCCTCGATAGCAAGAATCCGGCGATGCAGGCTTTGAACGACGCGGCACCCAGACTGATGGATGAACTCGACGAGGCAGCACTGGCGCATTTCGATGCGCTGCAGGCCTTGCTTCGAGCGAACGGTATCGCATACGAACTCAATTCGCGTCTGGTGCGCGGGCTCGATTATTACAATAGGACCGTGTTCGAATGGGTGACCGACCAGCTCGGTGCCCAAGGCACGGTATGCGCTGGCGGGCGCTATGACGGCCTGATCGAGCAGCTGGGCGGCAAGTCGGCGCCAGCTGCCGGCTTTGCCATGGGTATCGAGCGGCTGCTGGCGCTGATGGAAGTGGCAGGCGCTCCGCTTGCACCAGCGGTTCCGGACGCGTATATCGTCCATGCGGGCGACGCTGCGCAGGGTTTTGCCTGGCAGGTAGCGGGTGAACTTCGCAGCGCCGGAGTCGACACGGTGATGCACTGCGGCGGCGGCAGCTTCAAGTCGCAAATGAAAAAGGCCGATGCCAGCCGCGCGCGTTTTGCGGTCATCATCGGCGACGACGAGGCCGTGGCACGGCAGGTGACGATCAAGCCGCTGCGCGGCAAGGCTGAACAGACCCGCGTCGAACTGGCGCGGGCAATCGAATTTCTGAAGAACGCATCAACTTAAGAAGGTAAAGCGCAATGGCAACCTATGATCTCGACGAGCAGGAACGGCTGGACGAACTGAAAGCCTGGTGGAAACGCTGGGGCAACACGATGATGATCGGACTGGCCGTGGCCATCTCCGTGGTGGCTGGCTGGCGTTACTGGCAGAACCATACGCTGACGCAAAGCCTGGAAGCGGCGACAGTATACGAAAAGCTGACCCAGTCGCTCGCGGCCAAGGATCCCAAAGGCGCGCGCGAATCCGGCGCGATGCTGATCGACCAGTACAAGGGTACGGCGTACGCGCCGCGCGCGGCGCTGCTGCTGGCCAAGCTCAACGCCGAGGGCAAGGACCTGAAGAGCGCGCAGACGCAGCTGGAGTGGGCCGTGGCCAACAGCAAGGAGCCTGCCGTCAAGGATCTGGCGCGCCTGCGGCTCGCCGGGGTGCAACTCGATCAACAACAGTACGACGCCGCGCTGAAAACCCTGGCCGGTTCGCACAGCGATGCATTTGCCTTCCGCTTCCACGACCTGAAGGGTGACGTTCTGCTGGCGCAGGGCAAGCCGGCGGATGCGCGTGTCGCGTATCAGGCCGCATTCAGTGACATGCAGGAGGACAATCCCTACCGCACGCTCGTCGAGCTGAAACTCGACGCGATGGGAGGAGCGGCCAAGTGAAGATGCGCATGCTTGTCATCGGCGTGTCGCTGGCCCTGTCGGGATGCAGCACGGTCGATTCGATGACCAGCACGGTGGGCGGCTGGTTCGGCTCGGGTCCGGCCAAGGTAAAGCCCGCCGAACTGGTCGAATTCAAGCCGGCAGCCGACCTGGCTGAAGCCTGGAAGGTCGACACCGGCGACGTAGGCAGCTACCTGTTCAGCCCGCAAGCTGAAGGCGACAATGTCGTGGCAGCAGGCGGCAGTTGGGTGGTGCGCATTGCCGCGCCGACCGGCAGCCTGGCCTGGCGCGTCGATACCGGTGTGAAGCTGTCCGCCGGCGCCGGCGTGGGCCAGGGGCTGGCGTTGGCGGGCGGCAGCGAAGGGGAATTGCTGGCGCTGGACATGGGCAACGGCCAGTTGCGATGGAAGGCGGCGTTGTCGAGCGAGGTGACCGGACAGCCACTGGCGCTGGCCGATACAGTGATCGCGCGTACCGGCGATGGTCGGGTACATGGCCTTTCGCTTGCCGACGGCAGCCGCAAGTGGCTGTACACCCGCAACCTGCCCTCGCTGAGCCTGCGCGGATCGGGCGGCATGGTGGTGCGCGATGGCGAACTGTACGCCGGCTTCCCCGGCGGCAAGCTGGTCGCGTTGAACCCCGCCAACGGCGCGCAGTTCTGGGAAGCCACGGTGGCTCTGCCGCGCGGGGCGACCGAACTCGAGCGCGTTGCCGACATCATGGGCAGTCCGGTGGTCGATGAACGACAGGTCTGTGCCGTGGCCTACCAGGGGCGCGTGGCCTGCTTTGACCGGCGCACAGGTTCGCTGCTGTGGTCGCGCGACACCTCGAGCAACAGCGGGCTGGCGATGGACGAAGTCAATCTCTACGTCACCGACGACAAGGATGCCGTCACCGCCTACAATAAGAAAAGCGGGCGCGCCGGCTGGCGACAGGACAAGCTGGCACACCGCCTGGTCACCGCGCCGCTGGCGCTCGGTGCTTGGGTAGTGGTCGGAGACGGTGAAGGCTATGTGCATGTGCTGTCAGCCGATGATGGCAGCTTCGTCGCACGTGCCAAGGTCGACAGCGGCGTGCGCACGGCGCCAGTCGACATCGGGCCGGGCTTCGTGGTGGAAACGGCCAAAGGCAGCGTGGTTGCTTTCAGGCTCAAATGACCACCGCCTCAAGTAAGCAACGCGCCGGCTTGTCCGGCGTGCATCAAGGATAAGCATGCTTCCCACTCTGGTTCTTGTCGGTCGTCCAAACGTCGGCAAGTCCACCCTGTTCAACCGCCTCACCGGCACGCGTGATGCCCTGGTGCATGACCTGCCGGGGATGACGCGCGACCGCCATTACGGTCGCGGGCGTATCGGTGGCAAGCCCTATCTGGTGGTCGACACCGGCGGTCTGGAGCCGGTGGCCAAGGAAGGCATCATGGCCGAGATGGCGCGCCAGACGCTGCAGGCCATCGACGAAGCCGACGCCATCATTTTCATGGTCGATGGCAGGGCGGGCCTGACCCCGCAGGACAAAGTCATCGCCGACCGCCTGCGCCGCGCACACTGCCCGGTGTTCCTGGCGGTGAACAAGGCCGAAGGCATGAACCGTGCCGTGGTGGCCGCCGAATTCCACGAACTGGCGCTGGGCGAGCCGCTGGCGATTTCGGGCGCGCATGGCGACGGCATTGCCGATCTGGTGGCCGAGGCACTGGCGCCGTTTGCCGACGAGGAAGAAAAGGCCGACGATTTCGGTGTGCCCAAGATCGCGCTGGTGGGCCGCCCCAACGTCGGCAAGTCGACGCTGGTCAACGCGCTGGTGGGCGAAGAGCGCGTGATCGCGTTCGACCAGCCCGGTACCACGCGCGATTCGATCTATGTCGAGTTCGAGCGCGGCGGCAAGCCCTACGTCCTGATCGATACTGCCGGCGTGCGCCGCCGCGGCAAGGTGTTCGAGACGGTGGAAAAGTTTTCCGTCATCAAGACGCTGCAAGCGATCGAGGACGCCAACGTGGTGGTGCTGGTGCTCGACGCGCGCGAGAACATCTCCGAGCAGGATGCGCACCTGGCCGGCTTCGTTCTCGAAACCGGGCGCGCCCTGGTGGTCGCGATCAACAAATGGGATGGCCTGTCAGCCGAGCAGCGCGACGACATCAAGCGCGATATCGGGCGCAAGCTGGCTTTCCTCGATTTCGCACGCTTCAATTACATTTCGGCGCTCAAGGGCAAGGGACTGGAAAACCTGCTGAAGGACGTCGAGGCCGCCCATACGGCCGCCTTCCTCAAGATGTCGACGCCCAAGCTGACGCGGGTGCTCGAGATGGCGGTCGAGCAGCATGCGCCGCCGAAGTCCGGACTGTTCCGTCCGAAGCCGCGCTACGCCCACCAGGGCGGCAAGAATCCGCCGGTGATCGTGCTGCACGGCAACGCGCTGGAGGGGCTGCGGGACGACTACAAGCGCTACCTCGAAAGCAGCTTCCGCAAGGCGTTCAAGCTCCAGGGCACGCCGCTGCGTATCCAGGTCAAGGAAGACGGCGGCAAGAATCCGTACGAGGGCAAGACGCGGGCCCCGCTGACCGAAAGCGAGGCGACCCGGATGCGGCGCAAAAAGCGGGTGCGGCGCAAGGTCTATGGCGCAGATTGATTGCTTGCGCGTTGGATTCGCGCTTCAAATCGAGAAGATCGCGAAGGGGAGCCGCAGACAGCACACGCAAGTGCGGCAAGGCGAAGCTGACAAAGAGATTCTTGATTTGAAACGGGAGTCAGTCGAGCCAGCGCACCAGATAGAACAGCTTGAAACCTTCCGACGAGCGCGAGGGGCCGCTGGCAATGGCGGCATGGCGATTCTTGCCGGGATCGGCATGCGCCAGCGCTTCCGCCTCGCTGGCGTAGACCTCGACCACGCCTTCGGGAAAGCGCTTGCGGGTCTTGCCTGACGGCGAATAGACCACCACCGCCGAGGTGCCGACGACCCTGGACTCGACATCGGTGAACAGGCTGGTGACTTGCGGCATGGTTATCTCATTCAGGCATTGCCATTCGCAATGCGTTCAGTGCGTTTTCTTCGGGATGCTGCTGATCTTGACGGCGTGGCTGCTGGGCGTCTCGTCGGTGAAACGGGGGCGCTCTTCCAGCGTGCGGCCGGTGAGATTGGCCAGTTCGGCCTCGCGGCTGGAGATCACCATCAGGCAATCCTTGATGCCGAGCACGGTGGCTTCGGTCAAGGGACTGGGGTTGCCGTCGCGCGGCGCGGTGTCGCGCACGATGGAAGTCAGGGTCTTGCGCATCATGCGCATCAGACGCTGTTCGTCATGCAGGGCTTTCTCGTTGTCCATGGGAGTGGTTCCGGAGGGTCGGCAAGGAAGGCCTATTGTCGTTTCCGGGCAGGACTTCGTCAAACCAAGGCCTTGGCCACAACAGGGATAAAAAGCGTGACAGGGCACATAAGAATTATGAACCGACGGCGCCCCCCGGCTGATTTAAGCTAGCCGCCAGAGGAGAAACCGCATGTCAGACCCGAACACCCCCGACACCAGTGAAGTCCGCGAGATCCGTATCAATCCCATCGTGCCGAGCGAATCGGTGCTGGTGGCCACCGCGCGCAGCATGCGCCCGAAAAAAGCCGAGGAACTGGCGCCGCGCGATACCCGCAAGCATGTCGAAACCTGCCCGTTCTGCCGCGGCAACGAGCACAAGACGCCGCCCGCCATCCTGACCTGGCCGCCGCAGGGCGACTGGCAGATCCGCATGGTGGAGAACCTCTATCCTGTGCTGGGTGACGACCGTGCACAGGCGGGCTTCACGTTCGGTCTGCAGCAGACCATCGACGGCTACGGCAGGCACGAAGTCATCATCGACCACCATGAACATGGCATTGCCGTCCACGACATGGCCGAAAACCATCTGGCGGCGCTGTTCGGTGTATACCAGACGCGCATGCGCCAGTTGTTCGAATCGGATGATCGCCTGAAATACGTGCTGGTATTCAAGAACTTCGGCCCGGCCGCCGGCGCTTCGATCCCGCATACCCATAGCCAGGTGATCGCGATGCCGGTGGTGCCTGAAAACGTCGACGCCGAAGTGAAGAACAGCGCCGCGCATTACGCCAAGCATCACCACTGCATCTTCTGCGCACTGATCGACGAGGCGCTGACCTTCGAGGCCACGCTCTACGACCGCAGCTCGGGCGCGGTGCGGCGCAAGATCAATGTCGGCCAGTACGTGGTCGAGCGCGGCGAAAAGTTCATCGCCATCAAGCCCTTCGCCAGCCGCTACGAATGGGAGGTGCATATCCTGCCGCTGGCCCACCAGGCCGACTTTCTCGACGTGCGCGCGGAGGACCTGGACGACCTGGCACGCGTGATGAAGCGCACCATGGCGCGGCTGGATGCCGTCATCGGCGGCGCACAGTACAATTTTTTCCTGCACTCCGTGCCGCATGATGCCAAGCGTGATGCGCACCTGCCGAGCTATCACTGGCATCTGGAAATCTGTCCGCGCACATCCATTCCCACCGGCTTCGAACTGGGCTCGGGCCTGTTCGTCAACACGATCAATCCGGAACAGGCGGCCGAGCGTCTGCGTGCGGTGGAGTTGTGACGGTGCCTTGACGTTACAATGGCGGCCTGCCAGCACCTTCAACCGGCCCCATGCAGCCAGCCAACGAATCCGATCCACACCTTTCGATCGCCCAGGCGGGTGACACCCATGTCGCCCGCCTGAACGCGCTGTGGAAACTGTCCATGCAGCGCGGGCTTTCGGACGCCGAACGTATCCGTGCCATGCTCAACATGGCGGCGGAGATGCTCGACATGGATCTGGTGGTGCTGGGAGAGTTCGGAGAACGCTACACCGCGCGCTATGTCAGCGACCGCCTGGGGGTATTCCCGGAAGGGACGGTGTTGATGGTGGAATCGGTGTTGTGCCACCCTGTCCATCTCGCCCGCACGGCAAGCCATGTCGCCGATTTGCGTGAGCATCCGCAATATGCCGAGCATGCACTGGTGAACAAGCTGGGCTTGCGATCCTACTCCGGCCTGCCGGTATCGGCCGGCGAGGATGAGCGCTGGGTATTGGCTTTTCTGCGCCAGCGCAGCGAGTCCCCGCCCCAGGCCGTCGATATTGCCTACATGGAACTGATCGCCGACTGGCTCGGCAACACACTGCATCAGTCCGCGCAAAAGTCCCTGTTGCAGCGCATCGCCCTGACCGACCTGCTGACCGACCTGCCCAACCGGCGTGCAGCCGAAGAACGCCTGCAAAAGGAAAAGGCACGCATCGCACGGGGCGGACAGGGCTTTTCGCTGGTACTGGCCGATCTCGATCATTTCAAGCTGGTGAACGATCGCTACGGCCATGGCGTGGGTGACGAGATCCTCAAGGCCGTGGCGCGCCGTTTCGAATCCGGGTTGCGCGAAGGCGACTGGGTGGCGCGCTGGGGCGGTGAAGAGTTTCTGTTCGTGCTGCACAACAGTTCAGAGGCAGAGGCCACCCGCATCATGGAGCGTCTCGCCGACCAGTTCCGGACGTCCCCGGTCGAGACCAGCATCGGCGACATTTCACTGAGCTTCTCCGCGGGGGTGGCGGCCTTCGGTACACGCGAAACCGATACCCAGCCGATGCTGGAAGCGATCGATCAGGCCCTGTACCGGGCCAAGTCGGAGGGCCGCGACCAGATCAGGACGGCGGCGCATACTCCCCTGCCATGGAACAGTTCACTGCTGCGCAAGGCGCTGGCCGAGAACCGAATCCGGCAGGCCTCGCAGGCCATCGTCGACCTGCAGAGCGGGCAGGTCGTGGCCGATGAGGCGCTGGCGCGCATCGAGACCGCGGAGGGTGAAATCGTCGAGGCCAGGGAATTTGTCGACGTGGCGGAGGGCCTGGGCCTGATGGCCGAAGTCGACCGCCAGGTGATCCGCAATGTGATGCATCGATGTGCGAAGCGCATGGAGCAGGGCGGCTCGCCCGATTTTGCGCATTTTGTGAACGTTTCGCCCCAGTTTCTGGCGCGTCACGACCTGGTCGAGGAAATGCTCGAGAATGCCATGAGTTATTGTCAGAGCTGTGGCGTAACACTGGGGCCAGTCAAGCCGGTCGTTCTGGAACTCACGGAGCGGCAGCGCATCGTCAGTCTGGACCGGCTGCGCGCCGACCTGCAGCCCTTTATCGACTACGGTTTCCGCCTGGCGCTGGACGACTTCGGCAGCGGTTATTCGTCCTATCTTTATCTGGCGCACCTGCCGGTCAGTTTCCTGAAGATCGAAGGCTGGCTGGTTTCCCACATGCGCCAGGACCGCAAGGTGGCAGGCATCGTCGAAAGCCTGGCCAGTTTTGCGCGCAAGCAAGGCGTCCTGACGGTGGCCGAGCATGTCGAGGATGCGGAAACGGCCCGCATCCTGGCCGACATGGGGGTGAACTACGGTCAGGGGTGGTATTTCGGGAAGCCGCAACTGGTGCAACCCGCTTGATCCGCCTCGCGCCGCCCACATCAGCGTTCGCAGCTTGGCCGCCAGCAAGGCGCATAGTGAGAGGTCGTGCATTGACAACTGATCGGCCTTCGAACGCCTGGAGCATGAAACGTGTTTGAGCGGCACGAGGGCGGCGAGCGCGTCATCCTGGTTGCGCTCGATTTCGGGACGCCGGACTTCGCCGAAAGCGTGGCCGAACTTCGGCTGCTGTCCCAGGGCGCCGGGCTCGACATCCTGGGCGAGGTGCAGGGCAAGCGCAGCCGGCCGGACGCTGCGCTGTTCGTGGGAAGCGGCAAGGCCGACGAGATCGCCGCTTTGGTTGCAGCCACCGATGCCGACGTCGTCATTTTCAACCACGAATTGTCGCCGGCACAGGAGCGCAATCTGGAGCGCCGCCTGCACTGTCGGGTGATCGATCGCACCAGCCTGATTCTGGATATCTTCGCGCGGCGTGCGCAGAGCGCCGAAGGCAAACTGCAAGTCGAACTGGCCCAACTGCAGCATCTGTCCACGCGGCTGGTGCGCGGCTGGACCCACCTCGAACGCCAGCGCGGCGGTGTCGGTATGCGTGGCCCGGGCGAGAAACAGCTGGAGACCGACCGTCGCCTGCTCGGGGTGCGGGTCAAGGCGCTGCGCGAGCGGCTCGCCAAACTCGGCAAGCAGCGCCGCACCCAGCGGCGTTCGCGTTCTCGCCAGCAGGTCCTGTCGGTGGCGCTGGTGGGCTACACCAACGCGGGAAAATCCACCCTGTTCAATGCGCTGACGCGTTCCGGCGCCTACGCGGCCGACCAGCTGTTCGCCACGCTGGACACCACCACGCGCAAGATCTATCTGCCCCGAGTAGGGGAAGTGGTGCTGTCCGATACCGTCGGCTTCATCACGCGCCTGCCGCACGACCTGGTAGCCGCCTTTCGCGCCACGCTCGAGGCCACTGCCGAGGCCGACTTGCTGCTGCATGTGATCGATTCGGCCAGTGCGGGGCGCGAGCGCCAGATCGAGGCGGTCGACAAGGTGCTGGCCGAAATCGGCGCAGACGCCGTGCCGCAGCTCCGTGTCTACAACAAGCTCGATTTGACGGGCGTTGCAGCGGGAGTGGGGCGCGACGAATATGGTAAACTCCAGAGCGTGTATGTTTCCGCGCAAACCGGCGCCGGGCTTGAACTTTTACGTGATGCGCTGTCAGAAATCCTGCTTGCAAGCCGTGCTCAGGATGTGACCGGTTCTCCCGACGAAACCTCCCCCCAACCTATTTCTGAATAACAAGACGCTATGGCCTGGAACGACCCGCAATGGGGCAACAAAGACAACCGCAAGAACAGCGGGCCGCCCGACCTGGACGAAATCTGGAAGCGCCTCAACGAGCGCCTCAAAAGCCTGTTCGGCGGCAAGGGCGGCGGCGACAATGGGAGCAACGGCGGCGCTTCTCCGGGTGGCATGCCGGGAGGGGGCAGCCTGCTGGGTTTGCTGGTCATCCTGCTGGCGCTGGTCTGGGTGGCGAGCGGGTTCTACATCGTCGATACCGGCCAGCGTGGCGTGGTGCTGCGCTTCGGACAATATTCCGAGACCACCGAACCGGGCCCGCGCTGGCATCTGCCGTGGCCGATCGAGTCGCGTGAAATCGTCAACATCGACCAGGTCCGCACGGTGGAAATCGGCTACCGCACCTCGGTCAAGAACAAGGCGCTGAAAGAATCGCTGATGCTGACGGATGACGAAAACATCATCGACCTGCAATTCGCCGTGCAGTACATCCTGAAAGATCCCAAGGCCTATCTGTTCGTCAACCGGTCGCCCGACGAGTCGGTGCTGCAAGTGGCTGAAACCGCAATGCGCGAGATCGTCGGCAGGAACAAGATGGATTTCGTGCTGTATGAAGGTCGGGCCGAGATCGCTGCGCGCGCCAAGGTGCTGATGCAGGAGATTCTCGATCGCTATGACACCGGCATCAGCATCAGCCAGGTGACGCTGCAGAACATCCAGCCGCCCGAGCAGGTGCAGGCGGCGTTCGACGACGCGGTCAAGGCGGGTCAGGATCGCGAGCGCTCCAAGAATGAAGCCGAGGCCTACTTCAACGATGTGGTGCCGCGTGCCCGCGGCCTGGCTTCGCGCCTGAAGGCGGAATCCGAGGGGTACAAGCAGGCCGTGACCGCCAACGCCGAGGGTGAAGCGAGCCGCTTCGTCCAGATTGCCACCGAATATCAGAAGGCGCCGCAGGTCACTCGCCAGCGGATGTATCTCGACACCATGCAAACCGTCATGAACAACACCAGCAAGGTACTGGTGGACCAGAAGGCCGGCAACAGCCTGCTCTACCTGCCGCTTGATAAATTGCAGCAGATCGTCAGCCAGCCCTACAGCGGCGCGCCGGAATTGTCGACGCAGCCGCCTGCTGCGACGACCCCTGGAACCGTGGATACGCGTTCGCGCGACGCCTTCCGCAACCGTGATCGGGAGGAGCGGCCATGAACAAGCATCTCGGTACCTTGCTGATCGTCCTGCTGGTGGCCCTGGTGGTACTGAGCGCCAGCATGTTCACCGTCGACCAGCGGCAGAATGCCCTGGTGTTCCAGCTCGGGGAAGTGGTATCAGTCAAGACCAAGCCCGGCCTCTATTTCAAGCTGCCACTGGTGCAGAATGTCCGCTTTTTCGATACGCGCATTCAGACCCTGGATTCGGTCGACCCGGAGCGTTTCATCACCTCGGAAAAAAAGAACGTGCTGGTGGATTCCTTCATCAAGTGGCGCGTGATCGATGCGAAGCAGTTCTACGTTTCGGTGGGCGGCGACGAAAACCGCGCGCAGATTCGCTTGAGCCAGGCGGTCAACGACGGCCTGCGGGCCGAATTCGGTAAGCGCACCATCAACGACGTGGTCTCGGGACAGCGTGACGAGGTCATGAACCTCATTCGTGCCAAGGCGGATCAGGATGCGCGCAAGATCGGCGTGCAGGTGGTGGACGTGCGGATCAAGCGCGTCGATCTGCCTGAGACTGTTTCTGAGAACGTCTATCGCCGGATGGAGGCCGAACGCAAGCAGGTGGCCAACCAGCTGCGCTCGACGGGCGCGGCCGAGGCCGAAAAGATCAAGGCCGATGCCGACAGGCAGAAGGAAGTGATCATTGCCGAGGCCTACCGTGATGCCCAGCGCATCAAGGGTGAGGGCGATGCCAAGGCCTCTGCAATCTATGCGGCAGCCTACGGCAGGAACCCCGAGTTCTATGCGTTCTACCGGTCGATGCAGGCGTATCGCGAAAGCTTCAAGAACAAGAGCGACGTGATGGTGCTCGACCCCAGCGCCGACTTCTTCAAATACATGAAGAATCCGCGTGCCGCTGGCGGCAAGTGACCGGATTGAAATGGCTTGCTGCAGTCGGCCTGCTGCTGGTGATCGAAGGGATGCTGCCGTTTGCCGCCCCCGCCATCTGGCGTGACGGCTTTCGCCGGATGCTGGAACTCAGCGACGGCCAGTTGCGTTTCATCGGCGCTGCCTCGATGTTGGGCGGCGTTTTTTTGTTGATGATGTTGAATTGAAGTGTTGAACCGAGATGACCGCCTGGTTGCTCCCTGAAAACGTAGAAGACGTCCTGCCGCCCCAAGCCTGGCGCATGGAGGACTTGCGCCGCGCGCTGCTCGATCTGTTCCGCAGCCGCGGCTATCAACTGGTGATTCCGCCGCTGATGGAATACGTCGATTCATTGCTGACTGGCGTCGGGGCGGACCTCGACCTCAAGACCTTCAAGCTGGTCGATCAATTGTCCGGCCGCCTGATGGGCGTGCGGGCCGACATCACGCCGCAGGTGGCGCGGATCGACGCGCACCTGCTGGCTGCGAATGCGGTGAACCGCCTGTGCTACGCCGGCAGCGTGCTGCATGCCCAGTCCGACGGTTTTCATCGCTCGCGCGAGCCGATCCAGATCGGCGCCGAGTTGTATGGCGAAGCCGGTGCCGAGGCGGATCTCGAAATCCTCACCCTCATGCTGCAGGGCCTGGATGCGTGCGGCGTGAACACCGTCCAGCTCGACATCGGCCACGTCGGGGTCTACCGTGCGCTGGCGCGTGAAGCGGGCTTGAACGGCGAAATCGAACACCAGCTGTTCGGTGCGCTGCAGGCCAAGGACAGCAGCGCCGTGGCAGTGCTGACGGGCGGCCTTTCAGCGGCCCTGCGTGACGCCTTCGCTGCGTTGCCGCAGCTGTATGGCGACCGCAGCGTGCTGCGCGAGGCACGGATGCGGCTGCCGCAACTGGCATCGGTGCAGGCCGCGCTCGATACCCTGGAGACGATCGACCAAGGGCTCGGCGCCGTCGAGGCCGCTTATGATCTGGCAGAGTTGCGAGGCTACGGTTACCACAACGGCGTCGTGTTTGCCGCCTACACTGGCGGACGCAGCCATGCGATCGCGCAGGGTGGGCGCTACGACGAAGTGGGGCGGGTGTTCGGCCGGGCACGGCCGGCCACCGGTTTCAGTCTGGATTTACGCGAGCTGGCCCACGTCGGCTCGGATATACGATAAAAGGGAGCATTACCATGGCAGCAAAAAACGTCGTCGTCATCGGCACCCAGTGGGGCGATGAAGGCAAGGGCAAAATCGTCGACTGGCTGACGGATCGCGCGCAGGGCGTCGTGCGGTTCCAGGGGGGGCACAACGCGGGCCATACGCTGGTGGTGGCGGGCAAGAAGACGGTGCTCCACCTGATCCCGTCCGGCATCCTGCGCGACAGCGTCACCTGCTACATCGGCAACGGCGTGGTGCTGGCGCCTGACGCGCTGCTGAAGGAAATGGACATGCTCGAGGCCGCCGGCATCGACGTCGCCAGCCGCCTCAAGCTCAGCGAAGCCTGCCCGCTCATCATGCCGCACCACGTGGCGCTCGATCAGGCGCGCGAGATCGCCAAGGGCGCCGGCAAGATCGGCACCACGGGGCGCGGCATCGGCCCCGCCTACGAGGACAAGGTGGCGCGCCGGGCACTGCGCCTGCAGGACCTGTTCCATCGTGAGCGCTTTGCCGCCAAGCTGGGCGAAGTGCTCGACCACCACAACTTCATGCTGAAGAACTACTACAAGTCCGAGGTGGTGAGCTTCAATCAGACGCTCGACAGCATGATGGCGATGGCCGAGCGCCTCAAGCCGATGGTGGCCGACGTGCCGCGCAGCCTCTACGAAGTCAACAAGGCGGGCGGCAACCTGCTGTTCGAGGGTGCGCAGGGCACCCTGCTCGATATCGACCACGGCACCTACCCGTTCGTCACCTCGTCCAACTGCACCGCCGGTGGCGCCGCCACCGGCTCTGGCGTCGGGCCGTCGGCGATGCACTACGTGCTCGGCATCACCAAGGCCTACACCACGCGTGTCGGGTCGGGCCCGTTCCCGACCGAGCTGTTCGACGACGTCGGCCAGTACCTCGGCGAGAAGGGCCACGAATTCGGCGCCACCACGGGTCGCCAGCGCCGCTGCGGCTGGTTCGACGCCGCCGCGCTGAAGCGCTCGATCCAGATCAATGGCGTCTCTGGTCTGTGTGTGACCAAGCTCGACGTGCTGGACGGGCTGGAAACCGTGCGCGTGTGCGTGGGCTACAGGATCGATGGCGAGACCTGCGACATCCTGCCCGTGGGCGCCGAGTCGATCACCGATGTCGAACCGATCTACGAGGACCTGCCGGGCTGGAGCGACACCACCGTGGGGGTGCAGGAGTTCGACAAGCTGCCGCAGAAGGCGCAGACCTACCTGAAGCGCATGGAGGCCCTGTGCGAAGTGCCGGTCGACGTGGTGTCGACCGGACCGGACCGGGTGGAGACGATCGTGCGTCGCCACCCCTACGAGGTGTAATGGCCGGGATTGGCAATACAAAAGCAAAAAGCCGACACGAGGTCGGCTTTTTGCTTACATCTGGTGCCCGGAAGAGGACTCGAACCTCCACACCTTGCGGCACACGGACCTGAACCGTGCGCGTCTACCAATTCCGCCATCCGGGCGATAAGGCGCGCATTCTAGAGAGCAGATAATAGATTGTCAACGAAGATGCCTACAAAAAAATCCCGCAGTCGCGGCAGCAAACACCAGATTCCGGCGATCCGCCGGGCCGACCCCTTCTACGAGCGCGAGGTCGAACGCTACGAGTCGCCGCTGCCAAGCCGCGAATACATCCTGCAGTTGCTGACGGAGGCCGGCTGCCCGGTCGATGCCGACGCGTTCGCCGAGCAGCTGCTGATCACCGAAGCCGAGCGCGATCTGTTTCAGCGCCGCCTCGGCGCGATGCAACGCGACGGCCAACTGATGCTCAACCGCAAGCGGCAGCTCTGTCTGCCGGACAAGCTCGACCTGATCCGAGGCCGCGTCGAAGGCCATCCGGACGGTTTCGGCTTCGTGGTGCCGGAAGAGGGTGGCGACGATCTCTACCTGTCGCCCAAGGAAATGCACCGCGTGCTGCACGGCGACAAGGTACTGGTGCGCGTAGCCGGCTTCGACCGGCGCGGCCGCCGCGAGGCCAAGATCGTCGAGGTGCTGGAGCACGTCAACAAGTTCATTGTCGGCCGTTACTACACCGAGGGCGGCGTCGGCTTCCTGATCGCCGAAAACCGCCGCATCAACCAGGACATCCTGGTGCCGGCCGAACACGCGGGCACCGCACGGTCCGGTCAGGTGGTCACGGTGGAAATCATCACTCAGCCCGGCGCGCACAACGAGGCGGTGGGACGGGTATCCGAGATTCTGGGCAGTTTTACCGGCCCCGGCATGGAAATCGAGATCGCGCTCAGGAAGCACGACCTGCCCTATGTGTTCCCGCCCGAGGTGGAAAAGCAGGCGGAGAAGCTGCCGAAAAAGGTGCCCAAGAAGGACATGGAAGGGCGCGAAGACATCCGCCATCTGCCGCTCGTCACCATCGACGGCGAGACCGCGCGCGACTTCGACGACGCCGTCTACTGCGAGCCGCTCGGCCGCAGCGGCTTTCGGCTGGTCGTCGCCATCGCCGACGTCAGTCACTACGTGAAACCGAAGGATGCACTCGACAGCGAAGGTTTCAACCGCGGCAACTCGGTGTATTTCCCGCGCCGCGTCATCCCCATGTTGCCCGAAGCGCTGTCCAACGGCCTCTGTTCGCTCAACCCCGAAGTCGACCGGCTGGCCATGGTGTGCGACATGCAGATCAGTGCAGCCGGCGTGGTCAAGGAATACCGCTTCTACCCGGCGGTGATCTTTTCCCACGCGCGCCTCACCTACAACCAGGTGTGGGACTGGCTTTCCGGCGCCGCCAAGCCGGAGAAGCAGCAGGCTGCGCTGATGCCTCACCTGCAGGCGCTCGACAAGCTGTTCCGCACCCTGCTGAAGGCGCGTGCCAAGCGCGGCGCCATCGATTTCGGCTCGACCGAAACGCAGATCATTTTCGACGACCACGGCAAGATCAGGGAGATCGTGCCGGTGATCCGCAACGACGCCCACCGCATCATCGAGGAGTGCATGCTGGCGGCCAACGTCTGCGCGTCGGACTACCTGCACGAGAACAAGCAGCCCGCGCTGTTCCGCGTCCACGAGGGACCGACGGCGGAAAAACTTGCTGCGCTGCGCGGCTTCCTCGCCGAATTCGGCCTCGACCTCGGCGGTGGCGAGAAGCCGCACGCCAAGGACTACGCAGCGCTGCTGGAGAAGATCAAGGACAGGCCCGATCACGGCCTGCTGCAGACGGTGATGCTGCGCTCGCTCCGACAGGCGGTCTACAGCCCCGACAACAAGGGCCACTTCGGCCTGGCCTACGAGGCCTACACCCACTTCACCTCGCCGATCCGCCGCTATCCCGATCTGCTGGTGCACCGCGGCATCAAGGCGGTGCTGCTGGGCGAGAAACTGCCCGCCAAGGGGCTGGCCGAAATCGGCACCCACTGCTCGATGACCGAGCGCCGCGCCGACGACGCCACGCGCGACGTCGATGCCTGGCTGAAGACCTATTTCATGCAGGACCGCATCGGCGACGAATACAACGGCACCGTCAGCGCGGTGACCAGCTTTGGCATGTTCGTCGCGATCGACGACATCTTCATCGAGGGCCTGGTCCACGTCTCCGAACTCGGCCAGGACTACTTCCACTACGACCAGGCCAAGCACATGATGCTCGGCGAGCGGACCGGGAAAAGTTATCGCCTGGGCGACCGTGTGCGCATCAAGGTGATGCGCGCCGACATCGAGACCAGCAAGATCGATTTCAGCCTGGTCGAGCAGGACACCTCTGCCCAGGACATGCAGCGTGCGTTCGCGCAATCGGCGTCGGAAAAGAAATCCGCCAAGCCTCGATCCGGAAAATCCAAATCGGGTAGCAGGAAGTCATGAGCGAGAAGCCCGCCGACAGACACGCCGCAGAAAAACTCATCTACGGCTTTCACCCCGTCCTGGCCCGCCTGCGCCAGGATCCCGCAGGCATCTTCGAAATCTATCTGGACCTGACTCGCCGCGACGCGCGCGCGCGCGACCTGGTGCATCAGGCGAAGGACAACGGCGTCAAACTCGCGCAGGTCGAGGCTGACCGGCTGACCCGCCTGGTCGGCAAGACCGCCAAGCATCAGGGCGTCGTCGCCCGCGTCAAGCCGGTCGCGCTCACCCAGTCGCTCGACGAGGTGCTGGATAACATCGAGGGGCCGCCGCTGCTGGTCATCCTCGATGGCGTCACCGACCCGCATAATCTGGGTGCGATCCTGCGGTCGGCCGACGCCTTTGGTGTGCACGCCGTCGTCGCGCCGAAGGACAACGCCGTCGGCGTCAACGCCACCGTGGAAAAGGTGGCTTCGGGTGCCGCCGAAACCGTGCCCTACATCATGGTCACCAATCTCGCGCGCACGATCGAGGATCTGAAGGAACACAACATCTGGATCATCGCCGCCGACATGGACGGCGAGCAGCCCCTGTCCGGCATCGATTGCAAGACCGGCATCGCCTGGGTGCTCGGTGCCGAGGGCGCGGGCATCCGCCGCCTGGTCAAGCAAAGCTGCGACCAGGTCGCGCGCATCCCGATCGGCGGCACGGTGGAAAGCCTCAACGTGTCGGTGTCGGCAGCGCTGTGCCTGTATGAAACGGTGCGGCAGCGGGGCGGGTAGGTGAGCCTTTCACTTACGACACTATTGACCTGCCGATAGGACTGCCATGAATACGTCCTTGCTGCTGTGGAGCCTGCTGTTCAGTTCCATCGGGCTGGGATTCTTCATTTACGGCAAGCGGCAGAAGGCGGTCGTCCCGCTGCTCAGCGGGCTGGGCCTGATGATCTACCCGTATTTCGTGTCCAGCTCGATTCTTCTTGTTGCAATTGGAGTCGCACTGATGGCCTTGCCCTATTTCGTCAGGGTGTAGGGTGCCGGTGTCAGGCGCTATCCCAGCGCCTGCAAGCGCAACAAACGCGCAGCCTCTTCGTCCTGCGCGTCGTCAATCTCCCGCATCACACTTTCCAGATCGACTGGCGGCAATGTGCATTCGAATGCACCGCTGAGTTCGACTTCCGGATTCAGGTTGCCGTGCGCATACCGTGCCCAGATTTCCTGCGCGTAGCGCGTCGTCAACAGCGCCGGCGCGAACTGTCCGAAGAAGGTCCTCAGATTATTCACATCGCGCGCCAGCATGGCCTGGGCGCGGTGGTTGCCGGCGGCATCGACCGCCTGCGGCAGGTCGATGATGACCGGTCCATCGGCACCGGCGAGGATGTTGAACTCGGACAGGTCGCCGTGGATGACGCCGGCGCACAGCATGCGCACCACTTCCCGGATCAGGGTGGCGTGATGGGCGATGGCTTCGGCTTCACTGAACGACACGTCATTGAGCCGGGGCGCGGCGTTGCCGTCTGCGTCCGCCACCAGTTCCATCAGCAGGACGCCTTCGTGGAAGTTGTAAGGCGTCGGCACGCGTACGCCGGCGGCGGCCAACCGATACAGCGCATCGACCTCGGCGCTTTGCCAGGCGGCTTCCTGCATCTCGCGTCCGTATTTCGTTCCCTTTGCCATGGCGCGGGCCTGGCGGCTGTTCCTGGTCTTGCGGTTTTCGGTGTAGTCGATGGCCTGGCGGAAGCTGCGCTTGTTCGCTTCCTTGTAGACCTTGGCGCAGCGGATCTCGTCACCGCAGTGCACCACGAAGACCATGGCCTCCTTGCCGCTCATGAGCTGACGCACGACACCGTCGATGAGGCCGTCTTCGAGCAGGGGTTCGAGGCGCTTGGGAATTTTCATGAACGGATTTGTCGGTGTGGTTGCATGATTTTAAGGGGGGCGGTCAAGCCCTTCGAAGGGCCTGTCCTGAGCATGGTCGACGGGCCTGTCCTGAGCAGCGTCGAAGGGCTCAGGGCGAACGGTGGTTGGCTTCGGCGTGTGGTAGGTGGGGCTTAGCCACGCACCTTGCGGTACGCTTCGAGCAGACGCTGGTGAATCGCGCTGCCCTCGAAGTTGCTGCCGAGTGTCATCAGCCCGAAGAAGCGCTCGTCCTGGTTGAACAGCGCGAATGCCTTTTGCAGCGTCTCGCGGCCGTACATCAGCGCGAGCGCGGCCTCGAAGGGGCTGGGGTCGTCGAGCTGGACGAGGTCGGCGATGCAGCGATAGACCTTGAGGCGCGCTTCGCTGCGCTGGCCATACTGGGCGATCCAGCTGCAGCCTTCGAGAATGGCGTCGTCGTCGCCGAGCGCCAGGGCGAGCAGCAGCTTGATTTCGCCGACACGGATGTCGGTCCAGGGCGAGTCTGCGTCGGGGGCGAGGCCGATCAGCACGGTGACGAGGCGGTCATCGGCCAGTTCCAGTTCAGTCATCCTGTCGAGCAGTTCGGCGCACTCGTCGTCGGTCAGCTCGGGCAGGCGTGCAAGCGCCGGGCGGATCAGGTTGCCGACGCTGTTGTTCTCGAATTCGAGTTCCTCGACCGGATAGATCTCGGACACGCCCGGCACCAGGATGCGGCAGGCGTAGACGCCGAGGTGGGTGAAGTCGGCGATATAGAGCTCGTGTCCGGCGTCGTGCAGCGCATTCACCGACCACGCGTAATCCTCTTCGGTGGTGGTGCCGAAATTCCAGTCGGCGAATTCGAAGTCGGGCGTGTCGCGCAGGAACTGCCAGCTGATGACGCCGCTGGAATCGACGAAATGGATTTCCAGGTTCTGCGGGTCGGCGATCTCGGCTTGATCGAATCCCGGCGCGGGGAAGCCCGCCAGCGATGCGAGCGCGCGACCCTGCAGCAGTTCGGTCAGCGCGCGTTCCAGTGCCACCTCGAAGCGCGGGTGCGCACCGAAGCTGGCGAAGCAGCCCTGGTCGTCGGGATGCAGCAGGGTGACGTTCATCACCGGATACTGACCACCGAGCGAGGCATCCTTCACCAGGATGCCGAAACCCGCTTCGCGCAGGTCGCGAATGCCGGCGGCGATGTGCGGATAGCGCTCGATCACGGCCTCGGGCACGTCGGGCAGGCAGATGCCTTCCTCGATGATGCGGAACTTGATGTGGCGCTCGAAGATTTCGGCCAGCGCCTGGGTGCGCGCCTCCTTCAGCGTGTTGCCAGCCGACATGCCGTTGCTGACGTAGAGGTTGCCGATGAGGTTGACCGGGAAATACACGGTTTCGCCGTCGCGCAATCGCTGGTAGGGAAGGGCGCAGATACCGCGCTCGGTGTTGCCGGAGTTGAGGTCGACCAGCTGGTCGGCGCGCGTGCCGTTATCCGGGTTGTACATGGCCTGCAGCTCGGGGGTGAGCAGGTCCTGCGGCCAGGCGTCACCCTCGAGCGCAAACCAGCGCTCGTCGGGATGGTGGACGTAGGAGCGCTTGCCGATCGTCTCGCCCAGATAGAAATGGGTCCAGAAATAATTGGTCGACAAGCGCTCGAAATACTCGCCCAGCGCACTCGCCCGCGCAGCCAGCTCCGACGCGCCCTTGCCGTTGGTGAACAGCAGCGGGCAGTCGCGGTCGCGGATGTGCACCGACCACACGCCTTCCACCGGGTTGAGCCAGGAGCGTTCCTCGACGTGAAAGCCCAGTGCGTCGAGCCTGGCCTGCAGGGTGGCGATCGACGCTTCGAGCGAAGCGTCCTTGCCGGGGATGAAATGTTCGGAGGTGGACATGGGGAAAGCATGGGAAGGAAGACCCGACAGCATAAGCGATGCGTCAAGAGCGGCGTAAAATGAAGACCGTTGATCCGGAATACATGGCCGCCTTCATTCGCGGCTCCCCGCCCATGCCGACCCGTCTGCCTTCATTGTTGTTCGTATGCTGTCTTGCCCTGTCCGGGCCGCTTGCAGCGGGTACGCAGACCTTTGGTCTCGACGGACAGGCTGCGCAAACCTCGCGTTCGCACGCTGACTGGGTGCGGCAGGCCCAGCTGCTGGAAAGGAAAAAGGACTGGACCGGCTTGCTGCAATGGGGGCAGGCCTGGGCACAGACCGATGCCCACGATCCGCTGGCCTGGTTTGTTCAGGGGCGCGCCCTGAACGAGCTGGGGCGTCTCGAAGAGGCCATTGCAGCGTACCAGCAGAACGTGCGCATCGCGCCCGACGATGTGTGGGCCCGCAACAATCTGGGAAACGCCTATCGCGACAGCGGGCGGTCCCGCGACGCGATGCTGGAATATCGCGCGGCCGTTGAAATCGACCCCGATTACATCCAGGCCTGGCACAACCTGGGGCTGACGTTTTATCTGAACAAAGGAGAAGCCGGGGTGATTCAGGCGCTGCAAAGACTGCAGGCCACCGATCCGGTACTGGCCGATGTCTGGCGCAAACTGGCCATCGACTACTCGATCACGCGCGACAAGCGGGTGGCGCGCGATGCGGTGCGGGTGCTGCGCGGTCTGAGCGCCGCGGAACGCGAGCGCATGTTCGGCATCCTGTTTGCGGAAAGCTGATCTTGCCGGTCATGCCTGCGCGCTGCCGGCATTCATCCTGAAGTCTGTTCGAATTCCGCCACCACCTGCCGCAGCCTGCTGGCCTCCTGTTCCGGTCGCATCAGGCCGCGTCGCAGGCGGGCGTGTCGCTGCAGCTCCGCATAGAAGGCGGGGTCATCCTCGGCCCGCGACAGCAGCGCCGCCAGTTGCTTCTCGTCACCTGCCGCAAAATAGCCCGGGTAATCCTCGCCCAGCATGCCGATGTTGCCGGGAACGCGGGAGGCCAGCACCGGCACGTCTGCCGCCAGCGCTTCGCAGATCACGTTGGCGCCGCCTTCCATGACCGAACTGATGACCATCAGGCGCGCCCGCGACAGGCGCTTCAGCACGGTCCGGTGCGGTACATCGCCGGCCCAGATCCAGCGTGGCAGCTTGTCTTGCGCCAGTTCGGCCGTGGCGGCCATTTCCTCGCTCAGGGCACTGCCCAGATGCGTCACCTGTATCCGCGAGTGCGCGGGCAGATGGGCCGTTGCCAGGGCCGCGCGGAAGGGGTCCTTTTCCTCGCGCAGGTGGCCGATCACCAGCACCTCGAAAGCGTTCGGCCTTTCCTTCGTGCGGGCGATGTCGGGTGAGGACTGGTAGATGACCCGCGTCTTGGCAGCCAGATGCGGCGGCAACTCGTCGATTCCGCGATCCTGCAGCACGATGAGGCGATGCGCCCATTCCAGCGACTGCCGGGCGTCGCTGTCCTGGTGGATGTCGCGATAGAGGTCGGTGCCGGTCAGCGCCAGCAGCAGCGGCCGGCTCGGAAAGCGCTCGGCAAAGGCGCGGATCGAGGCGAAGCTGCGCCGCGCGTGCAGTGCCAGCATCAGGTCGGCCGCGCGGCCGTCCCATTCCACCTGCACCCGCACCGTATGCCCCGCCTCGCGCAGAAAGCGAGTCCAGCGGGCAGCGGTATGCCAGTTGCCGTTGCGGTGTTCGCGTCCGTAGGGCGTGATGAGAGCGATGCGCATGGCAGGAGTGTAGCTCGCCACGATGAATCGCGGATAATCGGCGCATGACTGGAACCGCCATCACCTCGCGCGACAATGCGATTTTCAAGCGCCTGAAAAAGCTCGCCGAATCGGCCCGTGCGCGGCGCGAGGCGCGGATGACGCTGCTCGATGGCGAACACCTGCTGGCGGCCTGTCTCGACGCCGGCGGCCAGCCGCATACCCTGGTGCGGGCGGCTTCGTTCGCTGCCGAGCGCTTCGAACCCTGGGCGGCCCGATGCCCGGACGCCAGGTGCGTCACCCTGCCGGATGCCCTGTTCGCCGAACTTGCGCCCGTCACGACGCCCACCGGCGTGCTGGCCGAGGCAGCTTGGCTCACGCCGCCGGCCGTCGATGCCGTTCCACTCGTGATCGTGCTGGATGACATCCAGGATCCCGGCAACCTCGGTGCCATGCTGCGGACCGGCGCGGCGGCGGGCGCCACCCTGGCGGTGCTGTCCCGGGGCTGCCACGATCCCTGGTCGCCCAAGGCGCTGCGCGGCGGGCAGGGCGCGCAGTTCGTGCTGCCCATGCTGCATGGGGTCGATCTGGCGACCTGGTTGCAGGCCTTCGACGGCGACAGCATTGCGCTGACGCTGGCCGATGACAGCGACTTCTATGGCCTCGATCTGGGTGGCCCGCTTGCCCTGGTCGCCGGCAACGAAGGCGCAGGCGTGTCAGCGGCAGTCCGCGATGCGGCCACGGCGCGCGCGCACATTCCGATGGTGGGCCGGGTCGAGTCGCTGAATGCGGCTGCCGCCCTCGCGGTGGCGGTTTTCGAGGCGGTGCGTCAGCGCCGGGGCCAGTCGCAGGCAGGCTCCTAGGCTGGTCGGACGTTCAGGTCGGGGCGAACGCCTGCCGCCAGTCACGTCCCAGTAGCGCGATGACCTGTTCGGCCGGGACCGGCGGGCTGAAGAGATGTCCCTGCATGACCTGGCAGCCCAGTGTGCGCAGCGATTCGAGCTGCGCTTCCGTTTCCACCCCTTCGGCGACGGTACCGAGATCCAGTCCCCTGCTCAGGGCCAGAATCGAACTGATGAGTGCCGCGTTGACGGGCGCGGTGTGAATGTCATTGACGAAGTAGCGGTCGATTTTCAGGATGTCGAGCGGGAAGCGCTTCAGGTGCGCCAGGGACGAATAGCCGGTGCCGAAGTCGTCGACCGCCACGCTGACGCCCAGCGCTTTCAAGGTGTGGATGCGTTTGACCGCATTGTTGATGTCCTCCATGAAAATGCCTTCGGTCAGTTCGATTTCCAGCGCGTGCGGTGGCAGCCCGGACCGGTCCAGCGCGACGGCGATGCTCGGGATCAGATCCTCGTGCCAGAATTCCTTGCCCGAGAGGTTGATGGCCAGACGGAGATCGGCATACCCGGCGGCATGCCAGCCCGCGGTCTGCCGGCAGGCCGATTCAAGCAGTTTGCGCCCGACATTGACGATCGCACCGGTTTCTTCCAGCATTTCCAGAAACACGCCCGGGGCGAGCATGCCCTTGCTCGGGTGATTCCAGCGGATCAAAGCCTCGACGGCAGGGATGCGTCCGGTTTCAAGATTGACCTGCGGCTGGTAGTGAAAAGCGAATTCGTTTCGTTCCAGCGCATAGTGCAGGTCGGTCTCGAGTGCCAGCCTCTCCTCGGCCAGGGCATTCATCGCCGGGTCGTACAACTGGAAGCGGTTCCTGCCACCCCCCTTGGCGTGGTACATCGCGGTATCGGCATGCTTCAGCAGGCTGTCGGCATCCCTGCCATCGTTCGGATAGACGCTGACGCCGATGCTGCAACTGCAGAACAGTTCCCGCTCGGCAATGCGGCAGGGTGCCGCCACGGCAGCGAGCATTTTCTCCACGATCTGCAGGATGTGCCTGATCTCGGCCACATCGCTGACCACGACGACGAATTCGTCGCCGCCCAGTCGCGCCACGACGTCCTCGGCCCGAGCCGTCGTCCGCAGGCGCCGCGCCACTTCGCAAATCAGCTGGTCGCCGCTGGCATGGCCGAGCGTATCGTTGACGCGCTTGAAGCGGTCCATGTCGACGAACATCACGCCCACCAGGGTGTCGTGGCGTTCGGCGCGCAGGAGCGACTGTTGCAGGCGGTCCATGAACAGCATGCGGTTGGGCAGGCCGGTCAGGGCGTCCTCGGTTGCGAGACGTTCGCGCTCGCGACCGACGCGGCCGGTGTAGTGCAGGACGAAAGCCGCGACGAGCACCCCGATCAGCAGGGCGAACCCCGACAGCGCGAGCATCCAGTGATGCGCCACCTTCTGCTCCTGATTCGCCCTTTGGCGCGCTGCCAGCGCAGATTCTTGTGTTTCGGCATCGAGTTGCGACAGCACGGCCATGACATCGTCTTGCGCGGGAATGGCCCGGTTCAGCACCAGATCCACCGCATCCTGGCTGAAGTTGGCGCTGAACAGGTCGATGACCTGGTCCTGGATCGGCTGGGCAACACGGGTCTTCTGGCCCTGCAGGGCGAACAGTTCCTGTTCCCTGGCGCTGAGGGGCAGCTGGCGAAGCGCATCACGCGCCATGACAAACTTCGATCCGTTCAGGTTGAACTGCATCAGCAACGCGTCCAATTCGAAGGGATCGTCGATCCTGGGAAGCATCAGCATGATCATCGTGCGCTCGCGCGCGGCGATCACCATGGATTTGGTGAGGTTCTGCTTGCGCATGTGGACGTCGACGACCTCATCGAGGTTGGCCGTGGTCTCCGCCAGCTGCCTCAGGCCGATCGCGGTGACAAACAGGATCAGCAGCAGTTGCGTGAGAAATCCTGCCAGCAGGGCGAACTTCCAGGCCGAGGCTCGTCCGATACCCTTCATGGCATCTCGCTGGATCGGCTCGAATGCAGCAGATGGGGTGAAAGCTCAGATCGGGACATGCATGGTGTCGACATGGCTATGAATTGAAAAAACGGCGTTTCGGGGCGCGCGCACCGGACAACAGGTTGAGGTGCGTCGGCAACCGGTCCGCAGGCCGCTCACCCGGTCCTCACATTTCTTACGGCACTTACCCTGAACAAATAGAGTGCAAACAGCGAAATACCGTGCAGGTCTTCCCGGCCGGGCGGCCGCAATCCCTGGAGCGGGCCCGGGATGGGCTGTCCTGAGCATGCAGTCTCAAAGCGGATTGCGCAGTCGCGCCGCGATTTCTTCCACCGACATGCGCGTCGTGTCGATGACGGGCAGGCCGTGATGCGCGAACAGGCGTTCGGCGGCTGCAAGTTCGGCGCGGCATTGTTCCAGCGTGGCGTAGCGGCTGTCGGGATAGCGCACCTGACGGATGGCGGCGAGGCGCTCGGCGGACAGGGTGAGGCCGCGCAGTCGGGGCAGATGGCTGAGCAGGACAGCGGGCAGGGCGGGATGGTCGAGGTCGTCCGGGGTGAGCGGATAGTTGGCGGCCCGCAGGCCGTATTGCAGGGCGAGGTAGAGCGCGGTGGGCGTCTTGCCGACGCGCGAGACGCCGACGAGGATCAGATCGGCCTGGTCCAGGCGCTGAGGCTGCAGGCCGTCGTCCAGCGCCAGGCTGAAATTCACTGCCTCCATGCGCGATTCGTAGTTGTTCGCCATGCCGTGCGTGCGGCCGCCGCTGGGGGTGGCCGACTGTCCCAGTTCGGACTCCAGGGCCGGGGCCAGATGCTCGAAGACATCGAGCAGTCTGGCGCCGCTTTCACGCAGCGCGCTGCGCAGGGCCGGGTCGGTCAGCGTGGAAAAGACCAGTGCATCCGGCGTCTCGGCGATCTGCCGGGCGACGCCCTGCGCTTTTGCCGGGCTGTCGATGAAAGGCAGCACAATCAGGCTAAACTCGAAAGCGGGAAACTGCGACAGCACGCTCTTCGCCACCGCCTCGACGGTGACGCCGGTGTGATCGGAGACGCAGAATGCAGTGCGTATGTTCATGGAGAGGATTATGCCCGGCTCGACTGACTATATCGTTCCACTGGACTCCCTGTCGATGGCGGACGTGCCGCGGGTAGGCGGCAAGAACGCCTCGCTCGGCGAAATGATCGGCAAGCTGTCCGGTGCGGGCGTCAAGGTGCCGGGCGGGTTCGCCACCACCGCGCAGGCGTTCTGGGACTTTCTCGATCACAACGATCTGCGGGCGCGCATCAATGCGCGGCTGGCAGCGCTGGACGTGGCGGACGTCACGGCGCTGGCCCAGGCTGGGATGGAAATTCGCAACTGGGTCGAGGCGGCCGACCTGCCGGCGGCGCTGAACGACGGTTTGCGCGCGGCCTATCGCACGCTCGGCGACAAGGTGTCGGTCGCGGTGCGTTCGTCCGCCACCGCGGAAGACCTGCCCGACGCCTCGTTTGCCGGACAGCAGGAAACCTATCTGCACGTGCAGGGCGAGGACGACCTGCTGCTGTACGTGAAAAAGGTCTTCGCCTCGCTCTACAACGACCGCGCGATTTCCTATCGCGTGCACCACGGCTTCGACCATGCCGGTGTCGCCTTGTCGGCGGGCGTGCAGCGCATGGTGCGTTCCGACCGTGCGAGTGCGGGCGTGATGTTCACGCTCGACACCGAATCGGGCTTTCGTGATGTGGTGTTCATCACGTCTGCCTACGGACTCGGCGAAACCGTGGTGCAGGGCTCGGTGAACCCGGACGAGTTCTATGTGCACAAGCCGATGCTGGCGCTGAAGCACCCTGCCGTGGTGCGGCGCGAGATCGGCAGCAAGCTCACGCGCATGGTCTGGCGCAACGGCGCCACCGTGATCGAGGACACCCCGGAAGAGCTGCGCCGGCGTTATTCGCTGAGCGACAGCGAAGTGCTGGAACTGGCGCGCCAGGCGGTGACGATCGAAAAACACTATGGCCGCCCGATGGATATCGAATGGGCGAAGGACGGCGAAACCGGCGAACTGTTCATCGTGCAGGCACGCCCGGAAACGGTGAAGGCGCGCGCCAGCGGCATCGGCGAGCGCTACGTGCTGGAGGGGACGGGCGAGGTGCGCATCAGCGGCCGCGCGATCGGCCAGAAGATCGGCGCCGGCGCGGTACGCGTGATCGCCAGCCCGGCCGAGATGAACCGGGTGCAGCCGGGCGACATACTGGTGACCGACATGACCGACCCCGACTGGGAGCCGGTGATGAAACGTGCTGCGGCCATCGTCACCAACCGCGGCGGACGCACCTGCCACGCGGCGATCGTGGCGCGCGAACTGGGCATCCCCGCCGTGGTTGGCACGGGCGACGCCACCACCGTCCTCAAGGAAGGCGAGCCGGTCACGGTGTCATGCGCCGAGGGGGATACCGGCATGGTGTACGCAGGCAAGCTGGCATTCACGGTGGAGGCGCTGGCGCAAGAAACGCTGCCCGAGCCGCCGGTCAAGCTGATGATGAACGTGGGCAATCCCGAGCGGGCGTTCGAATTCGCGCAGATCCCGAATCACGGCGTCGGCCTCGCGCGGCTGGAATTCATCATCGCGCGCATGATCGGCGTGCACCCGCTGGCGCTGCTGGAATATGACACGCAGTCACCCGAGGTGCGCGACGCGATCGACCTGCGCATCGCAGGCTATGCCGACCCGGTGTCGTTCTACGTCGACAGGCTAGCCGAGGGCATCGCCACCCTGGCGGCGGCCTTCTGGCCGCAGCCTGTCATCGTGCGATTGTCCGACTTCAAATCCAACGAATACGCCAACCTGCTCGGCGGCGAACGTTATGAACCGAAGGAAGAAAACCCCATGCTCGGGCTGCGCGGCGCGGCCCGCTACGTATCGACGATGTTCCGTCCGGCGTTCGAGCTGGAGTGTCGCGCGCTGAAACAGGTGCGCGACGTCATGGGACTGACCAACGTCGAAGTGATGATGCCCTTCGTGCGCACGCTGGAGGAATGCGCGGCCGTGGTCGGCCTGCTCGATGCCAATGGCCTCAGGCGCGGCGACAGCGGCCTGCGCCTCATCATGATGTGCGAGATTCCGTCCAACGTGCTGCTGGCCGACGATTTCCTGCAGCACGTCGACGGCTACTCCATCGGTAGCAACGACCTGACGCAGCTCACGCTCGGCATCGACCGCGATTCCGGGCTGGTGGCCGGCGGCTTCGACGAGCGCAATCCCGCGGTGAAGAAACTGCTGGCCGAGGCGATCGCCGCCTGCAACCGGCACGGCAAATATGTCGGCATCTGCGGCCAGGGACCGAGCGACCATCCCGACCTGGCCGACTGGCTGGTGGACGCCGGGATCGGTTCGATTTCGCTGAATCCGGATACGGTGGTGGCGACCTGGCGCCGGCTCGTCCGGGCCTGAGCACCGGCGGGTGCTCACAATCGGACTACCCCTGAAAAGCCTTGAGACGCTGCGCGTCGAGGATGCGCAAGGTGCGTCCCTTCACTTCGATGAGTCCGGCGGTCACCAGGTGATGCAGCACGCGCGACAGGGTTTCCGGTGCCAGGCTGAGGCGTGAAGCCAGCATTTGCTTGCTGGTATCGAGCTTGACCTCGTACTGCGCCGCGTACTTCTCGGGAGCCTGGTGCGACAAAAAGCACACCACACGCTGCACGCTGTTCATCAGCGTGCAGGTTTCCATGTCCGCCATCAGCTGGTGCAGCTTCATCGACAGGCTGGCCAGCATTTTGCGGGCAAAGCGCGGATCGTGATCGAGCACCTCCAGCAGCACCTTCTTGCTCGCAACCAGCAATACGCTGTCCTGCGTGGCCTGTGCCGAGACGGGGCAGGGAATGTCCAGGAACACGATGGCTTCGGCAAACGCCGCGCCGGCATTCATGGTACCGATGACCTTTTCCAATCCATGCTGCGTCGGAATGGACAGCTTGACCTGTCCCGTGACCACGACATAAATGCCGTCGAGCCGGTCTCCCTTGTTGAACAGCATTTCGCTGGCACGCGCCTTGTATTCGCGAACACCGGGCAACAACATCGAGACCTCATCCGTGCTCAGCTCGCTGAACAACGGCAATTGGGTCAGCACGTCCCTGAATGAATCCGGGGTGTAGGGCGTCATAGGCAGGTCTCCGCTCTTTATGGTTGATTGTTACCAAATTTTAGCCCAATAAGCCGAGAAACTTGATCTGCATCAAGGCCGACAGCGTTTTGTCAGATCAAAATTCGCCACTCACGATCCCCGGGAAAAGCGCATGAATATATCTGGAATCCTTGTGACGGCCCTGCCCGAGCACATAGCGGAAGTGGCGCGCTCCCTGTCGAACCTGCCGGGGCTGGACGTGACTCAGATCCACGCCGCCAGCGGCAAGCTGGTGGTGGTGCAGGAGGCCGCCAGCGTGGGAGAGGAAGTCGAGGCCTTCAAGCGCATCCGCACCTTGCCGAAGGTCATCGCCGTCGACCTGGTGCAGCATTATTTCGAAGACGACAACGAGTTGATCGACGCCATTCCGGATGAACTGATTCGCCTGGAAGGCATTCACGTGCCCACTGCATTGCAAGACTAAGGCAAGACTAAGGCAAGACTAAAGGAGACCATCATGCATCTGTCCCGTCGCGAATTCATCAAGTCCGGCATTGCCGCGAGCACAGCCGCCGCGGTCGGGTTGCCGATCTCGAAACTGGCCGAGGCCGCCTCAACCGAACTGGAAAAGGACTGGCAGTGGGACAAATCGGTTTGCCGCTTCTGCGGCGTCGGTTGCGGCATCATGGTGGCGACGCATAACGGCCGCATCGTTGCCACCAAGGGCGACCCTGCAGCGCCCGTCAACAAGGGGCTCAACTGCATCAAGGGCTATTTCAACGGCAAGATCATGTACGGCAAGGATCGCCTGACCCAGCCCTTGCTGCGCATGAAGGACGGCAAGTTCGACAAGAAGGGCCAGTTCGTTCCGGTGACCTGGGAGCAGGCCTTCGACGAGATGGAACGCCAGTGGCGCAGGGTCTACGCCGAGAAGGGGCCGACCGGGATCGCCATCATCGGTTCCGGCCAGTACACCATCCAGGAAGGCTATACAGCGGCCAAGCTCATGAAGGCGGGCATGCGCAGCAACAACCTGGACCCGAACGCGCGCAACTGCATGGCCTCGGCCGTCGCGGCCTTCATCCAGACCTTCGGCATCGACGAGCCCATGGGCAACTACGACGACATCGAGCATACGGACTCCATCGTGCTGTGGGGGGCCAACATGGCGGAATGCCATCCCATCCTGTGGTCACGCGTCGCCGACCGGCGTCTCACGAACAAGAATGTGCGAGTGGTCAACCTCTCCACCTACCACAACATGAGTTCGGACCTGGCCGATCTGGAGATTATCTTCAAGCCCAACACCGATCTCGCGATCCAGAACTACATCGCGCGTGAGATTCTCGCGCGCGATGCGGTGAACTGGGACTTCGTCAACAATCATTGCGTGTTTTCCACCGGTCCCTACGACATCGGTTACGGCTTGCGGCCGAACGACAAGTTCGCATCCCCCGCGGAAAAGGATATCCAGGCCAAGGAACTCAAGGTCACGCTCGACAAGAATGAAGCCATCGCCCAGCGCAGGCAGCCCGGCGAGGTCGTGGAGCAGAAGAACGCTGCCACGGCCGGCAAGCACTGGATGATCAATTTCGAGGCGTTCAAGCAAGGGGTGGAGCCCTACACCCTGGATTTCGTCGCCGAACTGGCCAAGGGCGACCCGGACGAGTCGCTCGACAGCTTCAAGGCCAAGCTCAAGCAGCTGGCCGATCTCTACATCGACCCCAAGCGTAACGTGACGTCTTTCTGGACCATGGGCTTCAACCAGCACCAGCGCGGGACCTGGGTCAACGAGCAGGCCTACATGAATCATCTGCTGCTGGGCAAGATCTCCAAGCCCGGTAACAGTCCGTTCTCGCTGACCGGACAACCCTCCGCCTGCGGCACCGCGCGCGAGGTGGGCACCTTCGCCCATCGCCTGCCGGCCGACATGGTGGTGGACAATCTCAAGCACCGGGAAATGAGCGAGGGTATCTGGAAGCTTCCGGCCAAGACCTTGAACCCCAAGGTCGGCAGCCACATCGTCAAGATCATGCGCGATCTCGAAGACGGCAGCGTCAAGTGGTGCTGGGTGCAGGTGAACAACCCCTTCCAGCACAACGCCAATGCGAACCACTGGCTCAAGGCGGCGCGTGAAAATGACAATTTCATCATCGTCTCCGAAGCCTATCCCAGCATCTCGGCCAAGGTGGCCGACCTCATTCTGCCGGTGGCGATGATCTACGAAAAATGGGGCGGCTACGGCAACGCCGAGCGCCGCACCCAGCTCTGGCGCCAGCAGGTGCCGCCGCCAGGACAGGCGCGTGCCGACGTCTGGCAGATGTTTGAATTCTCCAAGCGCATCAAGCTCAAGGATGTCTGGGGCGAGCAGAACATACCCGGACTGAAAGCGGAGGGCTTCCCCGACGGCAAGTTGCCCAGCGTGCTCGATGAGGCGGTGAGGATGGGCTATTCGCCCGACGACAGCCTGTACAAGGTGCTCTATGCCACGCCGGACAGCAAGAAGTTCGCCTGGCCCGATCCCGTGGCCAAGGGGCATGCCAACCATGTTGCCGAGCTGGTGGGCGAGAACTGGTTCCCGGAAAAAGCCTTGTTCGAGGAATACCGCAAATTCGGCATCGGACATGCCCATGATCTGGCGCCGTTCGATGTCTACCATTCCGACAGCGTGCGCGGGCTTAAATGGCCGGTGATCGAAAAGGATGGCAAGTGGGTCGAGACACCCTGGCGATTCAACGAGACATACGACACCTATTGCAGGAAAGGCTCGGGCATCGATTTCTACGGACCGGCGATGAAGGCGTTGCCGGCAGGCAACCTCGACAGCGTCACCGATCCCCAGGCCAAGCCCCTGGCCGGCAAGGCCAAGATTTTCTTCCGGCCCTATGCGGCGCCCGTCGAGCAGCCCGATGCAACGTACGATCTGTGGCTGTGCACGGGCCGTGTGCTGGAGCAATGGCACTCCGGCACCATGACCCAGCGCGTGCCCGAACTGCACCGGGCAATGCCAACCGCGCAGCTCTGGCTGAACCCCGGCGAAGCCAAGAAACGCGGCCTCAAGCGCAACGACCTGGTGTGGATCGAATCCCGGCGTGGCAAGATCAAGGTCCGGGTGGAGACCGGCGGGCGCAACAGCGTGCCGAGCGGATACGCTTTTGTGCCCTGGTTCGACGAGGCGGTATTCATCAACCGGCTGACGCTCGACACCACCTGCCCGATTTCGAAAGAGACGGATTACAAGAAATGCGCGGTCAAGGTATACAAGGCCTGAGCAGCGCGGCGCGGGCATAGGGAACGGATGACATGCAGGCCAGTCGGCGCGAATTCCTGACCAAGGCGGCGCAGGGCGCCGCGGTGGCCGCGTGCGGCGGCCTGATCTGGGCGCAGCTGCTGCGCCAGGAAGCGGCCGCCTCGGTGCTGGCGCTGCGTCCGCCGGGCGCATTGGCCGAGCGCGATTTCGCCGCCACCTGCATCAAGTGCGGCCAGTGCGTCCAGGCCTGCCCCTACGACACCCTGCGTCTGGCACGGGCGGAGGACGACGCGCCGATCGGCACGCCGCATTTCGTGCCGCGCGACATTCCCTGCTACATGTGCAGCGACATCCCCTGCCAGGTAGCGTGCCCGACCGGAGCGCTCTCGCCCGAGCTCAAGAACATCGCCAAGGCGCGCATGGGACTTGCGGTGATCGACACCGAATCCTGCCTGTCCTGGCAGGGACTGCGCTGCGAGGTGTGCTACCGCGTCTGCCCGGTCAAGGGCGAGGCCATCACGATCGAGAACCGTTCGCGGGTAGTCAGCAAGCATGCCCTGTTCGTTCCCCACGTTCATTCGCAGGCGTGCACCGGCTGCGGCATGTGTGAGGATGCCTGCCCCACCGAAAAGGCGGCGATCCGGGTGCTCAATCCCGCCCTGGTGCAGGGCAGGATCGGCAGCCACTACCGTCTGGGCTGGCTGTCGGACACGCCCATCACGCAGGACTTCAAGCCACCCGAGGCGCCGCCTGCAGTGGGCCCGGCCGTCACCGAGCCGTCCGCGCCGAAAACCGCGCCGGGCATGGACGTACTCAATCAGGGGATCGATCCATGAGCGCGATACCGCTGTCCACGCGCCGGGCAGCGCGCCTGTACACCCCGCCCGCCACGTTGGCCGGCAAGCTGCACGACGCGGGCTACCTGATCCTGCGCCGGATCACGCAGGTCGGCGTGCTGCTGCTGTTCTTCGGCACGCTGCATTGGGGCTGGCAGGTCATGGGTCAGCCCGTGCTGCGCGGCAACCTGTCCGCCTCCGAATTGCTCGGTGTCATTCCCCTGGCCGATCCGTTCGCCGTGCTGCAGCAGCTCGCCAGCGGCCATGCCCTGCAGGCCACGGTGCTGTTGGGCGCTGCCATTCTGCTGGTTTTCTATGCCCTGGCAGGACGGGTGTTTTGCAGTTGGGTATGCCCGATGAACATGGTGACCGATCTGGCCGGCTGGCTGCGCGGCAAATTCGACCTCAATAACCTGTTTCGCCTGCAGCGCGGCACCCGCTACTGGGTGATGGGCATGGCGCTCGTCCTGTCCGCGCTGATGGGCGTGGCAGCATTCGAGTGGGTGAGCCCGATTTCCATGCTGCACCGCGAAATCATTTTCGGCGTCGGGATGGGGCTGAGCGCGGCGCTCGGCATTTTCATCTTCGACCTGCTGATCCTGAAGCATGGCTGGTGCGGCCATCTGTGTCCGCTCGGCGCATTTTATGGATTGCTCGGCAACGCAGCCCTGTTGCGGGTGCGCTTCGATGACAGCAGTTGCACCCATTGCGGCGAGTGCGTCCGCGTGTGTCCCGAGCCGCAGGTGCTGAATTTCAAAAAGGCTGCGGAAAGCGGCATGGTCACCGCGGGCGCGTGCACCAATTGTGCGCGCTGCGTACCCATTTGTCCGGAAGACAGCCTGGATTTCGCCTTGCGCTGGGACGCCCACCCCAGTCCCGGCGCTTCCCAACCCCGTACCCCGAACTCAACCGTGAGGAACACACCATGAAAACGACCACGAAGGCAATGCTGGCGGCCGCTGCGCTGACCCTGAGCCATGGCGCGCTGCAGGCTGCGGAGATGGCCCAGACGGACAGCCAGATGGGGCTTTCCAAAACCAGCGTGTACGACGATCCGAGCCCGGATGTCTTCCAGTATCCGCCGACCGATCCGGGCGAGGCCAAGGCCTTGCCGCGCGCTTACAGCGGAGCGCCGCCGCAGATTCCCCACAGTGTCGACGATTTTCTGCCGATCACCGCACAAAAGAACGAATGCAACGGCTGTCACAACAAGCCGGCCAGGATAGGCAAGAACGTGGCCAAAGGCACGCCGCCGCCGATGCCGGAAAGCCATTATCACAAGGCGGACACCGGCAAGCTGGAATTCTCCGACTCGCGCTACATCTGCGTGCAGTGCCACACGCCGCAGGCCAACGTGAAGGACCTGGTCGGCAATACCTTCACGCCCAAATAGGCGCCACCCGGCCCAAATAATCGCGACCCCGACAACTGGCCGCCGAGTCCGGCGGACAGTTTGCGTTCCGCCGCAAGCAAGAAGTTCCCGCAAAAAAACAACAGTCACAAAAATGTTTTATTTTCTTGACCTGGATCAAGAAAATTAAGAGACCGTACCCCTAGCATGGCAACCAGCGTCAACTGGTAGATGAATACCAGTCTGGATCGTCGATAAAAAAGCATTAATGGCAGTCATTGGAAACTCATCGCGGGGGGATACATGAGATACGCAGAAAAAAGGAAGCATCATGAGAGGGAAGCCGTCCGGCCTGGTCGTGCGACTGGCCGGGGCGGTGCTGGCCCTGGGTCTGGGTCTCGCGTGGCATCTCCCCGCCAGCGCCCAGCAGTCAGCCGACAATGTTGCCAGTTCCGGTCCGACCATGGCCGGCCCCGGCAAACTGGGGCCGGGCGACACGGTGTTGCGCGGCGACGCGAAGTGCACAGGCTGCCACGACGACAGCGACAATCCTGCGCCAACCATGCTCGAGCTCCGCCCGTGGGTGGTCTCCATCGCCAAGACCAAGCATGGCACCGTGGCCGACGGCCGCACGCCCACCTGCTCCAACTGCCACGGCGAGAGCGAAGCCCACATGAAGAAGCCGGAGGCAGGAAGCAATCGTGCTGCACCCGACCGTGTGTTCAAGCAGACCACGCCCGCTGAAGTCCAAAACGAGCCCTGCACCACCTGCCACAAAGGCGGCAACCGCATGTTCTGGGCAAGCAGCACCCACCAATCGCGTGGCGTCGCCTGTGTCAACTGTCACGACATCCACAACAATGGCCACGACAAGGCCCGTGACCGCCACACCCAGATAGAAGTCTGCTTCACCTGCCACAAGGACAAGCGCGCCGAGATCAACCGGCCGTCCCACCATCCTGTGAAAGAGGGCAAGGTCATCTGTTCCGACTGCCATAACCCGCATGGATCGGCCGGCCCCAAGCAACTCAAGCGCTCGACCGTGAACGAGACGTGCTACCAGTGCCACATGGAGAAGCGCGGTCCCTTCCTGCATAACCACCAGCCGGTCAACGAGGACTGCTCGATCTGCCACAACGCCCATGGCACGACGATCGCCAACCTGCTGAAGTCGCGTCCGCCCTTCCTGTGCCAGTCATGTCACAACGACATTTCTACCGGTCACCCGGGCCAGCTCGGCCGCCTGCCAGCCGGACCCACGACGTCGACCAGCCAGCTCGGCACGGTTGGAAGGGGTTGTCTGAACTGCCATACCAGCATCCATGGCGACAACAACCCGCAGGGCTCGACGGCAACCCGTCGGTTCTTCCGCTAATTCGGTGGCAAAGGAGACAATCATGAGAGTGAATCATCAATTCCCGCTCACCGCCCTGGCCGCCGCTGTGCTGGTCGTGTGCGCACAGGCTGCCGTGGCTGCGGAAGACGAAAGCATCGCGCAATACACCAAGCCTGACAGTTCCATCACGGTCGGGGTCGGCTACTGGACCGATCCTCGCCCGCATGAAGGCATGTATGACGGCATGTGGGACAGCGGCTTCTACGGCAGCCTCGACGCCAGCGTGATCCGGCGTGACGACGCGACCGGCACCTGGACCACGCTCACCGCCTACAACCTGGGTCTGGACACCTACGAGGTCGGGGCGTCTTACGAGAAGCAGGGTGACTGGGGCGTCGGCCTGCAGTATTCGCAAATCCCGCGCAAGAACCCTTACGAAATCAACAGCGGCCTGCAGGGCATCGGCACGGAAACGCAGACGATCACGCCGGTCGTGCCGGGAAACGGCAACGATAACGCGCTCGAGATCAAGCGCGATCTGGCCACGCTGACCATGTTCAAGCGCTTCTCGCCGTCCCTGGAATTCCGTGCAACCTACAAGAACGAGCAGAAGGACGGCAACCGCCAGTGGGGGGTGCGTTCCTATCCCAATTACGGCAGCACTGGCGGCAGCTACCCGGCCTATGTGACGGAACCCATCGACAGCACCACGCAGCAGCTCGACATGCTGGTCAACTACAACATCGGCAAGCTGCAGCTGACCGCGGGGTATTACGGCAGCTGGTACGGCAACGACAATAACTACCTGGAAGTGATCGGCGCGCCGACCGGCAATAATTCGCCCGGCTACACCGACATGTCGCTGCCACCCGACAACCAGGCCCATCAGGGCTACCTGCAGGGCAATTATGCGTTCACGCCCACGACCCTGGGCACGTTCAAGGTGGCCTACACCCACGCCACGCAGAATCAGGCCTTCATGCCCACGAACGGCAACGGCGTGCCAAGCTGGGCACCGCTGCCCACCGTCGGCAACAGCCTGAACGGGGAGGTGAACACGACCGAGGCGCTGCTCGGCCTGACGGCGCGCCCGATGGAGAACCTGTCCGTGTTGGCCAGCCTCCGCTACTGGGACAAGCAGGATGAAACCCCGGTCCGCGTCGATGCCCAGAGCTCGAACGGCAATACGCTCTATCACAACAACCCCTTCAGTGAAACCGTCTACTCCGGCAAGCTCGAAGGCACCTACCGTCTGCAGGGCGGCTTCAACCTCACGGCCGGCGTCGATTACGCGCACGAGGACCGGGAGATTTCGTCACTGATCGTTCCGACGACCGAACTGTTCGTGCCGTACCGCAATGAACTCGATCAGACGACCTTCCGGCTCGACCTGCGGCGCGCCCTCTCCGAGCAGCTGAACGGCTTCATCGGTTATTCGTACAGCACGCGCGACGGTTCCAACTACATTCCCGTCAATACCTCGGTGGATTCGGCAACGATCACGCCGTTCTATATCGCCGACCGCGATCGCGATACCTGGAAGGTGGGACTGGACTGGACCCCGATGGACCGCATGGGCCTGCAGTTCAACTATGCCTACTCGCTGGACAAATACCCGACGGATGGCGTCCGCATCGATGGCATCAGAAAGGGCACGGCGCAGATGTTCTCGATCGATGGCGACTATGCGCTGAACGACCAGTGGAAGGCCAAGGGCTGGTATACACATGACACCAACAAGATCGACCAGGAGGGCCCGCTCGCGCCTGCGCCCAACACCTGGTACGCCGACCTCGACAACAAGGGTGACACCGTCGGTCTCGGCCTGGAGGGCGAGGCGACGGACAAGATCAATGTCGGGGCCAACTTCGAATGGGTCCGCACCGTCAGCAGCTATGACCAGACAGGCCTTGCCGCAGGCGTCGAGCCGCTGCAGGACATCAGTACCTATCTCACCCGCATAGGGCTGTTCGGTACCTATGATCTGATGAAGAACGGTTCCATCCGGGTCGACCTGATCCACGAGATCTGGAAGACCAACGACTGGACCTGGACCTTCCAGGATGGCAGCCCGTTCAGCTACGCCAACGACGGCACCATGGTTTCGCAGGACTACGACCAGCCAAGCACCTTCTACGGCGTGAGTTACACCTACAAGTTCTGAGATTCGGATCAGCGACTGGGCGGCGCAAGCCGCCCATTTTTATGTTGCGGCAACCCAGTGCGTCAGGCTGCAAAAATATTCTCACTGGCTATATTGACAAGCAATACGCCAGATTCCGATCTTAAGGTCGATCACAAAAAACAATCTTCGGGGGACCCCATGCGGTATTTGACACGCCTTTCCACTTCTCTTTTCCTGTTCGCAAGCCTGCCCGTCCTGGCGCAGCAGGTCGAGGCACCTGCTGCGGACGCTCCGGTCGCTGCGCCCCAGGCCGTCGAGGCTGTCACGCCGGCGCCGGCAGCGGCGCCGCCGGCAGTGCCGGCCGCGGCCGCACCGGCCGCGGCGCCTCCGGTCGTGCAGCCGGTCGCGGTTGTTCCGGTTGCGGCCCCTGCGGCCATGGTCAACCCCTACATGCAATGGGTGCCTGTCCCCGCCATGCAGAGCCTGCCCTTCGGCGGCTTGCCCATCCCCTTGATCGGGCAACCCCAGGCGAGCATGGGCAAGCAGAAGCCCTACACCATGCGTCCGCCCATCAATCCGGAAGTCAAGCGGCAGATGATGCAGATGATGATGCCCATCATGAACAACATGTTCCGCATGTCCATGCCGGATGCGATGAACTGGATGGCCCACAAGATCAAGGTCAAGCCGGGCATCAAGTTCGACGAAGTGATCGAATCGATGAACTTGCGCGCCAACCAGCTCAACTTCAAGCACGTGGGCGAGAACCTGATGTACAAGGACTTCCAGGCCGTGCTGAACGACAAGGATGCGCCACGCATCGAGGTGCACAGCTACTGCGACATCGCCGTCGGCCGTGAGCTCCTGAAGATCAGCCCGGAATTCGTCGTCTTCCTGCCCTGCCGCATCGCGGTCATGGAGGACGGCGACAAGAACATCTGGGTGCTGATGATCGACTGGAACATGGACTGGGTGGCCGGCTACAGCCAGCAGATGGGGATTACACCGGAACTGGCCAAGGGCGCCATGGAACTGCGTGACAAGATGGAGAACATCATGCAGGCGGGGGCCAACGGGGACATATGAACCCGAGGTGCGCAACGCTGCTCGCCCTCTTCGATGGGTGGTGGGCACTAAATAACATTTGCAAAAAAATGGTTTCTTGACTTGCATCAAGGAAACCTGTGCGCCAGTCGCGTAACGTCCGGCGCATAGGAAATTCAACCAAACCAACAACAATCTGGAGGGGAACACCATGCGCTATCGTGTCGTATTCGGAATGATTCTGGCGGGCTTGCTGGGCTCGGCGTATGCCGAGGACAAAACCGAGGCTCTCGCCATTACCTGCAACAACTGCCATGGTGTCGATGGCGTTTCCGTCGGGCCGAACATGCCATCCATCGGCGGCCTGCCCGAGTCCTATCTCAAGAATATCCTCCTGGAATGGAAAGCCGGCACGCGCTATTCCGCCACCATGGGCCGCCTGGTCAAGGGCTATTCGGACGAGCAGATCGCAGCATTGGCGGCCTACTTCTCCAAGAAGCCGTGGACCCCGGCGGCACAAACCACCGATCCCAAGCTCGTGGCCCTCGGCAAGAAAGTGACCGCGCGGTGCGCAGGTTGCCATGGCGAAACCGGAAATGCCGGCGATGGCGACACACCGAACCTCAACGGCCAGTGGGCCGAATACCTGGAGCTGGAAGCGCTGAAGTATCGCGACGACGCGGTGGCGATGCCGAACAAGCAGATGCGCAAGGCCGCCCAGAAACTGAGCGAGGAAGACGTCAAGGCCGTCGCCGAGTTCTACGCCAGCCAGAAGAAATAAGGAGAACAGCATGAGCCAATTTACCCGTCGTGATTTTATCAAGGCCCTTGCTGCTGCCTATCCCGCTGCAGTGCTGACGATCCCCAAGGCACATGCCGCGTCCAAGGCGCGCGTGGTGGTGGTGGGCGGAGGCTTTGGCGGCGCGACTGCCGCCCGCTATCTGAAAATGATGTCGCCGACGCTCGACGTGACGCTGGTCGAGAAGAACAAGATTTACACCTCCTGCCCCCTGTCCAATGAGGTGATCTCCGGTTTCGGTGAGCTGAAGGACCTGCAGACTGGCTATGACGGCCTGAAGAAACACGGCATCAATGTCGTGTTCGACGAGGTGGCGGCAATCGATCCGGCCAAGAAGTCGGTCGCGCTGAAAAGCGGCACGACGCTTGCCTACGACGCCCTGGTGGTGTCCCCCGGCATCAGTTTCAACTACGGTGGCGTCGAGGGTTACACGCAGGAGTTGGCCGATACGGTTCTGCCACATGCCTACAAGGCGGGTCCGCAAACCCTGGTGCTGCGGAAGCAGTTGATGGACATGCCGGACGGCGGCACCTTCATCATCACCGTGCCCAAAGGGCCATTCCGCTGTCCGCCCGGCCCTTACGAGCGCGCATCGCAGGTGGCGGCCTACCTCATGGCTAATGGCAAGACCAAGTCCAAGGTGGTGATTCTTGACGCCAATGATTCCTTCTCCAAGAAAGGCTTGTTCGAGCAGGCATGGAAGAAGTTCTACCCTGACATGATCAAGTGGGTATCCGGCGCAAACGACGGCAACGTAATCAAGATCGATCCCAAGACCAGGATGGCCTACACCAATTTTGGCGAACACAAGGCCGACGTGCTGAACGTGATTCCGCCGCATCATGCCGGCAATGTCGCGGTGTCCGCCGGTCTCGCCAACGACAAGGGCTGGTGCCCGGTCGATATGCTGACCATGGAGTCGTCCCTGCACAAAGACATCTGGGTGGTGGGCGACTCCTGCGTGCACGGCGAACTGCCGGTCTACGCGGCGCCGAAGTCGGCGCACATGGCCGTCACCCAGGCCAAGGTGGCAGCAGGTGCGATCATCGCCAAGCTGAACGGCCAGCCCGCGCCCGAGCCTTTCTTCGTCAACACCTGCTACAGCATTGCCGCCCCGGACTGGGGGTTCTCGGTGGTGCACGTCTATCGGGTTGAAGACGGCAAGCTGATGTACGTCAAGGATGCCGGCGGCATTTCACCGATCGAAACGCCGGCCCTTGCCGTCCAGCGCAAGTTGGAAGCCAGATACGCCGAAGGCTGGCTGAGAAACATCATGGCGGACGCATTCGCCTGAGGCCGTAGCGAAGTCGAAACCTGACAAACCAAGGAGGAGAAAGCCATGAAAATAGCCAACATTTTCCGTAACTGGCTTGCGGGGTGCGTCCTGGCCCTGTTTGCCATCGGGGCGCAGGCTGCTGCGGCACCCGCTGCGCCGGCGGACAAGCCTGTCGATGTCCAGAAGTGCTATTCCTGCCACGACAACATCGAGGAGTTCCACGCCAAGGGCAAGCACGCCAAGGTGAACTGCGTGAGCTGCCACTCGGGCACGGCGGAGCATCTGGCCAGCAAGGACAAGAAGGCGGTCAAGCCGGTCACCAACATGGACCACCGTGCCTGCGCGGTCTGTCACGAGGACCAGTACAAGTCCTTCGTGGCGATGAACTATGAATCGCCTGCGCGGCTGGAAAAGGCCACGTTCAAGGGCCGTTCGCCGCTGTTCGACAAGCTCATGGAGGGCTACGGCTTCACCAAGGAGCACGGCGAGCCGCGCTCCCATCCCTTCATGCTGGTTGACCAGTGGGTGGTCGACCGTGGTTTTGGCGGCCGCTTCCAGTTCAAGGACTGGACTTACAACAGCAAGCCCGAGGCCGCTGCCAACAGCGCCTGGGACGTGATCATCGACTCGGAACCCACGACGGCTGAACAGAAGAAGTTCATGCGGCAGACGGTGACGGCGGTGAACCCGGTTTGCATGAACTGCAAGACGCAGGACCACATCCTGAACTGGGCCTTCATGGGGGACAAGAACCCTGCCGCCAAATGGGATCGCACTTCCAAGCCGGTGGAGTTCGCGCGTGCCGTGAAGCACCCGCTCAACTGCTTCATGTGCCACGATCCGCACTCGTCCGGCCCGCGCGTCGTGCGTGATGCGCTGATTCAGGCGGTCGTGGATCGCAATGAAGGCACCTATCCGATGGATGCGGAGAAGAGCAAGAAGACGACCATGACCAAGGTCACCTTCGACCGCGATGGCAAGCCTTTCCGTGCCATCGGTACGTTGAACCGGGCTGACTCCAACCTGATGTGCGCCCAGTGCCACGTCGAATATAACTGTGGCCCCGGCTTCGACTGCGCTGGCCCGAACAACACGGTGAAGATGACCCCCGATCCGGACCAGAAATATATTTCCATGGCGGACCCGCGCACCAACCTGTTCACGTGGACGAATGTGTTCGGCTACAAGGACAAGATGGTGGGCCAGTTCAAGTTCAAGGACTTCAAGCATGCCAGCACGGGTGCCCTGTTGGCCAAGATCCAGCATCCTGAAATGGAGACCTACTGGGGTTCCAAGCACGAGCGCGCAGGCGTGCAGTGCAAGGATTGCCACATGGGCAAGGCCAAGAATGCGAAGGGCAAGACATTCACCTCGCACCAGCAGAAGTCGCCCAAGTTCATGCTGAAGGAGACCTGCCTGAAGTGCCACACCGAGTGGACCGAGCAGGACGCCAAATACAACATGGAGGCGATCCAGAACTACACGCGCGGCAAGATGGCCAAGGCCGAATTCTGGATCGCAGCCCTGATCGACGCGATCATGAAGGCGAAGGATGCCGGCGTGTCACCGGATGTGCTGAACAAGGCCTACGACTATCAGTACGATGCAACCCTGTACTGGGAGTGGTGGACCGCCGAGAACTCGGACGGCTTCCACAACCCGCAAAACGCGCGCGAGTCGCTGACCCGCTCGGTGGATGCCTCCCAGGAAGGCATCGCGATGCTGAAGAAGGCGATGGGTGAAATGAAGGTGAGCGCAGCGCCGGCGGCGGCACCCGAGAAAAAATAGGCCGACGTCCTGACTGAAGCCTAGTGTCCTCCGGTACCAGGGGAATCGGCGAGAGCCGCATTCCCCTGTTTTTTTGTGGTCCGGGCGGACAGCCATCGTGCATAAAACTGGCTATGCAATTTTACGGAAAGGCGTGTTAAAAGTGCAGGTTTCGGATACTCTTCGCGCTGATGTTTCTTGATTGCGTTTGGTGACACCCCGTATGTTGTCTGCCCATGATCTTGCCTGCGAACGCGGCGATCGACTGTTATTCCGGAATCTGGGTTTTGAACTGCAAAGTGGCGAAGCTTTGATGGTCCGCGGCGGCAATGGCCACGGCAAGACCAGCCTGCTGCGTATCCTATGCGGTCTGTCCACGCCTGCTGCGGGGGAGGTGCGCTGGCGCAACCAGCCGATCAGACAGGCGCACGAGCAGTTTGGCCGTGAGATGGCCTATATCGGCCACAACAACGGTATCAAGGATGATCTCACCCCAATCGAGAACCTGCGTCTGGCGGCCGCGCTGGGCGGCCGCTCACTGGATCAGGCGCAGGCGACGCATGCATTGGGTCAGGTGGGCCTGGCGCGCTGCCTGGATATTCCCGCTCGCGTGCTGTCCTTCGGCCAGCGCCGGCGCGTAGCGCTGGCCGGCCTGATGACGGCGGGCGCCCTGCTGTGGATCCTCGACGAGCCACTGACCGGTCTCGATGTGCATGGCGTGGCCATGGTGGAGCAACTGATCCGCGATCACGTCGTGGCGGGCGGGCTGGCGATCATGACCACCCATCAGGCGCTCGCGCTGGATGGGGTGACGCCCAAAACCCTGTCGGTCGGAGACTAGGCCTAGTGCGACAAGCTTCGATGTTGCTGCAATCGCAGCCGGTCGGCTGCAAGGTGGCTGCGCATGCGCCCGGGCATGGGATTCGATGCTGAGATTCCTGTTCACCGTCATTCGCCGCGATATTATGCTGGCGGCGCGCCGCCGCGGCGACTGGCTGACCGCGCAATTCTTCTTCGTCATGGTGGTCAGCATGTTTCCGCTGGGCGTGGGGCCCGAGCCCAGCATGTTGCGCACCATCGGCCCCGGCGTGGTGTGGGTCGCGGCGCTGCTGGCCTCGCTGCTGTCGCTGGGCAGGCTGTTCGCCGACGATTTTCGTGACGGCACCCTGGAACAAATGCTGCTCTCCCCCTATCCCAATACATTGCTGGCCTTGGGAAAGGCGATCGCGCACTGGCTCATCAACGGCATTCCGTTGCTGCTGATCGCGCCGGTGCTGGGGATCCAGTTCAACCTGCCGCCCGAGGCCCTGTGGATCCTGGTGCTGTCGCTGGCGATCGGGACGCCCATCCTGTCGCTGCTGGGCAGCATCGGGGCCGCCCTGACGCTGGGCCTGCGCGGCGGCGGCGTGCTGGTCACCCTGCTGATCCTGCCGCTGTACGTGCCGGCCCTGATTTTTGGAGCGGGCGCGGTGGAAGGTGTACTCTCCGGCACCGGTGCGGAAGCGCATCTTTCGCTGCTCGGGGCGTTTTTGATGATGTCGTTGTTGCTGGCCCCCTGGGTGAGTGCGATGGCGCTTAAAGTTTCTGTGGAGTAAGCATTTGAATCTGTACTACTACGCTTCACCGGCGACCTTTTATCCCCTGGCGGGCAGGCTGATCCCCTGGTTCGCGGCCCTGGCAGCCATACTGACGGCAGTCGGCCTTTACATCAGCTTCTTCATGGCGCCCACCGACTTCCAGCAGGGCGAGGGCTACCGCATCATCTTCATTCACGTTCCGGCAGCCTGGATGTCGATGTTCATCTACGTCGTCATGGCCTTCTGGTCGGCCATCGGGCTGGCCTGGAATACCCGCCTCTCATTCGTGATGGCCAGGTCGCTTGCACCCACCGGCGCCATGTTCACCTTCGTGGCCCTGTGGACCGGCGCGTTCTGGGGCAAGCCGATGTGGGGCGCATGGTGGGTGTGGGATGCGCGGCTGACGTCGGAGCTGATCCTGTTTTTCCTTTATGTGGGCGTGATGGCGCTGCAGGCGGCGATCGACGACCCGCGCCGCTCCGACCGTGCCGGTGCGCTGCTGAACCTGGTCGGCGTGATCAACGTGCCGATCATCTATTTCTCGGTCAAATGGTGGAACACCCTGCACCAGGGCTCCTCGGTCAGCCTCACGCGCGCGCCGTCGATGGCGCACATCATGTTGTGGGGGATGCTGATCATGGCGCTCGCCGCCTGGATGTATTCCATCGCGGTGGCACTGGTGCGTGCGCGTTCGCTGATCATCGAGCGGGAACGGCAAACCGACTGGGTCCGCTCCCTGCTGGAGGAGAAACCATGAACTGGGAAAGCTGGGGTGCCTTCTGGGCGATGGGCGGGTACGGCCTCTATGTCTGGGGCTCGTTCGGGGTGACCTTGCTCTGCATCGTGGGCGAGATATGGCTGCTGCGCCGCCACCGCCTGCAGACGTGGCAACGGCTCAAGCGTTTGAAATCATGGGATTCGCAATAATCCCAACCGTGGAAAAGATATGGCCATGAAATCGCGTCACAGAAAACTTGCCCTCATCACGCTGGTCGTCGCAATCCTCGGGGTTGCGGTGGCACTGGTGCTCAATGCCTTCAACAGCAATCTGGTGTTTTTCTTCTCGCCCACCCAGATCGCCAACGGGGAGGCGCCGACCAGTCGCGCCTTCCGCCTCGGCGGCCTGGTCGAGGAGGGCAGCCTCAAGCGGCAGGCGGATGGACTGACGGTAAACTTCGTCGTCACCGACACCGCCAAATCGATTCCGGTGACGTATACCGGTATCCTGCCGGACCTGTTCAAGGAAGGAAAAGGCGTGGTCGCGGAAGGCAAGCTGGGCAGCGACGGCCTGTTCACCGCCACCCAGGTGCTGGCCAAGCACGACGAGAACTACATGCCGCCGGAGGCCGCGCACGCGCTGGAGCAGGCAGCCAAGGCCCAGCAGACCGTAGTGGAGTGATTTTGACCGTCCAGGACGCCGAACCTGCCTCAGGCCGGCGTCATCCCAGGCAGTAAAGAAGGAGTTAACCATGATCCCAGAACTCGGCCACTTTGCCCTTATCGTTGCATTGTTGCTGGCGCTCACGCAGGCCATCCTGCCGCTCTATGGCGCGCAACGCGGCAACCTCACGCTGATGGGGGTGGCGCGGCCCGCCGCGCAGGGACAGTTCGTGTTCGTTGCCCTCGCATTCGGCTGTCTTGCCTGGTCGTTCCTCAACAACGATTTCTCGGTGCTGAACGTGGCGAAGAACTCGTTCTCGCAATTGCCCGAGGTCTATCGCTTTACCGCCACCTGGGGTTCGCACGAAGGCTCGATGCTGCTGTGGGTGCTGATCCTCGCGTTCTGGAGCACGGCGGTTTCGGTCTTCTCGCGCCATCTGCCGGAAGACATGGCGGCGCGCGTGATCGGTGTCATGGGTCTGATCTCGGTCGGCTTCCTGGCCTTTTTGCTGACCACATCCAACCCGTTCGTGCGCCTGCTGCCGGCCGCGATGGACGGCAATGACATGAACCCGCTGCTGCAGGACTGGGGCATGATCATCCATCCGCCGATGCTGTACATGGGCTATGTCGGTTTCGCCGTGGCCTTCGCTTTCGCCATTGCGGCGCTGCTGTCCGGCAAGATGGATGTGGCCTGGGCGCGCTGGTCGCGGCCCTGGACCACGGTCGCCTGGGCCTTCCTGACCTTCGGCATCATGCTCGGCAGCTGGTGGGCCTATCGTGAACTGGGCTGGGGTGGCTGGTGGTTCTGGGATCCGACCGAAAACGCCTCGTTCATGCCCTGGCTCGCCGGGACTGCACTGATCCATTCGCTGGCCGTGACCGAAAAACGCGGCGCATTCAAGGCCTGGACCGTGCTGCTGGCCTTGATCGCATTCTCGCTGTCGCTGCTCGGCACCTTCCTGGTGCGTTCCGGCGTGCTGTCCTCGGTGCATGCCTTCGCAACCGATCCGGCACGCGGCGCTTTCATCCTGGGCTTCCTCGCGGTGGTGATCGGTGGCTCGCTCGTGCTCTACGCCTGGCGCGCGCCCAAGATGGTCACCGGCAGCGGCTTCACCTGGTTCTCGCGCGAGTCGCTGCTGCTCGCCAACAATGTGATCCTGGTCGCGGCGCTCGGGTCGGTGCTGCTCGGCACGCTGTATCCCCTGCTGATGGACGCCATGGGGCTGGGCAAGATTTCCGTCGGCCCGCCTTACTTCAATTCGGTGTTCGTGCCGGTCATGGCGCCGGCGCTGTTCCTGATGGCGATCGGGCCGCTCGCGCGCTGGAAGGAAGCCAGCCTGCCGGACGTGATCACGCGGCTGAAGTGGGCGCTGGGGGTGGCGCTGGCCGTGGGCCTGCTGGTGCCATTGGGACTCGGTGGCTTCAAGCCCTGGGCGGCCCTGGGATTCTTTCTCGCGGCCTGGATCGCCCTTTCGGTGCTGGCCGGTTTTGTCGACCGGCTCAAGCATGGCCAGGGCAGCCTGGTGCATAAGCTGTCGACGCTCCCGCGCGGGTTCTGGGGTATGCAACTGGCCCACTTCGGCATGGCGGTCGGCATCGCCGGCATTGCCGTGGTGGCCAACTACCAGACCGAGCGCGACGTGCGCATGGAGTTGAACAGCTACGCCGAACTGGCGGGCTATACCTTCACCTTCCGTGGCACCACCGAGCACGACGGTCCCAATTACCGCGCCGCCCGCGGCACGCTGGAGGTCAGCCGTGACGGCAGGCAGGTGGCCACGCTGCATCCGGAAAAGCGCGTCTACAACGCCTCCGGCATGGCGATGACCGAGGCCGACATCCACCCGAACGTCTACCGCGACATCTATGTCGCCATGGGCGAGCAACTGGATGACGGCGGCGCCTGGACCGTGCGGCTGTTCTACAAGCCGTTCATCAACTGGCTGTGGTTCGGCGCCCTGTTCATGGTGTTTGGCGGTTTCCTGGCCGCCTCGGACAAGCGTTACCGCATCGCGCTCAGGCGCAGCGAAATGCCGAAGCACGTCGCGGCGCAGGGGGCCTGAACATGAAACGCTGGCTACCGCTGATCCTCTTCGTCGCGCTCGTCGGCTTCTTCGCCAAGGGCTTGTTCCTCAACCCGCGCGAAGTCCCGTCGCCCTTCATCGGGCGCCAGGCACCGGCGTTCACCCTGCCGCTGGTGGGGGACGCGAACGCGAGTTTCAGTCCGGCCGACATGAAGGGCCGCGTCTGGATGCTGAATGTCTGGGCACCCTGGTGCGTGTCGTGTCGCCAGGAGCATGGATTCCTGATGCAACTGGCACAGGCGCAGCCGGTGCCCATTGTGGGCCTGAACTGGAAAGACAAGAACCGCGAGGCGGACATGCTGCTTGCGCGCACCGGCAGCCCCTATTTTGCGGTGCCGGACGACGTGGACGGCCGCGTCGGCATCGATTACGGTGTGACCGGCACCCCCGAAACCTATCTCATCGACAAGCAGGGCATCGTGCAATTGAAGCATATCGGGCCGATCGACCCCGAGACGTGGAAGAACAAGTTCGAACCGAAACTGAAGGAGCTCGGGGCATGAATCCTCGTCGCATCAAACATGGCCTGCTGGGCGTGCTGCTGGTCTGCGCCCCGCCGGTGCTGGCCAATGAAGCCGTGAACGTGCCGGCCGAAGCACTCACCGAGGCGCGCCCGGCCGCGGACGATCCCGTCATTGAGCAGCGCATGGTCAACCTGGCCGAGGATCTGCGCTGCCTGGTCTGCCAGAACGAATCGCTCGCCGGCTCGCATGCGGAACTGGCCGAGGATCTGCGGCGGGAAATCCGCGCCCAGATGAAGGCAGGCAAGAACGACAAGGAGGTGATCGAGTACCTCACCACCCGTTATGGCGACTTCGTGCTGTATCGCCCGCCGTTCAAGCCGGTGACCTATCTGCTGTGGCTCGGCCCGCTGCTGTTCCTGGGCATCGGTGGCGCGGCCTGGGCCGTCACGCTGCGTCGCCGGCGTGCCATGCAATCCGCACCCGTCGACGAGAAGAAACTCGCCGCCGCCGCCCAACTTTTGGAAGAAGACCAATGAATCCGTTCTGGACTGTCAGCCTGTTCTGGGGGAGCGCCGTGGTGTGCGTCCTGATTGCCCTGGCTTTTGTACTCCCCACCCTGCTGCGCACGCGGGCCCGCACCACGCAGGCAGCCCGGCGCGACGTCAATATCGCCGTCTATCGGGATCAGTTGAAGGAAATGGATGCCGATCGCGCCAACGGCCTGCTTTCGGAAGCGCAATACGAAGCTGCCAAGCTGGAACTGGAAGCCCGTCTGGCCGACGACGCCCTGGTGGCGGACGACAACCCGGAACCGGCGCGTGCCAGCAGTCGTCGACTCGGATTTGCGCTCGGCACGCTATTGCCAGCCGCGGCATTCGGGATGTATTTCTGGCTCGGCAACCCGGCTTCCCTGATCGCCGTCGCCGACGCGAACGCCGGTGCAGCACAGTCCGATGCGGCCGGGTCGGCGGCCCAGCATGATTTCATGAAGCTGATCGAGAAGGTCGAGGAGAAGACCCGGACCAGCCCCGAGGATGGCGAAGCATGGTCGATGCTGGCCAAGTCCTACGCCGTGGTCGAGCGCTGGCCCGAGGCCCTGCAAGCCTATGAAAAGGCCAACCAACTGCTGCCGCAGGATGCGTCGGTCATGTCGGGTTACGCAGAAGCCATCGCCATCAACAATAATCGGGTGCTGACGGGCAGGCCGATGGAACTGGTGCAAAAAGCGCTGGAAATCAACCCTGACGACATGAAGGGTCTTGAACTGTCGGGTATCTACGCCTTCCAGGAGAAGAACTTCGCCCAGGCGAGTTATTTTTTCAAGAAGCTGCATAAGCTGATGCCGCCGGAGTCGGCCTATGCCCAGGACATCCTGGCTGCGCAGCAGGAAGCCGAACGGCTGATGAAGTCGGGGCTGTCCGGTCTCGATGACCTGTCCAATCCGCCGCCTGCCGAGGAAAAGGCGGCAGCGGTGACGGCGGGAGCCGCCATCAAGGGCAGCATCGACATCGCACCGACGCTGAAGTCCAAGATCGCTGCGTCGGACGTGCTGTTTCTGTTCGCCCGTGCAGGCCAGGGCGGGCCGCCGGTAGCGGCCATCCGCGCCGGGGCCGGCAAGTTTCCGCTGGAGTTCGAGCTGAACGACAGCATGGCGATGAATCCCGCCAACACGCTCTCGCAACAGAAGCAGGTGATGCTGGTCGCCCGTGTGTCGAAATCGGGCAACCCGATGGGCCAGGCCGGCGATCTGGAAGGAACGGTTACGGCGGTGAAAGTGGGCGCTTCCGGGGTGAAAGTCGTGATCGATCAGGTCAAGCAATGAGCGCGCGGCGGTCTGTAAAAAACCGCTCGCGCATTTGAGTGGCAGGGTGGGATGAAGTAGAATCCGCCATCACCCGCCCCCGCTCATAACATGACGAAGTATGTGTTTGTCACCGGTGGGGTGGTTTCTTCCCTAGGGAAAGGGATCGCCTCCGCTTCGCTCGCTGCGCTGCTCGAATCGCGCGGTATCCGTGTCACCCTCCTGAAGCTCGATCCGTACATCAACGTCGATCCCGGCACCATGAGCCCGTTTCAGCACGGCGAGGTGTTCGTGACCGACGACGGCGCCGAAACCGACCTCGATCTCGGCCATTACGAGCGGTTTTCGAGCGCACGCATGAGCAAGCGCAACAACTTCACCACCGGACAGATTTACAAGTCGGTCATCGACAAGGAGCGTCGCGGCGATTACCTTGGCGGCACGGTGCAGGTCATCCCGCACATCACCGACGAAATCAAGCATTCCATCCGCGAGGGGGCGAAGGGTGCCGATGTGGCCCTGGTGGAAATCGGCGGCACCGTGGGCGATATCGAATCGCTGCCATTTCTCGAAGCAATCCGCCAGATGGGCTTCGAGGACGGCAAGGAGAACACCTGCTTCATCCACCTGACGCTGTTGCCCTACATCGCGACGGCCGGCGAACTGAAAACCAAGCCGACCCAGCACAGCGTCAAGGAATTGCGCGAGATCGGCATCCAGCCCGACATCCTGTTGTGCCGCGCCGACCGTGAGATCCCGCTGGACGAACGGCGCAAGATTGCGCTGTTCACCAACGTGCGTCCCGAGGCGGTGATCGAGATGCTGGATGCCGACTCGATCTACAAGATCCCGGCCATGCTGCACGACCAGATGCTCGACGAGATCGTCTGCCACAAGCTCAACATCCTGGCGCGCGCGGCCGATCTCTCGGTGTGGAAGAGCCTGGTGCATGCGCTGGAAAATCCGCAGCACGAAGTCAACATCGCGTTCGTCGGCAAATATGTCGATCTCACCGAATCCTACAAATCGCTGACCGAGGCGATGATCCATGCCGGCATGCACACCGAGAGCCGGGTCAGGATTCATTACATCGATTCCGAGCAGATCGAAAAAAGCGGCATCGACTGCCTGAAGGATGCCGATGCCATCCTGGTGCCGGGCGGCTTCGGCAAGCGCGGGGTCGAGGGCAAGATCGCCGCCATCCGCTACGCGCGCGAGAACAAGGTCCCCTACCTCGGAATCTGTCTCGGCATGCAACTCGCCGTGGTCGAATTCGCGCGCGACGTCGCCGGCATGACGGATGCCCATTCCACCGAATTCGAACCGGATACCACGCACCCGGTAATCGGCCTGATTACCGAGTGGCTGGACCGCGGCGGTCAGATCGAAAAGCGCAGCCAGCAGTCCGACCTCGGCGGCACCATGCGTCTCGGCGGCCAGCCGTGCGAACTCAGGGACGCCACGCTGGCGCGCGAGATCTATGGCGCGGCCAACATTACCGAGCGCCACCGCCATCGGTACGAAGTCAACAATACCTTGTTGAGCGAACTCGAGGCCAGGGGCCTGGTGGTGGCCGGCCGCGCACCGGGAACGAATCTGTGCGAAATGGTCGAGCTGCCGACCTCGGTGCATCCCTGGTTCGTCGGCTGCCAGTTCCATCCCGAGTTCACCAGCAATCCGCGCAATGGCCATCCGCTGTTCATTGCGTTCGTGAATGCGGCGCTGGCGCATCAGAAGGGGGGCGTTCGTGAAGCTGTGTGATTTCGAGGTCGGAGCCGACCAGCCCCTGTTTCTGATTTCCGGTCCCTGCGTGATCGAATCCGAGCAACTGGCAATGGATACGGCCGGCCAGTTGAAGGAAATGTGTGCGGCGCTCGGCATTCCCTTCATCTACAAGTCGTCGTTCGACAAGGCCAACCGCTCCTCGACGAAGTCCTTTCGGGGGCTGGGGATCGGAGAAGGACTGCGCATCCTGTCGGAAGTGAAGGCGAAGATCGGCGTGCCGGTGCTGACCGACGTGCACGAAGATACCCCGCTGGATGAGGTGGCTGCCGTGGTCGACGTGCTGCAGACGCCGGCTTTCCTGTGCCGCCAGACCAACTTCATCCAGAACGTCGCGCGCACCGGTCGTCCGGTCAACATCAAGAAGGGCCAGTTCCTCGCGCCGTGGGACATGCAGAACGTGGTGGACAAGGCACGCGAGGTCGGCAACGACCAGATCATGGTGTGCGAGCGTGGCGTGAGCTTCGGCTACAACACGCTGGTCTCCGACATGCGCGGGCTGGCGATCATGCGCAATACGGGCTGCCCGGTGGTGTTCGACGCCACCCACTCGGTGCAGCAGCCGGGCGGGCAGGGCACAAGCAGCGGTGGCCAGCGCGAATTCGTGCCGGTGCTGGCACGCGCGGCGGTGGCTGTCGGCGTGGCGGGCGTGTTTGCCGAGACGCATCCGAATCCGGACGTCGCACTGTCCGACGGCCCCAATGCCTGGCCGCTGGGAATGATGAGGGAATTGCTGGAAACGCTGAAGGAAATCGACGCGTTGGTGAAGCAGCGCGGGTTTATCGAACAAGAAATGATGAAAGTTTGACCGGAGGAGCGGGCGGCCTGGCCGTCATCGTTCACGTATTGAAATCGTAAGGAAAGAAATTGAGCGCAATTATTGATGTCGTCGCCCGGGAGATTCTCGACTCACGTGGCAATCCTACTGTTGAAGCCGACGTTTTGCTGGAATCCGGGGTGCTGGGCCGCGCCGCCGTGCCATCGGGCGCCTCTACCGGCAGCCGCGAGGCCATCGAGCTGCGTGACGGTGACAAGTCCCGCTATCTCGGCAAGGGGGTGCTGAAAGCCGTCGAGCACGTCAACACCGAAATCTGCGAAGCCATTATCGGTCTCGACGTCGAAGACCAGGCCTTCATCGACCGCACCATGATCGAACTCGACGGCACTGAGAACAAGTCGCGCCTCGGCGCCAACGCGCTGCTGGCCGTATCGATGGCATGCGCGCGCGCCGCAGCCGAGCAGGCCGGGCTGCCCCTTTATCGTTACCTGGGCGGTGCTGCGCCGATGGCTTTGCCGGTGCCGATGATGAACATCATCAACGGCGGCGCACACGCCAACAACAACATCGACATGCAGGAATTCATGGTGATCCCGGTCGGCGCACCGAGCTTCCGCGAAGCGCTGCGCTACGGTGCCGAGGTGTTCCACGCCTTGAAGAAGCTGCTTGACGACGCCGGCATGGCCACCACCGTTGGCGATGAAGGCGGATTCGCCCCCAACCTGGAATCCCATGAAGCCGCACTGAAGCTGATCGTTCAGGCAATCGAGAAAGCCGGCCTGCAGCCCGGTATCGATGTCGCCATCGGCGTCGACTGCGCGGCGTCCGAGTTCTACAAGGACGGGGTGTATCACCTCGAATCCGAGAACCTGAAGCTGAACGCTGCCCAGCTGACCGAGTACCTCGCAGCCTGGTGCGACAAGTACCCGATCATCAGCATCGAGGATGCCATGGCCGAAGGCGACTGGGACGGATGGAAAATCCTGACCGAAAAACTTGGCAAGCGAGTGCAGCTGGTGGGCGACGACCTGTTCGTCACCAACTCGAAGATTCTGAAAGAAGGCATCGAGAAGGAGATTGCCAACTCGATCCTGATCAAGGTCAACCAGATCGGCACGCTGTCGGAAACCTTCCAGGCGGTCGAGATGGCCAAACAGGCCGGCTACACGTCGGTGATCTCACACCGCTCGGGCGAGACCGAGGACACCACGATCGCCGATCTGGCGGTCGCCACCAATGCGGGACAGATCAAGACCGGCTCGCTGTCGCGTTCCGATCGTATGGCAAAATACAACCAGCTGCTGCGTATCGAGGAAGAACTTGGCGATACGGCGAGCTACCCGGGACGCGATGCTTTCCGCCAGCGCGGCTAATTTCCGTATTGCCGGGCTCGGCTCGCGCATACGCGGCCAGGCGATGACCTGGATCCTGTCGACCGCGATCGTACTGCTGCAATATCCGCTGTGGCTCGGCGAGGGCGGCTGGTTGAAAGTGCGTGAGCATGCGCACCAGGTTGACACACAGCAGTCGTTGAATGAGCGGCTGCAAACGCGCAACGCAGGCTTGCTGGCCGAACTGGGCGACCTCAAACAGGGGCGCGATGCCATCGAGGAGCGTGCGCGCAATGAACTGGGCATGATCGCACCGGACGAATGGTTCGTTCGTGTCGTGCCAGCCCACACCGTTCAGTCGGGAAGATAAATGAGTGATTTGCAAATCTGGCTGTTGGTGATCGGTGCAGCCGTCGTGGTGGCCGTGCTGGTGTTCAACTGGATTCAGGAGCGGCGCTTCCGCAAGCAGGCGGAAGCGGCATTCCAGGCGCCGCAAGAGGACGCGCTGAAGCAGGCCGCCGCGATGCCGCGTGTCATGCACAGCCGGTTCGAACCGGCATTGCGGGAGCCGGTCTTCGATGCGGACAGTGTGACGCCCGTCGACGAAGCCAACGAACCCCGATGGCACATCGAGGCGGATCAACTGCCGGCGGACGAGGCAGCGGCCGGGGAACATGCAGTACCGGCCCCGGTTCCGGTGCCGGCAGCCGAGCCAGCCCCTGTGCATGCCCCGGCGCCCGCGCATGCTGCGCGCAACCCTTTCATGCAGCCATCCCCGGCGAGCGCTGCTGTTGCGAATCAGCCCGCTCCCTACGACGAGCTCATCGAGTACCGTGTCCGGATCGGCGGCGAGGGGGTCCTGGCGAACGTGTTTGCCGATGCCTTCAATCATGCGCGCACACTGGGCAAGGCGGTGCGCTGGGTGGGGCTGCCGGTCGGCGCCACGGAATGGGAAGAGGTGCAGCCCTGGCGCGACGTGCACTATCAGCGCGTGGTGGTCACCATGCAGTTGGCCGACCGCAACGGTGCGGTTCATGAAGAACAGCTCTCGGCCCTGTGCCATACGCTGCAGGCGACGGCGCAGGCCCATGGGCTGCAGGTTGCCTGTGACGACGAAGTCGAAGCGCTGGAGCGTGCGCAGGCGATCGATCGTTTCTGCGTCGATGTCGATGTTCTGATCGGTTTGAACGTGGTGGCGCGTGGCGAAGGGGCGGTGAACCTGACTCGCATCGTGCACGAAGCCGAAGACAGCGGCATGGTATTGGGTGCGGACGGGGTGTTCCAGTTGATCGACAGCCGGGGCGAGCCACTCTATGCACTGTGCAATCACGATGCCGAGCCATTCAGTGCCATGGTGGTCGAGGGGCAGACCTCGCAGGGTGTCACGCTGCAGTTCGATGTACCGCGCGTACCAGACGGGCTGAAGGTATTCGACAGCATGGTGGCATTCGGCCGCAAGATCGCCAACGAGGTCGGCGGCATTCTGGTGGACGATAATCTGCGCCCGCTGACCGATACCGGCATCGAAAAGATCCGTACCCAGCTCGCGCAAATCTACGAACGCATGGAAGCGCGTGGCGTACCATCCGGATCCCGGCGGGCGCTTCGTCTGTTCTCCTGATGCCGTCATCCGATTTGCTGGCGCGCGTGACCAAGCTGCGCCAGGAAATCGAGCGCCATAACCACGCCTACTACGTACTCGACCAGCCGCTCATTCCGGATGCGGAATACGACCGGCTGTTCCGCGAACTGCAGACGCTCGAGGCCGAACATCCCGGACTCGCCACCCCCGATTCGCCGACCCAGCGCGTGGGCGGCAAGCCGCTCGACGCCTTCGCCTCGGTGCGTCATGCCGTGCCGATGCTGTCGATCCGCACCGAAACCGACACCGAAGCGAGCGGCGCGCAGGCCTTCGACGCGCGGGTGCGCAAGGAACTGGGGCTGGCCGACTCCGACCCACCGGTCGACTATTCGGCCGAACTGAAGTTCGATGGCTTGGCGATCAACCTGCGCTACGAACACGGCGTTCTGGTCCAGGCCGCCACCCGGGGCGATGGCGAAACCGGCGAGGACGTGACCCAGAATATCCGCACGATTCACGTCATTCCGCTGCGACTGTCAGGCCACCTCCCGCCAGACGTGCTCGAAGTGCGTGGCGAGGTCTACATGCGGCGCGACGACTTCGAGCGCTACAACGCGAAGCAGCGTGAAGCCGGCAAGCCCACCCTGGTCAATCCGCGCAACGGCGCAGCAGGCAGCATCCGGCAACTCGACCCGGCAATGGCCGCGCAACGCCCGTTGTCTTTTTTTGCCTATGGCCTGGGCGAGGTCCGGGGCTGGGAGGATGCGCCGGACACGCACAGCGCCACCCTCGACGCGCTGGCAGCGATGAGGGTGCCGGTGTGTGGCGAGCGCATCACCGGGCCGGGGGCGGCGGCGCTCATCGCGTTTCACGATGACATTGCGGCGCGCCGTGATCAGTTGCCATTCGACATCGATGGCGTGGTCTACAAGGTCAACCGCTTCGACCTGCAGCGCGAACTGGGCTTTGTCACGCGCGAGCCGCGCTGGGCGGTGGCGCACAAATATCCGGCACAGGAACAATTGACCACCGTGCTGGGCATCGAAGTGCAGGTGGGCAGGACGGGCGCGCTGACCCCGGTGGCGCGGCTTGCGCCCGTATTCGTCGGCGGAGTGACGGTGACCAACGCCACCCTGCACAATCAGGACGAAATCGACCGCAAGGATGTTCGGGTGGGCGACACCGTGATCGTTCGGCGCGCCGGCGACGTCATCCCCGAAGTCGTCGCGGCGGTCGTCGACCGGCGCCCCGATCCAGCCCCGCCACGCTTCAATATCCTGCAGAGCTATCCCGTCTGTCCCGAGTGCGGCTCGCATGTGGTGCGGCTGGATGGCGAGGCGGTAGCGCGTTGCACCGGAGGGCTCTATTGTCCGGCGCAGCGCAAGCAGGCGCTGCTTCATTTCGCAGGGCGCCGTGCAATGGACATCGAAGGGCTGGGCGACAAACTGGTCGATCAATTGGTCGATCGCGGTCTGATTCGAACGCCCGCCGATATCTATGGACTGAGACAGGCGGAACTGGCGGGCCTCGAACGTATGGCAGAGAAGTCTGCGGCCAATCTGCTGGCGGCCATCGAGGCCAGCAAGACCACCACGCTGGCGCGCTTCATTTTTGCGCTCGGTATCCGCAATGTTGGGGAGGCCACTGCGAGGGATCTGGCACAGCATTTTGGCGCACTCGACAAACTCGTCGCCGCGAATGAAGCCGATCTGCTTGCGGTGCGTGATGTCGGTCCCATCGTGGCGCAGTCCATCGTCCAGTTTTTTGCCGAGTCGCACAACCTGGAGGTGGTCGGCAAGCTGCGTGCGGCAGGTGTGCATTGGCCGGAGTCCACCGGGTTGCAACAATCGGCTGGTATCCTTACCGGCAGGACACTGGTGCTGACCGGCACCCTGCCCACCTTGACGCGCGATGTCGCGAAGGAACGGATCGAGGCAGCCGGCGGCAAGGTGGCCGGGTCGGTATCGAAGAAAACCGACTATGTGATTGCCGGCGCGGAAGCAGGAAGCAAACTGGCGAAAGCGCAGGAACTCGGCGTCACCATCCTCGACGAGGCCGGCTTGCTGGCCTTGCTGTCCAAGACCACTGAATAAAGCCCACCCGATTAGATTGTCGAGTCAGGGAAACTTGAGGTAAGCATTATGCAAAAAGTCAAAAAAGCCGTATTTCCGGTGGCCGGTCTGGGCACCCGTTTTCTGCCCGCGACCAAGGCCAGCCCCAAGGAAATGCTCCCCATCGTCGACAAGCCGCTGATCCAATATGCCGTCGAGGAGGCGATGGATGCCGGCATCACCGACATCATCTTCATCAGCAGCCGCACCAAGCGCACTGTCGAGGACCACTTCGACAAGGCCTACGAACTTGAAACCGAACTGGCCGCGCGCGGCAAGCATCGCGACCTGGAACTGGTGCAGTCGATCCGCCCGGCCGGCGTGAACTTCATCTATATTCGCCAGGCCGAAGCACTGGGGCTCGGCCATGCCGTGCTGTGCGCCCAGCCGGTGGTCGGCAACGAGCCCTTTGCGGTCATACTCGCCGACGATCTGATCGACGGTGCCCCGGCGGCAATGAAACAGATGGTCGATCAATACGACTTCTACCAGTGCTCGGTTCTCGGCGTGCAGCAGGTCGCACCCGAGGAAACGGCGTCCTACGGCATCGTCGACGCCGCCCCGCTGGATGAACGGGTGTCGCGGGTCAACGCGATCGTCGAAAAGCCCAAACCCGAAGACGCGCCTTCCACCCTCGGCGTGGTCGGCCGCTACATTCTCACCCCGCGCATCTTTCACCATATCGAGCATCTGAAGCCTGGTGCGGGCGGCGAACTGCAGCTCACCGACGCCATTGCTTCATTGCTGCTGGAGCAGCAGGTGCTGGCCTACGCTTTCGATGGCACCCGCTACGATTGCGGCAGCAAGCTCGGCTATCTGCAGGCCTCGGTGGAATATGCGTTGAAGCACGCCGAGATCAGCGAAGATTTCGCCGCCTATCTCAAGTCGCGCGTTTGCTGAGGGTCGGGGGAAGCTGGCCAGATTGCGGGACTAAAGCCCCAAGTCGCTCAAGCCGGGGTGATCGTCCGGACGGCGGCCCAGCGGCCAGAAGAACTTGCGATCCGATTCCGTGATGGGCAGGTCGTTGATGCTCGCGAAGCGGCGCATCATGAACCCCTGTTCGTTGAATTCCCAGTTCTCGTTGCCGTACGAGCGGTACCACTGGCCGGAATCGTCGTGGCTCTCGTAGGCGAAGCGCACCGCGATGCGGTTGCCGGTGAAGGCCCATAATTCCTTGATCAGCCGGTAGTCCAGTTCGCGGGCCCACTTGCGTTCGAGAAACCGGCGGACCTGTTCGCGTCCGACCGGGAACTCCTTGCGATTTCGCCAGCGCGTGTCTTCTGTGTAGACCAGGATGACACGTTCGGGGTCGCGCGTATTCCATGCGTCCTCGGCCATGCGCACTTTCTGGATCGCGGTCTCGAGCGTGAAAGGCGGTAGCGGCGGTTTGGTTTCCATGGCAACTCCTTGGGCAGGAGTAGACAGATCTGTCTACATGCGTGCAGTCTATCTCCGGTAGACAGACCTGTCTACAATGCGCGCATGAAGATCCGATGTAAACCTGGGGCCGGTCCCTACCCAGCGCGAGAGCGCATCTTGCACACCGCGCACGACCTGTTCTACCGGGACGGCGTCCGGGCGACCGGCATCGACCGGGTCATCGCCGAGTGCGGCGTGACCAAGACCACCTTCTATCGCCATTTCCCGAGCAAAAACGACCTGATTCGCGCCTACCTGGCGTACCGGCACCAGTGCTGGCTCGCCTGGTTCGCCGACGCCCTGGCGCGCCACGGCAACACGGCGGAAGCAATCGTCCCTGCGGTGGGCGAGTGGTTCCGTGACAGGCGGTTTCGCGGCTGCGCCTTCATCAACAGCGTCGGAGAACTGGGCGGCGTGCTACCAGAGGTCGTCGCCATCGCGCGCAGCCACAAGCAGGACATGACGGCTGCGATTGCTGCCGTGCTGCCGGCATCACGGCAGCGCATGAAGCTTGCGCAGACGGTGGCTCTGGCGATCGACGGCGCGATCGTTCGCACGCAGTTCGATGGGTCACCGAAAGAGGCCTTGTCCGCGCTCGACCGAATCGTCAGATCATTGCTGAAGGCATGACGGCGTGGTGGGTGTCACTGCCGTGTCGCCATACTGCAGCCTCCAGTGCATCGCCGGCTGCCATGCCCTGACCCAGCAGGGCAGCCAGCATGCCGGTGAGGCGGTCGCCGGAACCTGCCTGGGCAAGCCAGGGTCCGCCGCTGGTGTTGATGGCGTAGCGGCCGCCGGGATGTGCGATCACGGTGCCGGCACCCTTGAGCGCGACGTGCGCGCGGTATTGTGCGCACAGACTGCGCGCGCATTCGATGCGATCTGCCTGGACCGCCATGCCGCTTATGCCGAGCAGACGTGCGGCTTCGCCGGGGTGGGGGGTGAGCAGGGTGGGATGGCTGCGGCGAGCAGCCTGGCTGGCAAGGTCAGCATCGCCAGCCAGCAGGTTCAGCGCGTCGGCATCCAGTACCAGCGGGCAGGGGGCTGCCAGGGCAGTTTCCAGCAGGGCGTGTGCGCGCGGGCTCTGTCCCAGGCCGGGACCGACCGCCAGCACGCTCAGCGGAGCCACCAGCAGATTTTCCGGTACGGCAAACATTAAGCGTGGTTCGCCGAAATCGGCCACGACGCGTTCGTCCAGCATGCCCAGTGTGACGCTGCCAGCGCCCAGCTGCAGCGCAGCGCGTCCGGCGATCAGGCAGGCGCCCACCATGCCGGCAGTTCCTCCCATGATGCCGACATGCCCAAACTGGCCCTTGTGGCTGTTATGGGCGCGTGCAGGCAGGCGATGGCGGTTTTCCGATTGTGTCAGTCCGAAACCCGCGGTTGTTGCCAGCCCGGCCGTATCGACACCGAGCGTGTCGAGCAGGACTGCGCCTGCGAAATCCGGTCCGTCAGCGGTAAGGAGGCCGGGCTTGAGCCCGAGAAACGTCAGCGTCTGGTCGGCGCGCAGGGCACAGCCGCGTATCCGTCCGCTGTCGCTGTCCAGACCGCTCGGGATGTCGAGCGCCAGTCTGGGGCAGTCCCAGTCGTTGACCCGTGCGATCAAGCGCGCGTCCTCGCCCGTCACGTCGCGCGTGAGACCCACGCCGAACAGGCCGTCGACGACGAGGCTGAACCGCTGCGCCGGCGGAATGTCCGCCAGGATAGCGCCGCCGCTTTCGCGCCAGGCTTCGCGTGCACGGGCCGCATCGGGCGGCAGACGGGCCGCATCGGCGCGGCTCACGACGATGACGCGGGATCCCTGTTCCGTGAGTCGGCGCGCCACCACCAGCGCATCGCCCCCGTTGTTGCCGGGACCGGCCAGGACCAGGACGGGTTCGCCTGACTCGTCTGCCAGCGAGCCGGCCAGGTCGGCAGCCGCTGCACCCGCGCGTTCCATCATGGAGACATCCGGGTGGGAGGCCTGCCATTGCCGCTCGATGTCACGGACGTCGGCGGCCGTCAACAGCGGTGGCGATACGAGAGCGAGTAGCGGGGTCGGCATGGGGCACATAGTCGAGGAGGGGGTTGCGCCTGTATCTTAAACCCGGCTGCGGTCACCCTGCGCTTTTTCAGATGCCGCACTGATCCCGGCAGCACATCGATACGTTGTCATCGACAGGCCCGCTGAGAAGGAGTCGGCCCGGCTTGCAAGACCGGGCTGGCGACCTAAACTGCAGAACATTCCGATGCTTTCAGGAGTGTCGTATGGCAAACGCGAATCTCACCCCCGCAGGCGGCGTGGTGGCACAGTGTTCCGACGAGGAAACCTGCGCGGTCGTGACCTGTGCGGTGTGTTTGAAGGAAATCCCGGCCGATTCGATCAGGGTGGCGGATGCGCAGGACTACGTGCAGCATTTTTGCGGCCTCGACTGTCTGGAAATGTGGCGAAAACAGGCCGCTTTGTGCAGCAGACCGGCCGGCTAGAGCTTCCCCGATCGGATAAAATAGCGCCTTTGCATTGTTCGCAAAGACGCACATGTCTTCCATCGCATCGCTCCCCGGCAGTGCCGCACTGTCCCCTTTCCGTATCGACAAGATCCGCCAGGATGCAGCCCGGCTCGGGATAACGCTGGGTGAGGTCGCGGCGCGCTACTGGCATTTCGTGGAACTGGATGCCGACCTGGACGCGGCTGCCGCGCAGCAGCTGGCCAAAACGCTGGATTACGGCAGCCCTGCCGAAGCCCCTGTTGCCACAGAGATTCAACTTCTGGTCACGCCGCGCCCGGGCACGATCTCCCCCTGGTCGTCCAAGGCCACGGATATTCTCAGGAACAGTGGTCTCACCCAGTTGCAGAGGATCGAGCGCGGCGTCGCCTATCGACTGAGCGACAAGCAGGGCGCGGCCTTGTCTGCCGAGGCGCTTACGGCATTGCTGCCGTTGCTGCACGACCGCATGACGGAAGCCGTGATGAACTCGCTGGAGGCGGCACGGGGGCTGTTCCAGCATGTGCCACCGCGCGAGCTGACCGCGGTCGATGTGATGGCCGGCGGCCATGCCGCACTCGAATCCGCCAATCGCGAGCTGGGTTTGGCCTTGTCGGACGACGAACTCGACTACCTGGTCGAGCACTTCAGCCGCATGGGACGCAACCCGACCGACGTCGAGCTGATGATGTTCGCGCAGGCCAACTCTGAGCACTGCCGCCACAAGATTTTCAATGCCTCGTGGGTGATCGACGGCGCGGCGCAGTCGAAGTCGCTGTTCGGCATGATCCGCGATACCCATGCAGCGCACCCGGATGGCACGGTGGTGGCGTATTCGGACAATTCCTCGGTCATCGAGGGGGCGCAGATCGATCGTTTCTATCCGCGCGGCGACGGCAGCTATGCCTACAGCAGCGAGCTGACCCATGTGCTGATGAAGGTGGAAACGCACAACCATCCGACGGCGATCTCGCCTTTCCCGGGAGCCGCGACCGGCAGCGGCGGCGAAATCCGCGATGAAGGCGCGACTGGCACCGGCTCCAAGCCCAAGGCCGGGCTGTGCGGATTCTCGGTTTCGAATCTGAACATCCCCGGCTATATCCAGCCGTGGGAGGCAGATGCCTATGGCAAGCCGGAACGCATCGTCAACCCGCTCGCGATCATGCTCGAAGGCCCGATCGGTGCGGCGGCATTCAACAACGAATTCGGCCGCCCCAACCTGGCGGGCTATTTCCGCACCTTCGAGGAAACCGTGGGCGGGCAACGCCGCGGCTATCACAAGCCCATCATGCTGGCGGGCGGGGTCGGCAGCATCCGTGACGATCACGTGCACAAGAAGATGCTGCCCACCGGCACGCTGCTGATCCAGCTGGGCGGCCCTGGCATGCTGATCGGCCTCGGCGGCGGCGCCGCGTCCTCGATGGACACCGGCGCCAATGCGGCCAATCTGGATTTCGATTCGGTGCAGCGCGGCAACCCGGAAATGGAGCGCCGCGCACAGGAGGTCATCGACCGCTGCTGGCAGCTGGGCGCGGCGAACCCGATCCTGTCGATCCACGACGTCGGTGCGGGCGGCCTGTCGAACGCGCTGCCCGAGTTGGTGCATGGCGGTGGCCGCGGCGGACGCTTCGAACTGCGCGCCGCGCCGTCGGAAGAGTCCGGCATGTCGCCGCGCGAGATCTGGTGCAACGAGGCGCAGGAACGCTATGTACTGGCGATTCCGCCGGATCGCCTCGACGAATTCCGGGCGATGTGCGAGCGTGAGCGCTGTCCCTTTGCGGTGCTGGGCGAGGCCACCGAAGAAAACCATCTGCTGGTGCGTGACAGCCATTTCAACAACGCGCCGGTCGATGTGGATCTTGAAGTGATCCTCGGCAAGCCGCCGCGAATGACGCGTGACGTGGCCCATCGGGACGCTGTCCTGGGACCGCTGGTGCTCGACGACATCGATTTGCGGGATGCGGTGTACCGGGTACTGGCGATGCCGGGCGTGGCGTCGAAGATGTTCCTGATTTCCATCGGTGACCGCTCGGTGGGCGGCATGACCGCGCGCGACCAGTGCGTCGGCCCCTGGCAGATTCCGGTGGCCGATTGCGCGATCACGCTGGCAGGCTATCAGACCACCCGGGGTGAGGTGTTCTCGATCGGCGAGAAAGCCCCGCTGGCGCTGATCGATGCGCCGGCCTCGGGGCGCATGGCGGTCGTCGAGGCGATCACCAATCTGGCTGCCGCGCGCGTGAAGGGACTCACGCAGGTGAAACTGTCGGCCAACTGGATGGCGCCAGCCGGACACCCGGGCGAGGACGCAGCGCTGTTCGATACCGTGGCCGCAGTGTCGCAGTACTGTCAGGCGCTGGGCGTCAGCATTCCGGTCGGCAAGGATTCGATGAGCATGAAGACCGTCTGGGATGCCGAAGGCGCGAAGAAGGCGGTCATCTCGCCGATCTCGCTGGTGGTCTCTGCGTTTGCGACAACGCCGGATGCGACTGCGCATCTGACCCCGCAATTGCGCACCGATGCCGGCGATACCGATCTCGTTCTGATCGACCTCGGGCTGGGCAAGAATCGGCTAGGGGGATCGAGCTTCGCCCAGGCCTACAAGCAGGTGGGGGACCGATGCCCGGATGCGCCGGCCGCTGCAGCGCTCACTGCGTTCTTCGATACCGTGCAGGCGCTGAACGCCGCCGGCAAGCTGCTGGCCTACCATGACCGCTCGGATGGCGGCCTGTTCGCCGCGTTGTGCGAAATGGCTTTTGCGGGACACTGCGGCGTGGATATCGACATCGACGAATTGTGCCTCCACCAGATTCGTCACGAAATCGAGGACGAGGGCCTGCCTGAGCCCGAGGCGTTGCTCGAGGCCGGATACAGCCCGAGAATCTTCAACGGCCTGTTCAGCGAGGAGGCCGGCGCCGTGCTGCAGGTCCGCCGGTCCGATACCCCTGCGGTGATGCAGGCTTTCATCGGCAGTGGCCTGCGGGGGGCGTTTCATGTCATCGGCCATGTCAACGATAGCGATCGTGTGAGAGTGTTGCGCCAGAACAGGCTGATCTTCGACGAGGCGCGCACCGACCTGCAACGGGCCTGGGCGCGCACCAGCTACGAGATGGCGAAGCTGCGTGACAACCCTGCATGCGCCGAACAGGAGTTCGCAGCGCATGCCGATGCGGCTAATCCGGGGCTGCGTTACGCCCCGAGCTTCGATCCGCAGGCCGATGTCGCCGCGCCCGCCATCGCAACGGGCAAGCGGCCACGGGTGGCGGTGCTGCGCGAGCAGGGCGTCAATGGCCAGGTCGAGATGGCCGCCGCGTTCGATGCCGCCGGTTTTGCTGCGGTCGACGTGCACATGAGTGATATCGTTTCCGGTCGGGTGGGGCTGGGCGATTTCAGCGGACTGGCCGCATGCGGCGGCTTCAGCTATGGCGACGTGCTCGGGGCAGGCGGCGGGTGGGCCAAGTCGATCCTGTTCAACCCGCGCGCGCGCGACCAGTTCGCAGCGTTTTTCGGGCGCACCGATACCTTCGCGCTCGGCGTGTGCAACGGCTGCCAGATGATGAGCCAGTTGCACGATCTGATCCCCGGCGCAGCGGCCTGGCCGCGTTTCGAGCGCAACCTTTCCGAGCAGTTCGAGGCGCGCTTTGCGCTGGTCGAGGTGCTGGATTCGCCGTCCCTGTTCTTTGCCGACATGGCCGGCTCGATGATGCCCATCGTGGTGTCACACGGCGAAGGCCGGGTCGTTTTCCGCGATCCTGGCCATGCGGCACAGGCTTTGTCGACGCTGAGATATGTCGATCACCGTGGTGCGCCGACGGAAACCTATCCGATGAACCCCAATGGCTCGGCGGGGGGGCAGACCGGATTCACCACGCCTGACGGACGTTTCAGCATCCTGATGCCGCATCCGGAGCGCGTGTTCCGCGCCGCCCAGTTGTCGTGGAAGCCGCAGGAAATGACCGGTGCCGGTCCCTGGTTGCGCATGTTCCGCAACGCGCGGCGGGCGGTTGGGTGATGCGTGCCGACTATGAGAAAATGACCCGCTTTGCCGCACTCGATCCGGCCGAGCCGGATCTCGATACCACGCCATGAATGCACCCGAAAACCTCCTGACGGATGACCACCTGCGCGCGCATGTCAAGCTGCTGGGCACCCTGCTTGGCCAGGTATTGCTGCAGTTTGCCGGCGAAGACGTGTTCGAGGCGGTCGAGACCCTGCGTCGCGGCTTTGCCGAATTGCAGCAGCAGGAAGACCAGCAGCGCCGGACCGAACTGATGAACATGATCGACGCCATGCCGGCCGAGAAGGTCGAGCTGGTGGTACGCGCCTTCTCGAGCTATTTCAAGCTGGTCAATGTGGCGGAAGAAAGCTATGCGCACCGCAACCGGCGCCGCATGCTGTCGCATGGCATGACGCTGTGGGAAGGCTCGTTCGATCGCACCCTTGCCGACCTCAAGGCACAGGGCATCTCGGTGAATACCCTGCAAGGCATGCTGAACCGCCTGCACTATGCGCCGGTGTTCACCGCACATCCGACCGAAGCCCGCCGCCGGGCGGTGATGGAGGTGATGCGCCGGGTGTTCCTGATTTGCGACCAGCTGTACAGCCCGACCCTGGGTGTAAACGATCAGCGCGAACTGGAGTCGCAGCTGGCTGCAGAAATTCAGGTGATGTGGCGAACCGATGAATTGCGCAGCGCCAAGCTCGAGGTGCGCGACGAAGTGCGTAACGGGCTGTATTACGTTCGGGAAAGCCTGTTCGAGGCGGTGCCGAAAGCGTACTACTATTTCGAGAAGGCCTTGCGCAAGCATTACGGGGTGAACGCCGACGGTGTCTGTCCGATCAATCTGCCAAGCTTCATCCGCTTCGGCTCATGGATAGGTGGCGACCGCGACGGCAACCCCTTCGTGACGGCGGACGTCACCGAGTGGACGGTGCATACGCAAATGCGGGAAGCGCTCGATCAGTATCGGGCGCGCGTCCTTGATCTGCGGCAGACGCTCACGCACAGCAGCGGTTGGTGCACCCCTTCCGCACCTTTCCTGGAACGCCTGGCGGAATACGAGGCCGAGTATGGCGATCAGGTGTTCCGCGGAACGGCCGTGCAGCTCTACAGCCGCGAACCCTATCGCCGCATGGCGGCCATGATGCTGGCGCGGCTGGACGCGAATCTGTCCTATGTCCGCCAGTGCCTGGCCGATGTGCCGAGCTTCACCTCGCACCTCGCCTACGAAAATGCCGCCGCCTTCCTCGACGATCTCTATCTGGTGCGCGACTCGCTGATCAGCCATGGCGACCGCATCGTCGCGATGCAGGATCTGCAGGCGCTGATCCGGCTGGTCGAAAGTTTCGGCTTCCACTTGCTGCAACTCGACATCCGCCAGGAATCGACCGTCCACACGCGCACGGTCGTTGCGGTGCTGCAGCAGATCGATTCCGACTTCGACTATGCGGGCGCCTCCGAGGCCGACCGCTTGCTACGCCTGTCGGCCTGGATCGGCCACATCGACCCGATCGAGGTCAGGGATGCCGACCTCGACGACGAGGCACGCGAGACGCTCGCGGTGTTCCGGCGCATGGCCAAGCTGCAGGCCGAAGTGGGGGATGAGGTCTTCGGCACCTATGTGATTTCGATGACGCACAGTGCTTCCCACGTGATGGAAGTGATGCTGCTGGCGCGCCTGGTCGGCTTGTGCGGCTACAACGGGCTCGACTGGATTTGCCGCATTCAGGCGGCGCCGCTGTTCGAGACGGTCGACGACCTGCAGCACAGTGAACCCATCCTCGACGAGTTGCTGTCGAACAAGGTTTACCGGGCGCTGGTGGCGGCCAATGGCAACCGCCAGGAGGTCATGCTCGGCTATTCGGATTCCTGCAAGGACGGCGGCATCCTGGCGTCGAACTGGAATCTGTATCAGGCCCAGCTTTCAATCATCGCGTTGACCCAGCATTACGGGGTCGAATGCCGGCTGTTCCACGGCCGTGGCGGCACGGTGGGCCGCGGAGGCGGTCCCACACACGACGCGATCCTGTCGCAGCCACCTGGCACGGTCAACGGCGAAATCCGCTTCACCGAGCAGGGCGAGATGCTGTATTACAAGTACGGCAATCCCGAAACGGCCAATTACGAGATCGGCATGGGCGTCACCGGCCTGCTCAAGGCCAGCGCTACTGCGCTCGCGCAAAGCGGCGTGCGCTACCCGCAGGAATATCTGGACCGCATGAGCGCCATTGCCGAGGCAGGCGAGCAGTCCTACCGTGCGCTGATCGGGATGCCGGGCTTCATCGACTATTTCTACGAGAGCACCCCGGTCAGCGAAATCGGTCTGCTCAACATCGGCAGCCGCCCGTCGCATCGCAAGAAGGCCGACCGCTCGTTGGGATCAATCCGCGCCATTCCCTGGGTGTTCGGCTGGGCGCAGTCGCGCCATACGCTGCCCGCCTGGTACGGCATTGGCAGCGCGCTTCAGCATTTCATCGGCAGCCAGCCGGATGCACTGGCGCAACTGCAGGCGATGTACCGCGAGTGGCCGTTCTTCCGCAGCCTGCTGTCCAACGTGCAGATAGCATTGACCAAGGCCGACATGGAAATCGCGGAGGAGTATGCACGCCTGTGCGATCACCCCAACACCATGACGGTCTATCGCTCTATCGCCGACGAATACGCCCGCACTGTGGCGTGCGTCAAACAGGTTGCCCGAATCGAGTCCCTGCTGGAGGACAATCAGCTTCTGAGCCTGTCGATCTCGCGCAGGCGTCCCTATCTCGATCCCATCAACCATATCCAGGTCCGCATGCTGAAGCGATATCGCTCCGAGACAGTGTGGGAGTCGGAGCAGGACAACTGGCTGACACCGCTCAAGCGCTCGATCAATGCCATCGCTGCCGGGATGCGCAACACCGGATGACCATGGAGAACGGTGTGCCGCCTCCTTCCGCCAATGAGCCGAAGCGTCGCGGGCTGGTTGTTTCAGTCGGTCTGAACGTCGTGCAGCTGGTGCTGATTTGCATCCTCGTCTTGTATGCCTTCATGCTGAACGTCGATTTGGGGGACGTGAAACGGCGGCTGTCGAAGGAAGTCGAAATCCGCCAGCAAACCGAGACCTATCTGGTCGAAACGCGTAATCAGCTGACAGACAGTCTGCATGAGATCGAGCAGCTCAAGGCACAACTGGCCTACAAGGAAACGGATTATCAGGCGACGGCGACGACCTTGCCGCCTATTCCGGTGGTCATCAACTTCCGCTCATCCATTCTGGGCAAGGGGCTGGTTGCAGTGATCCAGAACACCAGCGATCGCTATCTGCCCGTGGTGCTCAGTGTCCGCAACCCCTCCTTGTCGACAGCCAAGCGCTTCAAACTCGAGCTCGAGCCCAAATCCAGCATCGACTTTGGCCACCTCGAAGGCTGGCAGTTCGCGGCGGGAGACGAGCTGGGCCTGTATAACGACGGATTCGGCGCGCTGAAAATCACGGTGCCGTGACCACCGGCTTGCCAAGTCCCGACCTTGCCTGGCAAGGGGCGGGCGCCCTGGCGAGGGCCGATCTGGATTTCAGGTCCGACCTATGATAAAAGACACCGGTATCCATAATATTTAGGGCCGCACGATGTCGTCGACACTGGCACTGTTGCAGAAGTACAGCGTACCCGGTCCCCGTTATACGTCTTATCCGACCGCGCCGTACTTCCACACCGGCTTTGGCGAGGCCGACTGGGTCGAGGCGCTGGCTACACCGGCGCCGGATCGCGGGCTGTCGCTCTACGCCCATATTCCCTTCTGTGATTCGCTTTGCTACTACTGCGGCTGCAACATGGTGGCGACGCGCGATTACAGCAAGACCCAGCCTTATCTGGCGATGCTCGACCGGGAGATGGCGCGCACCGCGCAGCTGGTCGATGGCAAGCGTGTCGCGCACCAGTTGCATTGGGGCGGCGGCACGCCCACCTATCTCAATCCGGACGACATCCGATGGCTGATGGCGATGATGCGCCAGTACTTCACGCTGGCGCCCGACGCCGAAATCAGCTGCGAGGTCGACCCGCGTGAACTGACGCGCGAACACCTGGAAGCCTTGCGCGAATCAGGATTCAACCGCGTGTCGTTCGGCGTTCAGGACATGGATCCGGACGTGCAGCAGGCGGTCAATCGTATCCAGTCGGAGTTGCTGATCCAGCAGGTGATCGACTGGTCACGGGAACTGGGGTTTTCCAGCATCAACCTGGACCTGATTGTCGGCTTGCCGAAGCAGTCCATCGAGAGCTTCAGCCGTACGCTGGATCGAGTGGTGGCGTGGGCGCCTGATCGCCTGGCGGTGTTCGCCTATGCCCACGTGCCCTGGATGAAGAAACATCAGCAACTCATTATGGAATCAGACCTGCCGGATTCGGCAACCCGACTGGGTTTGCAGCAGGCAGTCAACGAGACACTGGGCGCGGCAGGCTACGTCAACATCGGGCTTGACCATTTCGCCAGACCGGAAGATGAACTGGTACGCGCGCAGCAGAACAAGACCCTGTGGCGCAACTTTCAGGGCTACACCACCTATAAGAACAGTGACATTCTGGCTTTTGGCGCGTCCAGCATCAGCCAGACGGCTGACGTTTACATGCAGAACGAAAAGAACCTCAAACGCTATCAGGAGCGCATCGCCGCCACCGGACTGGCAGTCGAGCGCGGCTTGAAGCTCAATCGCGACGACCAGATCCGGCGTGAAGCGATCACCCGCGTGATGTGCGACCTGGAACTCGATTTCGCTGCGTTCGGCAGCGAGTGGGGGATTGTCTTTACCGACTATTTTGCCGACGCACTTGCCGACCTGCGTCCACTTGCGGACGACGGCTTGGTGACGATGGACGCCGGCAGAATCAGCGTGACTCAGACCGGCAGGTTGTTCCTGCGCAATATCGGGATGTGCTTCGACCGCTATCTGAAGCAGGCATCGACGGATAAACCGCGCTATTCGAAGACGGCCTGATACCCTGAAATTGCAACGCGCCGCAGGGCGGCGCGTTGCAGCTTGTGGTCCCTGGCAAGATCAGGTTCGCGTTACGCGGGCGCTCTCTCCCTGTCCCTGAATCATGACCTTGTCGCCGACTTTCAGGTCGGGATCGACCGGCTGGGTCACGACGACGAGGACGCCGCTGTCCAGACGCACGGCAATTTCCGAGCCCGGTTGCGTGTCATATTTCTTCTGGACTTCGTGACCTGCAATGGCGCCCCCGATGGCACCCACGGCGATGGCCACATCGCGCCCGGTGCCGCCACCGACGAGACTGCCGAGTAAGCCACCGCCCACCCCACCCAGAACGGCCCCTACACCCGGGTGTTTTTCATCGGAGATGGTGGTTGGCGTGATCTTCTCGACAACACCGTAGAGGATGGTCTGCATACCCGTCTGGGCTGGTGCCGGTTCGTTCGACGCGCAGCCTGCGAAGGTCATGGCAAGGAACAGGGCGAACAGGCTGTTCAGGGACTTGCTTAGGCTCATGGGTTTCTCCTGGTACTGATAAAAATGAAAAGGCTTGATGCGCTGACCCATTGGCTCAGCAGTTGCTGCACCCATTTTCATCGCCCTTCTTAGGACACCCTTCCGGGCGATTTCGGGGCGGAAGCGGGCAGCGATTGATCTCGTCCGCGCCCTGCTGGAAATAACAGGTCATGGCGCTGGAGGCGATGCCCAGCAACCAGAATACAAAGAACCCGATCGTATAGGCGGCGATGCGGTGTTCGATCAGCGCCTCGCCGTTATACATGATTTCCAGAGGGTCGAACACGGTGGTGAAGATGATGTCGGCCACCCCGGCAACAAGGAAGGACGGCCACAGAATGTGGATCAGGCGTTGCATCATGGCGAACTCCTCATCAGGGTGGAAATCATTCGTCCGGGTCGTTCATTTTGCGCTTGAACCACACTGAGAAGAATATTGCCATGCCGATGATGAAAAGAATGGTGAACAGGCTCAGCAGCCCGATCCCGCTGTTGAACAATAGATTGAGTACGACGTCCATTTCAGTCTCCCTGTTGTTGAACGGATGTATCAGTGCCCGCCGCAATGATGACGGGCTGGCTGAACGGGGTATGCAGCACGCCGGACAAGCGCCAGGTCGAAGCGGCGTCGGCCAGTTCGAGGTGCCACTTGCCGGCATGCATGGCAGGCAACGCCACGCGATAGCGATCGCCTCCTGCGTGCTGAAGGGTGAGGATCTGGTCCATGCCCTGACGTGTGGGGTGTGCCAGGGTCAGGATCAGATGATCGGGATAAGACTTAAGGTTGCTGGCCAGTGATAGCACCAGCATGCCGTTTTCGGTATTCAGGGTGGCTGTCAGCTTGAGTGCGCGCGCGGTGTCTTCACGTGCCAGCGTCTGGTTGACGGCCAGGCCTGCCTTGTAATAATCGCCGACCACCAGCCCGTCCGCACTCCGATAGGCGATCCAGACGGTCGTAAGACCCGCGATGACCGCGATGGCGGGGAGGCTCATGAGAAACCACGGCCAGGGTTCGCGGTACCAGGGCTTGCTTGTCGTCGCACTGAGCGTGTTCATGGCGGTCACCGGTTGAAGAACTTGGTCGCGACTTCTTCCCGGATACTGGCGTCGTCGGTGGCCTGGATCGTGAAGGTCACTTTGATCGAACGGCCCTTGAGCTCGGCCGGGTCGGCGATCAGGCTTACGGGAATGTCGATGGTCTGCAACGGGGCGGCGGCAATTTCCTGCGTGGCCGTGACCACCTTGAGGCCGTCGATGCCCTGGGCCCCGATGTTGTAGCGGTGGGCTGCATCGTCCTTGTTGATGAGTTGCAGGCGGTAGACGTTTTCGATCATCCCCTCGTCGGTTTCCTTCGACAGCGCCACGCGGTCACGCACCACGTCGACACGAAGCGGGACGCGGGTTGCCAGGCTGTAGACGAAGGCACCACTGATGATCAGCATCAAGGCGGTGTAAATCAGGGTGCGCGGACGCAGGACGTGCTTGACGATGCCGCTGTCCGGGTATTTCCCCTTCACCACGTTTTCCGTCGTGTAGCGGATCAGGCCGCGCGGATAGCCCATCTTGTCCATGATCTGGTCGCAGCCGTCGATACAGGCGGCGCAGCCGATGCATTCGTATTGCAGGCCGTTGCGGATATCGATGCCTGTCGGGCAGACTTGTACGCAGACGCCGCAGTCGACGCAGGTGCCGAGGCCGGCTGCCTTGTAATCGACTTTCTTGCCGCGCGGACCGCGCGGCTCCCCGATTGACTCATCGTAGGTGACGGTCAGCGTGTCGGAGTCGAACATGACGCTCTGGAAGCGTGCGTAGGGACACATGTATTTGCAAACCTGCTCGCGCATGAAGCCGGCGTTGCCCCAGGTGGCAAAGGCGTAGAACAGGATCCAGAAGCTTTCCCAGGGGCCGAGGCTGGCGCTGGCGATTCCGGCAGCCAGTTCCTTGATGGGCGTGAAATAGCCGACGAAGGTGAAGCCCGTCCACAAGGCCAAGGCAAACCACGCGACATGCTTGAGACCACGCTTCCTGAGCTTGACGGCGTTCCACGGCGACTTGTCGAGCTTCTTGCGCGCGAGGTGGTCGCCTTCGAGCCACTCTTCAATCCACATGAACACTTCGGTGTAGACAGTTTGTGGGCAGGCGTAGCCGCACCACAATCGCCCGGCCACCGCAGTGAACAGGAACAGCCCCAACGCCGACAGGATCAGGATGCCGGTCAGATAAATGAAATCCTGCGGCCAGAACACCAGGCCGAAGATGTAGAACTTGCGCGCGGCCAGATCGAACAGCACCGCCTGGCGGTTGTCCCATTGCAGCCAGGGCAGGCCGTAGTACAGGGTTTGGGTGAAGAGCACCAGCGCGATGCGCCAGTTCGCGAACACGCCATGCACGGCGCGTGGCTGAATTTTTTGCCGGATTGCGTAGAGTTGCTGCTCGACGGGCGCTTCTGCTGCAGGCTCCGTGGAGTTGGGGGATGGGTTGTCGGTGGCCATGGTTTCTATCGCGGAGTTTCGCGAGCCATCACCCGAAGAGGAAGGCTTGCGAAACTGACCGGGCTTGCGCCCGGTCGGGTGCCTGGATCAAGGCTTGGCGGGCGCCTCCGTTGCGCCAGCATCAGCTGGGGCGGCATCGTCTGCCACCGGTGCCTCGGCTGCCGGTGCGGCCGGCGGCGTGCCGCCACCGAGGCCGTACACATAGGCTGCCAGCAGATGCAGCTTGGCTTCCTTGTTGGACGTGGTGCCCATCGTCTGACTCATGCCCGGCATCGCACCGTTGCGGCCCTTGGTGATGGTCTCGATGATCGCACCTTCGGAGCCGCCATAGAGCCATACCGAATCGGTCAGGTTGGGCGCGCCGAGCGCATGCATGCCGGTGCCGTCGGGCATGTGGCAGGCCGCGCAGTTTTCAGCGAACTTCGTCTGTCCGGCGGCGGCCAGTGCGGCGTCGTGCGGGCGACCCGAGAGCGACAGCACGTAGTTCGCCACTTCCTTGGTCCCGTCCGGGCCGAGTGCTTCGCCCATCGCCGGCATGACGCCTGCGCGGCCGTCCGTAATGGTGGCCACGATGGTGTCGGGTTCGCCGCCGTAGAGCCAGTCCTTATCGGTCAGGTTGGGGAAGCCGCGGGCACCTGCTGCGTCAGAGCCGTGGCACTGCGAGCAATAGGTCAGAAAAAGGTTCTTGCCTATGGCGAGGGCTTCGGGATCGGAGGAGACCGCCACGATGTTCTGTCCGAGAAATTTGGCATAGATCGGCTGGAACTTGGCTTCGGCCGCTTTCACCTCGGCCTCGTATTCTCCCTTGGACGTCCACCCCAGCACGCCGGCGTAGTTGCCCAGCCCCGGCCACAACACCAGGTAGACAACTGCGAACACCAGGGTGCCGTTGAACAGGCCCAGCCACCAGCGCGGCAACGGGTTGTTCAGATCCTGCAGGTCACCGTCCCAGGTGTGCTCCATCAGCTCGGCCTTTTCGCCGGGTGCGAGCTTTCGGGTGGTCTGCGACTTGAGAAAAACCCAGGTGCCGATGATGCTCACCAGGGTGATCACGCTGATATAGATCGGCCAGAAGCCGCTTGTGAAGTCACTCATTGCTTGTCTCCTTGTTTGCCTGGCGTGTCGTCTTCGATGAAGGGCAACTGTCCGTCTTCTTCAAAACGTTTCTTGTTGCCCTTGCTGTAGGCCCACCAGACGATGCCGATGAACACTACGACGAAGACGGCTGTAACGATGCCGCTGATGGTTCCGCTATCCATTTGGCAGTTCAGTTCTTCGGGGCGTGGGTGCCCAGTACCTGCAGGTAGGCGATGACCGCGTCCATCTCGGTCTTGCCTTCCAGCGCGGCAGGCGCCTCGGCGATTTCCTGCTCGGTGTAGCCGGTGCCAACCCAGTTCAGCGAACGCATTTTCTGCTGGATCGAGGGGTCATTCAGCGGACGATCGAGCCAGGAGTAAGCGGGCATGTTGGATTCCGGTACCACATCGCGCGGATTCATCAGATGTGCGTAGTGCCAGGCATCGGAATAGCGGCCACCGACGCGCTGCAGATCGGGACCGGTGCGCTTGGAACCCCACAGGAAGGGGCGGTCGTAGATGTATTCGCCTGCCACCGAGTAGTGGCCGTAACGTTCGGTCTCGGCACGGAACGGACGCACCATCTGCGAATGGCAGCCGACGCAGCCTTCGCGGATGTAGATGTCGCGACCCGACAACTGCAACGGCGTATACGGTGTCAAGCCCGCCACCGCAGTGGTGGTGGAGGTCTGGAAGAACAGCGGCACGATCTGCACCAGGCCGCCGACGCTGACGATGAGGATGGTCAGCACGATCAGCAGACCGAGGTTCTTTTCAATGCTTTCATGTGAAATCATGTTCGGTCTCCTTAGGCGTGGACAGCTTGCGGGATGGCGGCGTCATTCACGGCGCGTCCCTGACGTGTGGTCTGCCAGACGTTCCAGGCCATGATCAGCATGCCGAAGAAGAACAGCGAACCTCCCAGCAGGCGGATGCCCCAGAACGGATACATGTTGTTAAGCACCTGGGCAAAGCTGTAGGTCAGCGTGCCGTCGGGATTCGCCGCGCGCCACATCAGGCCTTGTGCCACACCGGCGATCCACAGCGCGGCGATGTACAGCACGACGCCGATGGTGGAGAGCCAGAAATGCCATTCGATGAGCTTGGTGCTGAACATCGACTCGCGGCCGAACAGGCGCGGGATCAGGTAGTACATCGAGCCGATGGTGATCATCGCCACCCAGCCCAGTGCGCCGGAATGCACGTGGCCGATGGTCCATTCGGTGTAGTGCGACAGCGCGTTCACCGTCTTGATCGACATCATCGGGCCTTCGAAGGTCGACATGCCGTAGAACGACAGCGCGGTCACCATGAACTTCAGGATGGGGTCGGTGCGCAGTTTGTGCCATGCACCGGACAGCGTCATGATGCCGTTCATCATGCCGCCCCAGCTCGGTGCCAGCAGCATCAAGGAAAACACCATGCCGAGCGACTGAGCCCAGTCGGGCAGCGCGGTGTACTGCAGGTGGTGCGGGCCGGCCCACATGTAGATGAAGTTGAGCGACCAGAAGTGGACGACCGACAGGCGGTAGGAGTAGATCGGGCGGCCGGCCTGCTTCGGAATGAAGTAGTACATCATGCCGAGGAAGGCGGTGGTGAGGAAGAAGCCCACCGCGTTATGGCCGTACCACCACTGCACCATCGCGTCCTGCACGCCGGCGTAGGCCGAATAGGACTTGAAGAACGTCACCGGAAGCTCGGCGCTGTTCACCAGATGCAGGATCGCGATCACGATGATGTAGGCGCCGAAGAACCAGTTCGAAACGTAGATGTGCTTGGTCTTGCGCTTCATGACCGTGCCGAAGAACACCAGCGCGTAGGACACCCACACGACCGTGATCAGGATGTCGATCGGCCATTCCAGTTCGGCGTATTCCTTGGAAGTGGTGATGCCCAGCGGCAGGGTGACCGCGGCCAGCACGATGACCAGCGTCCAGCCCCAGAAGGTGAACGCCGCCAGTTTCTCGGCCCACAATCGGGCCTGGCAGGTTCGCTGCACGATGTAGTAGGACACCGCGAACATCGCGGAACCACCGAATGCGAAGATCACCGCGTTGGTGTGCAACGGACGGAGACGTCCGTATGAAAGCCATTCAAGGCCGAATGTGATGTCCGGCCAGATCAGTTGTGCCGCCAGGATGACCCCGACCAGCATCCCGACTATCCCCCATACCACCGTCATGATGGCAAATTGGCGGACGACCTTATAGTTGTAGGTTGTCGCTTCCATACACGTCTCCCGTGATTGATAACTAAATTAGTACATGCAATAACGCTTATGCGTTTCGCATATGCGGATAAATATATCTATTTATAAAAGGCTGTGTCAAGTTGTCGCACCCCAAAAACAACGAGCAAGGCGGAAAATGCTGTTGCACGGATGCGAAAATCGAGGCCCGCGCCATTTTATTCCAGTTTCGAATCCATGCTTCAAGATTCCTAATTTTGTACTCGACCATTCATGCATCACATTTCCAAACCCATCAGCACCCGCATCTGCGTCATTCGCCACGGGGAAACCGACTGGAACGTCGAAAAGCGCATCCAGGGGCATACCGACATCCCGCTTAGCGAGGTCGGGCGTGCGCAAGCGCTGGCAATGGCGTTCAATGCGGCGCACCACCGCTTTCATGCGATCTACAGCAGCGACCTGCTGCGTACCGTGGAAACGGCGCGGGTGCTGGCACAGCGCGAGGACCAGGACGTGAAGCTCTTGCCGCAATTGCGTGAGCGGCATTACGGCATTTTCCAGGGAATCACTGCTGCCGAGGGCGCCAGTCGTTATCCGCGGGCGTATGCACACTACATGGCACGCGACCTCGAATATGATTTCGAGACGGGCGAGTCGCTGCGCGGTTTCGCCGAACGGGTGGCCGACGGCATCGACTGGCTGGTGCGCCATCACAGCGGGCAGACCATTGCGGCCGTCAGCCACAGCGGCGTGCTCGACGTGGTCTATCGGCGCGCGACCGGACGCCCGTTGCATACGCCGCGCGACTTCGTCATTCCCAACTGCGCGCTCAACTGGTTTCATTTCGACGGCCAGGGCTGGCATCTGGAGGCCTGGGGCGACCGCCATCATCTCAATGAAGTGCTGATGGAACCGCCAGAATGAATGCACGGTCAGCATGGGTCGTGCTGCTGCGCCACGGCCACAGCGGATGGAACCTGAGCGACCGCTTCACCGGCTGGACCGATATTCGGCTGACCGCAGTCGGTCTCGCCGAGGCGGCCGCTGCCGGGCGTCGGCTAAAAGAGGCGGGCTTTGTCTTCGACGAAGTGCATGGCTCAGTATTGCAGCGCACCCGGCAGACGGTCGAGACGCTGCTGGCGGCGATGGCGACGCCCGAGGTGCCCCTGTACACGACCTGGCGCCTGAACGAGCGCCATTACGGCGCGCTGCAGGGCATGAACAAGCACGAGATATTTGCGACCTGGGGCGAGGAAGCCTCGCGTCGCTGGTGGCGTGGCTACTACGAACCACCGCCACCGCTCGATCGCGACGACCCGCGCCATCCGCGCTTCGATCCGATCTATGCGGACCTGGATCCCCAGACCCTGCCAGCCAGCGAAAGTCTGCGCGACTGCCAGCAGCGCACCTTGCCCTACTGGAACGATGTACTGGTGCCGCGCCTGCGTGCAGGCCGCCGCCTGCTGGTGGTGAGCCACGGCAATACCCTGCGTGGTCTGGTCATGCATCTGGACGGCCTCTCGGCCGGGGCGATGGAGCACGTGGAGATTCCGTCCGGCGTACCGATGGTGGTTCGCTTTGCACCGGACCTTACGGTGCTGGGGCGCGAATGGCTGGAGATCGCGGCCACGGATCCCTCGGTGTGAATCAGCTGAACCCCAGATCCTGCGCCAGCCCGGCGTGAGTGATCTTTCCGCCATGCACCTGCAGTCCGGCTCCCAGCCCGGCATCCGCATCAAGGGCGGCGAGACCCCGCGCCGCCAGTGCCTGCACGTAGGGCAGGGTGGCGTGGGTGAGCGCCTTGGTGGCGGTGCGCGCCACCGCGCCCGGCATGTTGGTGACGCAATAGTGGACGATGCCTTCGGCCATGAAGAAGGGATGGCTATGGGTGGAGGGGCGCGAAGTATCCGCGATGCCGCCCTGGTCGATGGCCACGTCGACCAGCACCGCGCCTTGCGGCATGCGTTTCAGCGACGAGAGGCTGATCAGGCGCGGCGCGTGACGGCCGGGAATCTGTGCCGCACCAATCACGATATCCGAATTCTCAAGGCTGTCGTCGATGGTGTCGGGCGACGAAAAGCGTGTTTCCACCCGTGCGCCGAACTGCGCTTCGGCGCGTGCAAGCTTGTCGGCCTGACGGTCGATCAGGGTGACGCGTGCACCCAGCCCAACGGCAACCCGGGCAGCACTCATTCCCACTACCCCGGCGCCAATAATGAGCACCCGCCCGGGCGGCACGCCGGGCAAGCCGGTGATGAGCTTGCCGCTTCCACCCTGCGACTTGTGCAATCCGAGCGCGCCCATCTGCGGCGCCAGGCGTCCGGCGATTTCGGACATCGGCTGCAGCAGCGGCAGGCTGCCATCGGGCTTGCCTACCGTTTCGTAGGCGATCGCCGTCACCCCGCGCGCCACCAGCTCGCGCGCAAGTTCCGGCGCGGCGGCCAAATGCAGGTAACAGAAGAGCAGCTGGCCTGCATGCAGCAGTCTTACCTCGTCCGGTTGCGGTTCCTTGACCTTGACCACCAGTTCGGCAGCGAACGCCTCGGCTGCGGTCGCAACAACGTCAGCTCCTGCCGACTGGTAGGCGTCGTCGCCGAAACCGACCGCCGCCCCGGCACCGGTTTCGACGCTGACGCTGTGGCCCCCCTGGACCAGCGTGCGCGCGCCCTCTGGCGTGAGCGCCACCCGGTATTCGTGATTCTTGATTTCCCTGGGAATGCCGATATGCATGGCGAGCCTCGCTGACAATGAATGCCTCGCAGCATAACCAAAGCGCTGCCAGGCATGAAGAGGAGTCGGGTCGAACGAGGCGGGACGGGTTCAGCCCCGTGCTGGAAACACGCGACGCCGATGCGGGGTCATCAGACGAGGTGCTGTATGCATTCACGCACCAGTTCGGGGCCGCGATAGATCAGCCCGGAGTAGAGCTGGACCAGCGAGGCGCCGGCGGCGATTTTTTCATGCGCGTCGGCTCCTGAAAGGATGCCGCCGACGCCGATGATCGGCACCTCGTTCTTCAGGTGACGCGCCAGCGCGCTGACGACGCGGGTGGACGCAGCACGCACGGGCGCGCCGGAAAGGCCACCGGCTTCGTCGGCATTCGGCAGGCCTGCAACGGTATCGCGAGCGATCGTGGTGTTGGTGGCAATGACGGCGTCGATGCGGTGCATCATCAGGAGTGCAGCTATCGCGGCGATCTGCGCATCGTCGAGGTCGGGCGCGATTTTCAGCGCGATCGGCACGTAGCTGCCGTGGCGCTGCGCCAACTCGGACTGCCGCAGCTTGATCGACGACAGCAGGGCATCGAGCGCCTCGTCCTTCTGCAGTTCGCGCAGATTCTGCGTGTTGGGGGAGGAAATGTTGACCGTGACATAGGTGGCGTGCGCGTAGACCTTGTCGAGACAGGCAAGGTAATCGTCTACCGCGTGTTCGTTCGGCGTGTCCTTGTTCTTGCCGATGTTGATGCCGAGCACGCCCTTGAAACTGCTTGCATCGACGTTCTTGACCAGGTTGTCGACCCCGAGGTTGTTGAAGCCCATGCGGTTGATGATGGCTTCGGCCGCAGGCAGGCGGAACAGGCGCGGTTGCGGATTGCCGGGCTGCGGGCGCGGCGTCACCGTGCCGATCTCGATGAAACCGAAACCCAGGTCTGCCAGGGCGTTGATGTGTGCGCCGTCCTTGTCCATCCCGGCCGCCAGTCCCACTGCATTGGGAAAATCGATGCCCATCACCCGCACGGATTTGCCATGGGCGCGCGGCAACAACTTCAGCAGGCCCAGCGCGTGGGCAGCATCGAGGCTGGCGAGGGTGAAGCGGTGAGCATCCTCGGGATCGAGCGAGAACAGGGCGGGGCGGAGCAGCTTGTATAGCATGGGTGTCAGAAGAGTTCCTGTTCCAGGTTCTGGTAGACGAAATTGGCGTTGATCCAGTGGTTGAGTTCGTACAGCGGCCATGACTCGAATTCAGCGATGCCCGCCATGCGCACCGCATCCTGCAGGGATTGCCCCTCGAGGATGGAAGCACGGATTTTCTCGGTCAGCGTGTCGACATAGCGCCGCGTATTGGCGACCATCGGGAATGGCGCGGTCTGGGGGGCGCCGTGGCCGGGCACCATCAGGGCGGCATCCGGAAAGCGCGTGGCGATCCAGTCCTGCATGGCGTCGATCTCCTCGATATGGCCGTCGCCGATGAAGGTGACGCGGCCGTTGAAGGCGAGGTCGGAAATCCACAGGATGCGATCCTCCTTCTGCCACATGACCAGGTCACCGTGCGAATGATGGAAACCCGTGTCGTAAATTTCGAATGTCTTGCCGCCCATCTTGACCGCCACATGGGCCGGATTGCCGCCGCCGATCAGCAGATCGGGCACGACGGCGTGGAAATTCTCCATTTCCCTGGGCAGGAACACCTTGCGGTAGGCGACCGAGCGCTCGATCGTGGGTGAATAGACGTAGTCCTCGGTGCCGGCGTGGCTGATGATGCGGATGCCCGGAATATCGGCGAATGCCGATGCGCCGAAGAAATGGTCGGGGTGCGCGTGGGAGATGACCAGATAACGTATGGGCTGGCAGGTCACTTCACGGATGGCGGCGATCATGCGCCGGCCGAGGCTGGGCGTGCCCAGCGCATCCAGTACCAGCACGCCGTCGCGGGTGACGACGAAGCCGGCGTTGCCGTTGAATCCGCGGTTGATCCCGTCCACCTCGGCGATATTGCCGAAAAAGAAATAGGTATCTGGCGCGATCTGGTAATAGGGCAGGGCACTGTTGTCAGGATCGTCCGTCTGCACGACGTAAACGGGCGCCTGCGGGCTGTCGACCGCCTGTTTCGGCATGGAGGCCTTGGCGGGGTCGGTGCCGAACTGCTGCTCGATGTCCGCGCCTTCAAGCGGCGGCACCTCGACGGGTACCTGCTTCGTGGCCATCGCGGCAAAAGGCAACAGCAGGCTCAGTATCAATGTGATCGCTCGCATGGGGGCTCCTCACGGCGGGTGTTTGGACTTAATGGTAAGGCAGTTCGAATCATTTGAAAGCAGAAGCACTACACCGGGCAGGGTAAAGGTTTGCGTCTTCACGACCGGGCCGACAGCGGGCGGGACGAAGCGGGTGGCCGGGCAGGATTCAGGGAGCCGGAGCGGTCGGGATGGAATGGCGCGTGGCGCTCTCGACCGAACCCGCAGCCGGATCATCGAACACCGCCTGGTCAAGCGCGTTTTCGCTTTGGGCGACGATGCAGCTCACCGCGCAATCGCCGGTAACGTTGCATACGGTGCGGAACATGTCGAGCAGGCGGTCGACGCCGATGATGAGTGCGATGCCCTCGACCGGCAGGCCGACCTGTCCGAGCACCATGGTGAGGGTCACCAGTCCGACGCCCGGCACTGCGGCGGTACCGATCGAAGCGAGCGTAGCGGTCAGCACCACCATCAGGTAGTCGGTGAGCGTCAGGTCGATGCCGTAGACGTTGGCGATGAAGACCGTGGCGACACCCTGCATCATTGCGGTGCCGTCCATGTTGATGGTAGCGCCCATCGGCACGGTGAACGCGGCGACACTGTTCTTCACGCCCATCTTGTGTTCCACCGTGGCCAAGGTCACCGGGATGGTGGCACCGGAACTGGCGGTGGAAAACGCGAACGCTGCCGGGTCGCGCATTTTCTTCAGGAAGGCGAACGGGTTGAGCGAACCCAGCAGGCGCAGCAGTAGCGGATAGGTGACGAACAGCTGGATCGCCAGGGCGGCGGTCAGCGTGAGGAAATAGGCGGCGAGCGGCAACAGCAGATCGAGTCCCTGGGTGGCGAAGGTGCGCGTGATCAGCGCGAACACGCCATAGGGCGCGAGCCGCATGATCCATTCGACCATGTGCATGATGACCACGTCGAGGTCGGCGAAAAAGTTGAGTACGTGCTTGCCGCGTACCCCCGACATCGTCACCGCCACGCCGAACAGCAGCGCGAACACGATGATCTGCAGCATGTTGCCTTCGGCCATCGCCGCCACCGGGTTGGTCGGCACCATGTCGATCAGCACCTGCGTGAGGGGTGGGGCTTCCTTGCCGCTGAAACTGGCTGTGGTCGTGCCGGCGTCGAAGCCGTGTCCCGGGCCGACGATGCCCGCCAGCGTCAATGCAATCGTCACCGCGATCGCAGTGGTCGCCAGATACAGGCCGAGTGCCTTGACGCCGATGCGCCCAAGCGCGTTCAGGTCGGACAGTGACGTCACCCCGACCACCAGCGACGCGAACACCAGCGGCACCACCATCATCTTCAGCGCCGACACGAACACCGTGCCGAACACATACAGCAGGCCGTCGATGAGGCCCAGCTGTAGCCAGGGCGGCGCGCCCACCTGGTTCAGGATGACGCCCAGCACCATCCCCGCGAGCATCGCGATCACGATCTGGCGGGTGAGGCGGTGGGTTTCAGCTGCAGCCATCAGGGCGCAATGCAGGGGTCGACATGCCGCGAGTTTAACAGGGCGAGGCAGGCAGGCTGCCGCAACGCGGGCAGGGGATGTTATCCTCAAGCCTGCGCGCGATTGCGCGTGTCCGAAGCCGCAATACCCATCCTGTCTTATTGAAATCGACCGAATCCATGACTAGCCTGCATTTCCTGCAACGCCTCGCATTGTTTTTCTGTTTCCTAATCGCGCCAGCCGCCTGGGGCGCCGCCATTATTCCGCCGCCCCCCGAACTGGGGGCCAAGTCCTGGGTGCTCATGGACGCCGCCAGCGGCAATGTGCTGGTCAACCATGAGGGCGACCTGCGCCTGCCGCCCGCCAGCCTGACCAAGCTGATGACCGCCTACATCGCCACGCTGGAAATCGACCGTGGCCAGCTGCATGAAGACGACATGGTCACCATCAGCGAAAAAGCGTGGCGCATGGGCGGCTCCAAGATGTTCGTCAAGGTCGGCAACCAGGTATCGGTCAACGACCTGTTCCACGGCATCATCATCCAGTCGGGCAACGATGCCAGCGTCGCGCTGGCCGAGCACATCGCCGGCGACGAGGATGCCTTTGCAGCGCTCATGAACGGCCAGGCCAAGCAGTTGGGGATGGCCAACAGCCATTTCATGAACGCTACCGGCTGGCCCGACGAAGCGCACTATTCGTCCGCGCTCGACATGGCGAAGCTGGCGCGCGCGATCATCTATGCCGACCCCGCGCACTACGCGATCTACGCGCAGAAGGAATTCCTCTGGAACGGCATCAAGCAGCCGAACCGCAACCTGCTGCTGTGGCGAGACGATGGCGTCGACGGCCTCAAAACCGGACACACCGAGGAAGCCGGCTACTGCATGGTCGCCTCCGCCCAGCGCGACGGCGAGCGGCTGATCGCCGTGGTGTTCGGCACCGACAGCGAAGCGGCTCGCGCCAACGAGACCGCAAAGCTGCTGGGCTACGGCTTCCGCTTCTTCGAAAGCAAGGTGTTCCACAAGAAAGGCGAGGTGCTGGCCGACGCGCCGGTCTGGAAAGGCGCCGCACGCACGGTCAAGGCCGGACTGACGGCCGACCTGGCAGTCAGCGTGGCCAAGGGGGAACTGGCCACGCTCACTACGCAACTCGTGCTGAACCCCGAAGTGATCGCGCCGGTGAAGCAGGGCGACGTCATCGGCAAGATCGCCGTTTACGCGGGCGACAAGGTGGTGCAGCAGGCCGACGTGGTGGCGCTGGACGCCGTCGAGGAAGGCGGCTTCTTCCGCCGGATCTGGGACAGCATCCGCCTGTTTTTCAGGGGATTGTTCGGCTGACGAACGAGCGCACGGACAAGATAGGCGACCCTCGGAAGAGCGGTCGCCTTTTTTTGCCCTGTCTGGGCTGGCTTGTTGATCCGGCGCGAATTAAACACGAGTACCGTTCGCCCTGATCGTGAGCCTGTCGAACGATCGAAGGGCTGTGCTTCGACAGGCTCAGCACGAACGCGCGAATAAATCTGGCCGGATCAAAAAGCCTGCTCAGACCGGCCGGCAAACGAGTATGATCGGTCGCGCTTGGCGGTGCCGTCGAGTTCCCTCGGACGGAAGCGTACGCATAGGCCGTGCGCCGCCGCAATGTTTGAATCGCTCACCTAATGGAGGAGGATGCCATGTCCAGTTTCGAACGTATCGCGGGTGCACTGATCACATCGATGTCCCTGCTCCTGTCCGGTGCATCTGCGCACGCCGCCCCGGGCTACCAGTGGGAGTTCGGCATGGAAATGGAAGGCCTGTCCTTCGCCATGCCCAAACAGAAGACCTGCGTGCCCAAGACCAGCAAGGAGCCTCCGGTCACCGCCGATAACGAGGAGTGCCGGATCCTCAGCAAGAAGCAGGTCGGCAACCGCTTCATCTGGAAGGCCGAGTGCAAGGAAGGCCTGATGGAAGGCGACATCACCAGTAGCGCCACCAGCTACCAGGGCACCCTGACCATGACGGACAAATCGGGTGAGACCAACCGCATGAAGATGAGCGGGAAGCGCCTGGGCGAATGCGACTACCAGGACCGCAGCGCGGAACTCCTGGCCATGCAGAAGAAGGCAGAGGCCGACGCCAGGAAGAACATGGCGAAGTTCTGCCAGGATGCGGTCGAGAAAATGTACCTCGGCGCACTCGGCAGCTGCCCCAAGGAAAAGCCGGCCATCTGCAAACGGCTGGGCACCCTGGACGGTTACAAAATGGCGATCCCCGGCGCTGTCGCGCCAGAACTGATCGAGAAGGATGCGCAGCTGTCTGGCGCCTTCAAGTCCTGCGGCCTCAATATCCGCACGCTGGTCCCCAATCTGTGCCACCAGGCCCTTGAGGACGTGGACACCGGCTTCATCCTGGGCAACTGCCCCATGGAAAAGGAGAGCCTCATCGCTGAACATTGCGTGGGCCGCAAGAACAGCAGCGATATCGCCGAAAAGTACCGTGATTTCTGCCAGCGTGCCTACCTTGCTTCGGACTCGGATGCTGCCGCCTCCTCCGGCGGCGCCGCGGACAAACCTCCCGCGGCAGCGGGCGGCATCGACGTGCCGGCGGATCTGCAGCAGGGCATCAAGCAGTTGAAGGGACTGTTCGGCTTCTGATTCCCTGCGGAAGCGCTGATTTATTCCGTTCATGCCCTTCGACTCCGCTCAGGAGGGCGTTCGACAAGGCTCTCCTGAGCATGGTCGAAGGGCTCACCACGAACGGAATAAATCAAACAAAATCAATCACATGAAATGCCCCCTTCGCCAAGCTCAGGACAGGCCCCGACAAGCTCAGGGCGAACGAACCTAATTAATCAGCGTCTCCCTACAGGGACCTGGTCCAGCCGAGCCTTGGCCGCCTGCCATGACGCATCCTGAGCCGGGAGTGTGGGACTGGCGTCCCTGGCTGGTCCTGGCGCTGGCGCTGGCCGCCTATGCCAACGCGTTCCAGGGTGCCTATCAGTTCGACGACTATCGTGTCATCGTCGACAATCCCGCGGTCGCCTCCGTTTCAGCCTGGTGGCGGGACCTGCCGGGCATCCGGCCGCTGCTCAAGCTTTCCTACGCCGTGACCGGGCGCCTCGCGCCGGAGACGCGGCTGTTTGCACTGCACGCCACCAACGTGGCGCTGCATGCGATCAATGCGATCCTGCTGCTGACAGTCTTGCGCCAGCTCGGTGCGGGCCGGCGAGTGGCCGATGCCGCCTTCATCGCCGCGTTGATGTTTGCCGCCCATCCCGTTCACAGCGAGGCCGTGACCTATCTTTCGGGCCGCTCCGTCTCGCTGATGGCGCTGTTCTATCTGCTCAGTATCCGGGCCCATCTCGCGGGTCGGACCGGCCTGTCTCTCGCTGCCTTCCTGGGTGCGCTGCTGGTCCGGGAGACCGCCATCACCCTTCCGCTCGCCTTGCTCCTCATCGATCGACAGCGCGAACCGCAGGCCGACTGGCGCAGCCTGCTCTTTCGGGGACGCTGGCACTGGCTGCTGGCCGGACTTGGCCTGCTCGCCCTTTTCACGCTGCCTTATTTCCGCCATCTGCTGGCTGTGAGTTTTCAGACCCGGCCGGTCACGGACAACCTGATAACGCAGGCCGGCGCGATCCTTTACCTGATGGCCCAGTTGCTGCGGCCAACCGGGCTCAACGCCGATCCCGTGCTGCCCGTGTTCAGCGACGCGTCCTGGCGCTGGGCAATCCAGGTCATCCTGCTCGCAGGGGGCCTGCTTTGGGCCCTGTGGCGCTGGCTGCGTCGGGGCCCGGAATCCGGGCAGGGCACGAGCCTGTGGCTGGCGTTCGGCCTGCTCTGGTTCCTGCTCCATCTCGCGCCCACCAACAGCCTGGTCCCGCGCCTCGACGTCGCCAACGAGCGTCATCTCTATCTCGCGGCCGCGGGACTCTATCTGGCTTTGGGATATGCCTTGGCGGGTTCGCGAAGAGGGCTCGCATTCGGGGCAGGGTTGGCCCTGGCGCTGACGCTGGCCACCCACGCGCGCAATCAGGTCTACACGACCGAGGTGGCCTACTGGCAGGATGTCCTGCAACACGAGCCTGCGAATGTGCGCGCCCTCAACAATCTGGGATATGCCTATGCCCGCGCCAATATGCCGGAGGCTGCGCTCGTCTGCTATGACCGCGGCCTGTCGCTGGCGCCGGGCGATTTCAAGCTGTATTTCAATCGCCGCGCGCTCTGCAGGACGCAGGCCAGCCGCCTGGTCGGCCTTTGTGGAGAAACGGCGTCCGAACGTGACGCTGAGCGCCCGTAGTGCGCATTCGTCTGAGCGGTGCGCAGCGTCGCCAGGTGACGCCCGGTTTCAAGCGATCGGGGCACGCCGCTGATGCGTTTTGTGACCACACGGCCGCGATGAGCGGCCACCAATGGACCGCATTGCCACAGGTTCAGGACAGGGGTGAAATCGTTTCCGCCAGACGGTCTGATTCATTCCGTTCATGCCCTTCGACTCCGCTCAGGAGGGCGTTCGACAAGGCTCTCCTGAGCATCGTCGAAGGGCTCACCAGGAACGGAATGAATCAGCGTCTCCCTAGGGCCTGAAGCGCCGCACAGCCTTCCGGAGTTCGCCCGCGGCGACCGGCGGGCGGCCGTAGCGCAGCCGGATGTAGAGTTGCGTGATGCGGTCGATCTGCACTGCCAGGTCGGGGCGCATGTGCGCGGCGCGCAGTGCGAAGTCGGCCGGCCCTTCGTGCGGTGATCTTGTGATGCCGCGGCGCGCCAGCCGCGCGCAGAAGGTGTGGTAGGCGGCCTGGACCGGATCGCTGCCGCGCCGCGGCACGTGCCACAGCATCCATAGCGCGATGGCGCCCAGCAGCGCCGCGACGCCCGCTCCTAGCGTGACAATCATGCCCTGCCACGAGGCCAGTGAAGCGTGAAAGCTCGACAGGAAACCGCGTTGCCGTTCCTGTCCGTAGCCCAGCACCCATTGATTCCAGTTGTTGTTGACGAGGTCCCAGCTCATGCGCATGCGCTGGAGCCAGGCGATGTCGAGTTGTGTCAGGGCGAGCGGCAGTTCGGCCTCGGGCAGGGCGGCGGCAATGCCGGACTCGACGCGGTCGGGCGAGACGGCGGCGGTCGGGTCGATGCGCACCCAGCCTTGTCCCGGCAGCCAGACCTCGGCCCAGGCATGGGCGTCGGACTGGCGCACGATCAGGTAATCGCCGAGCGGATTCATCTCGCCGCCCTGGTATCCCGTCACCACCCGAGCCGGCATGCCGGCGGCGCGCATGAGGAACACGAAGGCGCCCGCGTAATGCTCGCAGAATCCGCGTCGCGTGCCGAACAGGAAATCGTCCACCGCCTGCTGCCCCAGCAACGGCGGGCTGAGGGTGTAGGTGAAATCCTGGTTGCGAAACAAGTCCAGCGCCGCATCGACGATGGCGCGCGGGTTTTCGTGCGTACTGCGCCAGCGCCGGGCGAGTTCCAGCGTTCGCGGATTGGTGTCCGCCGGCAGGCGCAGCGCGCGCTGCCGCTCGCTTGCCGCAAGCGCGACGCCGAAGCGATAGTCGGTATGGGAAACGAGGCTGTAGCGCAGGCGGCGCTGCACCGGCGACTGGGCGAGAATCTGCATGTCCCCGCCGGCGCGGCTGCCGGGCGGCAGCGTCACGGGGAGATCGAGCGCGAACAGCCAGCGCTGGTCGTGCGGTTCCAGTGTGAGGCTGTAGCGCAGCGCCTCGCCCAGCGGCTCGATTTGCGCCACGGCGCCGCCGAGTGGCGTGCGGGTCGACCAGCTGCGGCCGTCGTAATCCCACAGCACCGGGCCGCGCCAGTAGCGTTTGTTCGGGGGCGGCGGCGGGCCGTCGAACCGGACCCGGAATGCAGTCGCCTCGGAGCGGATCAGCTGGCTGATGGTGCCCGGCGACATGCTGTCCGACAGCCCCGTCATGCCAGCGTGCGCATCCCTCGGCAAGCCCCACAGCGGTGGCACGCGTGGAAACAGCACGAACAGCACGAGCATGAGCGGCACCGCCTGCAGCAGCAGGCTGCCGGCCAGGCGCAGGCGCAAGCGCACGCCCAGCCCGCCGTTGACGTCGTGGTAGCCGATTATGGTGGTCGTGGTGACCAGCACCACCACGAACAGATAGAGCGCCATGGGAATGGATTGCGAATAGAGGAAGCCGGTGATGACGAGGAAGTAGCTGAGGAAGACCAGCACCATGGTGTCGCGCGGCGACTTCATTTCCATCAGCTTCAGCGCAATCATGGCGACCAGCAGCGCGACGCCCGCGTCGCGCCCGAGCAGGGTGTGGAAATTGCCGAGGATGCCGGCGGTGATCGCGGCGGTGAGTCCGAACAGGAACCCTTTGTTCGGCAGCTTCGCCTTGCCGCGCGCGACGGCCAGCCGCCACCCCCCCAGCGCCAGGCACAAGGGCCCCACCCACAGCGGCAGATGCGCGAGGTGCGGCGCGATGGCGAGCGCGAGGGACGCCAGCAGCCAGACGAGATTGCTCATAGGCCGAAGCTTGCCAGGGCTTCCAGGCACTGGCGGCGGTGTTTCTCGCCGAGGCCGGGCGCCAGCTCGCGGTTCGGCAGGCGCATGCCGTAGCGTTGCGCGGCCGCATCGGCATCCAGCACCCAGCGCGCGAGGCGCGACAGGCGGGCTTCCGTCTCCATGCCGGCCAGCGCGTCCCAGTCCAGCCACACGTCCTGCTGCGCCTCGCCCGAAAACTGTTTGGCGAGCATGCCCTGTTCGCGTGCAACCGCTTTCCATGCGACATGGCGCAGCGAGTCGCCGTGGTGCCAGGTGCGCAGGCCGATGAAATCTTCGTGCCCTGCGCCGTGGCTGAAGCCGGGTCCAGTCCGGGCCTTGACCCACGGCAGCGGCAGCGTCTCCGGCGCGGGGCGCGGATAGACCAGGCAGTGCATGTCCAGATCGAGATGGGTCCAGGCGCGGAAGAGGCCGAGCGGGAAGGTGCTGAACAGCGTGAAGCTGGGAGCCTGCAGCAGGCCGCGCTGGCGGGCGGGCAGGGTGAACGTCAGGCAGGCGACCTGATGGGGCGTCACGTCGGCGAAGCCGCCCGTGACATCCCCTGCACGCAGGCCGATGGCATGGCGCGCAATGCTGCCCGGGTTGTCCAGGCAGATTTCGAAGCGCGCGTCCTGGCCGGCGAAAACCGCCGTGCCCTTGCCGGCGCTGATCGTCAGCTGCGCCAGATTGCGCCAGGTGTGAAGGATGGAGACCAGCGCCAGGCTGCCGAGCAGAAAGGTCAGGACGAAGCCCATGCTGTTGCCGTAGTTGATCGATCCCAGCAGCATTGCGCCCAGCATCAGCGCGAAGATCAGCCCGGGGCGGGTGGGGAGCACGTAGATGCGGCGCTGGGTCAGGGTGACGGGAGTGGCATCCGGCGCGGGGTGCAGCAGCTGCCTGAGAAACGACGTCGCGCGCGACGGGCGTGCCGCCCGCATCGCAAGACGCTGCGCAAAACCCGCCATGTCAGGGGCCGCCATCTCAGGGAATTGGCACCGCCGCGAGCAGATGCGCAATCAGCGCCGGCCCCGTCTCGCCGCTGAATTCGCCGCTGCCGTGCAGGCGATGCCCGGCCACCGCCGGCAATACCGCCTGCACGTCTTCCGGCAGCACGGCATCGCGCCCTTCGATCAGCGCCCAGGCCTGGGCTGCATGCAGCAGGGCCAGCGCCGCGCGCGGAGACAGACCGCTGACGTAGCGCGGGCTGTGGCGCGTGTAGGCGAGCAGTGCCTGGACGTAGTCGAGCAGGGCACCGGATGCGAACACCTTACTTGCCGCCTGCTGCAGCGATTCGAGCGCCTGCAGCGGGAACGCGGGCTGCAGGCCAGCCATCAGTTCGCGCCTGTCCGCGCCCTGCAGCAGGGCACGTTCCGCCCGGGCATCCGGGTAGCCGAGTTCGATGCGCATGAGGAAGCGGTCGAGCTGCGATTCCGGCAGCGGGAAAGTGCCGACCTGGAAGGCCGGGTTCTGCGTCGCGATGACGAAGAAGGGTTCGGGCAGGGCGCGGGTCTCGCCTTCCACCGTCACCTGGTGCTCCTCCATCGCCTCCAGCAGCGCGCTTTGCGCCTTGGGCGTGGCGCGGTTGATCTCGTCGGCGAGAATCATCCGGGTGAACACGGGACCAGGATGGAACTTGAAACTGGCGCTGTCGCGGTCATACACCGACACGCCAAGAATGTCCGCCGGCAGCAGGTCGCTGGTGAACTGGATGCGCTGGAAGTCGAGCCCGAGCGTCTTCGCCAGCACGTGCGCCAGCGTGGTCTTGCCCACCCCCGGCAGGTCCTCGATCAGCAGATGGCCGCGCGCCAGCAGGCAGGCGAGGGCAAGCCGAATTTGCCGGTCTTTGCCGAGGATGACCTGGGAAACCTGATCAATGGCTTGCTGGATGCGTGGTTGCGTCATGCGTGGTTCCAGTTGCTCGAAGTTGAGGGGGAATCGAAAGGGTCTGGCTCATAGGGTTAACGGCAATCAGTGCCAAAGCGTTAGTCGCGCTTTCCGCACCGGCGTTCACCCTGCACGATAGATCCAGGACGGCGATCACCACAGTGTGTGCTGCTTTCGGTCAGTGCGTTCTTCCGCAGCCCGTTGCAGTCATTCAAGCTGACTCCATTGAGGGTCGGTTTGTCGGCCAAAGCAGACGGTCTCCGCTTTCCGCAACCGGCCACTCAGAAACGGCTGCTTCCAAAGATGACGAATCGTCACTATCGACCCTGAAGAAACCTTTGAGTTTCTAATTGGTAACCGACCGTTTCCAAGGGTGGAGCTGACATTCAGGAAATTAGCTTAGGGGGTGGCACCTCGGCCAAGAATGAAGGTTGGAGAAAACTCCGATGAACTTTGAGCGCCCACCTTCCAAACACTTTGAGAAACTTAACCATCGGCTAATGTCGGTCAGTTACTGACAAGCCAGATCTATAGCTGTGCAATGCGAATTTGCGCCTCAGGTGGATTTGCCCCGGTTACTATATACAGATCTTACTTAGTCGAATATTTTCTGAGAATGAAATTTCCAGTACTGCCCCCTGAACGTGCCAGCAATCGGACTATGTATCCCCCGACTCAACGCTTAGCCGTTTATGCCATTTGGGGCGTTTGGGTTGGGCTTGTATTCTTTAGCATCTATCCAACCATGAACTGGCTGACAGGACTGAGAACCGGTCACAATGAGCTGTTTTTTCAGGCCGAACTGGGATTGCCGTTCGTACCTGAATTTATCTGGGTGTATCTGTCCATGTATGCCCTATTTTTGTTGCCGCCATTTTTCCTCAACCCACTAGAGTTGAAGCGGCTAGCAAGTGAACTCATCATCGCCACCATTGTTTCTGGTGCCATATTCTTGTTGCTACCGGCTCGGCTAGGATTTGAGAGGGCGTTACCGGAAGCGCCAGTCTACAAAGCTATTTTCCAGGGGGTTTTTTCAGCCGATCAACCGTTTAATCTGGTTCCTTCGCTACACATTGTCTATTCCACAGCCATTAGCTTTGCAGTTATCGCTCAGGCAGGGCGATATACACGTCGATTCATGGTTATTTGGCTATTAATGATAATGGCTTCAACAGTCTTGGTTCACCAGCACCATCTGCTCGATGTCGTTACAGGCTTTATGCTGGCTGTGTTAATGCGTGCACTTTTGGAGAAAAGATATGCTTAAAAAGTCTCTCTTAATTGGCCTACTGGCTTTGGTGGCATTTTCGGCTCAGGCGGAAGAAGCTGACCAGGCAATCCATGAAGAACTACGGGCGGTCTTGAAGCAGACAGAGTCTGCTATTAATACTGGTGACTTTGACAAGATGCTCCCTGTGTTGAGCGAACAGATCCGTTCTACGCCAGTGAACCAAGAGTTTCTTTCTAGTCGAGCGGACGTTTCAGCATATTTCAGAAAATGGTTTGGCCCTAAGGGGTATCTTAAGAAGCTGCAAATCAGTCTCGAACCAGACACTCTGACCGAACTATCACCGGATAAATCCTGGGGAGTCGTAAGGGGTAAAGGTATCGAGAAATACATCCTGAGCGATAGTCGTGCCTATGAGATACATACGCGTTGGACGGCCACCATGGCCAAGGAGTCCGATGGCCGTTGGCGAATCCGTAGCATCCATATTGGTACAGATTTTCTAAACAACCCGATCCTTGCGGAAGCGGAACAAGCACTTTGGATTGCCGTTACCGCTGGCCTTGGCGGCGGGTTACTTCTCGGTGGAATTGCCGGCTGGTTTATCGGCCGGAAAAAGAAATCCCAGGTCAGCAGGTGACCCCATCGGAGGAGCGGGGCGAACGCCTTTCCACAAGCTGAAATAGACTCGCCAGAAAGAGGGCTGTCGAAGATTGTAGTCAACATACTTGGGAAGGTGGTACCAGCGAACATGTGGGTGCTGATGGTGTGCCAAGTGATAATGATAGTTAAGAGCTAGCCACCTGAAAGGGGCAAGTACCTTTAGATTCCAAGCACCATTTCGGATATCTCGGGAGCTCCATGCATGGTCGGCGTATTGCAGCACTGACCAGTGCAACGCGAATGCAAAGTTGCAGGCCAAGTAGCCTATCAGGGATAGGTCGAGCCAATAAACAAGCGCCGCCTGATAGCTGGATGCAAGCGCGATCTCGGTCCAGACCCTTGAAGGGGATAACTTAACCAAATCCTTAACATAGGGCCCGAAGCCCAATGCCGGGGCCACCCGGCTGACAAAAAACTGGGAGCGATACATCCCCGGCGCCAACAGGTAGAGCAAGTTGCCCATTACCACGGAGCACCAATATAGCCCCAACAGGTTGCCTAGGTAGAGCAGAATATTGCGTGCTAACCTGGACTGACCGGGCAGAAAATAATCGTAGAGTTCTGCGTCAGTCCGATTGCGCTGATGGTGCCCCAGGTGAGCAAGACGTTGCATTGAGAATGAGGTTGGAAATGCCCAGCCAGAGACAATTCCAAGAAGCCAGTTGCCACGTGGCGAAGACGCACCTGAGCCATGCACTGCCTCGTGCATCAAGGAAAATGGCACATGGTTGATTATTGAAAACCCCCATACTGCGAGCACGGCCCAACCTAAGGACGCATGGCTGGCAGTCCAGAGGCATAACCAGGCCGTCAGCGTTGAGAAAACGAGAGTGGTCGCGTTGATCAAACCGGGCATGACTAATCCTGCGGAACCGGGCGCGTTCCAGCATGCCCATGAGTTTTCAGAGAATGGCGCATGAATCCCAATACAGGGACGGCGATGCATAGCAGAAGCCCAAGAATTAGGTAGATGGCCGTGAGAAACCCACCAGGCAGGCCATGATGGCCGATAAAATATTCCAGGCTTGCGATCACCAGACCGTGAGCGGCCCCAAAGCCGCCGAAAAACCAGGGTGAATAATCCATGGCGATTGCCTCTGCCCCGCGACCTTCGGCCCATGGCTGGTTATAAACCTTGAGTACGCCTACGCGAAGTGCCTTGATCTCGTAAAGAATATTCCAGAAGCCCAACACGGATCCCAGGATTACGGAGAACTGGATTATTTCCCATAAAGAATGGGCAGGATCGCGGTGAATCAGCCAAGTGAGGGTGGCTGTGGCACTACCAAAGACAAAGCCATGATGAGGACGAAAATTCCCAAGCTTCCATCGAACATCAAACTCCCATACTTTGCATATATTGGTTCCCACCCCGGGAAGGATATACGCCCATAAAACGGGCAGTAACCAAGCTGCCAGAACCTGGGGCCAATTTTCGTACTCGCTCCACCACAGGTAGAGTGATAGCGGAGCGAGCACAACAGGTGCGAGGTATTGATATATCCGGATGGGAGAGGTCATTTCAACCCAAATCTCATGCCGTGTTTTTTGTACAGTTCCTTGCGGAACAACAAGGTATAACGCCAGAACGACAAGGCTCGTGAGAGTGAGCGCAGGTTTGTCTTCCAATCCGAAAACCGCTGGACCAGCGAAGAGAAGCTGTTGAATCGGGTGCGTGCTGCATGACAGGCTGCGGTTAGTTCATCCGGCGACATCAGCGTGGGAACGAACGCTGCCTGATTGAACCGGTACTCAGGGTGCAGCCACCACTTGCCACCATAAAGCAGCCGATTCTGCTCGTCGAGCATTTTGTAGAGCGGCGTGCCAGGATAGGGCATGAGGATATTGTAGGCAGCAAGCGTGAATTTGCTTTGCAAGGCAAAATCAACCGTTTCCTCAATGCTTTTAATAGTGTCATGGTCGTATCCGAGCGTAAAGGCAGCCCAAGTTTGCATCCCATGTTCCCGAAGAATCTTGACCTCCTGCTCGTAATGGGAGAATCCGGATATGTTAGGCGACTTCTTGGCGTCGCGCAGGCTCGCTGCCGTGATCGATTCAAATCCCATGACGTTGCCCCAGCAGCCACTCCGTTCCATCAACTTCATTAATTCCGGATCTTTGGTCACATCCAGGCTTGCCTGGCTGATCCATTGAACATTCATCGGAATCAGCGCATGGCATAACTCTTTCAGGGCGATGCGGTTTGATGCGATATTGTCGTCAATGAAAAACAGGAATTTGCGCTCCTGACTTTCGATTTCTGTCAGCACTTCATCAATGCGACGCAGATAGTGCTTTTTGTCGAAATACTGGGTGACGGCACAGAAACGGCAGGCAAACCGGCAACCTCGAGAAAACTGCATGAGTGACATCGGCAAGTAGCCTTTGCCCTTGTAGAGATCACGACGGGGTAAAACTCCACCGATCTGCGCTACACCAGGTGGCCCGTAATATTGGGGCTTGAGACGTTTGTTGCGTGCGTCGGCAATTACGTCTTTCCAGGCCGTTTCTGCATCACCGATAAAGATGCTGTCTGCATGCTCCTTTGCCTCCTCCGGCAACAGCGAGATATGCATTCCACCCATAATGACCGGTACACCTCGGTCACGGTACTCCTTGGCGATTTCATAGGCTCGACGGGCCGTATAGGTTTCAACCGTGATTCCCACCAGATCCGTGGGTTCGTCATAGGGAATGGACTCCATGCGATCATCGTAGAGGACAACTTCAACGTCAGGTGGCGTCAGTCCTGCCAACACACCCAACATCAGGGGCTCCATGCGGCCCTCATCCACGTAGAGGCTATGCTCGCGCCGCCCGATAGTTGGCTTGATGAGTGTGAGTTTCATGCTGGTTTTGTCATGCCCCTAGTTGGCGCCCTTGTTTCTTGTAGATCTCTCGCCTTGAAATCAGATTGGCAATGGCAGTCATGCCCATGCCAAACAAGGGCATACGGTCATCCGTCCTGAGCACGCGCCGAGCTATCGACGACCAGGCATAGAATTGCTTCTTGGCCTCAAAGGCGCCGAAAGCTAGTTGCTCCGGTGTCATGGATCGTGGAATGAAAATGGGAGCACCGTAATGGTAATCGGGGTCCAGCCACCAGTGCGGTGACAGGAGCCGATTCTCATCTCGAAGCCTGTCATATAGCCCTGAGCCCGGTGTGGGTGTCAGCGGATTGAAATTCGCAATCTCCAGTTTCGACTCCAGTGCAAACTCAACGCTGCGCTTGATCGTGTCAGGCGTATCAAAATCGTATCCAAAAACAAAAGTGCCATAGACCCCTATTCCTCGACGATGCAATTCACGCACTACGTGTTGATATGAGCCAGAGACCTTGTTCCAGGGTTTTTTCATCTGTTTCAGGTTGGCTGGTTCCAGGCTTTCAAAGCCGATAAGGACATAGGTGCAACCCGCCTCCGCCAACTTGTCGAGCAGCTTGGCATCGCGTGCAACATCTATGCTCATTTGGCAGGACCATTTCAACTTTAATGGCTTGAGTACACACAGCAGCGCATCAAGGTCGGCCTTGGAACTGAATAGGTTGTCATCGACGAAGAAAACCAGCCGGTTACGGTTGAGTTGTTCAAGCTCGGATTGCATCAAGATTGCAGGCCGAACCCGTGTCAAAGGACCGTAGAAGGAGTGGATTGAACAAAAGTCACAGGCGAAACGGCAGCCCCTGCCGTACTGTACAAGCTCGACAGGCGCGTATTTCTTCCCAATAAAAATCGATCGATCCACCCGGTAATCTACCAAGGACGCCTGATTGTTGCCCTGGTAGCGCCGCTTGAGTCCACCATGCGCAGCATCGTCAAGCAAGGTTTCCCAAGTGCCTTCCGCGTCGCCTGTCACAACCGCATCAGCATGCTGCAATGCTTCATCCGGCAGAAAAGTAGGGTGGTACCCGCCCATGACAACACGCTTACCTTGTTGCCGGAAATCATCTGCGAGTTGATAAGCCCGGCGAGCGGTGAAGGTTTCAACGCTCATTGCGATCAGGTCGGCGTCCAACGTGGTTGGAATGGGTTCGGCTTTGTCATCGTAGAATGAAACATCATGCCCGTTGGAGCGCGCAGCAAGAATCCCCATGGCTAAGGGCGGCATGGCGTCTGAAGATCGGTAATCCCCAATATTCGGACGGATCAGGGCGATTTTCACAGCACAGCGACCTCGGGTTGTGCGGGCCGTCCGTCGAGTTCGAGAACGTCACCGAAACCCACCACATAGACTTGCGTACGGTACATGAGTGGTTTGAACTTGCGCTGTATCAGCTCACTGCATGGGTGTTGAGAATTGAGTCCCAGCGCTAACACTTTGCTGGGACAGAGAGCGGCGGCGTCACTAACCAAGTCCACGAACAACCCCGGCTGTTTTATCGGTGCGGCCAGAAAAGATAGGAAAGTCTGGTCAAGACTTTCCCCGACTGGGGGCAACTCCACCTTCCTTGCCAGCCGTGCATATGCATTGTAAGCAGGCACCAATGTGGCAAGCGGTCGGCGATACGCCCGTGCCACAACTTGCTTGTAGCTTTGCTGGTTCCAGAGCGCCATACACGCGCTGATACGACCACCCTTGTCGTGGACATAAAACGTAGCCCCGGTGAGTCGGGCAATTTCAGGCGTCAGTGCTGGGGCAAATTGCCATTGGGTGGCTTGCTGATTGTAGAAATCACACAACGCCTCCATTTGTCCCGTCCGAACAGGACTCCACAGGGCAAGCGAATGGCCGCGGACGCGTGGTAAAGCAAAGGTGATCATTTCGCCAGCAGGCTTATAGATTGGCATACCTTTGAGGTTTGCTTCGAGCATGCGCCGGGCAGGCTGGTTTTCGGAGGCAATGCATGTGTACCACGATTTGGGTTGCCCGCCGGTGCTCAGATACCGCAATGAAGCGTAGCCATCGCGCAGAACCCGCACCTGATTTCGATACGAGGAGTCAATCCGAAGTGCTCCCAGATAACCCAATTTCTGGGCCAATCCATTGATGTGCACCGGATGGTTTGCACAGGTGTACATTCCCACGGCTGCTGGACCCTGACGGGCAATCACGGTCCAATCCTGGCCAAACCTGTTCTGGCCAGCAAAAAACGAAGGCTCGCGCTCGATCGACATCGAGACCCACGATTGCATGCTGTTTTCCCGCAACAGGCGACGAAGGTCCGGGTTGTCTTGCTCTGTGGCAATTTCAAATGTCGTCATGAAACTTCCAAGAGCGTTCCTTGCCAGGTTTCATCGCCCAGTGGATAACCGTTACGAAGCGAAATATCACCACGGTGCATCATGTTGATCGGAAAATAGTTTCGGAACATGAAGAAGTCGCTGTAATTGCGGGCGCTACGTTTGAGAATGCTTGACCAGCCATAAAATCGACGACGTGCAGCAATGCATCCTTGGGTGATTGCTTCATGTCCTAGCCCTCTGGGCATGAACGGCAGTTCGTTATAACGGTAAGCCGGATCGAGCCACCAAGCCTCATAGCGCAATCGACCTTCCTTCTGTAGTCGTGCATAGAGCGGCGTTCCCGGAAAAGGAGTCAAATGATTGAACGCTGCGATATACATGTCCTCGGCCTGCGCAAAATCGACTGCTTGCCCAAAGGACTGTTCGTTGTCATTGTCGTAACCGAAGACAAAGGTACCGTAAACAGAAATGCCTGCGCGCCGCAGGTTAGCCAGCGCCGCAGCGTAACCCCCCTTCATCGTGTTGAACCGTTTGTTCATTTGCTTCAGGTTTTCAGCATCAAGCGATTCAAAGCCGATAAGAACTCCTCGGCATCCGCTACGCGCTAACATAGATAGAAACGCCTCGTCATGTGCGGCATTGATGCTCATCTGGGTGATCCAACGCACCTTCATCCGCTCCAACTCTGGCAGGAATGCTTTTCCAGCCTTGATATCCCCGGCAAAGTTGTCATCAACAAAGAAAAACAGTTTTTTCTTGTCCCGCAGCAACTCAAGTTCATTCAGGACGTCGGAAACGGGACGCGAACGATAACTTCTATCGAAAAAGGTCTGGATGGCACAAAATTCACAGGGAAACCGGCAGCCCCGCCCCGTTTCAACAAGGCCGATGGGCAGATATCGCTTGCCTCTGAAAAGTGATCGATCCACACGAATTTTCGCAAGATCGCTGCGTTCTCCGTTGTAACGGCGTTGCAAGGTATTGTGGCGAAGGTCATCCAGCACTTCATGCCAAACTGCTTCGGCTTCACCCGTTACGATAGCATCGCCATACCGCAAGGCTTCCTCAGGCATCAGGGTCGGATGGAAGCCACCCATGATGACGGGAACACCACGCCGCCGGTACTCGCTTGCTATTTGATAGGCACGACGAGCGGTGTAGGTCTCCACCGGGATCGCCACCGCGTCTGTTTGCTCGTCAAATGGTATGTCTTCCATTCGATCGTCATAGAACCTGAGGTTGACATCGGGCGGCGTGAGGCCTGCAAGCGTCGCGATCGGGAGAGGCTCCATCTGCCAGGTCCGAATATATGACTCGCCGGCACGGTGGCCGATAGCCGGATGGATTAGCGTTACCCGCATACTATTTTGTTCTTGTCGGCCGGAAGAATCGGGACCGAGGCAACACGCGGTGGCATTGCCTGCAAGGGCCAGTCACAGGTGTAGAACCGATGCAGATTATGTGCGTAAAACCGATAGCCCATGTTTGCCGTCAAGGCCAGTGGCTGGAAGTTACGGGCTCGCCACAAGCGCTTCATGATGGCGGGCCAGCGGTAAACTTCCTTCCAGGCACGTTCATGTCCGATCGCGAGTTCCTGCACAGACATGCCCTTGGGCTGGAACACCACATGCTGGCCGTCGTATAGCTCCCAGTCACGGGTCAGAATACGGCCCTCCTGATCCAGACGATGGTGCAGAGGAGTACCCGGGAATGGAGTGAGAACTGCGAAACGAGGGAGATCAATGCCCGCGTCCAGAGCGAATTCAACTGTTGCGTCGAATACATCCGGGGTGTCATGGTCAAGCCCAAAAACGAAACAACCCTGTACTGAAATGCCCAAATGATGCAGATCGGTGATGACTTGCTTGAAGTCAACTGATCCATTGAATCGCTTCTTGGCATCATGCAAGCTTTTCTGGTTCACAGTTTCCAGCCCAAGGAGCAATCCTTTACAGCCGCTGCGTGCAACCAGTTCCATGAGTTCCCGGTCGTGCGCCAGGAGCACTGTTGATAGTCCGAACCACTGAACATTCAGCGGAATGAGTTGAGTAAACAGCTCACGGGCGTAATTCGCGTCCGAAATAAGGTTGAGGTCTACAAAGATAAGTTTTTTCTGCCCAAATCTCCGGATGTCCTCGATAACCCACTCGACTGGCTTTTGGTATTGCTTCCGTCCCCACGCCGAAGGCGCCACACAAAACTCACAGTCGTGTGCACATGAGCGGGTGGCTTCGAAGACTGCTTGGGTCAGAAACTGTCCCTTGTCGAACAGGTCTCGACGCGCAAACGGCATGTCAGGACGGTCCAAGCTAAATCCGGGCTCCTGGTAGTACGCCGGTTGCAAGTTACCATGGGCGAAATCGCGCAGCAGCTGTGGCCAACTGTCTTCAGCGTATCCCACGCAAATAGCGTCAGCATGCTGAGTCGCCTCCTGAGGCATCAACGTTACATGCGGCCCCCCCAGCACGACTGTTTTCCCCTGTGCGCGGTACATGGCCGCAAGTTCATATGCGCGCTTCGCAGTGCCGGTAATGACGGTAAGCCCGACCAGATCGGCGTCGAGCGAGTCAGGAACGAGTTCGATGCCTTCGTCATACAGTTTTACCTGTGCAGAAAGCTCATCGGGAATCAACGCCGCCAAGGTGGTTAAGGTTAGCGGTTGGTAGCGCAATGACTTCTTGAAAATGCCGCCACGATGCCGGTAAAGGGGCCCTTTGGGGGAAATGAGCGCAATTTTCATATACGGCATCCTTCAAACAAGCCAAGCCAGAATTCCTCTGAGCGTAATGCAGTAGGTTTCACATCACCAAGCCGTACCCCGCGCTGCCGCATAACTTTTTCGACGATCAGTAAAGGGGATCTGCACTTTAAGGCCCGTGGGGGAGCAAGTTGCCCAATTTTACGGGCGTATGCATATTGGGGATTTATGCCCAAGTGGTTATCGAGCAGGGAGAGAATATCTGGGCCGACATCATGCTCAGAAATCAGGACGTACCCAGGGCGCGTCACATCCGGAACAAGCATGGCGAATCCAGGGATCATCTCCAGGCACTTGCCGACAAACGCTTCCGTCAGTTTTTCACCTACCAGGTCGCTCGTAAGAGCGTCGCGGCCAATGAATTCGAGTAGCGGGCGGCCATCCGAATTGCAGCCATCGTATCGCACTCGATCACCCGTCATGTAGCGATAAAGGCCACTTGCTGTGGTTACCATGACCTCATATTCCGCGTTGAGGGCGAGTTCCGAATCGAGCAGAACTTGACCATTTTGGGCAAATTCGAAGAACCCGGGGCACGCAAGAGCAGGTTGGCCCGTCAAATCCGGTACGGTAACGACGGCCTCAGTCGACAAGAGGCCTTTGGGCTCGATGACAGCATGTGGAAAAAGTCGCCGGATGTCTTTTACGTATCGATGCGAGGGACCGGATGTCCAACAACTCACCACTTTTAAATCTGGCCAAAGTTCCCGGGTATCAGGGAAGTCGGCCAGTAGTCTTAGTAGGAATGTGGGGCTCCAGGCTGAGATCAACTCAAGATCATGCGCCGCGCGCAGATACTCGCGTGTTTGTGCTCGCCAAACCGAGATATCCTGAATATCGGACACACTGAATGGCACCGCTGTTTGCTGATACAGCACATATCCGGCGCGCTCGCCCAGATAGGCTGCATCCGAAAGGCCTACAGGCACAGAACCAATAAATTCCGGCTTTCTTGCCGCAGGACTGATAGAGAAATAGGCTCGGCCCGTAATGCCATGGCGGCGCACGGTATTGGCAAGCCATGGAACGATGCATGTCTGGAAATCCTGCAAACCTTGTGCCGAGTATGGAATCAGCTTGCTGCCCCCTGAGCTGCCTCCGGTACGTTCGTAAGCAACGGGCCGCCCTGTGAACAGGACATCTGGTTCACCCGCCTGGATGCGGGTGAGATATGGCACCAAGTCCTCATAGCGAGAAACAGGAACTTGGCTTCGGAAGTCCGCCACTGCAAGGGGGCTGCCAAATTGTTGAAGGTAAGCGGTGTGGCTATTCGTTCTAAGCAATGCCTCCAACCAAACCAATGGATCACACGAAGGTTCCTCTACCGGAAGAAGCCCCCATGGACTGTTCGTCACAGACAATTCGCCTCTTCGCTCAAGGCCCGCCGAAAGACACGCGCCGTCAAGGGTTTCATGTTGAATAGCTCCATCTCGCAAACGCAGACTAGCTCATGGCCTCGCAGATAGTCTGGGTTCTTGGCTAGAAAAAACTGGGTTGCGGGCTTGGTCAACTCTTCGGAGGTTGGATAGGCGATGCTGTCTTTAAGATGGCCCCTGGATTCGCAAAATTCGACAACACCGGTCTTGTTGTTATATTCCAAACCGAACATTTCTGTAGCCAACTGATCAGCAAGAGGCTTGAGATCAGCCCGATCGAACTCCCAGTGAGGGAAAAATGACTTGCCGAATACTGACAAATACTTAAAAGTTCTGTGTCCCTTAACCAGAAGGAACCAGTAAAGAGGAACTGTTGGTGACTTGCGTTTTATCTCACCTAGGCGCGTTATCCAGGAGAAGGCTAGCTTTTGCTGTCCCCAGTGCAGAGCATTGACTATGGTGTCACCGGAATATAGAACTCGCACCAACTGACCGCGCCAGGAAACCTCGAAAACCTTCAGAGTCGTAAACCCTACCAGTTCCCCTCCGTAGTACAACAGCAAAGCTTCATCCTTTTGCGACAGATCGTGGCGGAACAGCTTTTGCGAACTCCCGTCGTAATTTTCAAGGTAGATCGAAGCCATTTCTTCAATGACCTTGGCTGGAAGGTTGGACACAGGAACTACATGCGTTTGATACTCTGCTTTCATCTAACAGCGGATAGAAGTTGTACAGGTTGCCTTAACAATTATTTTCTGATTTGTAAGTGGCATCAATGCAGTGTACTAAGAGTGTGGCGTTTTCCACGGTGGTGCTGGTCAGATGCATTAGCCGACCGTGGCGAGCAATGCAGGGCACACCAAAAATACCATTCTACTCAGCCTTGGCAAGATTTAGCAGCAAGCCTAAGTAAGTTGCTTCTGGCGTGACATCGTCCAAACTCAAATGCGACCTGTCAATGTTGTATGAGTCTGGTTAGCCAGTGATGTCTGCACTGCCCGGACAAAAGCGCGGCAGGCCGTAAAGTCGAGGCACGGTCGTAGCCCGCACCGACTCGAATGACCGCTACCCGTGGTGAACCGGATGCTCAATAGCGCCGGTGTTGCGTTTCCTGACCGCCCTTATCCTGACCAGTAGCGCTAGTTCGGGGCAAGTCCTTAAAGCAGACACTCGAGGGCTGTCAGTACCCGTGTGCGGGTGGCCGCTTTGGCCTGCGGATTCAACCGGTGGATGCAACACACTAGAGACTGCGTAAGCAGGAGGAGTGTTGTAAATGAAGCAAAGACCTCGAATCTATTACACGGAAAGTCAGAAGGCGCTGATGTGGGAGCGCTGGCAGAAGGGTGAGTCCCTTCAACAGATCGCCCAGTTTTTTGATCGAAATCACTCATCAGTACAAGGTATTCTGTATGAGACTGGCGGGATACGTCCGCCGCAACGATGCCGTTCCAGATTGGCGCTGACATTGCCTGAACGAGAGGAGATATCGCGTGCGGTGATAGCAGGTCACTCGATCCGTTCGATTGCAGCGTCACTCGGGCGAGCACCATCCACCATTAGCCGAGAGATCAAGCGCAATGGCGGCCATGAATCCTATCGAGCAGCTCAGGCCGACCGAGCC
>WGNC01000014.1 GCA_016124745.1 Thiobacillus sp.
AGCGGATTCCATCAGGGCCAGCAGGCTTGCCGCCTGCACCAACAGGCCGGATATAAGACTGCATCCTTACCTACTGCCGTATGCAAAATCTACTTGTACTCCGGGGGGCGTCCATATAAGCATTTCCCTAGCCTCGCAGCGGCGGAACGGACCTGGGCTTTCCGTATCCAACCTGCAATGCGCCACTGACCTTCCCTGCGGGCAGGGATCCGTGTTGCAATCATCCGCACCCACCGGGAGCACACGATGAAATCCTCTGACACCTCTTCACTCGCCGTCGGCATCCAGGGCATGACCTGCGCCAGTTGCTCGACGCGCGTGGAGAAGGTGCTGAAACAACTGCCGGGCGTCACCGACGCCACGGTGAACCTGGCGACCGAGACTGCGACCATTTCGGGTGAGACCGACGCGGCGGCGGTGCAGCGCGCCATCGAAAAAGCCGGCTTCAGCATGCCGACCGAATCCGTCACTCTGACAATCACGGGCATGACCTGCGCCAGCTGCTCGTCGCGCGTGGAGAAGGCGCTCGGCAGGGTGCCCGGCGTGCTCGACGCCAGCGTCAACCTGGCCACCGAACAGGCGACGATCAGGGTGGCGCAAGGCACCTCGGCGATGACGCTGATTGCCGCGGTCGAGCGCGCCGGCTATGGCGCGCTGTTGCCGCAGCCGATGAATGCTGCGCCCGTTGCACCGGTGCACAAGCTGCCCGAGTGGTGGCCGGTGGCGCTGGCGATGCTGCTGTCGCTGCCGCTGGCCGCGCCCATGCTCGGCAGCCTGTTCGGCCTGCACTGGATGCTGCCCGGCTGGCTGCAACTGGCGCTGGCGACCCCGGTGCAGTTCTGGCTCGGCGCGCGCTTCTACCGTGCCGGCTGGAAGGCCTTGCGCGCCGGCAGTGGCAACATGGACCTGCTGGTCGCGGTCGGCACCAGCGCCGCCTATGGCTTGAGCGTGTACCTGCTGCTGACCCGCGCCGATGCCATGCACCTGTATTTCGAGGCCTCGGCGGTGGTGATCAGCCTGGTACTGCTCGGCAAGTTCCTCGAGGCGCGCGCCAAGCGCCAGACCACCGAAGCCATCCGCGCGCTGCAGGCGCTGCGCCCGCTCACCGCACGCGTGCGCCTCGGCGGCGTCGACCGCGACGCGCCGATCGAATCGATCCGCGTCGGTGACCACGTGGTGATCCGCCCCGGCGAGCGGGTACCGGTGGACGGCGTCATCGAGGAAGGCAGCAGCCAGGTCGACGAATCGCTGCTCACCGGCGAGGCGATGCCGGTCGACAAGCAGCCGGGCGATGCCGTCACCGGCGGCGCCATCAACGCGCAGGGCACGCTGGTCGCGCGCACCACGGCGGTGGGGGCCGAGACCACACTGGCGCGCATCATCCGCCTGGTCGAAAACGCGCAGGCTGCCAAGGCACCGATCCAAAGATTGGTGGACAAGGTGAGCGCCGTGTTCGTGCCGGTGGTGATGGGCATCGCCGGAATCACATTTGTCGCCTGGTGGGCGCTCGGCGGCGATGCCGAGGTTGCCATCCTCAACGCGGTGGCGGTGCTGGTGATCGCCTGCCCGTGCGCGCTCGGCCTCGCCACCCCGACCGCGATCATGGCGGGCACCGGCGTCGGCGCGCGCCACGGTATCCTGATCAAGGATGCCGTGGCGCTCGAACTGGCGCACAAGGTCGACACCGTGGTGTTCGACAAGACCGGTACGCTCACCGACGGCACCCCGCATGTGCTGGCCTGCGTGGCGGCGGATGGCAACGATCGACGGGACGTGCTGGCGATTGCCGCCGCGCTGCAGGCAGGCAGCGAGCACCCGCTGGCGCGCGCCGTGCTGGCCGAGGCCGCGGCGGCGTCGCTTGCCCCGTCGCCCGCGCGCGCGCAGCAGGCGCTGCCGGGCCGCGGCATTGCAGGCGAGGTGGAAGACATTTTTTACTGGCTGGGCAATCGCCGGCTCATGGCCGAAAACGGGGTCGCCACCGCTGCACTGGATGGCGCTGCAGCCGAACTCGAAGCGGCCGGCCGCACCGTTTCGTGGCTGGCCCGCGCAAGTGATCGCCGCACGCTGGGTCTGCTTGCGTTCGGTGACGCGGTCAAGGCCAGTGCGGCGGCCGGGGTGGCGAGCCTCAAGGCCCGCGGTGTCGCCACCGTCATGCTGACCGGCGACAACCGCGGCGCAGCAAAGGTGGCGGCAGCGGCGCTCGGCATCGACAGCGTGATGGCGGAAGTCCTGCCGGCCGACAAGGCGGCCCAGGTGAGCCAGCTCAGAACCGAGGGCCGCACCGTGGCGATGGTGGGCGACGGCATCAACGACGCCCCTGCGCTGGCCGCCGCCGATGTCGGCATCGCCATGTCCTCCGGCAGCGACGTCGCCATGCACACGGCCGGCATCACGCTGATGCGCGGCGACCCGGCGCTGGTGGCCGATGCCATCGACATCTCGCAACGCACCTACGCCAAGATCCGGCAGAACCTCTTCTGGGCCTTCGTCTACAACGTGGTGGGCATTCCGCTCGCCGCCGCGGGGCTGCTGAACCCGGTGATCGCCGGCGCGGCGATGGCGTTCTCGAGCGTCAGCGTGGTATCCAACGCGCTGCTGCTCAAGCGCTGGCGGCCTGCCGATCGCGTGAAATAGAAACGCCGCGGACCATCCGACCCTGGAGCATGTGCTTCGGGTAAAGGAGATCCTGAACAAGTTGGTTTGCTGTGTGGTTCGATAAGGCTCTGCTGAGCGAAGCCGAAGGGCTCACCACGATGGTTCGACAGGCTCACCATGAACGGAACCAATACGTTGCCGTTCGTCCAGAGCCTGTCGAAGGACTTGTTCAGGACTTCCTAAAGGGATCGCCGTTTCAGCGGCGGCGGCCTTCCCAGTCGTACACCACCTCGATCAGCACCAGCGCTCGCACCGGATGACCGTTCCTTTGCGCCGGCGCAAAACGCGCATCGCGAAACGCCTGCAGGGACGATTCCTCGAACAGGTCGGGCGGCGAAGCGCTGACGACTTCGATGTCGCTGACGCGGCCGTCCGCTTCCAGCTTCAGCTTCAGCCGCACCTTGCCCGACAGCCGCTGACGGTCGGCCACGTGGGGATATTCCGGCACGATCTCGCGCAGCGCGCGCGGATGCACGTCGACATCGCGGGCGCTGTAATAGGTCAGATCGACCGAGCTGGTGATCGTCGCGAGCGGTGACGGCGCAGGCTCGGCCGGTGGTGCCGCAGCCGGTACGGGCGACGCGGACGCAGGCGTAGGGTCGGCAGGCCGGACGACCGGCGCGGGCAGCTCGGGCCGGACCGCTGGCGGGGCAGGCGGCGCATCCGGCTGCGGGACCGGTGGCGCAACCGGAAGCGGCTCGGCCGTCACGTTCGGGGCGAGCACGGGCACTTCCTTCGGCGGTCTAACCACCGTCTCCACTTCGGGTGCGGGCGGCGGGTCTGCCTCGGCAGGCGGGCTTTCCTGGCTCGGCACCAGCCGCGCTTCGATCACCGATTCTTCGCCAGGCATCGCGGCTGGCGGTGCAACCTGAACCAGCGCGATTACCGCCAGATGCACGCCCAGCGATATCCACAGGGCCGCAAGCAGGCGCCGCAGACGCGGGGAAATCGCCGGTGCGTCGGAAGAAGGGGTCACTGACACGTTTGGACCGTGCCGGAATGCGTCGCCGCTGGCCTAGAATGCAGCCAGCAGGATAACGAGGAGAAAAGCATGAAAAGACACGTCATTGCGGGCGCAATCTTAGCATCGGTGCTGGGCGCGCCGGCCTGCGCCGGCGGCATCGAACTCAGCAAGATCACGCTCAAGGCCGCCGACGGCTCCGAGGTGCCGGCCGAAGTCGCCCGCCCTTCCGGAGACGGGCCCTTCCCGCCGCTGCTGTTCATCCACGCCAAGCGCGGCTACGAGGGCGACGAGCGTGCCCATGTGCGCGAACTGGCCGAACAGGGCTTTCTCGTCGTCGCCCCGGACTGGCAGAGCGGCCGCTTCATCGAACGCTGGCCTGCGGCGCACAACCCCGACACCGAGATGGATGTCGAGGCTGGATTGGATTACCTGAAGACGCTGCCCGACGCGTGCAAGCAGCCGGTCGGCATCGTCGGCCTGTCGCGCGGCCCGTATTACGCGATCCGGCTCGCCGCCAAGCGCGGCCCCGAGATTGCCGCCATCGTCAGCTACTACGGCCACATGCAGAACCCCAACGCGCCCGAACCGGACCAGTTGTTCCGCATCGCGCCCGAAATCATGCAGATCACCACCCCGGTGCTCTATCTGATCGGCGACGCCGATTACGAACTGCGCCGCATGAACGGCGGGCGCGCCTTCTATGCCCTGTGGGAGCGCGGCATCCCGGTGGAATGGCAGGAGTACCCGATGGCCCGGCGCGCGTTCGACTTCCGCCCCGACCAGACGCCGGAAGAAAAGATCGCCACCCGGCATGCGCGCGAACGGGCCAAGAACTGGCTGATCCGCTGGATGAACCTGACCCCGGAGATGAAGTGCAAGTAGACGCGGAGGCCCTGCCTGTCCGTCGCTTCATTGAATCCAGCCAAGTCTTCGAACGGGAAGCCGCATGAACAAGACCAAGCCGCACCTGTTATGGGCCATCTGTCTGTGGATCGGCCTGTCCATCAGCCTGCCCGTCCAGGCGCAGGAACCTGAGCAGGTGGAGCCGCCGATGCTGAACGCCCTGCTCAAGGGCGGCACCATCGAGCAGGCGACCGAAGCGGTGATCCGCTCGATCAATAGCCACAACTACAGCTTCGTCCGCCAGCAGTCGATCGACAGCCGCCTGGTGCCCCAGGCATGGGAGGCCAAATCGGTTCGCATCGTCTATTTCTGCAACTTCGACACCATGAGCAAAGCGCTGGCCCTCGATACGCGGGCATCGGAATTCCTCCCCTGCCGCATCACGCTGATCGAGACCCGGGACGGGGTCGAACTGATGGCGGTGAATCCCGCCTGGGTTTCCCTGCGCATGGGCAATTACCGCCTGCACGAATACTGTCTGAAGCTGAAGGTGGATTACCAGGCCATCATGGACGAGGCCACGCTATGAAGCGGCTGGCATGCGCCATGATGCTGCTGGCGGGCATCGCGCTCGCCCACGCTGCACCGCAGTCGGCTTCGCGGACGGCGGACATGCGCGATGCGGTCGACCGCATCACCATCGCGGCGGAAAACAGCGACTATCACCTGGTCAAGGTGCAGGCGATCGACACCGCGCTGGTCAAACGGGGCTACGAGGACCCTGGCGTGCGCATCCTGTTCTTCGGCAAGGCCACTGCCGTGGAACAGGCGGAAAAGGAATACCCGCCGCTGCTGAGCATGCTGCCGATCAAGCTGGTGCTGGTCGTTCGCGGCACCGAGATCGTGGTGATCAGCGACGATCTGGATGCATGGAAGGCAATGTTTCCGGAACCGGCGGCGCATCGGCTGATCGAGCTTTGGCGGCAGGATATCGAGCAGATGCTGAAGGATTTCGCAGTACCCTGAGCAGCAGAATCCGCGTTCGAAACGCCCCGTTTTGGACCCATTTCAAACCGTCATGCACCACAATCGTTCAAACCAAACCACCGCTGTCAAACCCGCAGTCTTTATAAGCTTTTGATTATCAAAGGATCGGGAATCTGGCATGGTCCCTGCTAAATGTGGGTTGAGTACCCAAACCGCAAGGCCAGGATGCTCAGGCAGTCTCCTCCGATCTAGCGGCCTCTCCGGAGGCCGCGTTTTTTTGCGCCGTCCGGTTGACCGAAAACCATGCGTGTCCTGATTGTCGAAAACCAGCCCGAGCGTCTTGCGATGCTGGTGCCCGCACTCGAAGCCGCAGGCTGCGTGGTGACGGCAACGCTCAATTCCGCGCGCAGCCTGGACGTCCAGATTCAGGCCTTGCGTCCCGATGTGGTGATCATCGCGCAGGACTCGCCCGACCGCGACACGCTGGAAAACATCTGCGTGGTGAACCAGGACTGTCCGCGTCCGATCGTCATGTTCACGGGGGACGGCAGCCCCGATGCGATCCGCGCCGCGACCCAGGCCGGGGTGACCTCGTACGTGGTGGACGGGCTCGACCCGGCACGCCTTCGTCCGATTCTCGACGTGGCGATTTCGCGCTTCGAGGCCTACCAGGCGTTGCACGACCAGCTGGAGCAGACGCGCCTCGAACTCTCGGAACGCAAGCTCATCGACCAGGCCAAGGCCTTGCTCATCAAGCAGACCGGTGCGGCGGAACCCGAGGTCTATCGCGAGATGCGGCGCGCAGCGATGGATCGCGGCCTGCGCCTGGTGGACATCGCCAGGCAGATCCTGCAGAAAACGCGGTGAATGCGATGCGTCCAACCACCTCCCGCCCTGCCCCGCATCCTTGCGCTGCTGCCGTCGCACCCCCCCGGCATGCCGCTGCACGCGCCGATGTTCCGGGTTCGGGCTCATCAGGCACCTGCATTGCTGGGTATCGGACCAGGCGCTGCAGCGGCGTGGCGTTGGACGTCCATGCGGACACCCCCTGGAACCCGAGGTGCTCATTTGCCGGACCGAGTCCATGTGTCGCTGCCTGCCACCCAAGCTGGGCAGGACGGGAACCCGGACCGAATTCCAACCACAACAACCGAGCAGACAAGATTTCATGAACGAGACCAAAGGCTTATCCGTTGCTGCCGCCCTCATGGAACTGGTGCCGCCGGGCGTTCGCCAGGGCGCCTGGGCGACCGGGTCCGATGCGCCCGAAAAGACTGAAGTGAAGGTCGGGTTCATTCCGCTGACCGACTGTGCCAGCGTGGTGATCGCTGCCGCGAAAGGCTTCGACCGCAAGTACGGCATCCAGCTGGTCCCCTGCAAGGAGCCGTCCTGGGCTTCGGTGCGCGACAAGACGCTCAGTGGCGTGCTCGACGCAGCCCACGTGCTGTATGGGCTGGTGCTTGGCGTCAACCTGGGCATCGGCGGTCCGAAGCAGGACATGGCCGTGCTGATGACGCTCAACCGCAACGGCCAGGGCATCTCGCTCGCCCGGCATCTGCTGCAGAAAGGCGTGAAGGATGGCCCCTCGCTCGCTCGCCTCATCAAGGCTGAGCCGCGCGAATACACCTTCGCCCATACCTTCCCCACCGGCACCCACGCGATGTGGCTGTATTACTGGCTGGCGAGCCACGGCATCGACCCGCTCACCGAGATCAGGACGATCACGGTGGCGCCCCCCGACATGGTGGAGAACGCGCGCATCGGCAACATGGACGGCTTCTGCGTCGGCGAACCCTGGAATGCGCGCGGCATCCTTGACCAGGTGAGCTTCTCGGTCGCATCGTCGCAGGATGTCTGGACCGACCACCCGGAGAAGGTGCTCGGCACGACGGCGGAATTCGTCAGGCGCCATCCCAATACCACGCGCGCCATGATGATGGCGATGCTTGAAGCCGCCCGCTACATCGACGATCCCGGCAACCGATCCGAAGTCGCCCGGCTGATTGCCACCGAGCCCTATGTCAATTCGCCGCTTGGTGCGATCGAGGGGCGTTTCCTCGGGCGCTACGAGGACGGGCTCGGCAGGCAATGGGACGACCCGCATGCCCTGCGCTTCTACGACGATGGCAAGGTCCCGTTCCCCTACCTGTCGGACGCCATGTGGTTCATGACCCAGCACAAGCGCTGGGGACTGTTGAAGGCGCATCCGGACTATCTCGCCGTCGCACGGCAGATCAACCAGATCGAGTTGTACCGGCAGGCGGCCACGCAAATCCGAACGCCACTGCCCGAATCGGATCTGCGCGCCTCCACGCTGATGGACGGCGCGGTGTGGGACGGCGGGGACCCCGCCCGCTATGCAGACAGTTTCAGCATTCAGGCCACATAGGCACCCCGTCTTCCGGCAGATTGCGAAACGGGCGATGTCACGCAGACCGCGGCATCCAGCCGGTCCGCTCAACCCCATCTGACGGCATGGCGGGGCTCGATTTCTCGTGTGACGGCAGCCACTGTCCAGGGCCGGCGCGCCGGAACGATCGCGCGGTTGCCCCGCAAGGCCGCTGCGGCTAGACTCTCGGCGTTGCTTTCGAACTGCCCGTTTTGTGAATTCGCCCTGTCCTGCCCGCCATGCCACGCCGACGTGAGCCCCGCCCCGCGCCTGCGCTGGAACTGAAGACCACGCGGCTCGCCGGGATCCAGGTCATCCTCAACAGCGCCGAGCATGCCGCGCTGAATACCCACCTGACCACGCTGTTTGCCGCGACGCCGGACTTTTTCGGCGGCGAGGCGGCGGTATTCGAATGCGGGCGTCTACCGGCCGATGCGGCGTCACCCGACTGGGCCTGGCTGGCGCAGGAACTGAAAAGCCGAGGCCTCAACCCTTTTGCCGTGCAGAATGCGTCGCCGGAACTGGCAGCAAGCGCGCTGCAGGCGGGCCTGCTGGTGCTGAACGATGCCGCGCCTGCAGTGGCGACGGTCGCGCCCAGCCCCGAGCCTGAACCGGAAGCAGAAGCGCCTGTCGAGCCCCCAGCCGAACTCCCTGTCAGAACGCCTACGCGCGTCATCGACAAGCCGCTGCGCTCCGGCCAGCGGGTCTACGCGGCGGGCGGCGACATCGTGGTGCTGGCTGCGGTCAACCCGGGCGCCGAAGTGATCGCCGACGGCAGCATCCATGTGTATGCGCCGCTCAAGGGTCGTGCGCTCGCAGGCGCCCGCGGCGACACCACGGCACGAATTTTCACGACCCACCTGGAGGCCGAACTGGTCTCGATCGCGGGCGTGTACCGCACCTTTGATAACGCGCTCGATGCCGCTTTGGCGCGCAAACCCGCGCAAATCCGGCTGGCCGATGCCAGCCAGATCATTATTGAACCCCTCTAACCTCCAGCAAAAAGGAAGCTCCGTGGCCACCATCATCACTGTCACCTCCGGCAAGGGCGGCGTCGGCAAGACCACCACCAGCGCCTCGATCGCCAGCGGCCTTGCCATGCGCGGCTACAAGACCGCGGTGATCGATTTCGACGTCGGCCTGCGCAACCTCGACCTCATCATGGGATGCGAGCGCCGCGTGGTGTACGACTTCGTCAACGTGATCCAGGGCGATGCCAACCTGCATCAGGCGCTGATCAAGGACAAGCATGCAGACAACCTGTTCGTGCTGCCCGCCTCGCAGACGCGCGACAAGGACGCGCTCACCGAGGAAGGCGTCGAGAACGTGCTGAAGGAACTGGCGCACCAGGGCTTCGACTACATCGTCTGCGACTCGCCCGCCGGCATCGAGCACGGTGCGGTGATGGCGCTCACCTTCGCCGACGAGGCCATCGTCGTCACCAACCCGGAAGTGTCGTCGGTGCGCGACTCCGACCGCATCCTCGGCATCATCCAGTCGAAGAGCCGGCGCGCCATCGAGGGCCGCGAGCCGGTGAAGGAGCACCTGCTGGTCACGCGCTATGCGCCCAAGCGCGCGCACGAAGGCGAAATGCTGACCTACACCGACATCCAGGAACTGTTGCGCATCCCGCTCCTGGGCGTCATCCCCGAATCCGATGCGGTGCTGCACGCGTCCAACCAGGGCGTTCCGGCGATCCATCAAAAAGGCACGCCGGTCGCCGACGCCTACCTGGATGCCATCGGCCGCTTTCTCGGCGAAGAACATCCGCTGCGTTTCGTCGATTACGAAAAACCCGGCCTGATCAAGCGTCTGTTCGGAGGCAAGTAACATGTCCTGGCTCTCCCTCATATTCGGTGAAAAGAAATCCACCGCCTCGGTCGCCAAGGAGCGGCTGCAACTCATCATCGCGCACGAACGCGCATGCTCATCGGGCCCTGATTTCCTGCCCGAGCTGCAAAAGGATCTGGTCGCGGTGATCTCCAAATATTTCCCGGTCAATCCAGACGACATCAAGGTGGGGCTCGAGAAGCAGGGCAATTACGAAGTGCTCGAGGTCAACATCGTGCTGCCCGAGGGGCGCTGACCCCGGCGCGTCGATCGGGCGGATCACCGGAAACGTTCGCCCTGGACCAGGTACCGGATATGCATTCAGTTCCAACGCTAATGGCTTGATCCTGCTGGCACAACGGCCAATGTCAGCGGCCGCATGACCGAACGCGCAGGCAGCGAGGCTTGAGTCCTGAACGAAATACAGGCAGGATGGAGGCCAGAAATTCGAGTTTGCATGCCATGACTTATTGCGTCGCCATCAAGACCGGCAGCGGATTGATTTTCGCTTCCGACTCGCTCACCAACGCTGGCATCGACCACGTCAGCACCTATTCCAAGATGCACACGTTCGTGCAGCCGGGCGAGCGCATGTTCGTGTTGCTGGCAGCGGGCAACCTCGCGACGACGCAAAGCGTGGTGAAACACATGCGGGATGATTGCCAGCAGGGCAAGATGCCCTGCCTGTCCAGTGTGCAGACGATGAGCGAGGCAGTCGATTACGTCGGCACCATCTCTGCCGAGGTGCAGCGCACGCAACTGACGCGCGACACCGCCAATACCAATTTCGAGGCCACGTTCATCCTCGGCGGACAGATCGCCGGGCAGGCGCCCGAAATCTACATGATTTACCCTCAGGGCAACCATATCCACGAGTCGAGTACGCATCCGTTCCTGCAGATCGGCGAAGCCAAGTACGGCAAGCCCATCCTCGACCGCGTTATCCGCAATGACACCTCGCTGGAACAAGCGGCACGCTGCGCGCTGGTTTCGATCAACTCGACCATCCGTTCCAACCTCACGGTCGGCCCGCCGGTCGAGTTGCTGATCTATTCCGCCAATGCGCTGGATGGGGGTCGCCACCTGGTATTCGAGGAGGACGACCCCTACTACCACGCACTGGGCGATGCCTGGAACGAGGGTCTGCGCCAGGCGCTCAACAATCTGCCGCCGTTTGATTGGGAAGGCCAGTTGCAGCCGCTGCAAGTGGTCGCCATCGGCAGCAGCAACCAGATGCAGGGTTGAGGCTTCAGGCAGGCGCGTAGGCCGCGTCTTTCATTACCTGCGACAGGACGCCATAGGCGGCCGCCCACGCAGCTCTCACCTCACCGGTAAATTTCGACCCCAGCCCCTGTTCCAGGGTCCACAGCAGCGCCGCGCCGACGGTGTCGTAATGCGCTGGCTGGACGCCATAGCCCACATGACGGCGCGCCATGTCCTGTGCTGCCGGCACCAGTTCGTCGAGCCGGGTCAGGCTGTTGACGATCAGCCCCAGCATTTTCATGAGTTTCAACCCCTGTTCGCGCATGTCGCCCTTGAACATGGGACGCACCGACGGATCGAGCGCGAACAGTCGCTGATAGAACAGCCCGGCAGCGGTTTCCGAAATGGGAACCACCTCGGTCCAGGAGTTCTGAATGAGCGTGATTTGCTGTGGTGTCATGATGGTTTCCTCGTGGCATGAATGGTGGATGACCTGCAGGACTGCGGTGATGAAATCATCCGCAGCCGTGAACACGACGCCGGTGTGTTCGGGGCGTCGGGCAATCCGGCTTACGCAGGGTCCATGCCAGCCCTCGCGTCCGCGCCAAAAAGCGGCGCACCGGGAGCGAACATCCCTCCGAATATGCATAGCCATGCCTGCTGACAGTGCACGCACGCACCGCTGACGTGCATGGAACCCGCATGCCGGGACCATGACCGGCCCGTTCGACGCCATGGCGCACGGAATCGGCCAAACCGCCCACTGGCTCATCCCTTGCTTATTACAGGGAGTCCCAGTACCGTCAGCCGTCATGAGCATCCACGTCGCAATTCGCCACACCACGCGTTACCAATTCGACCGTCGCGTGAGCCTGAGCCCGCATGTGATCCGGCTGCGTCCGGCGCCGCATTCGCGCACCCCCATCCTCGCCTACACGATGAAGGTCACGCCGGAGAAGCACTTCATCAACTGGCAGCAGGATCCGTTCGGCAACTACCTCGCGCGTCTGGTGTTCCCGGAGCAGACGCGTGAGTTCTCGGTCGACGTCGAAGTTATCGCCGACATGACGGTGATCAACCCCTTCGATTACTTCATCGAGGAAAGCGCGTTTCACTTCCCCTTCAACTACGACCCGGCACTCAAGCGCGAACTCACGCCCTATCTGGAAACCGAGCCCGCGGGAAAACTGCTCGCGGCATGGCTGGCCGAGGTGTCGCTCAAACGGGTGCACACCAACGATTTTCTGGTGGGGCTCAACCAGCGCCTGCAGAAGGACATCGCCTACACCATCCGCATGGAGCCCGGCATCCAGAGTTGCGAGGAAACGCTGGGCAAGGCAATCGGCTCGTGCCGCGATACCGCCTGGCTGCTGGTGCAGATCCTGCGCCACCTGGGGCTGGCGGCGCGCTTCGTCTCGGGCTACCTGGTGCAACTGACGCCCGACGTGAAGTCGCTCGACGGCCCCTCCGGCCCCGAGCACGACTTCACCGACCTGCATGCCTGGGCCGAGGTCTACCTGCCCGGCGCCGGCTGGGTCGGACTCGACCCGACCTCGGGCCTGTTCGCCGACGAAGGCCACATCCCGCTGGCGGCAACGCCGCAGCCTTCTTCCGCCGCGCCGATCGAGGGCAGGACCGACAAGTGCGAGGTCGAGTTCAGTTTCAGCAACACGGTCACCCGCATCAAGGAAGACCCGCGCGTCACGCTGCCGTATGCGGATGACGCGTGGGCGGCGATTCTGGCGCTCGGTCACGCCGTCGACGAGAAGCTGGTGCAGCGAGATGTCCGCCTCACCCACGGCGGCGAACCGACCTTCGTCTCGATCGACGACATGGAGGGCGCGCAGTGGAACACCGATGCGCTGGGCGCGCACAAGCGTGAACGCGCCGAAGTGCTGGTGCGGCGCCTGAAGGATCGCATGGCCCCCGGCTCGCTGCTACACACCGGACAGGGCAAGTGGTATCCGGGCGAGCCGCTGCCGCGCTGGGCGCTGGGAATCTACTGGCGGCGCGACGGTATCCCGGTGTGGAAAAACCCCGCGCTGCTCGCCGAGGCCTATGCGGACTACGGCCACAGCCACCACGACGCCCGGTTGTTTGCCGAAACGCTGGCGCTGCATCTGGGGCTGGCCCCGCGCTACGCGCAACCCGCGTATGAGGACGCGCTCGCCGCGCTGCTGCAGGAAGCCGAACTCCCGGCCAACGTCGATGTGCTGACGAAGGGCACAGACCATGCCGCGCTGGAAAGCGCCAGCCTGCGCGGAGATCTTGCCAGCAAGCTGTCGCGCGGCCTCAACACGCCGACCGGCTACGTGATTCCGCTGGCCTGGAGCTGGGCGTCGCAGGACTGGATGAGCGCGCCATGGGAAACCCGGCGCGACCGCCTCTATCTCACGCCGGGCGACTCCCCGATGGGGCTGCGGCTGCCGCTCGCATCATTGCCCTGGGTAGCGGAAGACGAGCGCGAACCCTCGGTCGAGGTCGATCCTTTCGCGGTGCAGCCGCCGCTGGCCGATTTCCACGGTGAGATCGCCGCGCGCTTTTCCAGCGTGGCACCACCCGAGCCGCAGACCCGGATCCAGCCGCAGCACGTCCCGCAAACCGCCATCGTTGAGGTGCCGCGCACCGCACTGACGGTCGAGGTGCGCAAGGGTTGCCTCTACATCTTCATGCCGCCGGTGAAGACCCTGGAGCAGTACCTAGACCTGCTTGCCGCGATCGAGGCCACAGCCGAAAAACTCAAGCTGCCGGTCGCCATCGAAGGCTATACGCCGCCCTCCGATGCCCGCATCGAAAAGCTGATGGTGACGCCCGATCCCGGCGTCATCGAGGTCAACATCCACCCGGCCCATTCATGGGCGCAACTGGTCGAGACGACCACGACCATTTACGAAGAGGCGCGCCTGTCGCGCCTGGCGGCCGAGAAGTTCATGCTCGACGGCCGCCATGCCGGCACCGGCGGTGGCAACCACGTCACCCTCGGCGGGGCGACGCCGTCCGACAGTCCCTTCCTGCGCCGCCCCGACCTGCTGGCCAGCCTCATCACCTACTGGCAGCACCATCCGTCCCTCTCCTACCTGTTCTCCGGTCTCTTCATCGGCCCCACCAGCCAGGCGCCGCGCGTCGACGAGGGGCGCCCGGAACGGCTGTACGAACTCGAAATCGCCTTCCAGCAGATGCCCGTCGGCGAGACGCCGCAGCCCTGGCTGGTCGACCGCCTGCTGCGCAACCTGCTGACCGACCTCACCGGCAACACCCACCGCTCCGAGTTCTGCATCGACAAGCTGTATTCGCCCGACTCGGCCTCGGGGCGGCTGGGGCTGGTCGAATTCCGCGCCTACGAGATGCCGCCGCACGCGCGCATGAGCCTGGCGCAGATGCTGCTGCTGCGCGCGCTGGTCGCACGGTTCTGGGACCAGCCGTATCGCAAGCCGCTGGTGCGCTGGGGCACGCTGCTGCACGACCGCCACATGTTGCCGCATTACCTGTGGGCAGACTTGAAAGACGTGGTCGACGACCTCAACGCTGCCGGCTTCCCGTTCCAACTCGACTGGTACCGGCCCTTCCTGGAATTCCGCTTCCCACGCTACGGCACCCTGCAGATCGGCGACATCGCGATCGAACTGCGCACCGCGATCGAACCCTGGCATGTGCTGGGCGAAGAGAGCACCAGCCAGGGCACGGCGCGTTATGTCGACTCCTCCATCGAACGGGTTCAGGTCAAGGTGAATGGACTCACCGACAGCCGCTATGTGCTCGCCTGCAACGGCCGCCGCGTGCCGCTGCAGGCCACCGGCGTCCATGGCGAATATGTCGCCGGCGTGCGCTACCGTGCCTGGCAGCCACCCTCGGCCCTGCATCCGACCATCGGCATCCACTCGCCGCTGGTATTCGATCTGATCGACACCTGGAACGGCCGCGCCATCGGTGGCTGCACCTACCGTGTCGTCCACCCCGGTGGACGACACGAGGAAGCCTTCCCGGTCAATGCGGTGGAAGCCGAGTCGCGCCGCCACACCCGCTTCCAGGAGTGGGGGCACACCGCCGGCAACATCACGCCGCCGCCCAGCCTGGCGTCGCTGGCGCTGTTCTACCCCAACGGCAGTCCGCCCGGCCCGATGGAACCGCCTGCCGAAGAAGCGCCTGGCGAATATCCGCACACGCTCGACTTGCGGCGGCGCGGCTGAGGGCGCTGCGGGATTTATGGCCGTTCGGGCCGAGCCCTTCGACTTCGCTCAGCGCGAACGGCTGAAATAATTCAACGGCCGACAGTTCATTCAACAACCCTTCATCCCAAGGAAAAACCATGGCCCACATCCACTTCATCGGCGGCGAAAAAGGCGGCGTCGGCAAATCGCTGGTCGCCCGCATCCTCGCGCAATATCTGATCGACCACGAGCGGCCTTTCCTCGGCTTCGACACCGACAAGTCGCACGGTGCGCTGATGCGCTTCTACGCCGGCTACGCCTCGCCCGTCGTGGTGGACCGCTACGAAAGCCTCGATGCCATCGTCGAAGCCGCGGCCGCCGAGCCCGCCCGCAGCATCCTCGTCGATATGGCCGCACAGACGCAGGACGCGCTGACGCAATGGATGGACGAATCCGGCTTGATCGAACTGTCGAGCGAGATGGGACTGGCGCTGACCTACTGGCATGTGATGGACTCGGGACGCGACTCGGTGGACCTGCTGAAGAAGCTGCTCGATCGGTTCGGCTCGCGCCTCAACTACGTGCTGGTGCAGAATCACATCCGTGGCGACAACTTCGACATGCTCGAAACCTCCGGCGAAAAACAGCGCGCACTCGAACTGCACGCCCGCATCATCGAGATCAAGCGCCTGCACGAAGCCTCGATGGTCAAGATCGATGCCCATAGCAGCAGCTTCTGGTCCGCCACCCAGCGCACTGACACGCATGCACTCGGCATCCTGGAACGGCAGCGCGTGAAGATGTGGCTGAAAAATGCCTACAGCGAGATCGACACCCTGCATGTCTGAGCGCGCAGATCACCCGCCCTGACCCGACATGTGACAGCAACCCTTAGGGAGACGCTGATTTATCCGTTCGGGATGAGCCCTTCGACCATGCTCAGGAGAGCCTTGTCGAAGCCTGTCCTGAGCTTGGCGAAGGGGCCCATTCATCCTTCGACACGCTCAGGACGAACGGACTTCAAACTTCACTTGGCCGGATCAATGGAATGAACCATGCGTCGCTTTAAAATCCTCCATCGCACCTATTACAATTTTTCAAGTGCAGTGCGGCTCGAACCCCACGTTTTACGCCTGCGCCCCAAAGAGGGCCACGAGCTGCGCATCGAGTCCTCGTCCCTGGAAATCGCCCCTGCGGCCACCCTGCGCTGGCACCGCGACGTCGAAGACAACTCGGTTGCCATCGCAAGCTTCGACACGCCCACCCAGCAGTTGGTGATCGAGAGCGAAGTCATCATTCAGCAATTCAACGAAGCGCCCCTCGATTTTCTGGTGGACGTTTACGCAACGAACTACCCGTTCTCCTATACGGCAGATGACCGGGTTGTATTGTCGCCCTATATGAACGCCGCCAGTCCGGCGGTCGGCGACCCGCTGGCCGAATGGGTAGCCCGTTTATGGAAGGCGGGCGAACCCGTTCAAACCTATGCGCTGTTGGAACGCCTGTGCGTCCATATCAATCAGTCGTTGTCGTATCAGGTACGCGAGGAACCCGGCGTTCAAACGCCCGAAGACACCCTGGCGCGCGGCAGCGGCTCGTGCCGTGACTTTGCCACGCTGTTCATGCAAGCCGCGCGACACCTGGGGCTCGCCGCACGCTTTGTCAGCGGTTATCTCCACGCCGAGCCCTCATCGGCAAATTTCGGCTCAACCCATGCGTGGGCCGAAGTGTTCCTGCCTGGCGCGGGCTGGAAAGGCTTCGATCCCACCATAGGAAAAATCGTCGGAACCGATCACACGCCCGTTGCCGTCTCGCGTCTACCCGAATCCGTCCCACCCATTTCTGGCTCGTTCGTCGGCCCACCCGGCGCGACCCTCGATGTAGGGGTATGGGTCACCGCGCTGACGTAAACCTGGCCATCGACGTTGGCCGACTATCTCTGGTCGTGATTTCGATCAGCGGGATCGGCGTCGTCTCATCCATCCGTAAAGCATTTCCGGCCTGACTTGCGAGCGGTTCAGGCGCGACCTCAGTGCGTGCCGCACCATGCTTGTGCGTGACAAGCCCCGAGAACGACAGGCAGGGTTCTACCAAACCCAGCAAATTCAACGATTCACCATCTGGCACGTTAGCTGCTTATAGCTGCTTGTCACATCCGGCCATTCGGGTCGAAGTGAGAAAAAGCAAATGTAGTTCTGGACAACGGCGTCCTTTCCGCACGGCTTCACGCGCAGGAGGACGCTTTTTTATTGTTCCTGCTGCGAGGTGTTCCAGGCGAGAGGCCCGACAACGGGATTGCACGGATTGATCAACTTGCATGGAGAAACACGATGAACAGAAGACAGGTCCTCAAGGGCCTTATGCTCACCCCCATGGCACTGGCGCTGACGCTGGCCGGCGGCATCAACGGAGCCAACGCCGCAGTCGGCCAGGCCGAAAAACCCGATCTGAAGTTCGGCTTCATCAAGCTCACCGACATGGCCCCGCTGGCCATCGCCTACGAGAAGCGCTTCTTCGAGGATGAAGGCCTGTACGTCACGCTGGAGGCGCAAGCCAACTGGAAGGTACTGCTCGATCGCGTCATCGACGGCCAGCTCGACGGCGCCCACATGCTGGCCGGCCAGCCGCTCGGCGCCACGATCGGCTTCGGCACCAAGGCCGACATCATTACCGCGTTCTCGATGGACCTGAACGGCAACGGCATCACCGTCTCCAAGCAGGTCTGGGAGGAAATGAAGAAGAACATTCCCAAGGGCGCGGATGGCAAGCCCGTCCACCCGATCAAGGCGGATGCATTGAAGCCGGTGGTCGAGTCCTACAAGAAGGAAGGCAAGCGCTTCAACATGGGCATGGTGTTCCCCGTCTCCACGCATAACTACGAGCTGCGCTACTGGCTGGCCGCGGGCGGCATCCACCCCGGCTATTACGCGCCGGACAAGGGCGATACCAGCGGCCAGATCAAGGCGGACGCCTTCCTCTCGGTGACCCCGCCGCCCCAGATGCCGGCCACCCTGGAAGCCGGCACCATCAACGGCTACTGCGTGGGCGAGCCGTGGAACCAGCAGGCGGTGTGCAAGGGCATCGGCGTGCCGGTCATCACCGACTACGAGATCTGGAAGAACAACCCGGAGAAGGTGTTTGGCGTCAGCAAGGCGTGGGCGGACAAGTACCCCAACACGCACATCCGTACCGTGAAGGCCCTGATCCGCGCCGCCAAGTGGCTGGACGAGAACAACAACGCCAACCGCGTCGCGGCATCGCGGATTCTCTCCAAGCCGAACTACGTGGGCGCCGACGTGGATGTCATCGACAACTCCATGACCGGCACCTTCGAGTACGAAAAGGGTGACAAGCGCGCGGTGCCGGACTTCAACGTGTTCTTCCGTTACAACGCCACCTACCCCTATTACTCGGATGCCATCTGGTACCTGACCCAGATGCGTCGCTGGGGCCAGATCCCCGACGCCAAACCGGACAACTGGTACATGGATATCGCCAAGAAGGTATACCGTCCCGACATCTACGCCACGGCAGCCAGGGAACTGATCGCCGAAGGCAAGATGAAGGCCAGTGATTTCCCCGACTTCGCCAAGGAAAGTGGCTTCAAGCCGCCCCAGAAGGAGTTCATCGACGGCATCACCTATGACGGAACCAAGCCCAACGCCTATCTGAAGCAATTCAAGATCGGCCTGAAAGGCAACGAGAAGCCATAAGGAACGCCCCCATCGCGACACCATCCCACATCGTCCCGATGCGGGGTGGGCGCAACGATGAAACAAAAGGAATGACCATGAACGCCACCCTAGCCAGCATCCGCCAGAATCCCGCAAGCCTGGTCCCGAGCGCAGCCCAGGTCAGACAATTTGCCCTGGGCCTCAGTCTGCCGATCATCGGCATCGCCATGTTTCTGTTTATCTGGCATAACGTTGCCCAGCTTATCGATACCTCCCTGGGCAAGTTTCCCGGTCCCACGCAGGTGTGGGAACAAGCCAACAATCTCGTGGCCGAGCACAAGGAGGAACGCCAGCGAGCGGAGGAATTCTACGAGCGCCAGAAAGTGCGCAATGCAGAAATCCTGGCGGCCGATCCCAGCGCTGAAGTGAAGATCCGGCCCTACACCGGCAAACGCACCTTCCTCGACCAAATCGTCACCAGCCTGGCGACCGTGTTGTCCGGCTTCGTCCTGGCCTCCCTGATCGCCATCCCGCTGGGCATCCTGATCGGCTTGAACCAGGTGGTCTATGCCGCGTTCAATCCGCTGATCCAGCTGTTCAAGCCCATCTCGCCCCTGGCCTGGCTGCCGCTGGTGACCATGGTGGTGAGTGCGGTGTATGTCACCAACGACCCCATGTTCTCCAAATCCTTCCTCAACTCCATGTTCACCGTGCTGCTGTGCTGCCTGTGGCCCACGGTGGTGAACACGGCAGTGGGCGTGGCCAACGTCAGCAAGGACCTGCTGAACGTGAGCAAGGTGCTGAGCCTGCCACCCCTCACCCATGTGTTCAAGATCGTCCTGCCCGCCGCCCTGCCGCTCATGTTCACCGGCTTGCGCCTGTCCCTGGGCATCGCCTGGATGGTGCTCATCGCCGCCGAGATGCTGGCCCAGAACCCGGGCCTCGGCAAGTTCGTGTGGGACGAGTTCCAGAACGGCAGTTCCGATTCCTTGAGCCGCATCATGGTGGCGGTGCTGGCGATCGGCTTCATCGGCTTCCTGCTCGACCGCGCCATGCTGCTGCTGCAGCGCACGGCAAGCTGGGACAAGACCGCCATCCTGCGCTAACCGATCAACAGGGACCCACCCATGAAAAGCTATCTGCAACTCTCCGAAGTCGGCATCGACTTCCCCACCCCCAAGGGACCCTTCCGCGCACTCGACAAGGTCAGCCTCGACATCGCGCAGGGCGAGTTCATCAGCCTGATCGGCCACTCCGGTTGCGGCAAGTCGACGGTGCTGAACATCGTCGCCGGCCTGCATCAGGCGACCGAGGGCGGCGTGCTGCTGGAGGACAAGGAAGTGAACGCCCCCGGCCCCGAGCGCGCGGTAGTGTTCCAGAACCATTCGCTGTTGCCCTGGCTCACGGCCTACCAGAACGTTGAACTGGCCGTGAAGCGCGTGTTCAAGGGTAAGAAAAGCAAGGCCGAGATGCGCGAATGGATCACCCACAACCTCGAGCTGGTGCACATGGACCACGCCATCGACAAGCGCCCTGACGAGATCTCCGGCGGTATGAAGCAGCGCGTGGGGATTGCCCGCGCCCTCGCCATGGAGCCGAAAGTCCTGCTGCTCGACGAGCCCTTCGGCGCCCTCGATGCCCTGACCCGCGCCCACCTGCAGGACTCGCTCATGGAGATCCACGCCGACCTCGGCAATACCGTCATCATGATCACCCACGACGTCGACGAGGCGGTGCTGCTGTCGGACCGCATCGTCATGATGACCAACGGCCCATCGGCTACCATCGGCGAAATCCTGAGGATCGACCTGGAACGGCCACGCAAACGCGTGGAGTTATCGGGCGACGCGCGCTACAACCACTATCGCCACGAAGTGCTGGCCTTCCTCTACGAACGCCAGCGCAAGGTGGAGGACATTGGCGCGCAAAAAAAGTCGCGTGAGGCCGCGTCAGCGAGCAAGGTGCGCCTCGCAAGCCAGGCCTGATCAGACGGGCGCGGGCGGGCTCTCCCGCCCGCCCGGGTCGGATGTCGTTTACGCCGCAACAATCACCCATTCCGGCTTCGCTGGGCGTCACACGCGGATGACTTGGCTTTTGAGTGAATAAAGAATGGCCAGCACATCCTTCTTCTCGGCCTCGCCCACATTGTTCTTGTCCATGGCGCCCATGATGTCGTCCACGACCGCCAGGAACTCCTGCTCGGAGATATTCATGCCCTGATGGGTGGCGAGCATGTCCCTGCCGCTGTAGGTCTCGGGCCCGCCGGATCCGGCGCAAAAGAACTCGACCGACATCCTCTTTGCATGCTCCAGATCCTTGACATTCGCGAATCGGGGCTGCACCAGCGGATTGTTCAGGTGTGCGTCGACCACATCGCTGACGATTCGTGTGATCCCTTCTATATTGCCCAGTCGTGCATAAAGTGTAGTGGTCATATCGTGTTTCCTTTCGTGTGAGAGCCGGATGATCGGACGCGGCATTGCCCAAATCGAGGGCAATGATTGCCTGCATTCAACATTGGGCGACCCATGTACGGCTCCGCATCCTTCAGCGGGCCGGCAGATCTGAAAATCCAGGGCCTAACCAGTCTGTTTTTCCCGGATGCGTGATGAATCGAGCGTGATCGCGCGCGAGATAAGGCCATTGCAAGTGGAAATGTCGTTTCCATCGAACGCGCACGATTTTCTGTGCGCTGAGCCTGAGTGTAGGACAAATCGTCGATTGCGCTTTTTGCAGGCGACAAGGCAGCACGGCCTTTCGGCCCAGGATCCTAGACCGACGATGGCGAAGCCTGGGCGCAACGGTGCGCTACAGGCCGAACCCCATGGCTGAACGGCTGCGTTCCGAAAGGCAGTGACCCCCAAACGTTCGACCGTAGCTGCAACCGCCCAAGCGGGCATCGAGAGGCGCGACCAATAGCAAAGCGGGGCCGTTCCTTTCCCGCCCCGCAGGCAGCAAGCGCTAGATAAGACCCCACCTCGCCGTCGAGCCGGCAGCGTCCCTCCGGGTTCTGCCAAGGCCAGGCATGAGCAATTTCAGTTGAAAAAGACTATATGTACAGTGTGGTCAACAGAGAATGGGCCGCATCGTGATTTATTTGTCCAACAATCATTCAATCGGAGTGACATCATGAAACTGAACAAACTGCTGCTGGCCTTGGTGGCCGCCGTCGCCATGCCCGCCCTGGCCCAACAGGCCACCCCAGAATCCGTGGTCGAGAAAATGACCGACCCGAGCAAGACCCCCGAGTTGATGCGGGATCCGAAGGCCGCCGTGCCGGCGATGCTGGCGACCATGGACCCGGCCTTCTACGCCGCCATGGCCAATGCGTCGATGGATCCCGCGACCTACACCCGCATGGTGGCCGGGATGATGAACCCGGCGCTGTACACGAACTGGATGAGCATGATGGCCGACCCCAACGTGTACATGAAGTGGATGGCGGCGGGAATGGATCCCAACTTCTACACCGCCATGATGACGCCCTTCATGAATCCCAATTTGTACATGAAGTGGCTGATGTCGCCGATGGATCCGCGCGTGTTGAGCGCGGCCATGACACCGCTGAATCCCAATGCGTACATGAGGTGGATGACGGCACCGGTGGATCCCCGCAACCTCAACCTGATGATGCAGCCGATGAATCCCAACCTGTATACCGGCTGGATGGGCGCCACCATGAATCCGCAGTCGTATGGCAGCATGGGCGCGTTCGTCAACCCGGCCACCTATGGCGCGATGGTTCCCCAGATGATGCCGCAGGGGGCTGTCCCGGCACCGTTCATCAATCCGTTCGACCCCAGCGTCTGGGGCCAGATGATGAACCCGGCCGCTGTGGCGCCGGCCGCGCCGGCCGCACCGGCGCCCGCCGCGAAGTAAGCGGAGGCGGAACAGGCGAACGGGGCACTGCGCCGGCAGTGCCCCGTTTCGCGTTCCCGCCCGATTCCGGCCCGGCCATGACATCGAGGCCGTCAAGATCGATCAGGAAGCGCTTGCTTCCCCATTGAGTCCCAGCGCCAACCGGCACTGTCGAATCTGCCCTGGCAGCAAGTGGAAGCGGGCTATGGCATGATCCCTGCCGTGCCACCCGCGCCATGAGGCACGGGTAAATCAGGAGACAATGCATGGCGATTCGATGGTCGCAATATCGGAACAAAGGCTTTCGCGATGAGTTGATCGGCCCCCGGGGACGCCCCTGGCCGGCTGCAGATCACGTGGCCAGATACCTGCGCTCGCTCAAGGACAGCGAAATCGACGAGCGGCGGACCGCGGCAGACCTTGCCATCCGCGCCATGGGCGTCACCTTCACGGTTTACAACCAGGATGGCGGCGCCATCGACCGGGCCTGGCCTTTCGACATCATTCCCCGCATCATCGAAAAGAAGGAATGGTCGCGGATCGAGGAAGGCCTCAAGCAGCGGGTTCAGGCGTTGAACCTGTTCATCGACGACATCTACAACGAGCAGCGCATCATCCGCGACGGCATCTTCCCCGCCGAACTGCTGGAAACCTCGACCAACTACCGTCCCCAGTGCCGCCACATCTCGCCCCGGTTCAAGGTTTGGGCGCACATCTGCGGCTCCGACCTCGTGCGCGACAAGGACGGCACCCTGTACGTGCTGGAGGACAACCTGCGGGTGCCCTCCGGCGTGTCGTACATGATGGAAAATCGATTGGTCATGAAGCGGGTGTTTCCCGAGCTTTTCGAGCAGGTCAGCATCGAGCCGGTGGACAACTACCCTTCGCAGCTTTACGACATGTTGGCATCGCTGTCGCCGCGGCCCGGAGATTCTCCTGAAATCGTGGTGCTGACGCCGGGCATCTACAACTCGGCCTACTTCGAGCATGCCTACCTGGCCCAGCAGATGGGCGCGGAACTGGTGCAGGGCTCGGACCTGGTGGTAGGCGAGGGCGACAAGGTCTACATGCGGGCCGTCGAGGGCCTGCGTCAGGTGGACGTCATCTACCGGCGTGTCGACGATCTCTTCCTCGACCCGGAGGCCTTCAATCCGGAATCCACGCTGGGCGTGCCCGGGCTCATGCGAGCCTGGAAGGCCGGCCATGTGGCGCTGGCCAACGCGCCGGGCGCCGGCATGGCCGACGACAAGGTGGTCTACGCCTTCGTGCCGAAGATGATCCGCTACTACCTCGATGCCGATCCCATTGTCGACAACGTGCCCACCTACCTGTGCATGAACCCCGATGAGCGCAGCTACGTGCTGGCAAACCTCGACCAGCTGGTGGTCAAGCCCGCCAACGAATCCGGCGGCTACGGCATGCTGGTGGGGCCGCATGCGAGCGTACAGGAGCGCGCGAAAATGGCCCGTCAGATCCGCCGCAATCCACGCAATTACGTCGCCCAGCCTACCTTGAGCCTGTCGACCACGCCGACCCTGGTCGGTCACGGCGTGGAGCCCCGCCATGTGGACCTGCGGCCGTTCATCCTGTCGGGAAAAACCATCCAGACCACGACCGGGGGGCTGACCCGGGTAGCCCTGAAGAAAGGCTCGCTGGTGGTGAATTCCTCCCAGGGGGGTGGCAGCAAGGACACCTGGATCGTCGACGCGGAGGAGAAATAATCATGCTGTCACGCGTAGCCAATTCCGTTTACTGGATCGCCCGCTACCTCGAGCGGGCGGAGAACACGGCCCGCATCATCAACGTGAACACCAACCTGGTGCTGGACACGCCCAAGGGCATGTCGCCCGGCTGGGCGCCCCTGGTGATGATCACCGGCGGACAGACGCTGTTCGCCGAGCACTACCCGGAGCTCAACGAGCGCAACGTGATCCGGTTCCTGCTCACCGATGCCACAAGCACCGTTTCGGTCCTGTATGCCCTGGCCCAGGCCCGTGAAAATGCCCGCACCGTGCGCGACGTGCTGCCCCGCGAAGTCTGGGAGGAGCTCAACAATCTCTATCAGTACGCCCGCGACAACGTGCAGCTGGGGCTATCGAAACGCGGGCGCTATGAGTACGTCATGAAGGTGATTCGTGGCGTGCAGCAACTGACAGGCATGCTGGCCGGCACCATGAGCAACAACATGCCCTACGATTTCATGGTGCTGGGGCGCAACCTGGAACGGGCCGACATGACATTGCGCATCCTCGACGTGCGTTCTGCCAGCCTGCTGCCCCATGCAGGCGGGCTGCGTCCCTTCGAAAACATCCAGTGGATGAGCGTGCTGAAGTCGCTGAGCGCGTACCAGATGTATCTTCAGCACATGGGCGTGCGCGTGTATCGACAGGCCGTGCTGCAATTCCTGCTGCAGGACCGGCATTTCCCTCGTGCGATCCACCACTGCGTGCTGCGGGTGGAGACCGCATTGCGCGAATTGCCGCGTCACCAGCCGATACTGCCCTGTGTGGAAAAGATCAAGGCCAGTATCGCCAAGGCGGATGTCGCCAATCTTGATCCCCAGGGCCTGCATGACTTCATCGACGTGCAGGAAGCCATGCTGGCGGAAGTGGACAAGGTCGTTGGCGACGTGTATTTCCATCCGGAGTCGCTTCCCGTGGCTTCGCAGGAGGCTGCCTAGCAACCGGGCAGAGCAGCCTGCCGCAAACAGACGATGTTCCGATCCGGGCGGGCTGTATGCCGCGCTCGCCCTTCAGGACCCGTCCATCGCGCGTTTACGCCTGCGCCTCTTCCTGCAGCGCCCGCAGACTTTCCTCGACACCGGCAGCGTGCGTCAGTTCGGCGACGTTGTCCTTGGTGAAAAACCCCTCGAAGCCGCCGAAGCGCTGGACGTATTCGATGATGAGAGAGGAATACTCCGACGCGCTGGAGAAGATCTGCTTGAGCCCTTCCTCTTTCGAACCGATGACGTCGAGCAGGAAATTCTGGCCGCAGTCGCGCAGCGACCGCACGACGTAGTCGATGTTGGCGAGGTCGGCCGTTTCTCCGTCCTTGACCGCGACCGCGATGTGATGCAGGCGCGGGCCGAAGTTGCGCACGAAGGCTTCGGTCGGCGATTCGGTCAGCAGGTGGTTCATGAAATACGGATGGTTGGCCGCGGTGAACACCTTGGCCGGGCACACGAGTTCGTTGGCGTAGTGCACGCTCTTGGTGACATTGGTCGATGAGTTCTGGTCGGCGATATCGTACGAGCCCCAATAGTAATAGCTCGACAGCGTCAGGTATTCGAGGATAGCGGCCTCGCGGTTCTGGCTGTAGATGCGTGTGGCGAGATGGTCGATCGGCAGCAGCATCTCGTCGATTCCGAGGTTTTTCTGTGTCGCCTTGGCGGCCTCGTAGGCCGCCTGCATGTCCTCGCGGATGCTGCTCCAGCCGAGCGCGTAGACACGGATGTCGGATTCCGGGCGTTCCCAGTAGGCGACGATGTTGTGCGTGTAGGGGCTGGGCTTGACCACGGCCATGTTGCCCGGCAACTCGAGCTTGCGGATCTGCTCCTGGTTGAAAAAGCGGATGTCGCGCGCCTTCTGCATGTCGACCACCGCGTGCGGGTCGGTCACACGCAGCACCTCCCCCATGTAGCGCGAGTTGGGCTTGACTGCGCCGATCGGGTAGACCTCGTTGAGGCTTCGGAAGATGCCACGCACGTTCGGATCCTTGACCTCGCGCACCAGGATGTCGGGCGCGCTCATGTCGATGCGCAGGATGTGGGTGTAGTGCGATTCGGATTCGAGCGTGACCAGGTAATGGTAGGGCGTCATCACGCATAGTTCGGCGACATAGGCGACCGAGTGGCTGGGCTCGACCGTGATCATCAGCGCATCGATCTGGCGGATGCAGTCGGTGAGCCCGATGCGGTCGCGCTCCTCGAGCAGGCTGCCGAGGTAGTCGTCGAATTCCGGCGAGTTTTTCTTGTCGCCGGCGCGCGGGAAGCTGAGTGATTTCGTCATGGGAGGTCAGTTCAGGTTGAATTGGGCTTGCGACATTTTTTGCGGATGCACGGCGCGGAAAAAGGTCTGGGCGATGACCGCGTTGAGATCGGCCAGCCGCGCCTGGATGTCGTCGCAGAACTCGTGCAGGCCGCTCTCGGCGAGCTTGCGGTAGTCGGCCCGGTCCACCAGGTTCAGCATGCCTTGCAGCCGGCGCATCGGCTCGACACCCGGCAGCTCGCCCAACGCGAACTGGATCTCGTGCAGGCAGTGGCGAACGCTGCGCGGGAACAGCAGGTCGTTGAGCAGGAAGGCCAGCACCTTGTGGCCGCGCGCGTGCACGCCGACGTGGCGCCGGTACATCTGGTGCGCCGACAGCGCGTGCAGCACGCTCATCCAGATGAGGTCGTAGTACTGGCTGTTCTGGTACGGCAGGTTGATGGCGTAGCTGACGTCGAGCACCCGTGTCGTCATGTCGGCGCGCTCGATGTTGCGGCCCAGCCGCATGAACTGGAAGCCCTCGTCGCGGCTCATGGTGCCGGAGAGCAGGCCGACCACGGCCTGGCGGCGACGGATGATTTCGGTCAGCACTTCGTAGCGCTTGCGGCGGTCGAGCGCGCTGGCCTGATGGGTGCTGGTGTACAGATACAGCTCATTGACCCACTCCCACGATTCGCGCGGCAGCACTTCGCGGAAGGTGCGCGTGTTTTCACGGGCATGACGGACGCAGGCGAAGATGGAGGATGGATTGCGCTCATCCTGGATCAGAAAGCTCATCACCGCCGTCTCGCTCGCTTCGTCGTAGTGCTTGTGGAAGGCCTCGTCCAGGCCCACCACCTTGAGCAGTCCTTCCCATCCGAAACTGCCGCCGCGCGGCATGTCCATCAGCAGCATGGTGGTAGCGTTGATCAGACGGGCGGTGTCTTCGGCACGCTCGAGATAACGCGCCATCCAGTAGAGACTTTCCCCAACTCTGGCAAGCATCAGAGTTCCCCCCTTATGATCCAGGTGTCCTTGCTGCCGCCGCCCTGCGAGGAATTGACCACCAGCGAGCCCCGCCGCAGCGCGACCCGGGTGAGACCGCCGTGCGTGACGTAGCAGTCTTTCGATTGCAGGATGAACGGGCGCAGGTCGACGTGACGCGGCTCGATCGCGTCTTCGCACAGCGTTGGCACCGTCGACAGCGACAGCGTCGGTTGCGCCATGTAGTTGCGCGGATTTTCCAGGATCAGTTTGGCGAATTTCGCCTGATCTTCAGCGGTCGACTTGGGTCCCACCAGCATGCCGTAGCCGCCCGATTCGTTGGCCGGCTTGACCACGAGTTTGTCGAGGTTGGCCAGCACGTATTCGCGATCATCCTCGTGCATGCACAGGTAACTCGGCACGTTGGGCAGAATCGCATCCTCGCCGAGGTAGTAGCGGATCATGTCGGGCACGTAGGCATACACCACCTTGTCGTCGGCCACGCCCGAACCCGGCGCGTTGGCGATGCCGATGTTGCCCTTCTTCCAGGCACGCATCAGACCGGGCACGCCGAGCGCGGAATCTTCGCGGAACACTTCGGGATCGATGAAGTCGTCGTCGATGCGGCGGTAGATCACGTCGAGCCGGGTAAGCCCCTCGACCGTGTTCATGTAGACGCAGTCGTCGTCGAGCACCACGAGATCCGAGCCCTCGACCAGGTAGGCGCCCATCTGCTGCGCCAGGTAGGAATGTTCGAAATAGGCGGAATTGAAGATGCCGGGCGTCAGCACCGCGATTTCGGGTCGTTCGCCCGGCCGCGGCGACAGTGCCGCCAGCATGTCGTAGAGTTGCGCCGTATAGTCGTCGACCGGCAGCACGTCGTAGCGCGCGAACAGCTCCGGGAACAGGCGCTTCATGAGCTGGCGGTTTTCGAGCATGTAGGACACGCCCGACGGCACCCGCAGGTTGTCTTCCAGCACGTAGAAGGTGCCGTCGCCATCGCGCACGAGGTCGGTTCCGCAGATGTGCGCCCACACGCCGAAGGGCGGATTCGCGCCGACACAGGCCGGGCGGAAATTCTTCGAATCGGCCAGCACCTCGGCCGGAAACACCCCGTCCTTGACGATCTTCTGCTCGTGGTAGATGTCGTCGATGAACAGGTTGAGCGCTCTCAGACGCTGCTCGAGTCCGGCCTGGATGCGGTCCCACTCGTCCTTCTGGATGATGCGCGGCACCACGTCGAACGGCCACGCGCGGTCGATGTTGCCGGCCTCGGAATACACGGTGAAGGTGATGCCCGCCGCCATGATCGCGGCGTCGACTGCGCGGTGTCGGGCATCGAGTTCGTCTCCGGCCAGGCCGGCAAAGAACTCGCACAGGCCTTCCGCGCCCGGTCGGGGTTTGCCGGGCGCTTCGAGCAATTCGTCGTAGCCCCCCATCAGCGGATACTGTCCGCAATCGATCTTCATGTCAGTCTCCGTTCGGCGCCCCGCCCTCTGGCGGTTGTTTGAGGCGCACACCCTCTATAGAGCAGCCTCCGTGCCAGATCGGACAGACTCAATCAGATCAAGGACTTGCCTTCGGCGGCGTCATTCGTGGCGCATGGCGATGTCCCGTCATGGCGCACCCGCATTCTTCCGCGCACCGGCCTGGTGCGCATGCCTCCAGGCCACGGATTCAGGCAGCGACACGGTCGACCGCGGCCAGGTCCAGCCACACCCGGCTGCCTTCGACCCTGACCGGAAATTCGCGCGCGCACCCCTGATCGGGGGCCACGGCACAGCCGGATTCGAGTTCGATGTTCCAGTTGTGCAGCGGGCAGGTGACCTTTTTGCCGTGCACGATGCCCTGCGACAGCGGCCCGCCCTTGTGCGGACAGCGGTCCTCCAGCGCGAAGATTTCATCGTCGGCACTGCGGAACACGGCGATGTCGAGTTCGCCGTGGCGCACCACGCGCGCACCGAGCCTAGGGATGTCGTTCACATCCAGGATGTCAATCCAGTTGTTCATTGTGTCTTCCTTCATGCGGCGACGGTTTCGAATTCATGCTTCAGCTTGCCTTCCCTGGCGCGCTCGACCCACGGATCGCGTTCGACCGACAGCGCGAACATCAGACGCTCGTACAGCGCGCGCCGCCCCTCGGCATCGTCGAGGATCTTCTTCTTCACATAGTCGAGGCCGACGCGCTCGATGTAGTGCACGGTGCGGTCGAGGTAGCGCGCCTCCTCGCGATAGATCTGGAGGAAGGCGCCCGAGTATTCCAGCACTTCCTGCGGCGTCTTCACCTTGACCAGGAACTGCGCGACCTCGGTCTTGATGCCGCCATTGCCGCCGACGTAGATCTCCCAGCCGGAATCGACACCGATGATGCCGACGTCCTTGATCGCGACTTCGGCGCAGTTGCGCGGGCAACCGGACACGGCGAGCTTGACCTTGTGCGGCGCCCACATCTTGAAGAAGGCCTTCTCCAGGTCGATGCCCATCCGGGTCGAATCCTGGGTGCCGAAGCGGCACCACTCCGCGCCGACGCAGGTTTTGACCGTGCGCAGCGCCTTGCCGTAGGCATGGCCGGAAGGCATGTCGAGATCGGCCCACACCTTGGGCAGGTCTTCCTTCTTGACCCCGAGCAGGTCGATGCGCTGGCCGCCGGTGACGTGCACGGTGGGAATGTTGTATTTCTCGGCCACGGTGGCGATGCGGCGCAGCTCGGACGGCGTCGTGTTGCCGCCCCACATGCGCGGGATCACCGAGTAGGTGCCGTCCTTCTGGATGTTCGCGTGGGCGCGCTCGTTGATGAAGCGCGATTGCGGATCGTCCTCGGCCTCGCCCGGCCAGGCGGAGATCAGGTAATAATTGAGCGCCGGCCGGCAGCTGGCGCAGCCGTTTGGCGTACGCCATTCCATGAACTCCATTACCTGGGGAATCGTCAGCAGCTTGTTCTGTTTGATCGCCGCGCGCGCCTCCTCGTGCGTGTGGTCGGTGCAGCCGCACATCGACCTGGTCTTCGGCGTGGCAGAGTAGTCGCCGCCCGCGGTCACCGCCAGGATCTGCTCGACCAGCCCGGTACAGGAGCCGCACGACCCCGACGCCTTGGTGTGTTTCCTCACATCTTCCAGCGTGAACAGGCCCTTTTCACGGATCGCCTTGACGATGTCGCCCTTGCAGACGCCGTTGCAGCCGCACACTTCCATGTCGTCGGTCATCGACGCCGCCTTGTTGATGCCCTGGTGGCCGAGGTTGCCGCAGTGGTCCTGACCGAACATCAGGTGGTCACGCAATTCGCTGACGTTCTTGCCGTCGCGCAGCAGCGAGAAATACCAGGCGCCGTCGACCGTATCGCCGTACATCACGCCGCCTACGAGCTTGTTGTCCTTGATGACGAGCTTCTTGTAGACGCCGCCGATGGGATCGGAATAGAGGATCGCCTCGGTGCCTTCGCCGCCAGTGAAGTCGCCGGCGGAAAACAGGTCGATGCCGGTGACCTTGAGCTTGGTCGAAGTCACCGAACCTTCGTAGCGACCGATGCCGTAATGCGCCAGATGGTTGGCGCACACCTTGGCCTGTTCGAACAGCGGTGCAACCAGGCCGTAGGCGATGCCGCGATGTGCAGCGCATTCGCCGATCGAGTAGATGCGCGGGTCGAAGGTCTGCATGGTGTCGTTGACGACGATGCCGCGGTTGCAGTGCAGGCCGGCCGATTCGGCCAGCTCGGTGTTGGGGCGGATGCCGACCGCCATCACCACCAGATCGGCGGGGACCTCGTCGCCGTCCTTGAAACGGATGGCGGTGACGCGGTGCTCGCTCGCCCTCTCCCCAACCCCTCCCCCGCTCGCGGGGGAGGGGCTCGAAACCAGTTCGGCGGTCTGCTTCTGCAGCAGGAATTTCATGCCTTTTGCTTCCAGGTTTTGCTGCAGCAGGCGCGCAGCAGGCTCGTCGAGCTGGCGCTCCATCAGCCAGGGGGCCAGATGGACCACGGTCACGTCCATGCCGCGCTTCATCAGGCCGTTGGCGGCCTCCAGTCCGAGCAATCCGCCCCCGATCACGACTGCATGCCGGTACTTGCTGCAAGCGTGGATCATTGCATCGACGTCGGCGATGTCGCGAAAGCTGATGACGCCTTCGAGGTCGGCGCCGGGTACCGGCAGCATGAAGGGATTGGAACCGGTGGCAAGCAGCAGGCGATCGTATTCGGCGCGGGTGCCGTCTTCGGCCTCCACAAAGCGCGCGCTGCGGTCGATCTTCACGACCTTCTTGCCCGTATGAAGGGTGATGGCGTTTTCGCTGTACCAGTCGAGCGGGTTCAGCACGATGTCGTCAACCGTCTGCTCGCCGGCGAGCACCGGCGACAGCAGGATGCGGTTGTAGTTGGGGTAGGGCTCGGCACCGAACACGGTGATGTCGTAAAGGTCGGGCGCCAGCTTCAGCAGCTCTTCCAGCGTGCGCACCCCGGCCATGCCGTTGCCGACCATGACCAGCTTCATCCTGGGACCGCGTCCCATGGGCGTACTCATATCCATCTCACCACTCCAGACACATGAAAAAAGTGATGACCGAGATACGCCGTTGCATTCGGTCCGTCTTGCCGGCATGGACGCGATACGCCCAGGCCATGCGTAATGCTTAGCAAGCCATGTGCCAAGCCATGATTTGTGTGCCGCACCCGGTTTTCAAAGGCTTCCCGAGTCGCGTGCCTGTCTGTTCAGAGCACAGGCGCACCAGCGCAGTGCCCCGGCTTTCGGTATGCACCGAATTTATGCGGCCGCCCGGCCGAACCCGCTGATCGCGGTGATGGCCCGTGCCTGGTTGAGGTCTTCGGTATAGCCGGCGGCGTGCAGGCATACCGCCAGCTGGTTGCGGATCGGCAGCGGCAGCGGCAGGTGATCGCGCATGAGCGCGTCGATCCAGGCACCGGTGCCCCGCGCATCCACTGCCGGCAGATTGACGGGGGCAGACACGGTCGACTGCGCCTCGTATACCTGCAGTGCCTGTCCGTCCTGCACCAGCACCCTGTCCGGCCGCAGCAGCGGATCGGCAAACGCTTCGCCCTCGCAGCCCTGCAGCAGCAGGGCATGTCCGCCGAGCGCTTGCAGCACGGCCTGCGTCGACACTATTTCCTCCCTGGACAGCACCGGCGTCACCCGCACCGAGCGCTCGCCCAGCACGTCGGCCAGCGCCGCCAGCTGCGTCATGCAGCCATCGATTCCCAGCCGCCCGCGCAGCGCCAGCAAGGAGGCCAGCCCGGGGCTCAACAGGGCCACGGGCGCAAACGCGATCCCGACGTCACGCAGACCGGCATTGACCTGCGCCGTGGTGCCGCACGGCATGATGCCCAGCTCGCGCAGCACGTAGGCGGCCGCCGTCCCGCCGCCGCCTTCGAGCACGCCGTGAATGAGCACGGGAATGCCGAAGCTTTTCAGCAGCAGGGCCAGCAGCGGGGTAAGGTGCGGATGGCTGCGTACCCCGTGATACGCGGGCAGCACCACCGTGCGGTAAAGGCCAGCCGGGGCGGAGAACTCAGGCAGGCGCTCGGCCAGCGCCGCGTGCAGGCCGAGCCAGGCATCGAGGCGCGGATCGTGCTGATTGAATGCGACCATGAAGGCGGCCGTTTCCAGTTCCGGCACGCCGCCGTCGAGCAATGCAGCGCCCAGTGCGCGCGCCTCGACAAAGCCCAGGACGTCGCCGGATTCGATCTGGCGGATTAGCGTTGCGTAGCTCATGAAATGACGAAGCTCCTTGAAGTGGCGCAGCTCATGCCGCCGCCCGGTTCGCGGTGATCAGCCGCTTCAGTTCCGGCACGCACGAACCGCAGTCGGTGCCGCATTTCAGCGTGGCCTTGAGTGCTGGAAGATCGGCGCCCGCGGCGATCGCGGCAACGATGTCGGGCTCGGCCACATTGAGGCAATTGCAGATGACGCGCCCTCGCCCCGCCTTGCCTTCCGGAGGCTGCTCGACCGGCGCCAGCAGCCAGTTCCGCACCTCCATGGCCGAGGCGCCTTCGGCAATCAGACCCTTGATCCATTCGCTCGCCGCCGTTTCACCCGAGAGCCGGGCGCCGGTGATTACGCCGTTGTCCACCCGTACCTTCTTCCAGATGCCACGACGGGCGTCCTGGTAGTTCATGATCAGCAACGGGTCATCCAGCCCGAACGCAGCATCCATTTCCAGCACCAGCGACAGGGGCAGCGGTCCTTCGTTCGCCGTCTCGAAAACCAGCACGGTGTTGTCGCGCCCGGTAAGTCTTGCGGTGGCGTAATCGAAGCGGCCGATGAAGGCTTGCGCGCGCCGCAGCAAATCGGCGCCATCTCCGCGCCGCATGATCGTCCGACGATAGGCAAGGTCCGTCTTTTCCACCTGCACCGCGGCATGCTTGAGTTCGGGTTGTCGCGAAACCGGGTCGACAGCATCCAGCGTCAGCGCATTGACGCCCATCCCGGCCATGAAGCGGCCGCCCCAGTGCATGGGCATGAAGATCTGGCCACCTCGCAATTCCTCGCTGGCCTGCACCTTGATGACGAGGCTGCCGCGGCGGCTCTTGACCCGTACCAGGTCGCCGTCGTGCAACTGTCGCCGCTGCATGTCCTGGCTGTTCATCGACAGCAGCGGCGCCTCGACGTGGGCATAGAGCCGTGGCACCAGCCCGGTGCGGCTCATGCCGTGCCACTGGTCGCGCAGCCGGCCGGTATTCAGATGCAGGGGGAATTGCGCGTTGATCGGCTCCGCAGTCGGCCGATACGGCGCATTGTAAAAATGCGCACGGCCATCATGGGTCGGAAACACGCCGTTCTCATACAGGCGAGGCTTGCCGGTGCTGGCGCCCTCTGGCAACGGCCATTGCTGCGGGCCGGCATCGAGCCTAGCGTAGGTCAGTCCCGTGATGTCGAGGTCGCGGCCACGCGTGGACTCGCGATGTTCGTTGAAAATGTCTTGGGGACAGGCATAGGGGAATAGTCCTCTGCCATCCCGCCCCAGCGCATCGCCCAGCTTCCACGCAAACTCGACCACCGCTTGGTAGTCGGGGCGCGCCTCGCCCGGCGGCGGCACTGCAGTGCGCATCAGCGAAATACGTCGCTCGGAATTGGTCACGGTGCCGTCGCTCTCGCCCCAGGTGGCGGCGGGCAACAGCAGGTCGGCGAACTGCACCGTTTCGGTATCGGCGAAGGCTTCCTGCACCACGACGAACGCCGCGGCCCGCAGGGCTTCCTGCACCCCTTTCTGGTTGGGCAGCGATTGCGCCGGGTTGGTGCAGGAAATCCACAGCGCCTTGATTTCCCCCTTGCGCACCGCCTCGAACATTTCCAGCGCAGTCTTGCCGGGCTGGTCGGGCACGGCATCCACCCCCCACAGGCGGGCGACTTCGGCGCGGTGTTCCGGATTCTTCATGTCGCGATGCGCCGACAGCAGATTCGCCATACCGCCGACTTCGCGTCCGCCCATGGCATTGGGCTGCCCGGTGAGCGACAGCGGCGCCGCACCGGGTTTGCCGATATTGCCGGTGGCGAGATGCAGGTTGATCAGCGTGGCGTTCTTGTCGACACCGCAGGTGGACTGGTTCAGCCCCTGGCAATACAGCGACAGCGTCGGCCCGGCGGCGAACCAGCGCGCGGCCAGGATAATATCGGCCGCCGCCACGCCGCAGATGGTGGCGACCTTTTCCGGCGTGTACTCACGCACGGTTTCGCGCAACGCTTCCCAGCCCTCGGTGTGGGCGGCGATGTAGTCGCGGTCGATGAGTTCCTCCCACAGCATCACGTTCAGCATGGCGTGAAACAGCGCCACGTCCGTGCCCGGCAGGATCGCCAGGTGCAGGTCGGCTTCCGCAGCGGTATCGGTGCGGCGCGGGTCGACCACGATCAGCTTCTGCTCGGGATTGGCCTTGCGTGCCGCCTCGATGCGGCGAAACAGGATGGGATGCGCGAACGCCGTATTCGACCCGGCAACAAACAGCGTGCCCGCGTGGTCGATGTCGTCGTAACAGCCCGGCGGCGCGTCCGCGCCCAGCGTGGCCTTGTAGCCCGACACTGCGCTCGACATGCAGAGCCGCGAATTGGTGTCGACGTTGTTGGTGCCGATCAGGCCCTTGGCGAGCTTGTTGAATACGTAGTAATCCTCGGTCAGCAGCTGACCGGAAATGTAGAAGCCCACGGCGTCCGGCCCGTGCTCGCGAATGATCGCGGCAAAGCGCTCGGCCGCATGATCCAGCGCCGCCTCCCAACTCACCCGCTGACGCGGCAATGACTTGTCGGCTCGCAGCTCCGGATACAGGGCACGGCCGGACGCCTGCGCCGACAGCGCCAGCGTCGCCCCCTTGGTGCAGAGCTTGCCGAAGTTGGCCGGATGCGCAGGATCGCCTCGCACGCCGGTTATCTTTCCGGCGTCCGCCTCGATCAACACCCCGCAACCGGTTCCGCAATAACAACAGACAGATGAAACGACAGACATGATGACTCCTCGCTCCTGACCGACAGCAGGGTCTGTGCCAGGACCTCACAACACAATCATTTCAAGGGTTTGGCTGATTCCAGCCGGGTGAACCACACGCCACAGGCTCATGCGCAGTGCATGAGCTGGATGGCATGCTGCAAATTGGTGCGCGGATCAAAGGGCCGGTCAATGAGGGTAGATTCCAGAAACAACAAGCGATCGGATGAACCTGTATGCGTGCAAACGGCCACACGCCGTCCCTCAGGCGTGACGCCCAAACGGGGGGAGTCTGGCCAACGGAGACGTTGGCCGAGCGATCGCTCCCGAGCATTGTGCAACTGCGGATCCAACTGCCCGCAGGGTTGGAAAAGGGGATGCAGAATCTCGCCGTTTCGCTGCAGCAGTGGGCCGTTTTCCTTGACCCGTCGCGAGGCCGTCCGTATTCTCCAATCACGCTAGGGAGACGCTGATTAATTAGGTTCGTTCGCCCTGAGCTTGTCGAAGGGCTCACCACGAACGGAATAAATCGGCGTTTCCTTAAAGTCTGGGCATTCACGCGCCTGCTTCTACGCTTTAAATCCAGCGTGAACGCGCCTTCTGCCGCCATTGCCGGCTCCCTCAATCCATCACGCTGGTAGCTAAGACTTGGCCTTTGCTGTCGTTTTCATCACAGCCGCATTATTCGAGACCGCCCTTGGTTTGCTGGGGGCCTTGATCTTTGCAAGACGTCTGCGGCCACCCCAGGTCCATCGTTCAGGTTTCGTGACCCTGATCCTGCCTTTGACAGGCAACGCGCCGGGGCTTGACCCCCTGCTGCGCGCACTCGATACGCAGACCCTCGTGCCTCGCAGGCTCATCATCAGCGTGGAAACTTCACTGGATCCAGCCTATCAACGCTCACTGCATTCGGCAGACGCTTGTTCATTCCCGATCGAAATCGTCATTGCCGGCGAGGCTACTCGATGCGCGCAGAAGTGCAGAAATCTGATCGCCGCATTGCAGCGGATCGACGACCGGGATGAGGCCATCGTATTGCTCGACGCGGACATATCCCCCCCCTCCTGGTGGTTGTCCGCGCTGGTCACGCCCCTCATTGACGGTAGCGCCGATCTCGTGAATGGCTATCGCTGGCCAACGATCGCGACACCGACAGCCGGCGCCCACCTGGTTGCGAGTATTGAACGCGCTATTGCCATGCTGCCCCGACCAGGCTGGCTCAATGTTGCCTGGGGCGGTTCCCTCGCAATGTCGCCGCGTGCCCTGGCGGCCCTGGGGCCGGAGCGCATCCTCGCAGACACCCTGTCAGACGATTGCACGATAGGCAAGCATGCCGGGGCACTTGGATTACGGGTCCTGACGCGGCGTGCCCTGCTGGTTCCGACTCCTACGCATGGTGGCCTGGTGTCGGTCTGGAATTTTGCGCGACGGCAGTACCAGATCTGCCGCATCTATGTGCCAAGCCTGTGGTGGCTGGCTCTCGGTACCCTGAGTACGAGGCTCGTCGGGTGGGGTTTGCTGCTCGCATACATCGACCGGGTGGAGGCGCGCCTGGCGATCGGCGCACTGGCAGCCATGGCTGTCACCGGCTGCATAACCCAGGCCCGGGTTGCGCTTCGTCTTGGTTTTCCAGACGCGCCTGTCGCACATTCTGTGCAGTGCCTGCTTGCGGCTCTCAAGCCCGTCGTTGATCTTTTCCACTGGACCGCGGTTGTGGCCGCATTCGCGTCAGGCGTAGTCCGTTGGAGCCATGTCACCTATCGGGTCTCGGGACCCACCGATGTCACCGTCAGGACCCGCGACCCATGGATTTGAGCATGACCCTTGCAGGCTACCTGGCCAGGCTTTCGCCGCGTCTGGCAGGGATAGCGACGCGCCTGATAGGCAGTCCCTTTCGCTATCTATCGGGCATGCCGATGGAAAGACAACTGCTGATCTTGAAGTTGCCCGTCGCAAGACTTGCAATCGTCAACGACCTCGCCGTGGTCAAGACCCTGCTGACGGATCAGGAGGGGGCGTTCCCCAAGAGCAGCGATCTCGAGATGCTCCTGCGACCGTTGATCGGTCGCGGCGTTTTTGGCCAACCGGGTGGAGATGCGGTCAAACAGATGCGCCGGGTGTACATTCGCGCACTGTCGCAAATCCCCGAAGCCGAAGTCGCACGGATCGCCCGCCACTTCACCCGGCAATACATGGCTGCATGGCAGCAGGCACAGCGTCCTGTGCCGATACCGAGTGAACTCTCCCGTCTGGCCATCGACATCGTCACGCAGGCAACGCTGGGGAACTGTTTTAGCGTGCAGGAGAGCCTGCGTTTCGTCGATCTGTTCTTCAAATACCACAAACGTGCAAACCCGCTATTGCTTCTGCTCGCGCCTCGGGAACCCGCAAGCCGCCAGGCCCTGTTCGACAGCTTCGGCCTGGAGGCTATCGGTGCCGAGATGCGAGCGCTGATCCGGCATCGCTTCGTCGATCCCTTGCTGGATGAAAAGTCGGATGCTCGACGCGCCCCCTTCGCATCGGCCCTGCTGGCGTCCACCCTCCCCTCCGATGGCTGCGGGTTGCCGCTTGATCGCGACGAAACCCGACAGACAGCCATGCTCGATGAAATCTCGGTCATGTTGCTAGCCGGCCACGAGACGACTGCGTCCGTATTGAGTTGGCTGCTCTGGGAACTCGCCGACCTGCCCGACGAGCAGGACACCATCGGTCAGTTGATGCGAGAACCCGGCTTGGGGCAAAGTGAAACGGTCCCCGCTGATCCGGATAAGCGGAAAAACCTGGCGCAACGTCGACTCGACGCGCTGATCCACGAGTCGCTGCGCCTTTATCCACCCATTGCCTTTCTGCTGCGCGAAACGAGGCGGGATGTCGTGTTCCGGGAAAAGCCGATCCCGGCCAACAGCTTCATGCTTGTTTCGCCGTGGATCATTCATCGCCATCGGCATCTTTGGCAGAATCCGGACCTGTTCGATCCGGCACGCTGGCTGGCCGCAGATCCGCCGCCGGCCATGGCCAATCGCACGGCCTTCATCCCCTTTGGACAGGGTCCGAGGGTGTGTCCGGGCAAGCGTTTTGCGGATGTGGAAATGCAGGCCATCCTGTCCGAACTGCTGGCGGGCTGCCGCTTCTCGCGTATCCGTGGCCGGCGTCCGGAGCCATTGGGAAGCCTCACCTCGCGCCCGGATCGCGATTTCAAGCTCCGGGTCGCGATACCCCAATAGCCTCACGGCCGACTGCGCCTTCCGCTTACGCCGCATCATCTGACATCCATGCAGGGCCGTATGCGTGATGTCCGCACGGCGTCGCCAAACGGAGTCATTGGCGACAGCCCGGGGGAACTTGTTCAACCAATCTCGGCGATCGGAATGCCGACCCGCCCTCAATGACCGCGCTGCCCATGAGGCCGGGCCATCTCACGCCAGCGCCAGCCCGGGACCCACCCGAGAACCTGGCTGATTGCCCGGCCGTCACAGTGCAGCCCCGCGCTTCGGTTATCATATTCAAGTTTGCTAATGAAACTTGGGGAGAGGCTGATTAATTCGGTTCGTTCGCCCTGAGCCCTTCGCCAGGCTCAGGACAGGCTTCGGCAAGCCTGTCCTGAGCCTGGCGAAGGGAGGCATTTCATGCGATTGATTTTTTGTTTGATTTATTCCATTCATGCCCTTCGGCTACGCTCAGGAGGGCGTTCGACAGGGCTCTCCTGAGCATGGTCGAAGGGCTCACCACGAACGGAATAAATCAACGCTTACTTAGGAGCCCATTATGCGTTTTGCCATAGCTTTACCCCTCATCGTTCCCGTGCTTGCCCTGATGGGCGGCTGCGCCACCCAGAAGACGCTCGAAGAACAGGCCGATTCCGTCAGCCGGCAGCTCGATGCCCAGGCCACCACGGTGAGCCGGCAGCTTGCCGAGTTGAAACAGGCGCAATCCAGCATGGCCGAGGCGCAGAAGAACCTGGAAGCGCGCCTGGGCAAAGTGGAATCGCAGCAGGCCCTGATGGCGACCCGGCTGGATCAGGAAGGAACGACCCGCGCGGCCCTGCAGCGTGACGTCGACAGCCTGCGCGGCCAGGTCGACAGTCACGCCAGCACGCTCACGGAGACGCAGGCCAGTGCCAACGAGGCCCTCAAGATCGCCCGTGAGGTCCAGTCCGCCAGCAACGATGCCGCGCGCTTGGCCGAAGCGGCGGTCAACAAACAGAACAGCGCCATTGCCCAGGCGCAGGAGAGCGCGAGCGACGCGGTCAAGATCGCGCGCGACAGCCGCCTGGTCAGCGGCAAGGTCGTCGACTCCCTGCTGCTGACCGAAAGCATGGTGTCCTACAGCTACGAACAACCCGAGCTGACCCCCCAGGGCCGCGCGGCGCTCGACACGCTGATCGGCTACGTGAAGCCCAAACTGCCGCACGTGTTCGTCGAGATCATCGGCTACACCGACAGCATGAGCCTCGACAGCCAGAACCGGCGCATCGCGCTGGAGCGCGCCGAATCGGTACGCCGCTATCTGCACGAAACCGGCGGCATCCCGCTCGACCGCATGTCGACCATTTCCTACGGCGACCTCAAGCCGGTTGCCAGCAACACGTCGTACGAAGGGCGTGGCCAGAACCGGCGTGTGATGGTGCAGGTGCTGAAGTAAGGTCGCTGCCGGGCAGGGCCTGCAAGCCATCGATGGCTGCAGCCCGCTCGGCTGTTTCCGTTTTTCAAGACCGCCGACCTGCAGCCCGTCCGGGCTTCAGGTCGGGTCGGCCATGGGATCGCGGGAACGTCCTGAATCGCTGCGTCCGGGGGATCACCGGTCGCGGGCTGCCCTCACCTTGATCCGCAATTTGACGTCGTCGCTGACCATGGGGATGAAAGCCGTCATGCCGTGGTCCGATCGCTTGAAGCTGGCGACCGCATCGACATTGCAAACGAATTTTCCGCTGGCGGAATCCGGTCCGCACTGGTAGTGGGTGACGGTGAGCGAAATCGGCCGCGTAACGCCCAGCATGGTGAGCGTGCCGTCCACGCCAACCAGTTGATCGCTGTCGAACCTGAATTGTGAGGAGCGAAAAGTGAGCGTGGGGTACTGCGCCACGTTCAGGAAATCCAGTTTGCGCAGGGCATCATCGAGCGGCCCGATGCCGGTGTCGATCGAGTTCGCGTCGATGGTGATGTCCACTTTCCCGCTTTTCTTCTGCTCGTCCATGACGACCGCCCCGCTCGTCCGGTTGAAGCGGCCGCTTTGCGTGGCGAACCCCATGTGGCCCACCTCGAAACTGGGGAAGGTGTTCGATTGATCGATGCTGAAGGATTCCTCGGCGGCCTGGGCGCTGACGGCCCCGGCGGCGAACATGATCGCGAGGAGGGTTCTGCGTCGGGTTGGGACCATGAGGACACCCCGTGCTGGTGAAGGACAGCCATCGTACCCCCGACGGGGTCCCTGCGAATGAATGCCAGGCAGTTTTTTGAATGCCAGCATTGCATGCAGTCCCTGGCTGCCGACGCTAAATTCCGGTCTGTGCAAACAGGCGAAATCGGAACACGCAGGGAAGACGCTTCCACGGGCTTGCTAAGACAGCCGGGCGTGGCTTCATTTCTTCATTTGAGACCCACCCGCGTCGAGGCCAGGGTCTTATAATTGCGGCCCGGATACTCAGACCAAACGGGTCGAATGTCCCGGGGACACCTTCATAAGCCCGATTCAACGAGATCACCATGAAAGTTCGTTTGTCACACCCGTGCGTGTCATTGTGCATGGCGGGGGCACTATCCGCCATGGGCATGTCAAGCGGCATTGCCGCAGCTGACGGGGACGCCGCCGCGGGCGCCAGGAAATCCATCTATTGCGCCTATTGCCACGGTTCCGACGGCAATCCCCCGTACAAGGGCGCCCCCCGCCTGGCGGGTCAGGACGCCGACGCCCTGGTCAACAAGATGAAACTCCAGACTGAGGCGTTGGGCGCGCACGAACTCATGATCCAGGCATTCCTGACCGGCCGCGCCATGAACGACCAGGACATGAACGATCTGGCTGCCTACTTTTCGCGGCAACCCGTACGCGACCCCGTGCCACCCGCCGACACCAAGTCGCCGGACAAATAGGAATCCAGGCCTTGGTGCCTGGAGAACGCCGATGAGATGTGCATTCGGATGGACAGGCATGTGTGTCCTCCTGCTGGCAGGTTGCGCCAGCGTCGGGCCACCGACCATCGCGCGCGACCGCTTCGACTACGTGGACACGATCCCGGATGGCGGAAAGCGGTAGAACTGCTCAACCTGCTGAAGGTCCGCTATGCCGATGCGCCCGTGTTCATGGACGTTTCGTCGGTGATCAGTTCGTACTCGCTGCAGGGCGAGGTCAGCCTCGGCGGCAAGTATGCGCCGATCGGGCGCGGCAACACGTTCGGCAGCGTGGGCGCCACTGGCCGCTACACGGGCAATCCGACCATTAGCTACCAGCCGCTCTCCGGCGACAAGTTCGCCAAGAGCCTGATGACCCCGATCCCCGTCACCGGTTTCCTGTTCCTGATCCAGAGCGGTTACCCGGCCGACCTTGTGCTGCGGGTCTGCGTGAACTCGATCAACGGCCTGGAGAACGCCTATGGCGGCGCCAGCAATCTGCGCGCGGGCAGCCCGGCGTTTCGCCGAGCTCATGACGGCCATGCGGGAATCGCAGGACTCGGGCGACACCGGATTCCGGGTCAAGCCGAGCAAGGGAGAACCCGGCGTCGTGATGTTCTTGCGCCCCTCGGAAGAGAAGATCAGCGTACCGAGCAGCAGGATACGTGAGTTGCTCGGCCTCAATGGCACATCGCACGAATTCAGTGTCGTGTACGGCTCCTATCCCGGGCAGGATGCGAAGATCGCCGTGCTGACGCGGTCGATGTTGCAGGTCATGATCGATTTCGCTTCCTGCATCGAGGTACCGGAAGCCGATATCGCCGAGGGGCGCGTCTACAGTGCGCAGCGTACTGCCGAGCAGATACGCAGTTTCCCGCCCCTGATCACCGTCCATCATGGCGCCGCGCCGCCCGACGACGCCGATGCATCCGTTCGTTACCGCAACCAGTGGTTCTGGATCGACGATCGTGACCCGCGCTCGAAACACCACATGGCCTTCCTGATGATCATGTTTTCGCTCACCGAGGGCGCGCCGACGCAGAACGCACCGGTGGTGACCGTCCCTGCCCGGTGAGGCGGACAGCAGGCAACCGAGGATCCGTTGAGGCCGCACGTTCACGCCCCGCTTCCCTGACGTGATCAGGGAGGGAATCTGGCGCGCGATTCACGGCCGTCCCGTTCAATTCCTGTGTCCAAGCGCGACGCGGAAGGCCTCAAGCCTGGCCTCGTAGTCCTCGGCGTCCCCATAGTCGAGAAAACGCGGGTAGTGGGAATGGGTGCCGAGGATACGGCGCGCGTGCTTGATCGGGCAGAAGTATTCTTCGGTGCGGGCCACGATCTCGTGCACATAGGCGATCAGCCCGCTGGCATAGGCACAATAGCTGCAGTGGAATTTCTCGATGAAATTCAGATATTCGAGCTGCTGCCGATCCATCACGATGTAGCTCGCCCGCTGAACCTTCGCGATTCCGTAAATGGGGAAACAGACCGCCTGGTAGATCGTCACGAACAGGTCGAGGACAGCCAGCGGGACGATCATGCTGTAGATCACGGGTCCGGTCAGCAGGTTCTGTGGCCGGTAGGTGATCAGCCAGTGAAAGAACCGCGACCGCAGACGCCGGTGCGCCTGCCTGACGGAGTGTTCGAATTCGACGCGTTTGCCCTTGATCTCGAACAGCATGCTGGTTTCCTGCTCATGCAGCGCTTCGCGCAGTTCGTCGTCGAGCGCCGTCATCCGAGACAGCAGTTGTTGGATTCGATCGTTCATGTGGCCTCTGGTCAGTATGCGTACAAAAATCCGGTCGCCGGCCCGGCACCGGCACCAAGGCTGGCTTACGCCTCCTCGGTATCGGGCTGACTCGAGCGTGCAGCTTAGCCGCAATGCTCGCCCGTACGGGAAACTATTCCCGCCAATCGACAGGATAGCGATGTCTTGAATAGTCCGGACACCGGTCCAGGATTGAGTTGCCCGGCGAAGCTTATCGATCCGGCCAAGTGAAGTTTGAAGTCCGTTCGTCCTGAGCTTGTCGGAGGATGAATGGGCCCCTTCGCCAAGCTCAGGACAGGCTTCGACGAGCTCGGCCCGAACGGTGTTGAGACTTCTATGCACCGCATCGATAGTTGCCAGCCAACTAGGGAACGTAGAGAAGAGTATGGCCGACATCAAACGTTACGATCGTTTCAGCCTTGCCCGTTTCGAACCATTCGGGGACTTCGATGATTTGATGAAAGGCTTCTTTGTGCGTCCGGTGCTTTTCGAGAACCCGCCGCAGATGCGGATCAGGATGGATCGGAAGGAGGACGCCAAGGCCTATACGGTGCATGCGGACATCCCTGGTGTGAAGAAGGAAGGCATCCCCGTCAACATCGAGGGCAAGCAGGTTTCGATCAGCACCGAAACGAAGCTTGAAAAGGAAGAGAAGGTGCTGCGCTCAGAACGCTACGTCGGCAAGGTCGCGCGCAGCCTTACGCTGCCTCATGAGGTCGACGAAGCCAAATCCCAGGCCAAGTACAGCGACGGCGTGCTGGAACTGACGCTGCCCAAGAAGGCGCCCAATACCGCCAGGAAGCTGAAGGTGCAGCAGGTCATCAAGACGCAGGCAATTGCGGTGCGGCGTGGGCGACAGCGCATTGTTTTGCCTGCGCGATCAGTCATTGATCTGCGTCGAGCCCTTACTGAAGTGGCATGATTGCCTTTTCCGCGACTTCTACAAACGGGATCACTCGATGGACATCCTTTTTCTGGCCGCTCTGATCGTGCTGAACGGTGCGTTCGCCATGTCCGAGATCGCACTGGTCACCTCGCGTCGTGCCCTCCTGACGCGGCTGGCCGATGATGGCGACCATGCGGCCGCGGTTGCCATCAGGCTACACGACGATCCGACACGTTTCCTGTCGACGGTGCAGATCGGCATCACCTCGATCAGCATCCTCAACGGCATCGTCGGCGAGTCCGCGCTGGCCGGGCCGCTGGCGCAGTGGCTGCAGTCGTATGGAATGGAGGCGGACGCAAGCGGCCTCGCATCGACCGCACTGGTGGTGATCGTCGTCACGTATTTCTCGATCGTGATCGGTGAACTGGTGCCCAAGCGCATCGGCCAGTTGAACCCCGAGGGCATTGCCCGGCGGATAGCGGGGCCGATGAATTTTCTGGCGCTGCTCGCGCGGCCTTTCGAGCGTCTGCTGTCGGCCTCGACCGATGCCATCCTGCGGCTGCTGGGCAAACAGGCCTCCAGCCAGGAAGGCGTGATCGAGGAGGAAATCCACGCCCTGCTGGAGGAAGGCTCGGAAACCGGTGCGATCGAACAGCAGGAACGCGACATGGTGCGCAACGTGTTCCGGCTGGACGACCGCCCCATCAGCTCGCTGATGACACCACGCTCCGATATCGTCTATCTCGATACCCGCCTGCCGCTCGAAGAAAACCTGAAGCGCGTTGCCGGGTCGGAGCATTCGCACTTCCCGGTCTGCCAGGGTGGCCTCGACGACGTGCTGGGCATCCTCAGCGCCAAGCAACTGCTCAACCAGTCCCTGGGGGGCGCAAGCGCCGACCTGACCGCCCGGCTCCTACCCGTGGTCTACATGCCGGAAAGCCTCAGCGGGATGGACCTGCTGGCACACTTCCGTGCCTCCGATGCCAAGATGGTGCTGATCATCGACGAATACGGCGAGATCGACGGTCTCGTCACCCTGCAGGATGTCATGGAAGCGGTGACCGGCGAATTCAGCCCGCGCAATCAGGAAGAGGCCTGGGCGGTTCAGCGCGAGGATGGTTCCTGGTTCCTCGACGGCCTGATTCCCATCCCCGAACTCCTGGACAGACTGGGGTTGAAGCACGTGCCGGAACAGGACAAGGGCCGCTATCACACCCTGGGCGGGCTGGTGATGTGGCTGTCCGGACAACTGCCGCACACCGGCGATGTGCTGACCTGGGAAGGCTGGCGGCTGGAAGTGGTCGACCTCGACGGCAAGCGCATCGACAAGGTCCTCGCCACGCCGATCCCTCCGGCCGAGGTGGCGCATTCCGACACGGCGGCCGATCCGGATTGACTGCAGCATGCGCGACCATGCCTCGCCCAGCTTGGGTCTCCCGTCAAGGATCCCGCACTGCGCCGACCGGCCCGGGTCTTGCAGCGCGCCCCCTGAACTGGGATACACTTCACCTAACCAGAACCACCGCTGCCCCGGCAGCATCGGCGCCATCACTGACAACGCGGGAGATCGTTCCTTATATGGTTTTTCCTGATCCGGGGCGCGTCGCGCCCCTGTCGATGCGGGCTTGCATCCGATGACGACGAATTGCACCAATGTGGAATGGCTCGGCCGCGCGAAATGCAGCACCTGCGAGGTCCGCAATTTCGTCCTGTTCTCCGGGCTGTCGGTCCGCGAACTCGACGCCATCCTGCAGCCCATCGACAATCTGCGGGTGCCACAGAACACGACCCTGTATGAGCAGGGCACTGATGCCCCCAGTCTCTACACCGTGCGCAGCGGCCTCCTCAAGCTCAAGGTCGACATGCCGAACGGCGGTCAACGTATCGTGCGCCTGCTGCGACAAGGCGATGTGGGGGGGATGGAAACCCTGGTGGGCGAACCCTATCACCACACGGCCGTCGCCCTGCTCGATACCGATGTCTGCCGCATTCCGCGCGAGGTCGTGCTGCTGCTGGACAAGACCAGTCCGAGCGTGCACGGGGCCTTGCTGCAGCGCTGGCAGCACCTCATCGACCAGGCCGACCATTTCATCGTGGCGCTCTCCACCGGTCCGGCGGAAGCGCGCATGGCCCGACTGCTGCTCACGCTCGGCTGTCACGGTTCCCATCCGGAAAGTCTGTTTCCGAGCCGCGAAGACATGGGGGCACTGCTCGGCATCACTACCGAAACAGCCAGCCGCGTGATCGCCGAATTCAAGCGACGTGGCCTGATCCAGATCGAGAAGCGTGAATGCGTCGACTATGACCAGACCGGGCTGGCCCGACTGGCTGAAAGCTGATCGCTTTCATCATTGCCGTATCCAGATATCAGCCTGACGGATGCGCCGCATGTGCGGGGCCCGGCCGGTCGATGCATCACATGGGGATTTGAGTCGGCCTGCGCCGGCCTTGCCGTTCAGTGCCCGGCGGGTTGACTGGCCAGGGCGTGGGCGTCGAATCCACCCTTCTTCTTCCAGCCCTCGATGCCGTCCTGCAGCACCTTGACGTTGTCGTAGCCGAGCAGACGCAGGGCGAACACCGCCTGCGCCGACAGCGAACCGGAGTTGCAGTACATCACGACCATGCGGTCCTTCGGCAACTCGCCGCGACGCGCCACGGCGCGGCGCCACTCGATGTTGATCGCGCCCGGGATGTGCTCCTTATCGTATTGCCCGGCGTCGCGGGCATCGACGATGAAGACCTTCTTCCAGTCGTCCGCAGGAATCTGCTCAGGCCAGATCAGGCTGCTGCCGTACTCGGCGAAGTCCATGTAGCCGGCCAGTGCATCGACCACGACGGGGTTTTCGTCTGCGTGAACCGGCGTGGCCAGCAAAGCGATACTGGCCATCAGCGCCAGCAGGGTTTTGTTCATGAAGATTCCTTTTTGATTGCGGTCAGTGCGCGGCCGGATTCAGCCTCGGGTGGGTTTCTTCGCAGGCCAGCAGGACGATGGCCCCCGAGACGAACATGGCAGCGGCGGTGAACCAGAAGCCTGCCTCGATGCCGCCGGCGAGCGCCGCCACTCCGCCCAGCAGCAGCGCGCCGATGCCGTAGCCGAGGTCGCGCCAGAAGCGGTAGATGCCAATGGCCGAGCCGCGCCAGTTGGGATGGGCGATGTCGGAGACGGCGGCGGACAGCGTGGGATACAGCAAGGCCATGCCGAAGCCCATGACGGCCGCGGCAGCCGACCACCACAGCTCGCCCTCGCCCAGCAGCACCAGGGCGACGCCGGCGCCGCACAGCCACATGCCCGCGACGATGGGCTTTTTTCTGCCCACGCGATCCGACCAGTGGCCAGTGAGGAACTGTGACAGCCCCCAAACGAAACCATACACCCCCACCACCCAGCCGATGCCGGCGAGCGAGAGGCCGTGCCGATGCAGGTAGACCGGAAAGAACACCCAGATCAGCGCATCGACGAATTTTTCCACCATCCCGGCCTGACTGATCGATGCCAAGCGTGCATCGCGCCAGGACATCAAGGTGAAGACTTCCCATGTGCCGGGCTGCGCGGAAATGTTGGTGGGGTAACGGGGCTGGGGGCCAGGCATCTGGCCGGCAGCGTGTTTCCTGCCTTCTGCATGCGCCCACGGCAGGGTGTCCTTGACCCACACCAGCGTCAACAGACCTGCCACAGCCACCACGACCAGCCCGAAGATCATCAGGCCCTCGCGCGGGCCATAGGCGGTGGCCAGATAGCCGGTGATGATCCCCGCCACGGCCACACCGAAATAACCCGAGAACTCGTTGAAACCGATGGTGAGCCCGCGCTGGTCGGCCGTGGTGAGATCGAGCTTGGACGTCTGCGTCATCGACCAGGCAAGGCCTTGGTTCACCCCCAGCAGCACCGTCGCGGCGACGATCCAGCCCCACGACGGCGCATACAGGATCATGAACGGGATCGGCACCGCTGCGAGCCAGCCGATGAACAGCACCTTCTTGCGACCGATGCGCTCGGAAAGCCGGCCCGCCACGAAATTAAGCGTGCCCTTGACGAAACCGAAGGCGGTGACGAAGGCCATCAGCATCATGAACGAACCCTTGGTCACGCCGAAATCGGATTCGGCGAGCGCCGGCACCACGGTGCGGAACATGCCGATGGTGAGACCGACGAAGAACACCTGCACCAGTTGATGCGAGAACTGGGCAAGGTTGTGGCGGATGCCGTAGCGGTAATCCGCCACCTGCTGGGCGACAGTCACGCTCAGTTGCCGAGGTTGAAGGCGACCATGCGGTCCATTTCCGCGGGCCGCGGCGGGATCGTCTCGGTCAGCGCGGTGACGAATGCGTCGCGGCTCATCGACAGCATGGGGTTCGACCGTTTCTCGAAGCCAAGGGTCGACATCGGCTTGCCCGACATGCCGGCGCCGCAGACGCTGCCGGAGGTATGGCCAGGGTACAGCTCGACCTCGGCCGGCAGCGTCATCAGGCGCTGGTGCAGGGTGTCGTAGATCTGCCCCGCCATCTCGGTTTCCTTGCCCGCGAGGTCCGGGCGGCCGGCGCTGCCGACAAACAGCGTGTCGCCGGTGAGCACGAACCAGGGGACTTCGGTGCGGCGCTTGTCGGTGACGACCAGGCAAATCGAATCGGGAGTATGGCCCGGGGTGTGCAGCACGTCGACCAGGACATTGCCGACCTCGATGCGCTGGCCGTCCTGCAACGCCTCGAACGGGTAATTCACGCGCACACGGTCGGATTCATGCAGGCAGTAACGGGCGCCGGACAGTTCGGCCAGCTTACGGCCGCCGGAAAAATGGTCCGCATGCACGTGGGTGTCGATCACATGGGTGATCTTCACGTCCTGTTTGGCGGCCTCGTCGATAAACCACTGCTCGTCGCCGAGCACCGGATCGACGGCGACGCCGACGTGGCAGGAACCGCAGCCGAAGAAGTAGGACAGAGTGGCGTCCTTGGCCAGCAATTGACGGAAAAACATGGGGGGTCTCCTTGCGAAGTTATTGATCAGGCCAGGCGAAGTTTGAAGTCCGTTCGTCCTGAGCTTGTCGAAGGATGAACGGGCTTCGACAAGCTCAGCCCGAACGGTGTTGAGACTTCGATGTGCCGCATCAATAGTCGGATTCGGCCAGCGGCAAACCGGCCGCCTGCCATTCCGGCGTGCCATCGGCAATCTTCCTGGCGCGGTAGCCGTGTTCCTTCAGCAGCGCCACCGCCTCGGCGGACATCATGCAGAACGGCCCGCGACAATACGCCACGATGTCCTTGTCGGCAGGCAGTTCCCTGATGCGCTGGCGGATCTCGTCGAGCGGCATCGAGCGCGCAAACGGCAGATGGCCGTTGTCGTACTCGGCAGAGGGCCGCACGTCGATCACCACCACTTCGCCACGGCGCGCTTTGTCCATCAGCGAGCGCCGCGTCTCGGCGTCGAGCTTTTCCGGTGCGGCAAAGATCTGCTCCATCGCTACTTTCAGTTCGACCAGATGCTCCTCGGCCACTGTGCGCAGGTTGACCCACAGCGCGCTGACATCCTCGCCGGACAGGCGATACGCGATGAAGCGGCCATCGCGCTCCGCCTCCACCAGTCGCGCCGTCTTCAACACCTTGAGGTGTGCGCTCGCCAGCTTGATGTCGATGCCGGCTTCGGCGGCCAGGGCTTCGACGGTTTTTTCGCCCTGCGCCAGTATTTCCAGCAATTCCAGCCGCTTGGGGCTGGAGACAGCCTTGCCAATGCGGGCCACTTCTTCGTAGAGCAGGTCCTTGGTTTTGCGTTTGTCCATAAGACGAACATTCGCACGATTATTAGATTATTGCAACTGAGATTTCCGCCAGCATGCGGCGACTCCTTCAGAACAACAGCGGATCAGCCCGGAACGCGCCCCCGGGCAGCAGCAGCCGCTTAACCCGGCCCGACGTAGACGCAGCCGGCGTCGCGCGTTTCCATCACCTTTACGCGCGACAAACCGGGCAGCGCGGGCCTGAGCTGCCGCCACACCCACACGGCCAGGTTTTCGCTCGTCGGGTTGTCCAGCCCGCCGATGTCGTTGAGGGTGCGATGATCGAGGGCAGCATGGATCGGCTGCCAGGCCGCATCGATGTCGGCGAAATCGATCACCCAGCCCAGTTCAGGATCGATCTCGCCGCTGACGGTGATTTCGACTTCGAACGAATGGCCGTGCAGGCGCGAGCAGGGATGGGAGGCGGGCAGCGCGGGCAGGCGCCGCGCGCACTGCAGGTGGAAGATGCGGAAGATGTCCATGCCGCATTTTCGCGCAAGTCCTCCCCGCTGGCTATGCGGCCAGTTCCTTCACGAGCGTGTTGCGGCGCCCGGTCTCGCTGCCGGTCAGTGCAAACCCCTGCATGCGGCCGGCTTCGTCCAGGTGCAGCGCGCAGATGCCGCTGTCGCTGCATTCGACTTTCCACGCGCCGACTGATCCAATTCCGGGCGGCAGCACCGCCACCGGGTGTGCCGGCGTTTTCACCATCACCGGCATCGGCGGATAGACCACGGGTGTCGGCGACCCGGCGAGCGTCGCGGCCAATGCGCGCGCCTGCACCATCAGCGGCTGCACGTAGGGCAGGTTGCGCCCCTCGACTTCGGCGCAGTCACCCAGCGCATAGACGCTCGGCGCGCCGGTCTCCAGCAGGCGATTGGTCTGGATGCCGGGCCCCACCGGGATGCCTGCCGCCTGCGCCAGCTGGATGCGCGGCCGCAAACCGATCGCCGATAGCACGACATCGGTCGCGATGGTCTCACCGTCATCCAGCGTCACCTGATATCCGTCGAGGGTCGACTCGACACGCTTGGCTGTGTGTCCGAAATGCCAGTTCACGCCCAGGGTGCCCAGGCCGTCGGCCAGCCGCCGGCCGGCCTCGACCGGCAGCAGGCGCTCTAGCGACCAACCGCCCAGATGCACCACGTCTACCGCGTATCCGGCATGCGCCAGATCGTTGGCGAACTCACATCCGATCAGGCCGCCGCCCAGCACCGTGATGTGCTTTCTGCCGTCGATGGCATTGCGGAACGCCGCGTAATCGTCGAGGTCATTCACCGCCAGCACCGCCGCCGCGCCGTCTCCGCTCAAGCCGTGCGGAATCGGGTCGGCCCCCAAAGCGAGGACCAGGGCGCTGTAGTCCATTTCACCGCCTTCAACACGGATGCGCTTGGCTGCCGTATCGATCGCTGTGACCCGGGTGCGCACCAGCACGGCCGCATTGAGGGCGGCCGCCAGCTTTTCCGCACTGGCGCTCGCCAATGCCTCTGCCGTTCTGCCGGCAGCGAGTGCATTCGACAGGTTGGGTTTGGAGTAGAACGCGCCGCCGTCCGCGGTGATGAGTGTGATCGGCGTGAGGGTATCGCGTTTGCGGAATTCCTTCAGCAGCGTGTAGCCGGCAAGGCCGGAACCGACTATGACGATCGATCGGTCTGGGCTTGGCGTTTGCTCCCTCTCCCCTTGGGGGGAGAGGGTTGGGGAGAGGGTGTGCATGACAGACTCCTTGATTCAGATTGCGGGAGGCGCACCAGGCGCCTCCCGATAAAGCTGACGTTCAGGCTGCGGCGACTTCAGCCATCTCGAAATCCATCTTGCTGACGCCGCAATCCGGACATTCCCACGTGTCGGGCACGTCCTCCCAGCGGGTGCCGGGAGCGATACCGTGTTCCGGGTCGCCCTTCGCTTCGTCGTAAACATAGCCGCAAACAATGCATTGCCAGGCTTTCATGGTGTTTCCTTTCTCTTGATCAATGGTCGGTAATGGGTTCAGGCTGCAATCGCGTCCTTTTGCGCCTGGTAGTGCTTCGCGTGCTTCTCTTCCACCTTGGCCAGCGCGGCGAAGCGCTTGGCGGCCTTTTCGAGCACGCCGCTGAACATCTCGGCGTGCTCCTTCGATTCGGCGATCTGCTCGTCGATCTCGGCCACCGCGGCGTCATGGCCTTCCTGCATCGCTTCGTGGCGGAACTTGGGGTACATCTCGGTGTACTCGTGGGTTTCGCCCTCGATGGCGTACTGCAGGCATTTGGCCGGCGTCATCGTCTCGTCGGCGAACAGCAGCTCGGCGTGGCCGAAGGCGTGCAGCATTTCCTGCGCGGCGGTGTCCTCGAACACCCTGGCGGTCGCTTCGTCGCCGACCTTGCGGCACTGGCGGGCGAACCACATGTACTTGATGTGGGCCATCGACTCGCCGGCAAAGGCGGCTTCGAGGTTCTGAATGGTGGGGGACTTCGTGTTCTGCATGATGCGCTCCTGTTCGGTTGATTTGTGATGTCCATCAAGACATGAGCAATGATAGCTGCCATCAATGGCTCGATCCAACGGACAGTCTGGATGGTGTCGATTGATGATCTAGATCGATATGTGCCGCGTCATGGCAGCCCTGAACCGTCAAAACCATGGCTCCGAGATGAAAAGGATCGACGGTCGCATGTGTTGCGGCTGCATTGAGAAAGGCTGCGTCCGCTTGGGCCCATCGGCGCATTCGGCGGCACGCACCGCATGACGGCCATACCGGGAAGCGCGTTACAGCGTTGTCCGCCCCGGTCAGATCGGGTGCATCTGCACGACAAAGGAATGAAACGGACCGGGAATTGCCTTGTGGATCAGCGTGTTCGCCCGTGCCTCAGTCGATGAGCCATTGACACGATAGCGCGGGCAGGACGAGCGCATCGTCGTCCGCCTCGACGCGGGCGCCGGTGCAGAGGTCCCTCATCGCGTCCGGCTGGAAGAAACCGTAGGCCCGCAAAGCCTCGACGGCAAGCGTCTGCGCCTTGTCGTTGAAGTTGACGACCACCAGCACCCGATTGCGGCTCTGCTGCGGAACGCTGCGCGAAAAGACCAGCACGTTGGGGTTATCGACCGACAGCAATTGGCGGTTGTCGAAATCCGCGAAAGCAGCCGTTTCCTTGCGCAGCGCAATCATCTTCTTCAGGGTGCTGAAGATCCGCTGTTCAACGGTTCCCGTCTCATGCCGCTTTTTGGCCTTTTCCCAGTCGAAAAATGAGCGATGCATCCAGCGGTTGTCGGCTGCCTCGTGGGGATCTGCGAGGTATTTCAGGCTGTTGAGCGTGCCGATCGCATCGCCATAGTAGAGCAAGGGAATGCCGCCGAAAGACATGATCACGCTGTGCAGCAGCACGATGGTCTTGATCGCGGCGTCGATCGCCGTTTCATCGCCGTTTTCGAGCGCGGACTCCAGCCCGACGAGTGAGGCGAGCGAGCCGGAGATGCGCGCGTCGCCGGTCTTCGGGTTCTCGCCAAACGGCAGGCCGCGGGCGGGCGAGCCTGGATACAGGCCGGTAAAGTAGTCGAGAATGAAGCGTCGATGCGGACCGGGTTCGTAGCCGGCCAGCCGGATATCGTTGTCGTCGAATCCCAGCCCGATGTCGTCGTGGCAACGCGCGTAGTTGAGCCAGGTCGCCCGTTCCAGCTTGGCCGGAAGGCTCTTGATTCCCTGGCTGAGCAAGACCGCGTTCTTCGTCGCCACCGCATCCCACAGCAACGCCATCAGCGTGGCGTTGTAGGCGATCTCGCATTCCTTGGCATTGATCGCGTCCTCGCCGAAATACTTCGAAATTTCACTCGGGGCCACGATGGCTTCGGCGATGAACAGCACGCCCGGCGCCGTCACCTGGCAGCAATCCTTCATCAGTTGTAGCAGCAGGTGCGCCTCGCGTTCGTTCTGGCACGCACTGCCCATCTTCTTCCAGAGAAAAGCCACCGCGTCCAGGCGCAGGATGTCTGCGCCGCGGTTCGCCCAGAACAGGATGATGTCGATCATTTCGATCAGCACCGCCGGGTTACGATAGTTCAGGTCCCACTGATAGGTGTTGAACACGGTCATCACCCACTTGCCCATTTCTTCGTCCCAGGTGAAGTTGCCGGGCGCGTTGACCGGAAAGATTTCCGGCATGGTCTCTTCGTAGATGTCGGGAATCTCGCGGTCGTCGAAGACGTAGTAGTAGTCCTGGTACTGCTTGTCGCCCTGGCGCGCCTGCTTGGCCCATTCGTGTTGGTTGGAGGTATGGTTGACCACCACGTCGAGGACCAGCAGCATGTCGCGCTGCCTGAGGGTGGCCGCCAGCGCCTCGACATCCTGCGTGGTGCCGAAGCGGGGGTCGATGCGATAGAAGTCGCGCACCGCGTAGCCACCGTCGCTGGCGCCCGGCGGGCAGTCGAGCATGGGCATGACGTGCAGCAGGTTGATACCCAGTTCCTGCAGATAGGGCAGATTGTCCTGCAGGCCCTTCAGGTCGTCCGCGAAGCGGTTGCAGTACAAGGCCATACCGACCCACTTCTGGCTGAGGAACCAGTTGTAATCACGTTCGCGCGCCAGATCCGATTTCCGCAGAACCGGCGCGCGTTCGATGTAGCGGAAGGCGAGGGTCTCGACCAGGCTGACCATCTGCTCCTTGAAATCGGCTCGCGTGCCGTAGAGCAGGTGGAACAGGGAATGAATGGCATAGAAATTCGCCCCGAGCCGGGTATAGAAATGCCGCATCCGATGGTTCCCGATCTCGGGTTTCAACTGGAGCAGGATTTCGTTCAGCAGGGCGTGGGAAGCTTGTTCGTACATGAGACCTTTCTGTAGCCGATCAGAAGCGACCGGGAGAACTCGGAGTTGAAGCAGCGGCCGTTTAGGGAAGTCCCGAACAAGTCCTTCGACAGGCTCAGGACGAACGGCAAGGTATTGGCTCCGTTCATGGTGAGCCTGTCGAACCATCGTGGTGAGCCCTTCGACTGCGATCAGGAGAGCCTTGTCGAACGCTCTCCTGAGCGCAGTCGAAGGGCACACGGCAAGCCAACTTGTTCAGGTCTTCCTTAGTCTACCGGCGTCAACCAGTCGCGGGTTGCGGGAATGAAGTGGACCACGCCTTCCAGAATGCCGGCGCTGTAATTGCCGTTCATGCCGAGCAGACCGCCGTGGGCGAGATACAGGCTCGCGGCGTCTGCCTGTGACACGGCCTCGGCTCTCACCGATGGCTGGGCATTGGCGACCAGCACCGAAGGAATGCCGCTGACCAGAACCTCCATGTCGTTACCGCTGTCGCCCGCAAAGACGGTGCGATTCAGCGGAATGCCGAGCCGCGTGCGCAGGAATTCCAGGGCATGGTGTTTGCTGGCGCAGGCAGGCAGCACGTCAAGCAGGCCGGTGGCCGTGGTTTCGTCGATGCTCCACACCAGATTGACGCGGGCGCCGCAGGCTTCGAGACGTTGCCGGACGGCACCCAGCAATTCAGCCGGGTCGGTCAGCGCTGCGGCGTAATAACTCAGTTTGAAGGTACCCTGCTTGGCCGCCTCCTGCAGGCGCAGCCCGGAAACCTCCCCCACCATTGCAGCCAGTTCCTCATGGCTGTGGCCGCCCCAGTCGCTCGCGATGGCCTGCTGCCATTCCGGAACCTGGCACCACTCGTCAGCATCGACCTCATACAGGCTGGTGCCCACATCAGCGATGACAAAGTCAGGTCTGGGCAGTTCGTACTCGGCCATCGCTGCTTCCACGAGTTCCTGGTGACGGCCTGTCACGTACACGAGCCGGACTTCCGGTCGCGCGACAAGATTGCGAAAGCGCTGCCGCGCCAGAGGCGATTCCGGCTGGTCGCCATTGGGCAGCAGGGTACGATCCAGATCGGTGGCGAGCAGGATGGGGGCGTCCATTCAGGGAATTTCCCGGGGCGGCACCCGGCAGCTGCCGTAGAAATCATAGTGCTCGATGGCCTCGAGAATCCCCCGGGCATAACCGGCCTCTGCAAAGTAGATCCGTTCCACTTCGGCCAGCGCGCGCAGTTCGTCGTTGTGGCGATTGGCCACCACCACCGCCAGCGTGTTGCCGCGCATCATGTCCTCGTCGGAACCGGAGCCGCCGGCCACCAGGACGTGTTCCAGCGGCACCCCCCATTGATCGGCGAACCAGCGCACCGCAAAGCCCTTGGAGGCACGGATGGGCAGCACATCGAGGAACTGGCCGAAGGACAGCGTGACGTTCACGGTCTGGTCGCCCTGGTGCAGCAGGCGATTGATTTCCTCAAGGGACGGCGCGACCTGGGGGTCGATGTAGTAGCTGATTTTGAAACGGCCCTGCTCGGACTTGGGCTGGCGCTGCAGCCCGGGCAGTTCGTCGAGGATGGCACGCACTGATGCAGGCGTCCAGAGGTGGTCGATGTGGCGGGTCCAGGCCTGGTCCACTGCGTATTCCGGCGCATAGTGGATATCGGTGCCAAGACTGGTGATGAGGACGTCCGGCATGGGGATGCCGTACCGACGCATGACCTTGAGCGCCGATTCGAGCGATCGCCCGGTGGCGATGCCGAAGCTGGCGCATTTGCGGTGCTCCCTCACCACCCTGACGAATTCCGCCAGCGACTCCGGATCTCCCAGCAGGTTCTGGTCGAGGTCCGTGAACAATGCGCGATCGTGGTAAAGCATGGAGCGGCGCGCCGGCGGCTGGCGCGCGGGACGCTGATGTTCCAGCAGCGGTTGCACCGCAGCCAGATAGGTTCTGGCATGGGCCGACCAGGCGTAATGCTGCTGCACGCCTCGCATGCCTTCGCGGGCCAGATGCGCCCAGTTGTCGGCGTCCTTCAGCGTCTTTAGCAGCGTCGCCGCTATGCCTTCCGGACTGAGCGGGTCGATCAGGTAGCCGTTGTGGCAGTTGCCAATGATGTCCCGGGGCCCCCCGTCCGAGGTGGCGACAATCGGCAGACCGCTCGCCGCCGCCTCGATCAGGGTCAGGCCAAAGGGTTCCGTCAATGCCGGGTTGATGAACACGCCGCCAGACGCCGCCGCCAGCCGGTACAGCACGGGCACCTCGTCTTGCCGGTGGTGCTTGGGGTAGGCGACCTTGCCGTACAGATCGTGGCGGTCGATATCCAGCAGCAGCTCGCCGAGTACGCTCTGGGCGCCACCGTCCAAGTCGCGAATGTCGTCGCGGTTGCCGGCCACCACGACCAGGTTGGCCCGCGCCTGGAGTTCCGGCGATTCGCCATAGGCGCGCACCAGCGTGGCGATGTTCTTGCGCTCATCCGGGCGGGACAGGGCCAGGATCATCGGCTTGGCCGGATCGTTGAGGAAGCGGGCCACCTCGGTGGCGATAGGCGCATGTTGTTCGCTGCCATCCGGCGGCATGAATCGTGTCAGGTCGGTGCCGGGCGGGATGACCCGCATCTGATCGGGTTGATAATGGTCGTACAGGCCGTACTGTTCCTCGATCTCGTTGGCCGTGGACGCGATCACCAGAGAGGCCGAACCCAGGGTCAATTCCTCCGCCTCAACCCGTCGCGCCATGTGATAGCGCGACTCGATCACATCCCGCTTGATGCCGGAGGCAATGAGGCGGCGACGCTTCACACGGCCAAGCGAATGTCCCGTATGCACCAGAGGCACGCCAAGCAGGTTGGCCAGGCGGGTGCCGACGTAACCGGCATCGGCGTAATGACTGTGGACGATGTCCGGAGTGAGGCCTTCGCCACGCAGAAAGGCCAGGGCGTTGTCGGCGAAGGAATCGAGGTGATCCCACAACTCCTCCTTGCGGATGTAGCCATCGGGGCCTGCATCGATGCGGACGATGCGGGCCTTGTCGCCGAGCGGCTCGATGGGTTGAGCGTAATCGGAACTCACGTGCGGATCCACCACGCGCCGGGTCATCAGATCCACCCGGGCCACACCCGGCAAGTCCGCCAGTGCGCGCGCCAGTTCCACTGCATACAGGGTTTGGCCGCCGGTATCGGCATCGCGCCCGAGTTCCAGGTCACCGCTGCGAATCAGTCCATGCACGCTGACCATCAGGATATAGAGCGGATTCATGGTGCCGGTCCCTCTGCGAGCTGCCATTCCTCGATGAACGGTCGGTAGAAATCATCGCTTTCCGGAATCGCGCCGCGCAGGCGGCAGATTTCACCGGCGAAGCGATGGGCGCGTTCCAGCCCCTCTTCCACCGGCCAGCCCTGGGTCAGACCCAGCAGGAAAACAGCGGCGAATCCATCGCCGGCCCCCACGCTGTCGACCGGGTCGACGAGCGGCGCCGTCGGCCCGGTGTGGTGATACACACCATCGTCCTGCAACACCCAGGCGCCGTCCTTGCCCTCGGTTACCAGCAACTTCCGGATGCCGAAAGCATGCAGCAGGCGCTTGCCGAGCACGGCTTGCGCGGCGCTGCCCAGCCCCATCATGTGGGCGATGCGCAGCAACTCCTCCTCGTTCATCTTGACGATTTCCGCCTTCCCCAGCGACCAGCGGAGCACGTCCTTGCGCACCCAGGGGTCGCGCAGGTTGATGTCAAGGAAGGCCTTCGCGTGGGTGGCCTGCAGCAACGACCGCAAGGCCGGGTGCGCGGCGGGCCGAATGACCGGACGCGGGGCGGCACGTTGCGCGAGCGTTCCGAAATACAGCCACTGTGGCCGGATCGACAGGCCGACCAGCCGTGCCATGTCGGCATGAATGAAATCCCAGGCCTGGTCGGGCGCGATCTCGAAGCGATGGCCGAGACCGTCGGCTTCCAGCTCGATTTGAACCGTGCCTGTGGGATGCAGGCAATCCTGCTGGACACCGTCGATCGGCAAGCCTGCGGTATGCATCGCCTCCAGCAGGCGGCGCCCCCGCTCGTCCTTGCCGAGGCGCGTGACCAGCACGGGTGAAAGGCCCATACCCCGCCCGAGTCCGCGCAAATGATGCGCAACGTTAAGGGGGGCGCCGCCTTGTACTTCCCGATCCGGAAAGCAGTCCATCAGCACTTCCCCGAACAGCAGGATACTGGTGGCGGGACGCGCCTCCGAAAAGGGATGAGGGGTTTGTGACGTCGTGGATTTAGTCATGCCGGGCTGTTTGTCGCATCAGCGTCCCAGATATGAACCCAACATAGCACTCTGGGCGAATCGATATCAATGTCATGGAGGATTTACCGTGCAGCGGACCGCTGGAAAAGTGCGACAGCCATTCGCGCCTATAATATTTGACAATATGTTATTGCATAATAACATTGGTCCGGGTCTAGCGCATACCGGTAAGACGACCGGGAATCGCCCGAGCGCCTTCGCCCATTCTCCCGTCCCAGCCCGAGCCGTTTTATGTCTTCGCAACGTGTTGATGGAACCGTGCAGAAACTCCGCCTCATCATCGGCGCAGTGCGGCAGCATTCGCGTGCGCTGGAGGAAGCCTGTGGAATCGGCAGTGCGCAGGTCTGGATGCTGGCGACCATAGCCGACGCCCCTGACATTACTGTGTCGCAATTAGGCAAAGCGCTATCCGTCCATGTTTCGACAGCCAGCAATCTTCTCGACAAACTCGCTCGGGCGGGCTTGGTGGAGCGTCTGCGGGGTGATGCGGACCGGCGCGTGGTGCGTCTCCGTTTGACCGACAAGGGCTGTGAAATCGTCGCGCGTGCCCCGCGGCCGCTAACCGATCTCGTGGTCGATGCGCTGGAAAAAATGCCCGAGGATTCTCTGATCAGGCTGGACGAGGAACTGGCGAGACTGATCGAACAAATGAATCTGCTGGATCGAAACGCTGCCGACGAGGCTTTGTCCAGTCTGGTGCGATGACCGGTCGGGTGCATCGAAGCGGGACAGCCCGCACTTTACGCAGCCGATGCCTGACTGTGAATCCGACGCCTTGCACACGCGCGAAACCTTTATCCCAGGGAAATTGCACACCCGATAATGCAATCCTCCATCATGAGAAGCGTGCACGCCATCCCTTGAGCATGGCTTCGAGCCGCGCCATGCTCACATAGAAGGTCGGCGTGATGTAGAGCGTGAGGAATTGCGAGAACAGCAAGCCGCCGACCACGGCGATGCCGAGCGGGCGCCGCGCCTCGCCCCCGGCGCCAAAGCCGATGGCGATCGGCAGGGTGGCGAAAATGGCGGCGAAGGTGGTCATCATGATCGGCCGCAGCCGCACCTGGCAGGCCTCGACGATGGCGTCTTCCGCGCTCGGGCCGGCCCGCTGCCGGGTCAGCGCGAAGTCGATCATCATGATCCCGTTCTTCTTCACCAGCCCTACCAGCAGGATGATGCCGACGAAGCTGAAGATGTTGAGTTCCTCGTCCATCAGCAGCAGCACCAGCAGCGCACCGAATCCCGCCAGCGGCAGTGCGGTGAGGATGGTGAGCGGATGGCCGAGATGCTCGTACAGCACTGCCAGCACCATGTAGATGACGACGACTGTGAACAGCAGCAGCAATGGCAGCTGTACGGTGGATTCCTTGAATTTCTGCGCGGCCCCGGTGAATTCCAGCGCCACCTCGGGCGGCACCACTTCCTTCGCCGCGGCGTATGCGGCGGCCAGCGCCTGGTCGAGCGAGACGCCGGCAGCAAGGTTGAACGACAGGGTGACGGCGGGCTGCTGGCCGTAGTGGTTCACCGCAATGGGTCCCACCCCTGCCGCGACCCGGGCGACCGCGTCGAGCCGGGTGAGCCTGCCGTCCGCGGTCTGCAACGGCAACTGGCCGATGATGGACGGATTGAGCTGTGCCTCGGGCAAGGCCTTGATGCTGACGTCGTACTGGTCGCTGGCGCCGTAGATCTGGCTGATCCGCCGCCCGCCCAGTGCATCGTAGAGCGTCTGCTGCACCTGTTCGGCGGTGACGCCGAGTCGTGCCGCCTCGATCGGGTCGAGGCTGACGCGCAGCTCGGGGTTGCGCAGTTCCAGATCGCTGTTGACGTCCTCGATCTCCGCCACGCCTTCGAGCCGCTTCTCGACCGCGGCCGAAGCCGACTTCAGGGTTTCGAAATCGCCCGATGTCAGCGTCAGCTGGTAGTCGCTGCTGGAGGCCAGCGCCCCGACGTTGATCGATGCCGGATTCTGCAGCGTGACGTTGACGCCGCTGATCTTGCGCGTGGCCGCCTTCAATTCGTCGATCACGGCGTCCGCACCCGGCCGCGTGTCGCGCGGCGCCAGTCGCATGACCAGGCGGCCTGCGTTGCTGCCGGACACGCCGCCGCCGCGCTGCCCCGCGCTTGACATCAGGCCTTCGACTGCCGGATTGCTCTGCACGATGGCCGCGACCCTTTCCTGGCGACGGCTCAGCTCCTCGAACGGGATGCCCTCTGGGTACTGGATGTTCGCGAAAATCATCCCGGAATCGACGCGCGGAATGAAACCCTGCTTGACCTGCCCGGCCAGCCACAGCATTGCACCCAGCACCGCCAGCGACAGCAGCAGCATCGCGCGGCGGTGGCGCATGCTGGCGCGCAGCGTGGTGCCGTAGAAGTCGCGAAAGCGGCTGAATCCGGCATCGAACAGGCGCGACAACGGGTTGTCGAGCGGCTCGTTCACAAGCCCGCGCGCACACAGCATCGGCGTCAGCGTCAGCGACACCACGCCGGACAGCAGCACGGCCACGCCGATGCTGACGGCGAACTCCTGAAACAGCCGGCCGATCATGCCGCCGAGGAACAGGATCGGCAGGAACACGGCGGCGAGCGACAGCGTCATCGACAGCACGGTGAAACCGATCTCCTGCGCGCCGTCGAGTGCGGCCTGCATGCGCGGCTTGCCCATTTCCAGATGGCGCGCGATGTTCTCGATCACCACCACGGCGTCGTCGACGACGAAGCCGATCGCCAGCGTGATCGCCATCAGCGAGAGGTTGTTGAGGCTGTAGCCGGCCAGATGCATGAAGGCGAAGGTACCGAGCAGCGAGCTCGGCAGCACCAGGGCGGCGATCAGCGTGGCGCGAACGTTGTGCAGGAAGGCGAAGATGACGAGGATCACCAGCAGCAGCGCGAGCATGAGGGTGACGTTCACTTCGTGCAGCGATGCCTTGACGAAGAGCGAGCGGTCGAAATGCACCTGCAGGCGCACGCCGTCGGGCAGTTCCGACTCGATCTGGGGCAGCATCGCGCGAATGCGGTCGGCGACCTCGACCGTGTTCGCGCCGGGCTGGCGCTGCACCGCCAGCACGATGGCGCGGGTGCCGTTGTACCAGGTCTTGCGCTTGTCGTCCTCGACGCCGTCCTCGGCGCGGCCGAGGTCCTTCACCCGCAGCGCCGTGCCGTCATGATAGGCCACGATGATGTCGCCGAAGCCGGCGGCGTTGGTCAGCGCCACCGGCGCCTTCACCGTATACGAGCGCGTCGCGCCGTCGAGCGTGCCGGACGGCAGGTTGGCGTTGGCGCCCTGCACCGCCGCGATCACTTCCGAGAAGGTCAGCCCGCGCTGCTGCAGTTTGGCGGGGTCGAGATACAGCCGCAGCGCGTATTTCTGCGACCCGTACACCAGCACCTGCGCCACCCCGGGCAGGCTCGACAGCCGCTGCGCCACACGCGAATCCGCGATGGCGTCGAGCTCGGTCAGCGGCAGGCGTTCGGCCGACATCGCCAGGTACAAAATGGGCGAATCGGCCGGATTGATCTTGCGCAGCTGCGGCGGGTCCATGCCCTGCGGCAGATTGCGCGTCGCCTGCGCGATCGCGGTTTGCACGTCCTGTGCGGCGGCGTCGATGTCGCGCCCCAGATCGAATTGCAGGTTGATGTTGGTCGAGCCCTGGCCCGATGCCGAGCTCATCGATTCGATCCCGGCCACGGTCGACAGCTGCCGCTCGAGTGGCGTCGCCACGGTGTTGGCCATGGTTTCCGGATTGGCGCCGGGCAGGGACGCCGAGACGCGCAAGGTCGGGAAATCGACCTGCGGCAGGTCGTTCACCGGCATCTGCGAGTACGCGAGTACACCGAACAGTGCCATCGCCAGAACCAGCATCAGCGTGGCGACCGGACGCTCGATGAACACCCGCGACAGATTCATGGCGCTTTGCCCACCCCGGCAGCTTGGTCAGCGTTCTTGTCGCCTTCGAGTTCGACCTTGCCGCCCGCCTTGAGGCGCTGCGGAATCTCGACCAGCACCGGCTCGCCCGCGTGCAGCGCGCCTTCCACCACCTGATCGCCGTCCAGGCTGCGAATCTGCTCCACAGCTTGCACCACGGCCTTGCCGCCGCGCACCACATAGACATAGGCGCCCTGCTGCGCATGCTGCAGTGCCGCTTCGGGCACCACCTTGGCGTTCGGCTCGCTACCGAGTTGCAAGCGCAGCTGCACGCCCTGTCCCGACAACAATGCCGGGGGCGTACCGATCAGGCGCACCTTGATCGGAACCGTGCCGGTGGTGGCGTCGATCTGTGCGTCGACGAACACCAGTTCCCCCTGCGCGCGCAGCGTGTGATCCGCATCGAAGAAGACGTCCGCCATCACCTTGCCCCGCTTTCGAGCCAGTGCCAGCTGCGGCCAGTCCTGCTGCGCCACACTTGCCCGAACGTCGATTTCGTCCGTTGCCAGCAAGGTGGTGAGCGTCTCGCCGCCCGCCTGGACCAGGCTGCCCGGGCGCACCGCGATGCGGCCGACGCGACCGGCGATCGGCGCAAGTATCTGTGCGTACTGCGCATCGAGCCGTGCCGTTTCCAGGTCGGCACTGGCCGTACCGGCCCGTGCACGCGCTGCCTCCAGCGCCAGTTGCGCATCGTCGAATTCCTGGCGGCTGATGTATCCCGGCTGCATCAATGGCGTCAGGCGCTCGAGTTTCTTCTGCGCCTCTGCCACTTCGGCGCGGGCGCCGGCCAGCGTGGCCTGGGTCTGCGCGATGCGCGCCTGCGCCGGGCGCGCATCCAGGCTGAACAGCACCTGCCCGGCCTTCACCACATCGCCTTCCTGAACATGCTGGCGCTGCAGTGTGCCGCTCGCCTGGGACACGATGGCGACCTGTTGCGCCGCTTCCAGCGTGCCCGGCAGGTCGATGACGCGCGGAAAGTCGCGCACCGCCACCGGCACGGTCTTGACGCTCAGCGCCTTGTCGCCGCGTTTCTTGTCGTCGCCGTTGTTGGCGTAGTGGATGCGGTAGACCACGCCAGCGACCAGCGCCGACAGGATGACGAACAAGAGGATGCGCAGTTTCATGGGGCAGAGTTAGGGGTTGCCGCGGGCAGACGGCCCAGCGCGTGATTCAAACGGGAAAATGCCGCCAGCCAGTCACTGTCGGCCTGGGCTTGCACCTGACGCGCACGGGCCTGGTCGGCCTGCGCCGTCAACAACTCGAGCAGGCTGCCGACACCGGCGGTGTAGCGCGCCTCGGCGGCCTCGGCCGATTCGCTCGCGCTTTCGAGCTGGATGGTCACGCCTTCGCGCTGGAGCTGCGCGTGGCGCACGTCGATATAGGCTTCGGTCACTGCCAAGGCCACCTGGCTGCGCTGGCTGTCAGCCTCGGCCTGCAGCCGTTCGAATTCGCGCTCGGCTTCTCGCGCCAGGGCAGCCAAGCGGCCGCCGTCGAACAGGGGAATCGACAGATTTAGGCCGACGCTGTAGGTGGTGGACGGCTTGCGCTCATCATTGAAATATAGGTTGCGCTCGGTCTCGCCCGCCAGGGCCAGGCTGGGCCAGCGCGCCGCGCGCGCCCGTTCGGCCTCGGCGCGCGCGCTGGCCGACGCCGCCTGCAATGCGCGCAGATCCGGGCGTTGCCGTTCCGCCTCGGCCAGCAGATCGGCCAGCAGCGCGCCGGCCTCCGCGGCCGCTGGCGGGACCGCCTCCCAGTCGAGTTTCAGCGTTTGCATCTGCCCGATGCCCGCCGCCTGCTTAAGCATGGCCTCGGCCTTGACCTGATCGCGCTCGGCCGTCTGGCGCGCGAGTTGCGCCTCGGCCAGCGCGGCACGCGCTCGCAACTGGTCCGCCCGCGCGGCCAGCCCGCCCTGCAGCCGCACGTCGACTGCGCTGAGGCTGGTACCCAGGGCTGTCTCCTGCTGCAGGGCGGCACGCACCTGCGCCTGTGCCGCCAACCATGCATAGTAGGCCGCTTCGACCTCGGCGATCGTGTCCTGCAGGATGCGGTTATTGGTCAGCAGACTCGCGATGAGCTGATAGCGCTGGGCGTCGATGCTGGCTGCGCGCGCGCCGAAGTCATACAGCACATAGTCGAGGCTGAGCGTGGGACCGTAGCGGTTTAGCGTGGGTGCCGCAATGCCGATGCTGGAGAGTTCGCGATAGTGGCTGATATAAAGCTGCCCGGTCAGGGTCGGCCAATTGGCAGCCGCGGCCGCATCCAGCGATGCCGCTTCGACCTGGATGCCGAGCCAGGCCGCGCGAGATTCCGGACGCGCCAGCAGCGCATGTTCGGTCAACTCGGCCAGGCTGGCGAAATGCATGGCGCCCGTTTGCGCGGCGGCCGATGCACCGGGCATGGGCAAGGTATCCAGTTGCAGCCAGAAGGTTCCAGGGCGTTGCGGTAGTTCGAGCGTGGCCGTGTGGCCCTGCAACGGCCACAATGCAATCAACGCGCTCGCCAGGAAGAAAGGGGAAACGGATTTCAAGGTTGATCGATTCTAAAGGAAACACTGAGCAAGTCCTTCGACGAGCTTCCTTCGACAAGCTCAGGACGAACGGCAACGTATTGGCTCCGTTCATGGTGAGCCTGTCGAACCATCGTGGTGAGCCCTTCGACCCTGCTCAGGAGAGCCCCTTCGACGGGGCTCAGGACAGGCTTGTCGAACGTTCTCCTGAGCGCAGTCGAAGGGCACAAAGCAAACCAACTTGTTAAGTGTCTCCCTAAACGAGAGACAGGCGGAATCCTGCTGTGTCCGTTTAATGCCATCATCGATGCTGAACGCGCCGTAAAATCCTGCGAATGCCATCTGAACGAAATACACGCGACATGTCGGCACTCCAATCGCTCACGACGAACCAAGAGATATTCACGGTGATGCCCCGTGTGTGCCCACTCGCAATCAGCCTGTTACTGGCCGCCTCGCCGGTCATCGCTGCTGGCGAGTCGTTCCGGGACTTCACGCCGCTGCGCGGAGACGTCGGCGCCGGCAGCCTGCCCGAAGCTGCGCCCTACCGGCTGTCCTCGCCGCATTTCAGCCAGCAGATGCTGGTTGCCCGCGACGTCGCCCAGGCGCGGCGCATCGACAGCGGCAGCTACGACATGCAGACCGCAAACGAGAACGGGCCCGATGCCGGCCGCTACCTGTTCAGCGTGTTCGAAACGCGGCAGCCGGGCATCCAGCGCACCGACCTGCGTACCCGGACCACGACCACGATCTGGACAGCCCCGGCGCCCGGCAGCCATGTGGCATTCGACGCCTGCCGCTGGACGCCCTGGGGCAGCCTGCTGACCGCGGAGGAATCGTGGAGCGATCGCGGCGCACCGACCAGCCCGTACGGCCGCCTGTTCGAGCTGACCCATCCGCTGGCCGCCCCTGCCCACATCGAGATCAGGCACCGCAGCATCCTGCCGCGCGTGTCGCACGAAGGGCTGGCTTTCGACAGCAGGCACAACCTGTACTTCGTCGACGAGCATCACGCCGGCCATATCTACAAGTTCACCTCGACCAGGCCGCAGGCCCCCAACGGCGACACGTTCTTCGCCGCCGGTCAGACCTTTGTGCTGCGTGTGGGCGACGGCACGGTCGCGGAGGCCACCGGCGCCGCCCGCTGGATTCCGCTGACCGATCGCAACGGCGCTGCACTGCCCGGCGCCGTCGTCGTTATCGACCCCAATGGCCAGACCGCGATCGACGGCCGCGCCACACCGAGTTTGCCGACCTTCCTCGGCACCCGATTCGACCGCCCCGAGGATCTCGAAATCAGGACGCTGAAGGACGGCCGTCAGATGCTGTTCGTGGCGACCACCACCCACCACAAGGTGTTTTCCATCGATTTGCGCAACGACACGGTCAGACTGTTCGCCAGCCGCGATACCCCGGATATGGCCACCGGCCGGCCTGCCGGCAGCGCCTTCGCCAATCCGGACAACCTGGCGATCGATGCCGACGGCAACCTCTACATCGTGGAAGACCAGCCGGGCGGCATCGAGGACATCTGGTTCGCGCGGGACGAGAATCATGACGGCGTGGCCGAAGCCCTCGGCAAGTGGGCCAGCCTGTCCACCGTCGGCGCGGAAAGCAGCGGTCTGTACTTCGATCCTTTCAGACCGGATGTCGCCTATGTCAACGTGCAGCACCCGGACAGCGGCGTGGATCGCACCATCATGATCAGTGTGTCGCCGCGTTCCGGCCAATGACGCGCCGCTTCGGCCGTCCCGCCCCGGCGGCGGCGGATGGCTAGAGTTCGGAAAACAGGTAGGCCAGCAGCGCGATGCCGAGCAACACCACCGACAGGTTCATCGCGATCCCCGACCAGGTGCAATAGCGCGCCGGGATTTCGATCGGTTTGAGCGTGACCAGCACGCGCCTGAACTGCACGATGGAGAATCCGATCACGATCAGCGCAAGCGTGATGAAAGCGACGCCGATCCAGAATGAAAAGTCCCGCCCCGTTTGGCTGGGCGATTGCCGCAGCATATGAAGAAACAGGCCGAAGCGTTCGAGAACGAAGCCGAAGGCCATCAGTGTGAGGCCGGTGCGATTCCAGGCCATGAGCGTGCGTTCGGCGGCAAAGAAGACGCGCGGATCGTTGAGGTCGGACATCAGACAGGCTCCACTTCGGATGGCAAACTGGCTTTGAGCGTCGCGGCGAGACGTTCGAAGGTCTCGGGAAACGGTGCACGTTTGCGCCAGACCAGGCCGATGGTACGCCCCGGCGGCGGCGATTTGAATGGCCGGATCTCGACCGTCTTCTTGCTGATGCGCGGGCCGGCATCGACTGCCAGCGCTGGCAGCAGGGTCAGGCCCAGCCCCATGCCCACCATCTGGCGCAGCGTCTCCAGGCTGGTGGCACGCACTTCCTCGCGACCGCGCGATCCGGTGCCGCACACATCGAGCGCCTGGTCGCGCAGGCAGTGGCCCTCGTCGAGCAGCAGCAACTTCTCCGCCATGATGTCCGTCACTTTCAGCACGTCGCGCCCGGCAAGCGCGTGACCAACCGGAAGCGCCGCATAGAACGGCTCGTAGAACAGCGGTTCGACACGCAGGCCGTCGTCGGTGACCGGCAGCGCCAGCAGCCCCGCATCGAGCTTGCCGTCGAGCAGATGCTCGAGGATTTGCGGCGTCATCTCCTCGCGCAGCAGCAGCCGCAGGCCGGGGTGCTTCCTGTGCACCAGCGTCAGCGCGTGCGGCAGGTAATATGGCCCCAGCGTGGGAATCACGCCGAGGTGCAGCGTGCGCGACATCGGATCCTGAGCGTGCCTGGCCAGTTCCCGTATGCGCTCGGCTTCCTCGACGATGCTGCGCGCCGCCCGAAGAATTTCCTGGCCAATCGGCGTCGGCGTAACGCGCTTCAGACTGCGGTCGAACAGCGTCACCCCCAGGAAATCCTCGAGCTTCTTGATCTGGGTCGACAGCGTCGACTGGGTAATGAAGCAGGCCTCGGCCGCGCGCCCGAAGTGGCCGTGATCGGCGAGTGCAACCAGGTATCGCAGTTCCTGCAGGGTCATGGCGAGGCATTCGATTTTATCAATCGAATCATTCTAGACTATTCATTGGTTACATTTCCGAACATGGTCTTAAATGAAACGACTCTAGTGTGGAGTTGAATAGCAACAGGAGACAGCCATGTCTGAAAGCAAGTGCCCGTTTGTTCACAAAGCCGGAAGCGGTACCTCGAATCACCAGTGGTGGCCCGAGCAGCTGCACCTCGAAATCCTGCACCAGCATACCCGCGAGTCCAGCCCGATGGGCGAGGACTTCAACTACGCCGAGGCGTTCAAGAGCCTCGACCTCGCGGCCGTGAAGCAGGAGCTCACCGCCCTGATGACCGACTCGCAGGACTGGTGGCCGGCGGATTACGGCCACTACGGCCCGTTCTTCATCCGCATGGCCTGGCATAGCGCGGGCACCTACCGCACGGGTGACGGCCGCGGCGGCGCAGGCCACGGCAACCAGCGTTTCGCCCCCCTCAACAGCTGGCCCGACAACGTCAACCTCGACAAGGCGCGCCGGCTGCTATGGCCGATCAAGCAGAAGTATGGCAAGAAGATCTCCTGGGCCGACCTCATCATTCTCGCCGGCAACGTCGCCATGGAATCGATGGGCTTCAAGACTTTCGGTTTCGCAGGCGGTCGCGAAGACCTCTGGGCACCGGAGATCGACGTCTACTGGGGCAATGAAGAAAAGTGGCTGGACGACAAGGCGCGCTTTGCCGACGGACGCGACCTCGAGAACCCGCTCGCCGCCGTGCAGATGGGCCTCATCTACGTCAATCCGGAAGGCCCGGGCGGCCAACCCGATACGCTCGAATCAGGCCGCCTGGTGCGCGAGACCTTCGCGCGCATGGCGATGAACGACGAAGAAACGGTGGCGCTGACCTGCGGCGGGCACACCTTCGGCAAATGCCACGGCGCCGGTTCGGCCACGCACGTGGGCCCGGAACCCGAAGCGGCCCCGATCGAGGCGCAAGGCCTGGGCTGGAAGAGCAGCTTCAAGAGCGGCAAGGGCGGCGACCAGATCGGCAGCGGGCTGGAAGGCTCGTGGACGCCGACACCGACCCAGTGGGACATGAGCTATCTCGACATGTTGTTCGGCAACGACTGGGTGAACGCCAAGAGCCCGGCGGGTGCCTGGCAGTGGACGCCCAAGCAGGCGACCGACCGCAACATGGCCCCGGCCGCGCACGATGCCTCGAAAACAGTGCCGATCATCATGACCGATGCGGACATGGCGATGCGCATGGACCCGATCTATGAGCCGATCGCACGGCGCTTCCACAAGGATCCGGAAGCGTTCGCCGATGCCTTCGCGCGTGCCTGGTTCAAGCTGACCCACCGCGACATGGGACCGAAGTCGCGTTATCTCGGCCCCGAAGTGCCTGCGGAAGACTTGATCTGGCAAGACCCGATCCCCGCTGTCGATCATGAACTGGTGGACGATGTGGACGTCGCCGCCCTCAAGGCCAGGGTACTGGGGTCCGGGCTGAGTGTTTCAGAACTGGTCTCGACCGCCTGGGCTTCGGCGTCGACGTTCCGTGGTTCCGACAAGCGTGGCGGCGCCAACGGCGCGCGCATCCGTCTCGCGCCGCAGAAGGACTGGGAAGCCAACCAGCCGGCGCAACTGGCCAAGGTGCTGGGCAAGCTCGAAGCCATCCAGGCCGAGTTCAACGGCGCGCAATCCGCCGGCAAGAAGGTCTCGCTGGCCGACCTCATCGTGCTGGCCGGCTCCGCCGGGGTCGAAGCCGCAGCCAAGCAGACGGGCCATGCCATGACGGTCCCCTTCACGCCGGGCCGCATGGACGCGTCGCAGGACCAGACCGACGTGGAATCGTTCGCCGTGCTCGAGCCGATCGCCGATGGCTTCCGCAACTACCAGAAAGGCAAGTACGCCGTCTCGGCCGAGGAATTGCTGCTCGACAAGGCGCAGTTGCTGACGCTCACCGCGCCCGAGATGACGGTGCTGGTGGGTGGCATGCGCGCGCTGAACGCGAATGTCGGCCAGACCCAGCACGGGGTCTTCACCCAGCGGCCAGGCGCCCTGACCAACGATTTCTTCGTCAACCTGCTCGACATGGGCACGGCGTGGAAGCCGGTGTCGAAGGATGAAGACGTGTTCGAAGGGACCGACCGCAAGAGCGGCGAAAGGAAGTGGACCGGCACCCGTGTCGATCTCGTCTTCGGTTCCAATTCGCAGCTGCGCGCCCTGGCTGAAGCCTACGGCAGTTCGGATGCGCAGCAGAAGTTCGTGCGCGACTTCGTGGCGGCATGGACCAAGGTGATGAATCTGGATCGCTTTGATCTCGGTTGATCGTTAGGCACGCCCGTCCCGAGCGGGGCGGGCGCTTGAATTGAACGTGTAAATAATGAGGTTCCAGAGATATGAAAGCCATTCTGATCGACCCCGAAAACCGGGCCATCGAGTCTGTCGACATCGACGACCGCGCCGACATCGTGCGGCTGGTCGGTTATGACACGCTCGAATCCGATGCCGTCGGCACGGCAGGCGACCGCCTGTATTTCGATGAGGAATGCTTCCTGCGCGGCACGACCTGGCGCTTCCAGATCGACACGATCATCCCGGTATCGGGCAAGGGCGTGATCGTCGGAACGGCCGAAGACGGCAGCACGCTGCGCGATGCCGCGACAGGCATCGATGAACTGCGCAGCCGCATCCGCTATCTATGAGCAGAAGGAGGGTGAAGCCATGAACGGAAACTGGCAGGAACAGATGCTCGCGGCGCTGGCCATGCTCGGCGCCGGCCTCGAGGGCATGGGCCTGGAGATGCCAGAAGAACACGGCGACGACCGCTCCAGCCTGCTGGATGAACTGAAGCGCCCGCCTTTCCTCGACTAGCCTTTTTTCGCGATGCGTTCGGGCAGGCGCGCCACCGTGACGTCGATCCCGAGCGAGCGGCCATTACGCCAGACCTCGAGCGCGGCGTCGTGTCCGGGCGGCGTCAGCGCGACCTGGGGCGGCAGGTCGCCCGCCTCGATGATGGCCTTGCCGTCGTAGCGCTGGATGACGTCGCCCGGCTTCAGCCCCGCCATCGCTGCCGGGCTGCCAGGCTCGACGGACGCCACCAGCGCGCCCACCGGTTCGTTCAGCTTGAACGAGGTAGCGAGGTCCTGGTTCAGTTGCTGGATGCCGACCCCGAGCCAGCCGCGCGTGACCTTGCCGTCCGCCTTCAGTTGGGCCGCTACCCGCATTGCGACGTCGATGGGGATGGCGAACGCCACACCCTGATAGCCGCCACTGTTGCTGTAAATCTGCGCGTTGACGCCGACCACGCGGCCGGCCAGATCGATCAGCGGGCCGCCCGAGTTGCCCGGATTGATCGGCACGTCGGTCTGCACGAAGGGGATATAGGCATCACCCGGCAGGCTGCGGCCGAGCGCGCTGACGATGCCTTGCGAAGCCGACTGCTCGAAGCCGAACGGCGAGCCGATCGCCAGTACCCACTGCCCCACGCGCAAGGTGTCGGCGTGGCCGATTTTCACCGTCGGCAAGTCATGGGCATCGACCTTGATGAGCGCCATGTCGGACAGCGGATCGACACCGATCACCCGCGCGCTCAGCTCGTGCTTGTCGCTGAATTTCACGTTGATCTCGCGTGCGCCGTCCACCACATGCGCATTGGTCAGAATGTAGCCGTCCGGCTCGATCACGAAACCGGATCCGACGCCGCTCCGCTCGGCTTCCGCCTCGGGTGGCATGCGGAAGAATTGCTGCAAGTCATCAGGAATCCCGCGCAATGCCGCGCGCGGCGACTTCCCGTAGGTGACGCTGATATTCACTACTGCCGCCGCAGTCTGTTGTACCAGCGGCGTGAAATCCGGCAATCCGGCCGGCACCGGAGCGGCGGCGCCAGCCGCCGCAGGTGTCGTCGGCAGACCGGCATGTGGCGCTGGCGAAAGCAAGGCATGGGTTGCCCCGCCGAGGGCGAACAATGCGGCCGCCGCGAGGGTCTTGACTGGCAGGGTTCGGGCAGGGGGTTTCACGCATCCATCCTTCAAACAGGTTGCAAGCTTGAGCATTGATCCCTCCGATCGCAAAACAGTTCCCGTTCCCACACTCAGCCGCTGGACGAACACAACGAAACCCTGCACAGCCTACAATCCCGTGCATGGCTCTCTCCGCACTGATTGCGCAATATGGCCTGATCGCCGTCTTCGCCGGCAGCCTGCTGGAGGGCGAAACCGTGCTGCTGCTGGCGGGGTATGCCGCGCATCGCGGCTACCTCGATTTGGCTGCGGTGGTTGCAGTTGCCACGTTCGGGGCCGTGATCGGCGACCTGGGGTGGTTTCTGCTCGGCCGCTACCAGCGCCGCAACCTGCTTCACCGTCACCCGAGGCTGGGCAGCAAGGTCCGCCGCGCGCTTGCCCTGATCGAGCGCCACCCGACGACAACCCTGCTTGCCATGCGCTTTGCCTGGGGCCTGCGCATCGCGCTGCCGATCGCGGTGGGCATGAGTCGCATTCCATGGCGGCGTTTTCTGTTGCTCAACCTGCTCTCGGCGCTGCTGTGGGCGCCTCTCGTCGCCAGCGCAGGCTACGCCTTCGGTGCCCTGATCGAACGCCATGTCGCCGGCCTGCATCGCGTCGAACACTGGGGCATGCTGGCAGTCGTGACGCTGGCGCTTGTCGTTCACCTCGTCGCCCGGCGACGCAGCAGGCGCCCCGAATGAGACGCTTGCCGGGCTGCGCCCGCTGCTATTGCATGAAGAATGCGCGCGGCCTGCTTTTCCGCGGCGAAATCAGTTCCGGGCGCTCGCGGAATCGAGTCGCACGGCGTGGCCTGCCGCCGGCGGCCCCGCCAGCGCCAGCGCATAGATGCGCTGCAGATCCTCTTCGCTGACGTCGACGAAGGTGTCGATCTGCGAAAGCGCATAGACCAGACTGCTGTGCGGAATCATGCTTTCCCTGGGCGGTTCCGCATCCGCTTCCGAACGGCGCACCCAGCTTTGCGGATAGCGCCGCCAGGCAAACGGGTAGTTGAACACCACGGCCACGGCAAAAATGGCAACCACGTTCAGCAGCACCGGGCTCAGCACGAATCCGTAACCCAGCGCGTGGGCCGTGTCCCCGCCGAGCACGAACGAAAGCGCGGTTGCGCCGCCGGGCGGATGCAGGCAGCGCAGCCCGTACATCGCGCCGATCGACAGCGACACCGCCAGCGCGGCCGCCAGCATGGGTTCGTTGCCCAGCCAGCGCACGCAGGCGACGCCGATCGCCGCCGACACCAGGTTGCCGCCGAACAGCGGCCACGGCTGCGACATCGCGCCGTGTGGTGCGGCGAACAGCAGCACCGCCGCCGAGCCCATCGACGAGACGAGGAGGATGCCGCCATGTCCGCCCAGCCAGACCTGACTCAGCCAAACCACGGCGAGGATGCCGAACAGCCCCCCGCTGGCCGAAATCCAGTGTTCGCGTTCGGAGACCGAATAGGCCAGTTTGCTTACCATTCGCGTGAACCTGCCGGCTCGCGGCACCCGCCGGCGCACCTCCGCGCCGGCCTAACCGGGGCGACACCCGCACAGCATTCACCAAGAATCATCATTCTCAACCCGTGCTCCAGGCACGCGGGCGCCGCATGCCCGCGATCTTGCAGGCCTGCTTGACATAGCCGTAGGGGAACAGCACGAACAGCTGCTTTTGCGCCTCACGGCCCATGCGTTCGGCCAGATGCCTGATGACGAAGCGGGCATCGGCCGCGACCTGGTGCTCTTCGTAGTAATCGCGCATGAAACGCAATACCTCCCAATGGTCATCGTTCAGCTCGATGTGCTCGTCCTGCGCCAGGGCCCTGGCCACGTCCTCGTCCCAGTCGCCGGGCTCCACCAGGTAGCCCTCGGCATCGCGTTCGGGCAACAAAGCCGCAGAATCAGTTGTTTGTTTCATGACAAGTTCCTCAGAGTTGCGATGAGGCTAGTTTACGGAAAGCTTATATATTCATCTAACGATAAAATTTGCTGTCTAATATCGATAAAACCGATATATAAAGCATGGACACCGAACTCGCACGCACCTTCCTGATGGTGGCCGCCACGGGCAACTTCGTTGCTGCCGCCAGCCGCCTGCACGTCACCCAGTCGACCGTGAGCGCGCGCATCCACACGCTCGAAACCTCGCTCGGCGCGCGTTTGTTCCAGCGGGGCCGCAATGGCGCGGAACTGACGCCATCTGGCAAGCGTTTCCTGCGCCACGCCAAGAACCTGGTACGCACCGTAGAGCAGGCGCATCATGACGTCGGCCTGCCGCAGGGATTTCGCGACGTGCTGACCCTGTCCGGCCGCATCGCCGTGTGGGAAGGCTTCCTGCCGCACTGGGTGGCCTGGATGCGCGAGGCCGCGCCGGACGTGTCGCTGCGACTGGAGATCGGCTTCGAGCCGGACATCATGCAGGGACTGATCGAAGGGACGGTGGACATCGGCGTGATGTACACGCCGACTTCACGCCCCGGGCTGATGGTGGAATTGCTGTTCGACGAGACCCTGCTGCTGGTGACCAGCGATCTCGCGCGGGGCTGGCCGGACACGGGCTACATCCATATCGACTGGGGCCCGGAATTCCACGCCCAGTTCAGCGACCTTCATCCCGAGACAGGCCCTCCCGCACTGGTCGCCAACATCGGCTGGCTGGGGGTGCAGCAACTGCTGACCTACGGCGGCAGCGGCTATTTTCCACAGCGGCTGGTTCGGCGCCATATCGAGTCCGGCCAGTTGTGGCGCGTGCCGCACAGCCCGCAATTCAGGTTGCCCGCCTACATGGTGTATCCGCGCGACAGCGGCAACGCCACCTTGAGACAGGCACTGGATGGATTGCGCGAACTGGCACGCGCAGAACAGGCGCACGGTGATTAATTGAGAGCCGGTAAATGTGGGCTATGTTTATAAAAAGTGATCGGAGAATCGGTAATGGCCCACACATACAAGCGGCGTTCTGCAGTTTACGTGTTGCTATGGCCGCTGATTTTTCCCGGCCTGTGTTTGGCGGCTCAGCAACAGAGCGAGGGGATCAATCCCCAGTCGCCTACCCAGACATTGTCAAGCTGCCAGCCGGAGCCAGCGGTGGAGAGTCAGTTGAACGATGCCGAAGGTGCCCTGCTGAGGATTTTCCTGGGTTCGGGCGATACGCAGGCCAAGATTCAGGCCGCGGTGAGCGATGCGTATGCCGTGATCACGTTTCCCCATGTCACCAAAGTCGGCTTCTTCGTCACCGCTGCGCAAGGCAAGGGGCTCTTGAGCTATCGGCAGTCGGACGGGCACTGGAGTTACCCGATCATCGTTTCTGCGCGCGTGACAAGCGTTGGCCCGCATTTCAGCATGCAGACCATCGACATGATGATCGTCGCCAAGACGCACGAGGCCTTGATGGGGCTACTTGCCGGCAAATCCCCGGCGCAGGAAGCGCAAAAGCGGAGCTTGGGCGCGCAACTCGTGACCTACTCGAGCAATTTCGGCCTGACTGCGGGCTTGTCCCTCGATGACTACAGGATCACCATCGATCAAGAGGCCAACCACGGATTGTACTGTCAGCCAATCCTGGCGGAGGACCTCAGCAGGGAGGGCCACAAGATGACCTTCAAACCGCCGCCATGCGCGCAGAAATTCGCACAGACCTTGAACCGTGTCGCGGGCAGGGCGCCCATCATCAGGAGTTACTAAAGCCCCTGCAAGCCCGTTCCCTAGTTACGAAGGAGTAGATCGAATGAACAAGCACATGCATCACACGAGGGGGGTACGAGCCGCGAAAATCATTGTTGCAGCGACGCTCGCCTGCTGTAGCGGCTTCGCCGGCGCGGACGAGTTCAAGGGCACGCTTCTCCTTCCCTGGGACGCGCATGGGAAAGTCTACGAGGTGGCGCCCAAGACCCTGATGTTCGTTGGTGAGGTCAAGGGAACGCTATATGCGGACAACGGCGCGGGGACACTCGATGGCGCCTTTATGCTGTGTCCGATGCTCTATGAGATAGACGTCGAGGGCGGAAATACCCGGAGCGAAGGTCGTTGCGCTATTGTCGCCAAGGGAGGGATGGGCATGGTGTACGCAACTTACTCCTGTCAAGGTCAGATCGGTTCCTGCGCGGGACGTCTGGATTTCAACGGCGGAACAGGCAAATTCGATGGCGTCAGCGGAACCGGCCAAATGGTCTCGCGGACCGGGGCGGTTGAGTCGGCAGTCAGGGTTGGGGCCGGCGGCGACATTTCCAAAGCGGAGGGTCTGATGACACTCAGCGAGTTTTCCTACAGGACGCGCTAATGGGTTTGTGGCGTTAGAAGTTCAATAGTGACCTCTCGGGCCGATGTGCCGCCGCTTGGGGAGACCGCAGCCTGTCGGCGCCACGCCTCGAAGCGTTTCTTTCAGTGCGGAAGCTCGAATGAGTCACCGGGGTCGAAAGCGCCAATCCAGCAGCTTGATTAGCGGACGTTGATGCGTGTCCGTTTGTGGCGGGTGATGACAGACCGAAAAGGCCGGGACACATGACTTCGAAGGGGTAAACCCTGACCCGCTGACATGGACAATCTCAGAACGGGCATGAACCTATCCAGGCCTGCCCCGGGGCAAATCTCACTCGCGCCCGAAGGCGCGGCAGAAATCGACGTAGCGCGGAGAGATGGTGTCGAGGGCGCGCTCGCACTGCGCGCGGGCCAGCGACCAGGCTTCATAGCGGCAGTAGCGCAACAGAAATTCCAGATTTTGCTGGTTGTAGGCCTTGCCGCACTGCCGCTGGCGCAGCGCCTCGTCATCGAGGCCACAGGCGGCAAGCCGGTCGAGGTTCACCCCGCCCCCCTGTTTTTGTTCCACTTCCAGTTGTTGCACCAATTGCGAGAACGCTTCTGGTCCGAGGCTCAGCAGCGCGGCACAGTCCGCTTGCTCCGGCACAGCGGATTGCGCCGCTGGCATCCCGGTTGTGAGGCTCAGCAGGACGTACAGAACAATGCGTCTTGCCATGTTTCTGGTCTCCATCGATGCATGCCACGGTAGCCGAAAAGCCGCGTCGCCGCAAAGCGTGTGCCCTACGCGCGCCCGATCGGTGCGCCACCGCTTCGATGTCCGCAGCGCGGTGAAACGAAGCACGCAAGCGCGCGCCGGCCGCGGGTTCAAGCGCGCGAACCGGCGAACAGCGAAAGCGTTAAGCGACGGCCTCGGTTTGCGGAAGAGGCGCCGTCGGCACGACCCGGACTGCTAAACTACTCGCCATCCAAATACCGGGCTGTCCCATGAAAAGCACCCTGCTGCGCAGCGCTGTCGCCACCCTCGGCGTGCTGATCCTGCTGACCCTGGGGTGGGCATGGCTGACCCTTCACTGGACCTATTCCGAAGGCGAACGCGCAGGCTATGTACAGAAACTCTCCAAGAAGGGCTGGCTGTGCAAGACCTGGGAAGGCGAACTGGCCCTGGTCACCATGCCCGGTGCGATCACGGAGAAGTTCACTTTCACGGTCCCCGACGACGCCACGGCACGCCGCATCAACGCGCTCGCCGGCGAGCGCGTGGTGCTGAATTACCAGCAGCACAGGTTCATCCCGTCGAGCTGTTTCGGCGACACCGAATATTTCGTGTTCGATGTGAGCAAGGTGCGAGAAGCCAATTCGCCCACCATCCCGCTGCCAAACAGTCCTCAACTCACGCAGTGATCGTCCTGTTCCAAGCGAGGGAAGATGCGATCTTGCAGGAACTGACACCGCCGTCGTGAGCGTCGCGCCGGCGCCTGTCATCCCCCATGATCAACAGCGCTGATCGGGGCCATGCCGGCAGTCGATCATTCGTTTGTGCTCGCGATCGTGATCAGCGTGATTTCCGGCGGGGCGAACAGACGTATCGGCGGCCCCCAGGTGCCGGTGCCACGACTGACGTACAGCTGTCGCCCATCGGCGAGACCGGTGAGGCCGGTGCGCGCGCTATAGGACAGCCGGGTCAGGTAGACGAAGGGAAATATCTGCCCGCCGTGGACATGTCCGGAGAGTTGCAGATCGAATGGCAAGTCCTTGTCCACCACTGGCTGGTGTTTGAGCAGGACGATGAAGTCACCCGACGCGGCCGCAGCGGATGCCTCGCTCGCATCCAGCGTGTCGGACCGTTCTGAAGTTGCTGCACTGGGATCGTCGACGCCCACCAGAACGATGCCGCCCGCCTTGGCCGACTCGCCGCGCAACACCCTGAAGCCCGCGTTGCGCAGAAATTCCAGGGAGCTTTCCAGTCCGGCGTAAGTTTCGTGATTTCCGGTCACCGCGTAGTTACCGAGCGGCGGCTGGTAGGACCTGAAGTGCCGGGCCAGCGCAGCAAGGTTGTCGCCTTGCCCGTCGACGATGTCTCCGGTCGCCACGACGATGTCGGGATGGATCTGGCGCAGTTTGGCGATGACGCGGTCGAGAAATTCCTCTCCCAGCATGATGCCGAGATGGAGGTCTGAAATCTGTGCGATGGTGACGCGTCCGGAGGTGAGTTTGGGTGTGCTGATGTGCACTTCTTTGATCTGTATCTGCCGCGCCTCGATGAAGCCATAGCCCAGCATGACAAGTGCGAGCAGGCTCACGACTCGGAACGCCTTCGCTTCGTTCAGGGGCCAAGTGAAATTCAGAAGCGTGGCGAGCGCATGGCCGAGGTCAAACAGCAGGCCAATGCAAAGGAACAGAAACAGGTATCCCATCCACGTATAGCTCACCCACGCGGTAGCGACGGTGATGCGATGCCAGCCATGTCTTTCCAGGAACCAGACGAGCAGCGGGGAAAAGGTCAGAACGATGGCCGCCAGCGCGAGCATCCAACCCAGCGCCGGTGAATGCGGAAAGGCCGTCCATAGCTTGCCCAGCGCATAGGCATGCATGGATCCGTAGATCAGCAAAGCCACGCTCAGGAAGGTCAGCATGGCGCTGCTTCAGGGAGACTCATTGGGTCGGGAGATGTGCGCGCCATGAAGGGATCAATCCAGCGTCTTCCGATAGCGCTTGAACCCGATCAGCATGACCACACCCATGAATACCAGCAGCGGCCAGACATTGGGCCAGGTCTCGGCCCATCCGTTGCCCTTCAGCATGATGCCGCGCACGATGCGGAGGAAGTGGGTCAGCGGCAGCCCCTCGCCGATGATCTGCGCCCAGTGCGGCATGCCGCGGAAGGGGAACATGAAGCCGGACAGCAGCATCGACGGCAGGAAGAAGAAAAAGGTCATTTGCATGGCCTGCAGCTGGCTCTTGGCGATGGTGGAGAACATCATGCCGACGGTGAGGTTGGCGGCCAGAAACACCAGAACGCAGGCCAGCAGCAACGGCAGGCTGCCCGCGATCGGCACGTCGAACAGGAAATAGGCGGCGACCAGGATGACCGTGACCTGGATGTAGCCGACGATGATGTAGGGCAGGATCTTGCCGATCATCACTTCCAGCGGATGCACCGGGAAGGCCAGCAGATTTTCCAGGGTGCCGCGTTCCAGCTCGCGGGTCATGGCCATGCCGGTCATCATGATCATGGTCATGGTGAGGATGGTGCCCATGAGGCCGGGGACGATGTTGTACTGCGTGATGCCCTCGGGGTTGTAGTTGCGCTGGATGCGGATCTCGAACGGCGGTGGCGCGGTGCCAAGACGGGCCAGGGGGCCTTTGAGGTCATGCTGCAGCGCGCTCTGGTTGAGGTTCGCCAGTGCCGAAATGGCATTGCCGGTGGCGGCCGGGTCGGAGGCATCCGCCTCCAGCAACAGCGCCGGCTTCTCGCCGCGCACCAGCTGCCGCGAAAAATCCGGCGGGATGGAGACGATGAACTGGACCTCGCCGATGGCCATGGCCTCGCGCGCCTCGGCCACCGTTTCCGGGGGCGGGAGTACGTCGTAATAGCCACTGTTTTCGAGGCTCGCCACCAGGCTGCGGGTGTAGGCGCTGGGGCTGGCATCGAACACCACGGTCGGCAGGCGCTTGGGATCGGTGTTGATGGCGAAGCCGAACAGGATCAGCTGCATCACCGGGATGCCGACCATCATGGCGAAGGTGATGCGGTCGCGCCGCATCTGCACGAATTCCTTCAGCACGATGGCCCACAGGCGGTTCCAGGCGAGCGGAAATTTCATGGCGGCGCGTCCTGCACGTTTTCCATGAGCTGGATGAAGACCTGCTCCAGTCCCGTTTCAGCCCGCTCGAACCGCAGGCCGGGCAAGCTGGCAAGACCCTGCTCGATCAAGGCGCCGTCACGGCCGCTGACGCTGTACAGGTTGCCCATGGCGACGACCTGCTGCACCCCCGGCAGCTTGCGCAGGCGTTCGGCCAGCGCCGGGTCGTCGTCCTTGACGTCGAACGAGGCGAGGCCGCTTTGCGCGATGAGCGCCTCCGGCGAGCCGGATGCCAGCAGGTTACCGTAGGCGATGTAGGCCAGGCGATGGCAGCGCGCTGCTTCGTCCATGTAGTGGGTCGACACCAGCACGCTGATGCCCTGCCCTGCCAGCCGATGAATCTCGTCCCAGAAATCGCGCCGCGCCTTGGGGTCGACGCCCGCGGTCGGTTCGTCCAGCAGCAGCAGCCGGGGGCGGTGCAGCATGCAGGCGGCCAGCGCCAGCCGCTGTTTCCAGCCGCCGGACAGCGTGCCCGCCAGCTGGTCCGCCCGATCCGCCAGTCCCAGGTCTTCCATGCCGGCCTGCACGGTTTGCTTGCGGTTCGGCATTGCATAGAGACGCGCGACAAAGTCGAGGTTCTCGCGAATGGAAAGATCTTCGTAGAAACTGAAGCGCTGGGTCATGTAGCCCACCTGCTTCTTGATTTCGGCGCTCTGGCTGCGCACGTCGAAACCGAGGCAGGTGCCGCTGCCCTCGTCCGGCGTCAAGAGGCCGCACAGCATGCGGATGGAGGTGGTCTTGCCGCTGCCGTTGGGGCCGAGAAAACCGTAGATCTCGCCTTTTTCCACGCGCAGGCTCAGGCCGTTGACGACACGCTTGTGGCCGAAGGATTTGCTCAGGCCATGCACATCGATGGCGTACTCGCCGTTCATTGCCGGGCGAGCTGCAGCGACACATCCACCGGCTGGCCCGGGTGCAGCTGGGCGGCATCCTTCGGCTGCGGCCAGGCTTCGACCAGATAGACCAGCCGGTGGCGATTCTTTTCGCTGAACAGGACCGGCGGCGTGAACTCCGCGGTGGTGCTGATGAAACGGATGGTGGCCTGCAGGGGCGTCGGGCAGCCGTCGCAATGAACCTCGACCGTTTGCCCCGTTCGCAGACCCCCGAGGCTTGCTTCCGGCACGAAGAAGCGGACCTTGATATTTTCGGGCGGCAAAATGGAGACGACTGCCTGACCCGGGGCGACCCATTCGCCGGTCCGGTAGTAGATGTCCTGCACCTGCCCGGAAACGGGTGCGTGCTGCGACTTCTGCTCGAGCCGGATCGTGCTCTGCGCGAGCGCAGCCTCGCTGGCCAGAACCTGCGCCTGGGCCGCTGCCCGTTCGTCCTTGCGACCGGGCAGGTGCGCGCTCGCCAACTCGGCTTTCATCTGCGCGATGGCGGCTTCATCCCGCGCTAGTTGTGTGCGCGCCGCGTCAAGGGATTCGGCGCTGACGAAGCCTTTGGCGACCAGTGCCTGCTGCCGGTCCAGTTGCTCGGCAGACAGATTTCGCCTCGCTTCCGCATCCCTGAGCTGGGCTTCGATGACCGCAATTTCCGGTGGGCGCTTGCCCGTGGCCAGATTGCCGAGCTGGGCCCGCGACTGGGCCAGCTGGCCACGGGCCTGGCTGACGCTGGCCGCTTCGGTGGCCCGGTCCTGGCTGAACAGCGACTCACCGGTCTTGACTGCATCGCCCCGCTCGACGCTGAGTGAAGTCAACTGCCCGCTTTGCTGGGCCGCCACCAGAATGGGCTCGCCCTCCACGTAGCCCTGAAACCTGTCGTCGACGGCAGGCCGGCAGCCTGCGAGTGACGCAACGAGCAAAGGCACCAGAAACAGGATGCGAGGGTTCATAGAGCGGGCGATCCAGGAATGATGGAGAGGGTCGAGAGCACCAGTGTAGCCGTCACCGGCAGGGGGCGTCGAGGCGGGAATGCGGGGGCAGTCGACGCCCCCGACTCATCCGGGCTTGCGCGCGACCAGATCGATCAAGGCGGACATGCCATGGTGATGGCTGCCTTCGCTGATGAAGGATTCATGTTCGTGCAGGTGGAGGATGTCCCATTCGCCGAACCAGTCGCGCAACAGCCCGGCCGTATACATGTTGGCGGCCTGGGGCGGGCCGCCGGTGGCGAACTCGACCTGCTTCGGCGTATAGCCCTGCAGGACCAGCAGCCCGCCCGGCTTGAGGCTCGTGCGAATGCCCTCGATGATACGCTCGCGCTCGGCGGGCGGTGCGAACTGGATGAAGATGGCGACCACCAGATCATAGGCCGCCTGCGGCCAGGTCCAGTTCAGCACATCGGCCTGTTGGAATTCCAGCGTCACACCGCGTTCGGCCGCCAGCTTGCGGGCTTTCTCGATCGCCACCGGCGATACGTCGATCGCATGTACCTGCACGCCCTGCCCGGCAAGCCACACGCCGTTGCGGCCTTCGCCGTCGGCAATCGCCAGCGCGCGCATGCCGGGTCGGATCAGCCCGGCCTGGCTGGCCAGAAAGACATTCGGTGCGGTACCGAAGATATAGGCGTCTGTCGAATACCGCTCGTCCCAGAAATCCCGGCTCATGCTTACTTGGCGTTTGAGGCGAGCAGGCGCTCCAGCTGGGGGGCGGGCACCATGCCCGGCACCCGCTGGCCGTTGGCGAAAATGATCGTCGGCGTGCCGGAAATCTTCAGCCTGTTGCCGAGCGCGATGGTGGCGTCGACAGGATTGGCGCACTGGCCGTCGTTCTTCGGCAGGCCGCCGCCCGTGATGTAGTCATTCCACGCCTTGTTGCGATCGGGCGCACACCAGATCTGCTTCGAGGCCTGGATGGCCTTGGGGTGCAGGCCCTCGATCGGATACAGGAAGGTGTAGATGGTGATGTTGTCGACCTTGGCCAGTTCCGCCTCGAACTTGCGGCAATAAGGGCAGTCTACGTCTGAAAACACCACCAGCTTGCGCGTTCCGTCGCCCTTGACGGTCTTGAGCGCATTGTCGAGCGGCAAGGTCTTCCAGTCGACCGCCTGCAACTGGTTGAGGCGCGCCTGGGTCAGGTTGTTGCGGCTCTTGAGATCGATCACGTCGCCTGCAAAGATGTATTGTGCCTTGGCATCGACGTACACCAGCTGACCGTCGAGGTAGACCTCGAACAGCCCGCTGTAGGGCGTTTTCTTGACCGAGGCAATCTGCGCGCCCGGGAATTGTTGTGTCAGGGCCTTGCGGATTACCGACTCGTTGGCCTGCGCGGTCGCAGCGAACATCAGGATTGCGGCCAGAGCCAGGGGGGTGAATTTCATTCGTTACTCCAGAAGGTTGAAAAAGTCAGGACATCGCCTCGCGCACCAGCGCCGCCTTGAGTGGTGGCAACTGATCGACGAGTTTCATCCCCATATTGCGCAACCATGCAGCGCGCGGCTCGGAAAACAGGTGATGCAAACCGTGGGTCAGCGCCTGCATGCGCTGCACCGGTTCGGCCCGCTGGCGGGCATAGGCATTCAACACCCGCACATCGCCGCAACGGCTGCGTCGATGCTGCACCAGCGTGTCGACCAGCGCTTCGGCGTCGCCGAAGCCGAGGTTCACGCCCTGCCCGGACAGCGGGTGCACGCCGTGCGCCGCGTCGCCGATCAGCGCCACGCCCGGTACCACGACCGCCTCGACCCGGATCAGCCGCAACGGAAAAGCCGCCGCGGGTGTCAGCAGCTTCAGTTCGCCCAGCCGGTCGTGTCCGGCCGCCCGCACCTTGTCGGCCAGGGCTGCGGCATCGAGTGCGACCAGTTCGTCCGCATGTTGCGTCCGGGTTGACCAGACCATCGACAGTCGGTTCCCCGGTAGCGGCAGCCAGGCCAGAATGTCGCTGTCGAAGAACCACTGGAAGGCGGTGCCACGATGCGGGCGCTCGCATTCGAAATTCGCCACCACGCCGCTCTGCCCGTAGGGGATCAGCGTCGATCCCAGGCCGGCCCAGTCACGGATGCGAGAGGCGGCGCCATCGGCGCCGACGAGCAGCTCGGTTTCCAGCACAGTGCCTTCTGCAAGCGTCAGTCGGGTAAAGGCCTCGCCGCGCTCGATTGAAGCGATCGCGGCCGGACAATGCAGCGCCACGCTGCCGTCTTCCTGCAGCGCCTGCCACAGCGCGTGCTGCAGACGCCCGCTCTCGACGATGGCGGCCAGATGCGACACGCCGGATTCATAGGCGTCGAGGCGGATCCCTCCGGCAGCATCGCCCGCCACGTCCATGCGGAACACCGGCTGGACACGTTCGGCATCCATGCGCTGCCAGGCACCCAGGCGTTCGAGGAAGCGCTGGTTGGCCGGGCTGATGGCGTAGATGCGTGTGTCCCAGATTTCGTCCGGCACCTGTGGCAGCTGGCGCTCGACCAGCGCCACCCGCAATCCCTGCCGCCCGAGCGCGAGTGCTGCGGCTGCCCCAACCAGACCCGCACCGACGATTACGACCTGAAAGCGTTCCGCACTCATGCTTCGCCCCTCTCCCCAACCCTGATGGAACTACTAAGCAATCGACTAAGCCCGCAAGCGGGCAAGTCGCTGCTTATCCCCCGCAAGCGGGGGAGGGGGCAAACGTGATGCCTAAACCGATTCATCCGCGCGCTCCGAATATCATCCGCCGTGCGACGAAGCTTTTCAGCGGCGGGAACACTTCCAGCGCCAGCAGGCCGAGCCCGCGCGCGTGCCGCAGCGGCGCGATGTCGTTGGAAAACACGCGCACCAGAAAATCGGTGAAGCCGACCCCGCCCAGCACGTCGACGCGCCGGCCTCGCACATAAGCACGCAGCATGTCGGCGCTGCCGACCTCGTCCGCGGGCGTATCCCCGCACAGGCCCGCCAGTTCCCAGGCGTCGCGCAGGCCGATGTTGAACCCCTGCCCCGCCACCGGATGCAGCGTCTGCGCGGCATTGCCGATGCGCACCACGCGATCGGATGCTTCGCTGCCGGTGTAGGCAAGCTTGAGCGGGAAGGTCTTGCGCGAGCTGGCCGCCACGAACCGGCCCTGCCTGCCGCCAAAATGACGATACAGGGCGTCGAGAAATTCAGCGTCGGACAAGGCGGCAATGCGCTGGGCATCGGCATTGGCGGCCGTCCATACAAGGGCGTAACGGTCGCCATTCGGCAGCAGCGCGGCCGGGCCTTCGGGTGTAAACCGCTCGTAAGCCTGGTCGCCATGCGGCAGTTCGGTCTGCACGTCGCATACCACGGCCGTCTGATCGTAGTCGCGCGATATCTTGGGATCGGCGGCCTTCGCGCCACGCCCACCGTCGGCCACCACCACCAGCGGCGCGGTGAGGGTGTCGCCGGCGGCCGTGCGCAGCGTGGCGCAGGCCGTGTCGGATTCGATGCCCGCCACCGCCACGCCGTAATCGACCGCGATGCCGGCATCGGCCAGCGCCTGCTTCAAGACTGCCGTAAGGGAAGCGTAAGGCAGCACGTAGCCCAGCGCCGACACCTGCACCTCGCTGGCCGACAGCCGCGCCACGCCGAGTGCACCGCGCTGGGAAATGTGGATGCGGGTGATCGGGGTCGCCCCCTCGATCCTGTCCCACACGCCGAGGCGATCGAGGATCAGACGCGAACCGTAGGACAAGGCCAGGGTGCGGGTATCGGCGCGCGCATCCAGCGGCTGCGCTTCGAGCACGCGCGCGGCAATGCCCTGCTGTTGCAGGGCCAGTGCGCAGACTGCACCCACGGGACCCGCACCGACGATCAGCATCTCGCTCATCCGTTCATCCAGTCTTCGATTTCAGCCACGGTTTTCGGCGGCGTGGTCAGCACCTCGCAGCCAGTCTCGGTCACCGCCACGTCATCCTCGATCCGGATGCCGATATTCCAGAAGGCCTCAGGAATGTCATCCGCCGGACGAATATAGAGGCCGGGCTCCACGGTCAACGTCATGCCCGGCTGCAGCGGCCGCCAATCGCCATGCAACTTGTACTCGCCGGCATCGTGCACATCAAGTCCCAGCCAATGCCCGGTGCGGTGCATGTAAAAACGATTGTAGGCCTTCGTTTCGATCAGGCCGTTGACCTCTCCCTGAAGCAGGCCGAGGTCGACCATGCCCTGCGTCAGCACGCGTACCGCAGCCTCGTGCGGGGCATTCCAGTGGCTGCCCGGGCGCACTTCACCAATGGCCGCCGCCTGTGCGGCCAGCACCAGTTCGTAGGCGTCCTTCTGCGCGGCCGAAAAGCGGCCGTTTACCGGAAAAGTGCGGGTGATGTCGGCAGCATAGCTGCCGAACTCGGCTGCGGCGTCGATGAGCAGCAGGTCGCCATCGCGCAGCGGCTTGTTGTTGAACACGTAATGAAGCACGCAGGCGTTGGCGCCGCTGGCGACGATGGACGTATAGGCCGGCGCCTCGGCGCCGCCGCGGCGGAAAGCCGAAAGCAGCTCCGCCTCGATCTCGTATTCGTGGCCACCCGGGCGGGTCGCGCGCATGGCGGCACGATGCGCGGCGGTGGAGATTTCGGCGGCGCGTCGCATCAGGGCCAGTTCGTGACCATCCTTGATCAGCCGCATCTCGTCCAGCCAGATGCGCGCATCCACCAGGCGGTGGGGTGCCTGTACGCCGCTGCGCGACTTGCTGCGTACCGTGTTGAGCCAGCCCATCATTTGTGCATCCCAGCTCATGTCGCGACCGATGATGTAGGCCAGCAGCGGCTGGTCTTCCAGCAGTCCGGGCAGCTCCGCATCCAGCGCATCGAAGGAGAAGGCATCGTCGAAGGCAAAGACCTCGCGGGCCGCCGCGGGTCCATAGCGGAATCCGTCCCAGATCTCCCTTTCCTCGTTGCGCTCGCGGCAGAACAGGATGTGGCGCGGCGCTTTGCCACCCACCAGCACCACCACCGCCTCGGGCTCGTTGAATCCTGTCAGCCAGTAGAAATAGCTGTCGTGCCGGTAGGGATAGTGGGTATCGCGGTTGCGTGGCACTTCGGCAGCGGTGGCGATGACCATCACGCCTTCGCCCATCTGCTCCAGGATTCGCTCGCGGCGGGCACGGTAAATTGCGGAATCAGGCTGCATGGTGCTGTCTCAGCTCGTTGTCCAATGCCTTCAGGCGGGCCGGCGTGCCGACATCCTCCCAACGACCGGAAAAGTGTTCGCCGCTGGCACGGTTGGCATCGATCGCCCGCCGCAACAACGGGGCCAGCGGGGCTTTCTCGCCGGCCGGCGTGTGTGCGAACAATGCGCGATGGTAGACGCCGATGCCGGAAAAAGTGAGCGGTGAGCAGTGAGCGTCGCGCGGTGACGAAACGACGCGGCCGGTATCCAGCACGAAATCACCCTGCGGATGATGCGGCGGATTATCGACCATCACCAGATGCGCGATGTCGTGCCCCTCAGTCAGCCGCGCCATTGGCTCGTCCAGCCGGCCGAAGTCGTACTCACAGTAAATATCGCCGTTCACCACCGGAAACACCTCGCTCTCGATCAGCGGCAGCGCGGTCGCAATGCCCCCCGCCGTCTCCAACGCGCTGATTTCGCGCGAATACGCGATCGATACGCCGAATGCCGCACCGTTCCCCAGGGCTGCCTCGATCTGCTGGCCGAGGTGGGCGTGGTTGATGACAATGCAGCGGAAACCTGCGGCGCGCAAACGTTCGATATGCCAGACGACGAGCGGCTTGCCGCCCACCTCCAGCATCGGCTTCGGCATCTGGTCGGTGAGCGGGCGCATGCGCTCGCCACGCCCGGCAGCAAGGATCATCGCCACCTTGTTCAAAACGTGTACCCTACCTGCGGCTGCTTATCCTGCAGGGCGTCGAGCAGAAACAGCAAGGGCTTCAGTTCGTCGTAACGTTCGCACACTTTCCGCAGATAGTGCATCACCAGCGGCAGGTCCTTGAGATAACCATCCTTGCCATCGCGGTGGTACAGCCGCGCGAAGATGCCGAGCACCTTGATATGGCGCTGCGCGCCCATCCACTCGAAGTCGCGCCAGAACTCGCCGAAGTCCTCACGTACCGGCAGGCGGGCGGCACGCGCCTGCTCCCAGTAGCGGATGACCCAGTCGAGCTGCCGTTCCTCGTCCCACTGCACATAGGCATCACGGTAGATCGACGCGAGGTCGTAGGTGATGGGGCCGTACACGGCGTCCTGGAAATCGAGAATCCCCGGATTGGGGTCGGACACCATGAGATTGCGTGAATGCCAATCGCGGTGCACATACACCTGCGGCTGCGCAAGATTGTTGGCGAGAAGCCGCTCGAAAACGGTATCGAGCGCGGCCTGCTGGTCCTTGCTGAGGGCGACGCCCAGATGCCTTGCCAGATACCACTCCGGAAACAGCATCAGTTCGCGGCCAAGCAGGGCACGGTCGTATGCCGGCAACCTGCCGGGCCGACTCGCCTGCTGGATGCGGATCAGCGCGTCGTTCGACGCCAGATAGAGTTCATGGGCCGTGGATTCGGTGAGGGCTGACAGATAGGTGGTATTGCCCAGATCGGTCAGCAGCAGAAACCCCTGCTCCAGATCCTGTGCCAGCACCTGCGGCACATGCACCCCGGCATCGGCAAACAGCCGCGCCACGGCGATAAACGGGCGGCAATCCTCATGCGCCGGTGGGGCATCCATCACGATATAATCGCGACCTTTGGCAGTCACGCGAAAATAGCGGCGAAAGCTGGCGTCCGCCGATGCCGGGGTGATATCCATCGAATCGCCCCCCAACTGTCGGGCAGCCCAGTTCTGTAATGCTTGCAAACGTTCCACTGCCGTGCGGCTCCGAATAACGAACTCCCGGATTTTACAACGCTTGTCCTCCTTGCCCGGCTTTGCGCTCGTTGTATTGCTGCTGACAGCCAGCCCGGCCGTTGCGGAGGGGCTCGTGCTGAAGAAGGACGTCGAACTGAGGGGCTCGGCGGTGGCTGGCCAGGCAGGGCCGTTGTTTCTGACCGCCGACGTCATCGAATCGACCGCACCCAACGTCGTCGAAGCCAGCGGACAGGTGGAAGCGCGCCAGGCCGGAGGCAACTTTTTTGCCGACTGGCTGCGCTACGACGTCACGCTGAATCTTGTGGAGGCGCGGGGAGATGTGCGGCTGGAGCAGCCCGCGCTGGTGGTTCAGGGCGACTCTCTCAGGCTCAAACTCGACGATTACAGTGGCGAACTCATCCAGCCGGTCTACTTTCTGCCAGCCCAGCGTGGGCGAGGCCATGCCGAGCGCATCGATTTCATCGGCGAAGACCGCTTCAGTCTGCAGGAAGCCACCTACACCACCTGTCCGGTCGACAACGATGACTGGTTTCTCAAGGTGGCCGACCTCGATATCGATAGAACCCGCAATGTCGGCACCGCTCGCCATGCCACGCTGCAGTTTCTGGGTAGGCCCATCCTGTATACGCCGTGGATGGATTTTTCGCTCAACAACGAGCGCAAGTCCGGCGTGCTGGCGCCCACCGTCGGCATCACCGAGCGCAGCGGCGTCGACATCACGGTGCCGTACTACCTCAATCTCGCGCCCAATTACGACGCGACGCTGTTCCCGCGCCTGCTGACAAAGCGTGGCCTGTTGCTGGGGGTCGAGTCACGCTTCATGCTGGACAATGCCCGCGGCGTAAACAGCCTTGAGGTCCTGCCCAACGACAGCGTGGCCGAGGATACGCGCTGGAGCGCGGCGCTCAACAATGAATACAGCCTGAACGCGAATACCCGGGCCGGCATGACCGTCGTCCGGGTTTCCGACAACGATTATTTTCGCGATCTGTCCAATCGCATTGCCATTACCTCACTCACCAACCTCGATGCCGAGGCCTGGGTCTTCACCCAGCATGAAAACTGGGATGCCGAGTTGCGCGTGCAAAGCTTCCAGACCTTGCAGGACTCCACCGCAGAGCCGATCACGCCGCCCTATGAGCGCCTGCCTTTTGCGCGGCTGGGAATCAAGCAGTCTCTGCCCAGCGGGCTCCAGTTCAAGATGGAAACCCAGGCGACCCGCTTTGTCGCGCCGAACGATACCGACCTGGCGGATGGCACACGGGTGATGGCGTATCCGACCCTGAACCTGCCGCTGGTCAGCTCGTTCGGCTTTCTCGTCCCGCAAGTAGGCTGGAGCAGCACCTACTACGCACTGGACGAGAGCGCGCCCAAGCAGTCCATTACGCGCAACCTCCCCATCCTCAGCGTCGACAGCGGCCTCACCTTCGATCGTCCGTTCCAGTTTGCCAGCGCCGATTACCTGCAGACCCTGGAACCACGTGCCTATTACGTCTACGCGCCCTACCGCGACCAGGACGATATTCCGGTATTCGATACCGCGCAGATGGAATTCAGCTATGCGCAAATGTTCACCGAGAACCAGTTCGTCGGATACGATCGCATCAACGACGCCAACCAATTGACGCTGGCACTTACCAGCCGCTTCATCGAATCATCCAGTGGTCTCGAGCGCCTGCAGTTCACCCTTGGCCAGCGCTACTATTTCAGCTCGCAGCAAGTCACCCTGCCCGGCGTTCCCGCCCGCACCAGCAACAGTTCCGACCTGCTCGCCGCTGTCAGCGGGCAGATCACGCACGACTGGCGCTTCGCCGCCAACTGGCAGTACGACACCCAGGCCTCTTCCACCTACCGTCAGAACCTGGGCATCTCCTACCACCCCAGAGATGGCCACGCATTGAACTTTGGCTATCGCTTCATTGACCAATCCACCGACCAGATCGACCTGTCCGCACAATGGCCGCTGACCCAGCGCATGTACGGCATGTTCCGCTACAACTACTCCTTCGAGGACAACAAGCTGATCGAAGGCCTGGCAGGTCTTGAATACAATGGAGGGTGTTGGGCGCTTCGCGGTGTGATTCAGCGGCTTGCCACCAAGGAAGACCAGTCGACCGATGCGTTCTTCCTGCAACTGGAATTGAACGGCATGGGTCGCCTCGGTGCGAACCCGCTCGAAGTTTTGAAACATAGTGTTCCCGGATACAGGACTACCAATGAATTCCTCCAAACGCCCTGATTGGCGTCGCCCACAATGGATGCTGGCGCTTCTGCTGGCCATATCGTCCCTGCTGCCGGCACAGGCCGCCGTGGTGCCGCTGAACTACATCGTCGCCGTCGTCAACGACGAAGTCATCACGCGCAAGGAACTGGACCAGCGTTACGACGAGGTCGTACAGAGCCTGGCGCGGCAGAACACCCCGTTGCCGCCGCGGGAAACGCTTGAAAAACAGTTGCTCGAACGCATGATCACCGAGCTCGCCCTGCAGCAGCATGCCCGCAATACCGGCGTGCGGGTCGATCCAACTCAGGTCGAACGCGCCCTGCAACGCATCGCAGCCCAGAACAAGCTCGACATGGCCGGGCTGAAGGCAGCCGTGGAAAGGGATGGTCAGTCTCTCGACACCATGCGCAACACCATCCGCAATGAGATCCTCATCGCCCGCGCACGTGAACGCGACGTCGACAACCGCGTCACCGTCAGCGATTCCGAAATCGAAGGCTATTTGCAGACCCAGGCGCAGCAGGGCGTGGAGACGGAATACAATTTCTCCCACATCCTCATCACCGTGCCGGAAAATGCCCCGCCCGAGGAAATTCAGGCGCGCCGCGCACGCGCCGAGGAAATCATCAGAATGCTTGCCCAGGGGGCCGACTTCGCCCAGTTGTCCGCCAGTTACTCGGACGCCAGCAACGCGCTCCAGGGCGGTGCGTTCGGCTGGCGCCCCAGCGGCAAACTGCCGTCGTTGTTCGTCGATGCCCTGAAACCGCTGCAGCCCGGCCAGGTCAGCCCGATCCTGAAAAGCGGCAACGGCTTCCACATCCTCAAGCTCATCGACAAGCGCGGGCTCGATGCCACGCTCAGCGTCACGCAGACCCACGCCCGTCACATCCTGATCAAGACCAACGAACTGACTTCGGAATCCGATGCCCGCTCCCGTCTTCTGCAACTCAAGGAGCGCATCGACAACGGCGTGCCATTCGAGCAACTCGCGCGCCAGTACTCCGACGATGGCAGTGCGGCCAAGGGCGGCGACCTCGGCTGGATCAACCCGGGCGACACCGTGCCGGAATTCGAGCGGGCGATGGATGCCCTGAAAGACGGCGAGATGAGCGGCCCCGTCCAGTCCCCGTTCGGCTGGCATCTGATCCAGGTGCTGGAGCGTCGCAACCAGGACGTCACGCAGGAACGTAAGCGCCTGACGGCACGCCAGGCCATCCGCGAACGCAAGGCCGAGGAAGCTTTCCAGGACTGGGTGCGGCAGATTCGCGATTCGGCCTACGTCGAACTGCGTCCACTCCAATAAAACGGGTACGGAGCAGGTGAGCGAAGCCACCGACCCGCCCATCCTCGCGCTGACTGCTGGCGAGCCGGCAGGGATCGGACCTGACCTCTGCATCGCGCTGTCCTCGCAACCGGCTTTGCCATGCCGCCTATCGGTTCTGGGCGACATCGGCGTGCTGCGGGATCGCGCCGCGAAGCTCGGCCTCGCCGTCGACTTCATCAGCGGTGACGTCATCCCTCCTCATCAGGCGGGCCGGCTGCATGTACGGCACATTCCGGTGGGTGCCGCGGTCAGCCCCGGGGTGCTCGACGCACGCAACAGCCTCCACGTCCTAGCCCTGCTCGACGCCGCACTTTCAGGCTGCATGAGCGGGACCTACCATGCGGTCGTCACCGCGCCCGTCCACAAGGGCATCATCAACGACGCCGGCTTTGCCTTCACCGGCCACACCGAATATCTGGCCGACCACAGCGGCACCCGCAAGGTGGTCATGATGCTCGCCGGCGGCGGCCTGCGCGTGGCGCTCGCCACCACCCACCTGCCCTTGCGCGCGGTGGCCGATGCCATCACCCCCGACCTGCTCGACGAGGTCATCCGCATCCTGCACGCCGACCTGCAACGCAAATTCGGCATCGCCCGGCCACGCATCCTCGTAGCCGGTCTCAACCCGCACGCCGGCGAATCCGGCCATCTCGGGCGCGAGGAAATCGACATCATCGAACCCGCACTCGACCGTCTGCGCGCCGAGGGCCTGAGCCTGGTCGGCCCGCTGCCAGCCGACACCCTGTTCTCGCGCATTCGCCATGATCCCTGCGACGCCGTGCTGGCGATGTATCACGACCAGGGGCTGCCGGTGCTCAAATTCGCCAGTTTTGGCGCCGGCGTGAACATCACGCTGGGGCTGCCCTTCATTCGCACCTCGGTCGACCATGGCACCGCGCTCGATCTTGCCGGCACGGGGAAGGCAGAAGTCGGTAGTCTGGTCGCGGCGATCCTGATGGCTTTGGAGATGATTGAGAAGAAGGGAGCTAGGATTTAGGAACTAGGATTTAGGGAATGAGCGGCTTCGCCGCGCACTTCCAAATCCCAACCCCTAGCCCCTAGCCCCTAGCCCCTAGCCCCTAAAATGCATACACCCCGCAAACGCTTCGGCCAGAATTTCCTCATCGACGACGGCGTCATCCACGCCATCGTCAATACTATCCATCCGCAAGCGGGCGAGACCGTCGTCGAGATCGGGCCGGGGCTGGGCGCGCTGACCCGCCCCCTGCTCGAGCGCCTGCCGCATCTGCATGCCGTGGAACTCGACCGTGACATCGTCGCACGCCTGCACAGGACCTGGCCCGCCGAGCGCCTGACGATACACGAGGGGGATGCGCTGAAATTCGACTTCGGCGCGCTGGGCAATGACCTGCGCATCGTCGGCAACCTGCCGTACAACATTTCGACGCCGCTGCTGTTCCACCTGATGGAATTTGCCGCGACCATCCGCGACATGACGTTCATGCTGCAGAAGGAGGTCGTCGAGCGCATGGTCGCCGAACCCTCCACCAATGATTACGGGCGGCTCTCCATCATGCTGCAGCGCCGTTTCCATCTGGAATGGCTGCTCGACGTGCCGCCGACCGCGTTCGACCCGCCGCCCAAGGTCGATTCTGCCGTGGTGCGGCTGATCCCGAAGATGCCGGATGAAATCGTGCCGCTCGACGAGGCCCTGTTTGCCCGCGTCGTCGCCGCTGCGTTTTCGCAGCGCCGCAAGACCCTGAGGAACACGCTGGGCAGTCTGCTGATGCCGGAGGATTTCAGCGCCCTCGGCATCGACGCCGGCAAGCGCGCCGAGAATCTTGCCGTCGCTGACTACGCGGCCATCACCCAATACCTGTCACGACAGCAGCGGCCCGCATAAGGACCGCCGGGAACGGCAATATTTCAGGCCGTAAGGAAGGGATAATCGGTATACCCCTTCTCTTCACCCGCATAGAGCGTGTCGTAATCGGGCGCGTTCAGCGGCGCGCCTCGACGGAAACGCTCGACCAGATCCGGATTGGCCAGCAGCAGACGACCGAATGCGATCGCGTCGGCGGCACCGGAGGTCACGGCCTGCTGCGCGGTCGCGAAATCGTAGCCATTGTTGCGAATCAGGTTGCCCGAATACAGCGTGCGCAGCCGGTCGTAATCGAAAGGCAGCCATTCATCCCTTGGTGCACCGCCTGCGCCCTGCAGCACGTCGAGAAACGCGAGGCGCAGCGGGTTGAGCTGGCCGATCACGTAGTCGAACGTCTCCTGCGGATGCGCGTCGCTGATGTCGTTGAACGGCGTCGATGGCGTCAGCCGCACACCGACACGGTCGCTGCCGACGGCCTTGCACACGGCCTCCATCACTTCAAATAACAGGCGCGCACGATTTTCCTTGCTGCCGCCATAGGCATCGGTGCGGTGGTTGGTCGATGAACGCAGAAACTGGTCCAGCAGATACCCGTTGCCGGCGTGGACCTCGACCCCGTCGAATCCGGCTTCCATGGCATTGCGCGCGGCCTGCGCATAGCTTGCGACTACACCTGGAATTTCCGCCAGTTCGAGCGCGCGCGGTGTGACGTAATCTTTCATCGCCTGCCCGGTAAAGACCTGGCCCGCCGGGCGGATTGCCGACGGGGCGACCGGCAGGGCGCCACCCGGTTGCAGATCGGGGTGCGAGATCCGTCCGACATGCCAGAGTTGCAGGGCGATCTTGCCACCGGCATCATGCACGGCCGCCGTCACCTGCTTCCAGCCGGCAATCTGCTCAGGCGTATGGATGCCGGGGGTGCGCGGATAGCCATGGCCCTCCGCGCAGACCGGCGAGGCCTCGGTCAGGATCAGGCCGGCCGACGCGCGCTGGCGATAGTATTCGGCCACCAGGGGCGTCGGCACATTGCCGGCACCGGCACGGTTGCGCGTCAGCGACGACATCACGATGCGGTTGGAGAGGTCGATGGCGCCGAAGCGGGCGGGCGAGAAAAGATCGGTCACGTGGAATTCCTTGGAATAAGCCAGAGAGGCCTGATTGAAAAAGGGCGCGTCATAGCTTGAGGCTGAATTTGAAAGCACAAGTACCCGAGTGCAAATACATTGACGCATGCCACGCCCGCCAGTTCATGAGGATTCCGGGTTTACTTGCGACCTCGAAGCTTGTGACAATTGCGCATGTGGCCAGATCCTGGCCTGACATTCAGGAACGGAACGATGATCGAGAATCAGGAACGCTTTCACCTAACCCTGGCTCTGTTCGATGCCGCCAACGCCGAAGACCCCAACCAGGACGAAGGCCAGCCCAAGGAACTGCTGTACGGCAAGCGCATGTCGGACATGATCGGCCGCTTTGCGCCGGACGCCTCGGAAACTGCGCAACTGGCCGTGCGGGCCCAGCACATCCGGCGCTGGACGGTGCCGCGCAATACCTACCCGATGACGAAGGAAGGCTACCACGCCTGGCGCACCGGCCTCTACACGTTTCATGCCGATACTGCAGGTGAGCTGATGCGCCAGGCCGGCTACGACGACGCGATGATCGAACGCGTGAAGAAAGCGGTGGGCAAGCGCGGCATCAAGGTCAACCCCGAATCGCAGATGCTGGAAGACATCGCCAACCTCGTCTTCATCGAGCACTACCTGCTGGCTTTCGCGCAGAGCAAGCCCGAATACGATGAAGCGAAATGGCTGGAAATCATTCGCCGGACCTGGGGCAAGATGTCAAAGAACGCGCAGGCCTTCGCGCTATCCGGCAAGATCAGGCTGCCGGCATCCCTGGTGCCGCTGATCACCAAGGCGATCAGCGAGTAAGCGCAGCGGCCGGTTGGACGCCGCGCTTCAGGACGCCTCCTGCGACCAGCCCGCCGTCCCCTTCTGGATGAATTCGATCGGGTAGCCGTCCGGATCCTCGATGAAGGCGATCACGGTCGTACCGTGCGACATCGGCCCGGCCGGACGCAGGATCTTGCCGCCTTGCGCCGCAGCCGCGTCGCAGGCGGCATAGGCATCATCGACCTCGATGGCAATGTGGCCGTAGCCGCTGCCAATCTCGTATTTGTCGACGCCCCAGTTGTAGGTCAGTTCGAGCACCGCCGCCTTGTCCTCGGTGTCGTAGCCGACAAAGGCCAGGGTGAACTTGCCGCCCGGGTAGTCCTTGCGGCGCAGCAGTTGCATGCCGAGCACGTTCGTGTAGAAATCGATCGATCGATCGAGATCGCCGACGCGCAACATGGTGTGAAGAATTCGCATGACAGTCCGCCTGAAAATGGAAGTTATTGAATCAAACCTGAAACAGCACGCCACTCATTGTGCGCAACTCGGCCCGCCGCGCAAGCGCATCCGGACACAATTCGGCAACCTGCGCCCAGAAACGCGGCGAATGGTCGAGGTGGACAAGGTGGGCCAGTTCGTGCGCGGCGACGTAGTCGATCAGCGCGAGCGGTGCCTGCACCAGCCGCCAGTTGAGGCGGACATGGCCGCGCCGGGTGCAGCTGCCCCATTGCGTCTGCGCATCGGAGAGGGCGAAGCGGCTCGGCGTGCGCCCGAGTCTTCGTGCCATGCGCGCGAGCCGCCAGGCCAGCAAGGCCCCGGCACGCGCAAGCAGCCAGTTGCGGACGAGAGTCTGGGCATCGATATCAAGGGGTGCATAGACGTGCAGCGCGTCGCCATGGCGCTGCACGTCGCAGAACAATGAGGCACGGACATCGAGGGTCAGCGTTCGCCCGAGGTAGCACACTGCGTTGGCCGGTTTCGCGACCGCAACTGACGGCATTCGCGCCTGCATGCGAATCCACGCACGATGCAGCCACGCATGCTGCTGGCGCACATAGTTTTCGATTTCTGCGCGCGGGGTCCAGCTTGGGGCGTGGATGCGCACTTCGCAGGCGGTGACGGTCAGGCCGAGGGTGCGGCGGCGGCGTGAGCGCCGCAACTGATACGGGACGGCGGCGTCGCCGAGTTGCAGGACGCCGCTATTGGTGCGCGGCAGCAGGGGGCAACCTCGTCATTTCGGTTTCGATCCAGGCCTCGACCGCGCGCGTGAGTTCGGCCGCGCTCCTGCCGCTGGAGTCGATCGGCGGACCGATGCTGACAGTGATGGTGCCGGGGCGCTTGATGAAGGCATTCTTCGGCCATACCTCGCCGGCGTTGTGGGCCACGGGCACGATGGGCGTGCCGGTTTCCGCCGCCAGCCAGCTGCCGCCGATGCCGTACTTGCCTTTCTCGCCAGGAGCGACGCGCGTGCCTTCCGGAAACACCAGTACCCAGAATCCCTGTGCGAGCTTTTGTTTGCCCTGTGCAACGATCTGCTTCAAGGCTTCACGGCCGGCGCCACGGTCGATGGCGATCGGCGACAGAAGCCGGAACGCCCAGCCAAAGAAAGGCACTTTCAGTAATTCCTGCTTGATGACGGGCGAGACCGGGGGAAACAGGAACAGGAACGCCACCGTCTCCCAGGCCGACTGATGCTTGGCAAGGATGATGGCAGGTTGCGAAGGCAGGTTTTCGGCGCCCTGCACCACGTAGCGGATGCCGAGCACCCAACGCGCCAGCCAGATGACCAGGTGGTTGTAGCCGGTGATCAGCTGGTAGCGCGCATGTGCCGAAAACGGAAAGCTGAACAGCGCCACTACGCTGAACACGATGGTCAGCGCGGTCTGAAAGATCGCAAAAATGACCGAGCGGATGAGGCTCATGGAGCAAGCTTGAGCAGGTGGTCGACCGCTTCGCTCAAATCTGCAAATACCGGCGTGTCCTTGGGTAGACCGCCCGCCGCCAGGGTTTTTTCGCCCTTGCCGGTCCTGACCAGTAAAGGGCGTGCGCCCACGCTAACCGCCGCCTGCAGGTCGCGCAGCGAGTCGCCGATGGCGGGAACGTCGTTGAGGTCGCGGCCATAGCGCGCGGCGATCTCGTCGAACAGCCCCGACTTGGGCTTGCGGCAGTCGCAGTTGGTGTCGGCCGCGTGCGGGCAATAGAACACCGCCTCGATGCGCCCACCCGCCTGCGCGACCGCCTTGTGCATCTTGGCGTGGATGGCATTCAGCGTCGCCATCTCGAACAGGCCGCGCGCCAGCCCAGACTGGTTGGTCGCCACCACCACGCGCCAGCCCTCGCGTGTCAGTCGCCCGATCGCCTCCAGGCTACCGGGAATGGGTTTCCATTCGTCCGGCGACTTGATGAACTGGTCGGAGTCGTAATTGATGACGCCGTCGCGGTCGAGAATGATGAGCTTCATGCGGGCAGTTTAGGCGGCCAGCCGGGAGATGTCAGCCACCCGGTTCATGGTCCGGTGCAGCTGGTTCAGCAGCGCCAGCCGGTTGGCCTTGAGCGCGGGGTCATCGGCGTTCACCATCACGTGATCAAAGAAGGCGTCGACCGGCCCCCTGAGGGCCGCCAGCGCCTGCAGCGAGGCCGTATAGTCACCCGCCGCGAACGCACTGTCGGCGCGCGGCGCGATCTCGCCAAGCGCATCGAACAGGGCTGTCTCGGCGGCTTCGACAAAGCGTGCGGGGTCAGCCGCCTCGCCCACTGCGCCTTCGGCCTTTTTCAGGATGTTGCCGACACGCTTGTTGGCCGCGGCCAGGCTTTGCGATTCCGGCAGCGTCGCGAAAACGCGCACGGCACTCAGGCGCTTGCCGACTTCCTGCAGCGGCGGATAGCTGGCAAACACCGCCGCGATGGCTTCGGCGCCATACAACGGGGCCAGCTGGTTGGCGTTGCGCTCGTAGATGAACAGCTTGAGTTCCTCGGCCACATTGTCTGCCAGCAGGCCGGACGGGAAGACGGTCAGCGCGAACGCGATCAGATCGTCGAGTTTCAAATGCAGACCTGCTGCACCCGCGGTGGCATCCAGCAACTGGAACGACTTGATCACCGACAGGGCATGGCGGCGCAGTGCAAACGGATCCTTGTCGCCGGTGGGCTTCAAGCCGATGCCCCAGATTCCCACCAGGGTTTCCATGCGGTCGGCGATCTGCAGTACCTCACTGACAAGGTTGGTGACCGCCTCGGTTTCTTCGCGGCGCACCAGATACTGGTCGGCGATAGCCTGGGCCACACTTTCGTCCTCGCCATCATGTCGCGCGTAGTAGCCACCCATGATGCCCTGCAGTTCCGGAAACTCGCCGACCATGTCGGTCAGCAGATCGGCCTTGGCCAGCAGCGCCGCACGATCCGATGCTGCGACATCCGCTCCGACCTGTTCGGCCACCCAGCACGCAATCGCCCGCACGCGTTCCACCCGCTCGCCCTGGGTGCCGAGCTTGTTGTGGTACACCACTTTGGCCAACCCCGGCACCCGCGATTCCAGCGTCTTCTTGCGATCCTGATCGAAGAAGAACTTGGCATCGGCCAGACGCGGGCGCACCACGCGCTCGTTGCCATGGATCACGGCAGAGGCATCGTCAGGCGAGATATTGGAGACGATCAGGAACTGATTGGTCAGCTTACCCGCGGCGTCCAACAACGGAAAATATTTCTGGTTCGCCTTCATGGTCAAGATCAGGCATTCCGGCGGCACTTCGAGAAAAGCCGTCTCGAACTGCCCGACCAGCACGTTGGGACGCTCGACCAGCGCCGTGACCTCGTCCAGCAGCGCATCGTCCTCGATCGCTTGCAGGCCGGAGGGCGCGGCCCCTGCCCGCAACTGGCGGACGATCTCGGCGCGGCGTTCGGCAAAGCTGGCGATCACCGCGCCATCGTCATTCAACTGGCTGGCGTAACTGTCGGCGCTCTGGATAGTTACCGGGTTGACGCGCGCCTCGAAGCGATGGCCTTGCGTGTCGCGGCCGGCCTGCAGGCCGAGCACCGAAATCGGCACGATGTCTGCGCCATGCAGCGCCACCAGCCCATGCACCGGACGCACGAAGTTGACCGTGCGCCAGCCGTCGGCCAGCTGGTAGGTCATCACCTTGGGAATCGGCAGCTTCGCCATCGCTGCTTCCAGTGCGCGCGGCAAGCCTTCGGTCAGTGTGGTACCGGGCGCGATGCCGTCGTGGAACAGCGCCTCGCTCTTGCCGTCCGCCGCACGGCGCAACTGGCTGACGGCCGAGGTATCCGCGCCCAGCGCGGCCAGCCTTTTAATTAGCGCAGGCGTGGCCTTGCCCTCGGCATCCAGACCCACACGCACCGGCATCAGCTTGGTCGACACTGGCTTGTCGGCGGAACGCGCCAGCACGTTTTCAATGCGTACGCCCAGACGCCGCGGCGTGGCAAAATCGGTTACGGCAGCCTTCGCATCGGCAAGGCCCTGTGCGACCAGGCTCTCGGCCAGCGACGCGGCAAACGCCTCCCCCAGCTTTTTCAGCGCCTTGGGCGGCAGTTCTTCGACAAACAGCTCGACCAGGAGGGCCTTGGCGCTCATGCCGCCTCCTTCTTCGCGAGTTGCGCGTTGACTTCATCCGCCCAGGCCTTCGGCGCCATCGGGAAGCCCAGCCGCGCGCGGCTGTCGAGATAGCTCTTGGCCACCGCGCGCGCCAGGTTGCGGATGCGGCCAATGTAGGCGGCGCGCTCGGTCACCGAAATCGCACCGCGCGCATCGAGCAGGTTGAAGGTGTGCGCGGCTTTCAGCACCTGTTCGTAGCCCGGCAGCGCGAGCTGCGCCGCCATCAGTTCCTGCGCCGTCTTCTCGTGCGCCGCAAACGCGGTGAGCAGGAAGTCGACATCGCTGTGTTCGAAGTTGTAAGTTGACTGCTCGACCTCGTTCTGGTGATAGACGTCGCGGTAGGTCAGTCCCTCGGTCCAGACGAGGTCGTACACGCTTTCCACGCCCTGCAGATACATCGCGAGGCGCTCCAGGCCGTAGGTGATCTCGCCCGTGATCGGCTTGCAGTCGATGCCGCCGACCTGCTGGAAATAGGTGAACTGCGTCACCTCCATGCCGTTAAGCCAGACCTCCCAGCCCAGCCCCCAGGCGCCCAGCGTGGGGTTCTCCCAGTCGTCCTCGACGAAACGCACGTCGTTCTTTTTCAGGTCGAACCCCAGCGCTTCGAGCGAGCCTAGATACAGTTCCAGAATATCCGCCGGCGCCGGTTTCAGCACCACCTGGAACTGGTAGTAATGCTGCAGCCGGTTCGGATTGTCGCCGTAGCGGCCGTCCTTAGGGCGGCGACTCGGCTGCACGTAGGCGGCCTTCCATGGCTCCGGGCCCAGAGCACGCAGGAAGGTCGCGGTGTGCGAGGTGCCCGCGCCGACTTCCATGTCGTAGGGCTGCAACAGCGCGCAGCCGCGCTCGGCCCAGTAACGCTGCAGGGTGAGGATGATGTCCTGAAAGGTGGGTTTCACGGCAGATTAACGGCTTTTCGGGAAAGCGGCATTTTAACGTGCTTGGGGGGCTCGAAGGCATGCCCGGATAAACTCAGGCTTGCCCTCCGCGGCAGCCGCGATTGTTGGTAGACTGATTCGCCCCCCACATTCAAGGAGAACGCGTCATGAAGAACTCTGGTTTCAGCCTCTCGATTGCTGTGGTATTGCTTGCTTCCGGCTGCGCATCGGGTCCGCCGTTCATCGACAGCATGCAGCCGGAAGCCTTGTCGGTCGCCGCGCGCCGTGGCCAGTTCGAAATGGATTGCCCCACCGCTACGGCCGAACTGCTTTCACGTGAAACGGTGGAGCCGTTGAGCGTGCGCTTCGGCGTGGTGCGCGCGGAATACACGGTCGGCGTGGCCGGATGCGGCAAGCGGGCGACATACGTTGTTGTCTGCCCGGATTCAGGATATGGGGGCTCGAACTGTATCGCCGCAAGCGGAAAAACCGTTATCCAGTGAGCATGCGTGGGCAGCCGCAGCCCTGATTCGAGCTGGGCTGCCCCTATGGTCACGACTGGACTTAGCGCTACGCGCTTGCTGTTTCCAGCGCCTCAATCTCCTCCGACAACGCCAACCACTCCCCCTCCTCAATCGCCAGCTCGTCAATCACATGCTGCAACTGCTTGCCCGTCTCGGTGATCTCCTCGACGGAAAGCGTCTCGCCCAAACGCGCCTCGAACGCCGCCTTTTCCGCCTGCAGTGCAGCCATGCTTTTCTCCAGCCGCTCCAGCTTCTGCTTGAGCGATTTAATCTTGCCAGATGACACCGGCTTCGCCCCCGCCGGTGCAGGCTCCACTTTCACCTCGGGAACCGGAGCCTTGCCGGCCTGCTTCAATTCCTCGCGCAGCCGCTTGCTCTCCTCCAGCAGGTAGCGCTGGTAGTCGTCCAGGTCGCCGTCGAACGGCTCGACGCCGCCTTTGCTGACCATCCAGAACTCGTCGCACACCGAGCGCAATAGCGCGCGGTCGTGGCTTACCAGCATGACGGTGCCTTCGAACTCGTTGAGCGCCATCGCCAGCGCTTCGCGCGTGGCGAGGTCGAGGTGGTTGGTCGGTTCGTCGAGCAGCAGCAGGTTGGGCCGCTGCCACACGATCATGCACAGCACCAGCCGCGCCTTTTCGCCGCCGCTCATGGTGCCGACCGCCTGCTTGACCATGTCGCCGCTGAAGTTGAAGGTGCCCAGGAAAGTGCGCAGATCCTGCTCGCGGCTGCTGTACTGGCCGGCGCCGCCGTTGGCGATGGTGTCGCGGGCGAGGCGGATCATGTGCTCGAGCGGCGTGTCGGCGGGACGCAGCACGTCGAGTTCCTGCTGCGCGAAGTAGCCGATGTTGAGCCCCTTGCCTTCGATGACTTCGCCTGCGATCACGGGCAGGGTACGGGCGACGGTTTTGACGAGAGTCGACTTGCCCTGGCCATTGGCGCCGAGGATGCCGATGCGCTGCCCCGCAAAAACAGATTTGCTGACGCCGCGCACGATGATGATAGGCAGCGTACCGGGCGGTGCATCGGCCGGCGGCGGATAGCCGAAGCTGGCGTGGTCGATCGTCAGCATGGGGTTGGGCAGGTTCTGCGGCGGCTTGAATTCGAAGGTGAATTCGGCGTTGGCCAGCATCGGCGCCAGCCGCTCCATGCGGTCTAGCGCCTTGACCCGGCTTTGCGCCTGCTTGGCCTTGCTGGCCTTGGCCTTGAAGCGGTTGATGAATTCCTGCAGATGGGCGATCTTTTCCTGCTGCTTGGCGAGCGCCGCCTGCTGCAGCGCCATCTGCTCGGCGTGCATGTCCTCGAAGGCGCTGTAGTTGCCGCCGTAGCGGGTGAGCTGGCCGCTTTCGATATGCAGCGTGACGTTGGTCACGGCATCGAGAAACTCGCGGTCGTGGCTGATCACCAGCATGGTGCCGGGATATTTCTTGAGCCAGGCTTCCAGCCACACCAGCGCATCGAGATCGAGGTGGTTGGTGGGCTCGTCGAGCAGCAGCAGTTCGGACGGGCACATCAGCGCGCGGGCGAGCTGCAGGCGCATGCGCCAGCCGCCGGAAAAGCTGTTGACAGTCTGGTTCAGCTCGCGCACCTGAAAGCCGAGTCCAAGGATCAGCGCCTGCGCGCGCGACTGCGCGTCGTGCGCCCCGGCGTCGTGCAGCGCCATGTAGGCGTGCGCCATGCGCTCACCGTCGTCGCTGGCCTCGGCCGCTGCCACCTCGGCCTGCGCCACGGCCAGGACGGTGTCGCCGGCGATGACGAAGTCAGTCGCGGACTCGCTCGTTTCCGGCATGTCCTGCGCCACCTGGGCCATGCGCCACTGCGACGGTATGGAAAAGTCGCCCTTGTCCTCGTGCAGGGTGCCGTTGAGCAGCGCAAACAGGCTCGACTTGCCGGCGCCGTTACGCCCCACCAGACCGACCTTTTCGCCGGGATTGATTGATACTGATGCGTTGTCGAGCAGGACCTTGGCGCTGCGCCGCAGGCTGAGATTCTTGAGGATGATCATGCAGAGGATTGCGGCGCGCAGAACACGCACCTGCTGAATCGAAAGCCGGATTCTACCCTGTCACGCATCCGGCCCATTGCGGGCGTCGAGTGTTCCCCTATTCGTCGCTAGTTGACGGAAATCCGTCAGCACGGGGAGCCGTGCCCTGTTCCCGCGCCAGACAGGACATTTCAACTAATTGTTTTTAAATGACTTTACAAGGGGCGTCCGCCTGTCCTCGATTGGCACAGGCATTGCAAGTATTCAGGCAGCCAACCTTACCAAGGAGAACATCATGAAACTGCAATTTGGCAAAAACCAGCTGGTGCTCGAACTCAGCAAATCCCCTTTCGCCTGGTTTCATGGCCAGACCGAGCGCATGAGCCTCACCAGCCTGTCGCTGATGTTCGTGCAGTTTTCCCTGTTTGCCCGTCAGACAGTTGCCTGAGCCGGGCTCAGCCAGGCACCGGATCCAGGAGGCGACACGTGCAACTGGGAAAAGGGACCAGCGTCAGCCTCCACCTGTCGCGCGCCCTGTTGAGCTGCTTCTTTGGAAGCACCAGCCGCATGTCGATGTTCAGCCTGACGCTGTTGTTCATGGAACTAAGGGTGCTGCGACGCAGCACTGCAACCTGCGCCTGATGCGTTAGCGGGGAATTTCCAACACTGCCTCCAGTCCGCCTTGCGGGCGATTCTGCAGCACCACCTTCCATCCATTCCTTCCCGCCAACTGGCGCACGATTGCCAGCCCCAGCCCCATTCCACCCGTCGTTTGCGAACGTGAGGCTTCCAGCCGATAGAATGGCCTGAACACTTTTTCCAGCTGATCATCCGGAATGCCCGCACCCGTGTCGCTAACGATGACACGCACCAGTTGGGTTCCGCATTCCAGCGCCAGCTCGACCCGGGTGCCCCCGTAGCGCTGCGCGTTCTGGATCAGGTTCGTCACGATCTGCCGGACCGCCAGTCGTCCGGCCACAACTTCGCAGCGTGACGCACCGGGCCACTCA
>WGNC01000005.1 GCA_016124745.1 Thiobacillus sp.
CTCCGGTGAAAGCAAAGCCGGAAGACTGCCTTATCGGCAATCCGCCGTTCAAATCGGAGACACCAGAAAAACCTCCGAATGCCGCTCCAGTTGTTGGTTTTAAGCTCATGGGCATCGTTTTAACCGGACACTACTGATGTCCAATAATCTTTTATTCCGTCACGTGACGGCTATTTAACGTTAAAGGGCAGAAATCGTGTGCTCATGCTCGGAGTATGAAGACTTGGAGTTTCTCCGTAAGGTAATTGCCAAACGGATAAAGGAGAGCCGTTCCTTGAAAAAGTCTTTTGTGCTCGTAGCTGAGCATCCTGACCAAGAGCACAAGCTATATCGCTGTGGCGAGTGTGGCCAGCTTTGGCAGGCGAGCCGCGCCTGGAACTGGGGTAATGACGAATATCTTTTCAAGGTGCCACCCATTGACGCCGATTCATGGAAGTCTGAAGTTTTTGTTCAGCCCGATGAACTTCTAATATTCACAGCCGTTGTTAGCGATTTTCTGAACCGAAACACTTTTACAAAAAATGAATCTCCATGTTCAGTCTTTGGGTGTGGGCAAAGGGCTGTTTCAGGTTCGGTCAACTGCCTGCACCATCATCTTGAGTCCTTACAACGCGCTCGCACAATGCCTGCTTATCCTTCTGGCCGTTGGTTCAAACCTTATGTACGTGAAAACATCATCCCTGCCCTCTAACCCGCAGCTCAACCGGACGCGCCTGACGGCGCGCCGGTTAGCAGCACGTTAGACGTCAAGTTTTCATATTGACCAACTTCTTTGGAGACTACCAATGAACGCCTCTGAAATTCACGTCGGGCAACTCACCATCCGCTACTTGATTGATGGATCGTCAACTGGATCTGCCGGTATTTTTGAATTGACCGTTCCTCCTGGTTCCAATGTCCCGCCGCCACATAGCCACACAAACAATGAAGAGATCATTTACGTTTTGGAGGGGGTGCTGCGCTATGCCGTTGGAGCCGAGACGCGAGACCTGAGGCCCGGCGAAACGATGTATACGCCTAAAGGAACCGTTCACGCTTTCGCTAATCCCTTTGAAATACAGGCGCGCGCCCTGGTCGTCAATTCACCTGACATTGGCGCACAATTTTTCAGGGACGTCGCAACCGTGCTCGGTGTTGGCGGACCGCCTGACAAGGCGGCGCTTACGCAAGTGATGGGCCGCTATGGGCTTGTGCTGAGTGTTCCGAAGTGATGCCTAACTCAAATGTTGGGCCTACATAGCAAGGAACTTTTGATCCAGAGCGTGCGGCAGATGGAAGTGCGGTATATATCAGCGCTTGTGCCTGCTGCATTTTGGCTGATCGGCTGCGCGCACATGCCGGAGACCCGTATTCCGATCGATGGTTCACCTGTCAATGATCTTTCTCAGGTGACTCAGGTTGTCGAAGATGCCGACTATCCCGCACTGCTGCGGGGGGTTGATGGCATTCCGCTCAAATCCGTTCGGGTGTCAAATGACTTCTACAAATATGTCTACTTATTAAAACCAGGGCATCACGTGTTCTGGTTAATGAATGCGCCGTATGGACATCCTCTTGTTCCTCAAAGAATACGTTGTTACGTCATACATGTGGAGCTTACGCAAGGCACGAGATACCGACTCAAGGAGGATGCGGGTAAAAAGTTGGCGCTGTTGCTGACAGATGCCACAGGTGAGATGGTGTCAATTGGTCAGCTGGTTGATGAGCCATGGGTAATCTCACAGAGTTGCCGGTGGCAGTAGTCTCGATGCCCGCCACAGCATTCGAGCATGACGTGCCAAAACGGCACGCGTCTCAAATTGAACGTTAGTCATTACGGATAAGCCTGATGAAGCAAATACTCACGCTGGTTCTGTCGGTATCACTCTTGACGAGTAGCGCCTCACTGTTCGCTGGCAATAGCGGGACGGGGGACACACGAATTTCGCTCGGCTTCACGGAGGAAGAGAAATCCGGATTTCTGAGCGAGATGCGGCAGATGCTGGTCAGCATTCAAGGCATCGTCACGGGAATAGGCGAAGCGGACCGGCAGCTGATCATTCGATCCGCCCGCTATTCAGGCAACAGGATGGCGCGCGACACGCCGGATTCCATCAGGCGGAAGACCCCCCCATCGTTCAAGGAATTAGGGGGGCCGACCCACATGATGTTCGAAGAACTGGCGGTGCGCGCGGAAACGGACGATATGGATACGCTGACTTCCTTTACGGGCAAATTGATGCAGCAATGTACAGCCTGCCACGCACTGTTCACGGTCCAATAAGGCTGCGGGTCGCACGCATCCGAGGACGACAGGTTGTTCCAGCGGAAAGCCCTAACACGTCGCGACGGCGCCCCCGAACCTTGAACGGCGTAATAGGGAACCCCGGAACAAGTTGGTTTGCTGTGTGCCCTTCGACTGCGCTCAGGAGATGGTTCGACTGGCTCACCACGAACGGATCGACAAGGCTCTCCTGAGCAGGGTCGAAGGGCCCACCATGAACGGAACCAATACGTTGCCATTCGTCCAGAGCCTGTCGAAGGACTTGTTCAACATTTCCTTAGATTGTTACCCTGCGGCCCAGGAGCTCGCTCGTGCTTCTGCAGGCGCGGTCCCGCCGAGGCCTGCCTGACCGGACAGCACGACACGGCTCCGCTATGATTAAAGACGAATTGACCAAACAGGGAGACGTGCCATGAAAATCCTGCAACCGCTCATCCTTGCCGGCCTGGTCCTGCTCGGCATTTTCACGCTGGCCAACTGGAGCGTGCTGAGCGCGCCGACCACGCTGTCCTTCGTCGCCTTCCATCTCGAGGCGCCGCTGGGTTTGCTGCTGCTGGGCATGCTGCTGCTGTTCGTGGCGCTTTTCACCGCCTACGTCCTGGTCCTTCGCACCACCATGCTGATGGATGCGCGTCACTACGCACGCGAGCTCGAATCCCAGCAGCAACTGGCCAACAAGGCCGAGGCGTCGCGTCTGACCGAACTGCGCGCCCAGATCGACCGCGAGTTTGTGCAATTGCGCGAAACCGCCGACACGACCCGCACGGACCTCGGAACGCGGATCGAAGGCATGGAGTCGGCCCTGCGGAGCAGCATCGAAGAAACCGGTCGCAGCCTGTCCGCCTATATCGGCGAGGTGGACGACAAGCTCGACCGCAATATGGCGCGGCCGGCGGCTGAATAATTAGGGTAGCACTGCACGGGCGGCGGGCTGGCGCTCTGCTTGCTTGCTGCTGATCCGGTCGGGAGAAGTTTTGGCATCGTTCGGGCCGACGCCTTCGACAATACGCAGAGGAATCTTGTCGGTGGACAGAGGCCTTCGACAAGCTCAGCCCGAACGGAATTTGAAGCTTCGTTCAGGCCGGACCAATCCCCCGAGGCGGGGGCTTATTCCTCAGATACACGGGCTTCCGCCGCCTCGGTTGGGGCAGCCTCTTCGCTGGTCCCACTTGCAGGCTGGACCAGGCTGATCACGGTCTGTCCGGCCTGCGGCTTGAGCTTGCCTTCGACGGTAAAGACCTGCAGGGTTCCATCCTCGGTGATCAGGAACAGCGGCAGCACCTTGCCGCCATAGCGGGCCTGCAGTTGCTCGAATCCATATTCCTCGGAGAGCCGGGTCTTCTTGATGACTGCCTCGTCGGTGAACCACTGCGTCAGCGCCGCATGGGTCATGCCCTTGTCGAACAGGAAGCGTCCCCTGAGATGGCGTGAATGCGCCTCGAGCATCTTTTCGTCATCGGGGATCAACTGATAGGCCTGCGAACGCCCGAACAGCGGCGCAAAGTGCAGTGCAGCAAGCGAGTTGACGTCATCGTTGGTCGTCATGGCCATGAGCTTGCCGATCCCGCTGATCTCGACCCGGTCCAGCACGTTGTCGGCAAAGATGCTGGCATAGAAGGCCGGGATGCCATCCATGCGCGCGGCCGCCACGTTGTGGCGGCTGTTGTCCACCAGCATCACGGGATAGCCTTCGTCCAGCAGCGTCTTCGCGAGGCTTCGCACCCAGTGATGCCCCCCCATGAACAGCACGCCCTGCGGGTTCGCCTTGGCCAGTCCGAGCCTGCGCGCCACCCAGGGCGCCGTCAGCCCGTACAGGGCCACGCTTCCGATGATGACGAAGAAGGTCTGCGGCACCAGCACCTCGGAGCCAGCCATCCCCAGCTCTTCCAGCCGCAACGCAAAGATCGACGCCACCGCGGCGGCGACGATCCCGCGCGGGGCCATCCAGGCCAGGAACAGCTTCTCCTTCAATTTGAGCCCGCTCCCCAGCGTGGAGGCAAACACCGCAGCGGGACGCGCCACCGCCACCAGCACCAGGAAGAACAGGAAACTGGCCAGTCCGATCTGCTCGAGGTCGGCCGGCTTCAAGTGCGCCGCCAGCAGGATGAACACGGTGGCAATCAGCAGCACCCGCAGGTTCTCCTTGAACTCGACGATATGCTGGACCGGAACGGCCTTCTGGTTGGCCAGGACGAAGCCCATGATGGTCACGCCCAGCAGCCCGGATTCGGACTGCAGCAGATTGGCGCCGGTAAACACTCCGACCACGAACATGACCGCCACCGGACTTTGCAGGTAATCGGGGATCAGGTCCCTTTTCATGCACATCCCCAAGATCCAGGCGCCGGACAAGCCGGACACGGCGCCGATGGCAATGGTCTTCAGCACCGTCGTTGCCACCACCAACTCGGGTTTCGACCCCGATTCGACGATGACCTGGAACACCAGCACGGCGAGCATGGCGCCGATCGGATCGATGACGATGCTTTCCCACTTCAGGATGGCGCCGCTTCGACCCGTGGGACGGATGACCCGCAGCATCGGCCCGATGACCGTGGGGCCGGTGACCACCAGAACGGCCCCCAGCAGTATCGCCAGCGGCCAGTCGAGCCCGAGGATCCAGTGCGCAGTCAGCGCGCCGACCGACCAGGTGATCGCCGAACCCAGCGAAACGAGCCAGGCCATCACGCCGCCAATGGCACGAAACTCCTTGACCGACAGGCTCAGCCCGCCCTCGAACAGGATCAGCGCCACGGCGAGCGATACCACCGGATACAGCAGCGGCCCCAGCAACTCGCCGGGATCGATCCAGCCCAGCACGGGCCCCGCCAGGATGCCGAACACGAGCAGCAGCAGGATCGACGGGATGCGCAGGCGCCAGCCCAGCCACTGGGCGGCGATGCCGAGGATGACAACTGCGCTGAGGCTGACGAGGGTGTGTTCGACCATGTGGGTGGGCTCGGTCCCGGGAGTTGGGTCTCGGCACCGGCTCCGCCGAGGTATGATGAAGATGTCCTTCAATTGTATCCGGGGGCAGGCCGCATCAGGCATGGGAAGTCTGGGCCACCCTCAGTAAAATCCTGAAAAGAAATCATGGCCCGCATCCTGTTGCTCTACTCCACTACCGACGGCCACACCCTCAGGATCTGCGGCCGCTTGCAGCAGGTGATCGAGCAGCAGGGGCATGCGGTCACGCTGGTCGAGGTCGACACTGCCTCCGGGGTCGATCTGCCCGCTTTCGACGCCATCGCGATCGGCGCCAGCATACGCTACGGCCATCACAGCAAGTCAGTAGTCGATTTCATCGAGCGCCACGCGGCGTTGCTGGACAGCAAGCCGAATGCCTTTTTCTCGGTCAACATCGTTGCCCGCAAGCCGAACAAGAACCGGCCGGACACCAATCCCTACCTGCAAAAATTTCTCAGGCAGATTAGCTGGCGCCCCAAAATGCTGGCCGTGTTTGCCGGCAGGCTCGATTACCCGCGCTACCGCTTTTTCGACCGCTGGATGATCCGGCTGATTATGTGGATGACCAAGGGACCGACCGACCCCACGGCGATGATCGAATTCACCGACTGGGCGCAGGTCGAGGCGTTCGGGCGGCGCATCGCGGGGCTGGGCGCACCGCCGGAACCACCATTGAGCCAGCACCCAACTGTTTCTGGCTGACTCCGGAATGACGAAACCTCAAACTTCAGTTGGCCGGGCCCATAGGGTTTTCGGCGCGTCATGACCACACGCCGGACCGCGGCGAAAAGCTGTCGAGAACCCGCAGGTAGCTGGCGCGCGCGACAACGGTAGGGTCGGGCAGATTCTGCTGGCTCATGCTGCCCTTCATCTGGGCGAGCGATTCGTATTCCTTTTCTTCCATCCAGTTCTGCATCGACGCCAGGATTTCCGTCAGCTTGCCCGGCCCGTGCTGCAGCAGACAGGAGGCCAGATGCACCACATCGGCCCCGGCGAGCAGCAGCTTCAGGGCCTCGCCTTCGCTGTGCACGCCGCCGGTGGCTGCCAGGGTGAGTTGGGTACGGCCGCGCAGGATCGCGATCCAGCGGATACGCAGCAGCGCTTCATCCGGGGATGACAGGTGCAACTGGTCGGCCATGCGCAGTTCGTCGAGGTCGATGTCCGGCTGGAAGAAACGGTTGAACAGCGCCACGCCCTGCGCACCAGCCTGTTCGATCTGTTGCACGAAATGCGGCAGCGAGGAAAAGAACGGCGACAGCTTCATGACAATGGGCAGGCTCACCACCCGGCGCAGTTCGGTCAGCAATTCGATGTAGCGCGCTTCGACTTCCGCGCCGGATGCCTGCATGTCGGCGGCGACATGATAGACATTGAGCTCCAACGCATCGGCGCCGGCCTGCTCCAGCGCACGGCCGAGCTCGACCCAGCCCGATGGGGACACGCCGTTGAGGCTGGCTACCACGGGGATCTCCAGCCGTCGTTTGAGCTGGTTCAGGTGCGCCAGATAGCGTTCGAGACCACCCTGGAATTCGCTCTGGTCGGGCAGGAAGCCGTTCGCCTCGGCGTGCCCGAGGCCGGCATGCAGCAGGAAGCGGTCCAGCATCGCGTCTTCCGCCTGCAGTTCCTCCTCGAACAGCGAATACATCACCAGTGCCGCAGCGCCCGCATCCTCGAGGCGCAGGGCTGTGTCGATATTCTTCGACAGCGGCGATGCCGAAGGCACCAGCGGGTTCTTGAGCTTGAGACCGAGATAGTCGGTGGAGAGGTCGATCATGTCAGGCTCCCGGTTTGGGTTCGTCGGCATGGCCTTGTGCCATGTCCTGGTAGGTCTTGAAGCGGTGTTCGGCCTGCTTCTGCGCCTCTTCGAGGAAGTGTCTTGCCGCGTCTGGATGGCTGCGCTGCAGCATGGCGAAGCGGGTCTCCGATTCCATGAAGACCTTGACCGGCTGGCTCGGCGCGGCGGAATCGAGCTTGAAGGGATTGCCGCCGGCGGCTTCCAGGCGCGGGTCGAAGCGGAACAGCGGCCAGTGCCCGCTCTTCACCGCCAATTCCTGCTGGCGCTGGTTGTAGAGCATGTCGTAACCGTGCGCGATGCAGGGGCTGTAGGCGACGATCAGCGAGGGGCCGGCGTACGACTCGGCCTCGTGGAACACCCGCAGGGTCTGCACGTCCTTGGCGCCATAGGCCACCGTGGCCACATAGACATGGCCATAGTCGCTCGCCAGCCTGGCCAGGTCCTTTTTCGCCGTGGCCTTGCCGCCGGCGGAGAACTTGGCGACCGCGCCGAGCGGCGTGGCCTTGGAGGTCTGGCCGCCGGTGTTGGAATAGACCTCGGTGTCGAGCACCAGGATGTTGACGTCGTAGGGCAGCGCCAGCACGTGGTCGAGGCCGCCATAGCCGATGTCGTAGGCCCAGCCGTCGCCGCCGATGATCCACACCGAGCGGCGAATCAGCCATTCGGCGACGCTGGCGAGTTCCTGCGCACGCGGGTGGCTGGATGCCGCCAGTTTTTCCAGCAGCACTGCGACACGCTGGCGCTGTTCGACGATGCCCACTTCCTCGCGCTGGTCGGCGCTGACTAGCGATTCGGCGAGGTCGCCGCCGATTGCCGTCGCCAGATCCTTCACCAGTTGCTGCGCGTACTTCATCAGCTGGTCGGCCGCGAGCCGCATGCCGAGGCCGAACTCGGCGTTGTCCTCGAACAGCGAATTGCTCCAGGCCGGCCCGCGTCCGGCGCCGTTGACGGTATAGGGCGTGCTCGGCAGGTTGCCGCCGTAGATGGAGGAGCAGCCGGTGGCGTTCGCGATCAGCATGCGGTCGCCGAACAGCTGGGTGGCGAGGCGAATGTAGGGCGTCTCGCCGCAGCCGGCGCAGGCGCCGGAAAACTCGAACAGCGGATCGAGCAGCATGGCGCCGGGGATGGTGCCGTGCTTCAGTGCGCCGCGGTCGTATTCGGGCAGGCGCAGGAAATAGCTGAAGTTGTCGCGCTCCTGCTCGCGCAGGGGTCCAATCGGCGCCATGTTCACCGCCCGGTGAGAAACGTTCGATTTGTCATGGATCGGGCAGGCTTCGACGCAGTCGCCGCAGCCGGTACAGTCCTCCGGCGCCACCTGATAGCTGATGCGGGTGCCGGCGGGAAACTCCTTGCTGCGCGCTGCCGCGTGCTTGAAGGTCGGCGGCGCATCATCGACTGTCTCGGCACTGAAGGCGCGCGCGCGGATCGCGGTATGCGGACAGACGAACACGCACTTGCCGCACTGGGTGCAGAGGTCGGCGTCCCACACCGGGATTTCCAGCGCGATGTTGCGCTTTTCGTATTGCGCGGTGCCGAGCGGATAAGTGCCGTCGGCCGGCAGCAAGGACACCGGCAGGCGGTCGCCCGTGCCCTGGTAGATCGGCAGCGTAAGTTCACGCACGAAGTCGGGGACGGGCACTGTCGCCCCCGTGCCGGCGGCGTCGGACGCGGGCGCCTCTGCGTCGCTTGCTTGCGGGATGGCCACCTGGTGCAGTTGCGCCAGCGTCATGTCGATGGCGCGGAAGTTCAACTCCACCAGCCGCCTGCTCTTCCTGCCGTAGGTCTTCTCGACCGCCTGCTTGATCGCGGCGATCGCCTCGTCCTTCGGCAGGATGCCGGAGATCGCGAAAAAGCAGGTCTGCATGATGGTGTTGATGCGCCGCCCCATGCCGGCCTCGGCCGCCACGGCGTAGGCGTCGATGACCCATAGCTGCAGCCGCTTGTCGCGGATCTGCGCGTGCATGGCCTGCGGCAGCGTGTCCCACACCCGGTCGGGCGCCTCCGGGGTATTCAGCAGAAACACGCCTTCCGGCGCGGCGTGCGCCAGCAGGTCGTAGCGTTCGACGAACACGGTCTGATGGCAGGCGACGAAGCCGGCCATGCCCGCTTCCACCAGATAGGTCGAGCGGATCGGCTGCTTGCCGAAGCGCAGGTGCGAGACCGTTACCGCGCCGGATTTCTTCGAGTCGTAGACGAAATAGCCCTGCGCCTGCAGCGCGGTGCTCTCGCCGACGATCTTGATCGAGTTCTTGTTGGCCGACACCGTACCGTCGGCGCCCAGGCCCCAGAACACGGCATGCTGCAGCTGCTGCGACGCGTCGGTGCGGAAAGCCTCGTCCCACGGCAGCGAGAGACGGGTGAGATCATCGTGAATGCCGAGGGTGAATTCGCGCCTGGGCAGGGCCTGCCGCAGTTCGTCGAACACGGCCTTGACCATGCCCGGCGTGAACTCCTTGCTGGCGAGGCCATAGCGACCGCCGATGACTCTGGGCATGCTGCGCACACCGTCCGCTGCCGTCTGCGCCAGCGCGGTCACCATGTCCTTGTACAGGGGTTCGCCGTCGGCGCCCGGTTCCTTGCAGCGATCCAGCACCGCGATGGCCGTGGCCGTGGCCGGCAAGGCGGACAGCAACGCGGCGGCGGAAAATGGCCGGTACAGCCGCACCTTCAGCACGCCCACTTTCTCACCGTGGGCGCGCAGGTGATCGACCGTTTCGTGCGCGGTCTCGGCGCCGGACCCCATCAGCACGATCACCCGCTCGGCGTCGGCCGCGCCGACATAGTCGAACAGGCGGTACTGGCGCCCGCTCAGCGCAGCGAAGCGGTCCATCGCCTCCTGCACGATCTGCGGGAATGCATCGTAGTAGGGGTTGGCGCGCTCGCGCGACTGGAAGAACACGTCCGGATTCTGCGAGCTGCCACGCAACACCGGGTGCTCCGGCGACAGGGCACGCGCGCGGTGCGCTGCAATCTGGCCGGTGTTGAGCATGGCGCGCACGGTATCGGCATCCACGGCGTCGATCTTCGCCACCTCGTGTGAGGTGCGGAAGCCGTCGAAGAAATGGATCACCGGAATACGCCCTTCCAACGTCGCCGCCTGCGCGATCAGCGCCAGATCCTGAGCCTCCAGAGGCGAGTTGGCGGCAAGCAGCGCGCAGCCCGTGGCACGGCAGGCCATGACGTCGGAGTGATCGCCGAAGATCGACAGCGCATGCGTCGCCAGCGTACGCGCCGCCACGTGCAGCACGAAGGGCGTCAGCTCGCCGGCGATCTTGTAGAGGTTGGGAATGAACAGCAGCAGCCCCTGGCTGGCGGTGAAGCTGGTCGCCAGCGCGCCGGAAGTCAGGACGCCGTGCAATGTGCCCGCCGCGCCGCCTTCCGATTGCATCTCGATGATTTGCGGCACCGCGCCCCACAGGTTGGGACGCCCCTGTGCCGCCCATTCGTCCGCCCATTCCCCCATGCTCGAGGCCGGCGTGATGGGGTAGATTGCGATCACCTCGTTGCCGAGGTAGGCCATGCGGGCGACGGCCTCGTTGCCATCGATGGTGAGCGTGGTCCTTGACGCTTCAGCGTCTTTAGAGCGTGGTTGTTGCCGATTCATCGGGTTTACAACCACGGCCTCCCCCTCGCGGGGAGAACCCCGGCCTACCTCTTGCGGGTGGAGCGTGGTTCTTGACGCTTCAGCGTCTTTAGAACCACGGCCTACCCCTTGCGGGTGGAGCGTGGTTCCTGACGCTTTGTCCGAAGGTGTATCCCTTGAGACAGCGTCTTTAGAACCACGACCACTCCCTTGCGGGTGGAGCGTGGTGGTCATGGCAGACTCTTTCAGGACAAGTGCGTCTTTTATTCTAGACCTGAGTTGCGCTTGCGCCCACCCTGCCGGAAGCAATTCCCAGGCTGCTGCCTGTCAATGGCTCAAGGAGCTCGATTCCGGGAATGACCCTGTGCGCGACCGCCTTGCGAACACGGGACGGCTGCCCTTGCCATGGGAGCGGATCAGAATCGGCTACAGCGGTGCGCCAATTCGCCGACGCATTGGGTTTTCAGGACGTCGCGCCGCTGCATGCGGCGTGGCAGCCAGCGCAGCGCGCGGAGCCAGGTGGTGCGGCGCATTGCGCGGACCACCCCCTCGCGCACGGCTGCGTCTTCCTGCGCCAGGACGGCGTGGATCGCGTTGCACAGTTCAGGCAAACGGCGCTTGAAAATGATTGCGGTGGAAAAGAAATAAGGCAGCCAGTCACGAATTTGTGCGTCTACCAGCGGCATGGCGCCGATCGGGTCATCCTCGAAATCGATCGCGCCGAGACCATGATCGGGAGACCACACCAGATTGCGAGCGAACGCCTGGCTCAGATACTGGCCGGTCCGGTGTGCCTGCAGGATGTAGTCGGCACCGCGCTGCCAGTGCGCGAGCTGCGCATCGGCCCCGGCATGGCGGATCAGAGATTCGAGCGTGACATGACCGATATCGGAAATCAGCAGCCAGTGTTCGTCATGATCCAGCAACTGGGGGACCCGCAGGCCGGCAGCCGCCAGGGCGGTGATCCGGTCAATTTCATTGCGGATGCCGGCGGTACCACCATGCGGTCGCACCGGCTGCATCGATGGCTGCTGCAATAGCCTGGCCATGCCGGCCAGCAGCTGATAACGCCATGCCGGGGGCTGCGGCACGCTGAGCTTGAGCCAGGCCGGCTGTCCCTGCCACAGGACCGGCTGGATGTGACGACCGGCCTGCAACAGTGCCGTCACCTGCACCTCGATGTCGGAACGACTTCCCAGGTGCGGGCGCTCGGTCGTCATCGGCAAGCTTCAGCTCAGGCTGTCCGGCGTATCAAGCGGGGTGTGGTGCGCCTGATCGCTGTGCATTTCGGGCTGGAACCAGCCGAGCTTCTCGCGCAGCTTGACGACGTTGCCGACGATGATCAGCGTAGGTGCCTTGAGCTGTGCTGCCTCCGCCAGCGCGGGCAGTGTATTGAGGTCGCCCGTGATCACGCGCTGGGTCGGCAGCGTGCCGTGCTGCACGATGGCGGCCGGCGTCTCGGCTGTCAGACCGTGCCTGATCAGCGCCTCGCACAGCAGCGGCAGGCCCTTCAGGCCCATGTAGATGACGATGGTCTGGTCATGACGCGCGATGCCTTCCCAGTTGAGGTTGAAGGTATTTTCCTTCAGATGACCGGTGACGAACGCCACCGATTGCGCGTAATCGCGGTGCGTCAGCGGAATGCCGGCGTAGGAAGCGACCCCCGCCGCCGCGGTGATGCCGGGCACGACCTGGAACGGCACGCCGTGTTCGACCAGGGTTTCGATTTCCTCGCCGCCGCGACCGAAGATGAACGGGTCGCCGCCCTTCAGGCGCAGCGTGCGCTTGCCCTCCTTGGCCAAGCGCACCAGCATGAGGTTGATCTCCTCCTGCGGCACCGCGTGGTCGTCGCGTTCCTTGCCGACGTAGACACGATCGGCGTCACGCCGGCACATGTCGAGAATCGGCTGCGACACCAGGCGATCGTAGACGATGACGTCGGCCTGCTGCATCAGTCGCAGAGCGCGGAAGGTCAGCAGATCCGGATTGCCGGGACCCGCGCCGACCAGATAGACCTCGCCGCGACTGATATCCTGCTCGGCGCTGTCCTTGATCATGAGTTGAAGCTGAGCCTCCGCCTCGACGTCACGCCCCGAAAACACCATTTCGGCAACCGGCGACAGAAACACTTTTTCCCAGAAGGCACGCCGCTGCTGCGGCTTGATCGCAGCGCGCACCCGGTCCTTGTAGCGCGAAGCCAGCGCACTCAGGCGTCCATAGGCCGCGGGGATCATGGTTTCCAGGCGCGCCCGCAGCATGCGCGCCAGCACGGGAGACTCGCCACCGCTGGACACCGCCACCATGATGGGCGAGCGATCGATGATGGAAGGCAGGATGAAGCTGCACAGCGCAGGCTTGTCCGCCACGTTGACCGGGAGGTGGCGGGCACGCGCGGCGTCGGCGATTACTTTTGCAACGCCTGCATCCTCCTCGACCACGATCACCGCATCCTTGCCGTCGAGCAGTTCGGGGCTGAAGCCGTTGGCGACGCGGCGCAGATGATCCGCGTGCGGCAACCGCGCGAAGCCCGCATGCAGGTCGGGCGCGGCAACATCGACGCGTGCACCGGCACGCAGCAGGAGTTCGGCCTTGCGGGCGGCAGTCTCGGATCCGCCCACGACGAGGCAGGTGCGGTCGCGAAGATCGAGAAAAATGGGCAGGTAATTCATCAGGCTTACTCGGCCGTGCCGGACTCGGAACCCGCGTCGGACTCGGACTCGGCGGAATACGGCGGGATGAAGATGAAGCGCATGTCGCCCGGGCTCATTTCGACGAAATCAAGCGTCACGCCCTGCAGATACGGTGTGCTGCTGGCGGCGATCAGGATCTGGATGCCATTGCAGATCAACTGCTCGTCAGCCTCGCGTTCCTGGTCGAACCCCATGCCGTAGTTCACATTGCCCTCGTCTTCCTGATAGGCCGCCACCCGCAACACCATGCCGGTGACATCGGGGTTGTCGGAAGCGGCACGAATCTGCTCGGCAGCCGCATCGGTGATCTTGATCATGAATTGAATCCTTCCCTGTTAGACGGCAGCACGCGCCTTGTGCGCACGCACCTGTTTCAAAAACGGCGTGATCCAGCCTTGCCGGCCGGTTCCGCGACGATGCACGTATCCTGCCAGCAGGTTGTGAAGTTGATAGCCGTCGTGCAGACCATCGATTCCGTGGCCGCGTTTGACCTCATAGGCGTATATGGAGCCGGCAGGCAGGTTTTCCAAGCTCGAATAATGAAATTCATGCGCCGGAATGCTGTCGGTCTCCTGCCAGTGGTCGTCACCGGTCGGCTGCAGACGGGCATACCCGCGCCCAACCGGGCGCTCATGCATCACGGTATCGCCCGGCACCACGCCAACCATCTCGCTGGTCTGCCCCTTCCAGGCGAGATTGCGCGACAGATACATGAGTCCGCCACACTCTGCGTAGGTCGGCAGACCGGACTCGATGGCGCGCCGGATGCTCGCACGCAGGAGCGCGTTGGCCTCCAGTGCAGCCATGAACATTTCGGGGAAACCACCGCCGATGATGAGGCCATCCACTTGCGGCAGAGTCGATGCATTCAGGGTGTCTAACTGAACCAGGTCCACGTTGGATGCGCGCAGGGTATCGAGGTCTTCACTGTAGTAAAAGCCGAACGCCTGGTCATGGGCGATGCCGATTCGCACCCGCTCGGCAGAGGACGTCTCTCCATCGATGGATGCGACCTCCCTGTCAGGCGCACTGTCGGCAATCGACAGCAGGCGATCCAGGTCGACCTGTGCCGCCACGCGATCGCCCACCTGCTGGATGCTGGCCTGCGCGGCCTGCTGCTCGTTGGCCGGCACCAGGCCGAGGTGCCGCTCGGCAATCTGCATGGCGGGATCATGCTGTACCGCGCCGATCACGTCGACGTTGGTGTAATGCTCGATCACTGCACGCAGCTTGGATTCGTGCCGGCTGCCGCCCAGATTGTTGAGGATAACGCCCGCGATACGGATATCCGGATCGAATGCCTGATAGCCAAGGATCAGCGGCGCCACCCCTCGTGTCATGCCGCGCGCGTCGATCACGAGCACGACCGGCGCGCCCAGCAGCTTGGCGAGCGCCGCATTGCTGTTGCTGCCATCAAGGTCGAGCCCGTCGTAGAGCCCCTTGTTGCCCTCGATCAGGCTGACACGTGCACCCGCAGCGGCACGCGCGAATTGCTGCTCGATTTCAGCGCGCTGCATCATGTGGAAATCGAGGTTGTAGCACGGGCGCCGGGCTGCCATGCCCAGCCACAACGGGTCGATGTAATCGGGGCCCTTCTTGAACGGCTGTACGGCATGGCCACGTGCAACCAGCGCGGCACACAGCCCGAGCGTGAGCGTCGTCTTGCCGGAGGATTTGTGGGCCGCTGAAATGAAGACGCGGGGCATAGAAGCCCCGCGCCTGGATGAATCGTTTGAAATGGCTTGCTGGTTCATGCCGGCCTATCCCCCGCCAGGCGAAAGCCCGGCAGGCTCATGCATCAATGCTCCAGCTTGGCGACGGTTGCGTCGTCCAGGCTGGCCGGCAGGAGGCGCAGTACCTTGACCGCAAAGGTCGTAACCAGCAGCGCAATCGCCACGCCGCCCAGACCGAGGAACAACTCGGGCATGCTGGGAGAGTAGTGATGGATCTGACCGTCAAAGAAGCTGCTCTTCTCGATCATGCCCGGAAACATGTCGAGCGGAAAAGCCTGGGCGCCGATGATGGTCACATACATCTGTACGATTCCGCCCACAATGATCAGTGCACACGCCACCATGATCCACATACGCTGCTTGCCGAGAGCGGTCAGCAGAATCACCAGGGGCACTACGCTTCCAATGAGGATCTGCCCCACCCAGAAGAGGGTGGTGATCATGCCGCCATCCCTCAGGATGAAAGCCACAGCGTCCTGACGACTCGCAAAATAGAGAAGCGTCATGTGGTAGACGACAACAAAATAGAGGACCGCTGCGATGAACACCGCGAGAAGGGTTTTCAGGCGCAGCATTACCGCATCGCCCAATGGGCGTCCGGTCCAGGCATAGGCAGCGGCCAGCACCATCAGGTAGATTGCCAGGCCATAGGCAAACGACATGATGATGAACATCGGCGCGAGCATCGAACTGCCATATAGCTCACGGGCAATCAGGAAGCCGAACAGCGACCCGGTACCCGTCGTCAGCGTCAGGCGCCAAATGAAGGCAGCCGTACCTGCAGCCTTGGAGTAGGTTTTGACGCTGCGATCCAGCATGGTCCACAGGTAGGCACCCACCAGCGCAAAGAAGCCTGAATACAGGAACACGTTCCAGGTGAACATCGACTTGAAATTGAAGTGCGTCATCGCCACGATCAAACGGTCGGAGCGTCCCAGATCCAGCACTAGGACAAGCAGTCCACCCAGCATCAGTGCCAGCGCCAGAATTGCCGACAATGGCGCCAGCGGCTTGTACATCGGCTTATTGAATACCGATGCAATCGAGGCAACGTTCAACGCACCCGACGCGGCGACGATCAGGAAAACCGCGAACACGTGTGGCAGACCCCAGACGATCTGGTTGTTCATGCCGGTGATGACATGGCCATGGTGATGCATGCTGTTCCAGGCCAGTGCGCCGAACAGCACGAACAGGCCGAGGAAACCAAACAGCATCCAGTATTTCGGGCTGCTGCCCTCTACTTCGCGGAAGGTAATGCTTGCCATGTTGATTTAGATTCCGTGATAGCGAACGCCGAGGTTGAGATTGAGGTCCGCGCGTACCTGCTTGGTGGGCAGTTCGCGCAGGCGCTTCGATATCTCGCTTTCAGGATCATTCATGTCGCCGAACACCAGGGCATTGTGGCCTGCGGCCGTACATGCCTCGACACAGGCCGTCGTGCCGTCGCCGCGATCGACCTTCTGCACGCAGAACGTGCACGACTCGACGCAGCCGATGCCGCGCGGCACATCCGCCTTCTGGGTGTCATTCAACGACTCGTGGACCAGTGAGCGGGCCTTGTAGGGGCATGCCATCATGCAGTAGCGGCAGCCGATGCAGGTATGGCGGTTGACCAGCACGATGCCGTCTGCCCGCTTGAACGACGCACCGGTTGGACACACATCGACACAGGGCGGCTCAGCGCAGTGCTGGCACATCATGGGCAGGTTGGTTTCCATCTGCGTCAGCGGATCCTGCAGTTCCAGCTTGCGAATCCACTGCGGTGCCTGCGTGGGATGGGTGCTTTCGGCTACTGGCGTCCAGCCATTTTCCGTGCTGCAGGCGGTCACGCAATCATCGCAGCCGGTCGCGCACTGATTCGCATCGACCAGCATGCCCCAGCGCACGGCACTGCTGGCAGCCTGATCATCAGGGCGGCCATGCGCCACTTCGATCAACATGACGCCTGGAACCAGGGTCAACCCCGCTGCAGTGGCCGTGGCAGCGCCGATAAAGCGGCGGCGCTCGGGGGAGACGGGTGCGTTGTCAGACATCGGTTTCGGTTCGTTCATTGCGCACCCCCATCGATCTCGTGCTTGTAGTGCGTGGGCTCAGCGCTCGGCGGATACTTCGCAATCGGGCCTTGCGGCTTGGTGGAATGACAATCAAAACAGTCGATCCTGACCGCTGCGTAGCTATGACAACTGACGCAGAAGTCCTCCTTGGCGGTTGCAACGCTGCCCGTCTTTTCGCTGGCGTGGCAATTGATGCATTCCTTGAGGCTGTATTTCTTGGTACGGATGCCTCGAAGAACCGTCTCATCACGATGATGATCCAGCAGTTTCATATGGTTGCGACGCATATAGGCTTCGTCTTCGACACACCGCTCGCCCTTGATGGGCTCAGTGATTACGGGCCTGGGCACGCGACCGGACCTGGGCTCGTCGTCGTCCTCCATGCCTGCCCAAGCCACGGCAGCGGTTGTCAGCACAATCGCGCCCACCATCAGCAGGCGTGTCATCCTCCGCGCCACGCTTAGTCACCCATACCCATGACGATGTAGCCCGTCGGGCAGACATCAGCGCAGATATGACAGCCAATGCATTTGCCGTAGTCAGTGTCGACGTAACGTCCCACGGTGGGGTTGTCCTTCTTTTTCACCTTGAACACGGCGGTCTGCGGGCAGTAGACCACGCAATTGTCGCACTCGAAGCACTGGCCGCAGGACATGCAGCGCTTGGCTTCGTCGACGACTTCCTTGTCGGACAATGCGTGCAGACGCTCCTCGAAGTTGCCCAGTGCGCCTTCCTTGTCCAGCACGGTCACGTCACGGATGTGGCGCTCCACGTTGGGGAAGTGGCCGAGGAAAAGTTCGTTGTGCGGAATGATGTGGCGAGCCGAACGGTCTTCGAAGTTGTGCAGGATGTCCTTGCGCTCCGAGGTACCCCAGATCTGGCCCTTCACTTCTTTGCTGTATTCGTGACCGGATTCCAGCCACTTGCGGATTTCGTCGAAGTGATGGACGTCAACCTTCGGACGCTTGTCGAGTTCTTTCTTGCCTTTCAGGAACGCGTCGATGCCTTCGACTGCGATCGAGGCATGACCTATTGCGGTGGTCAACAGGTGCGGACGCAGCACGTCGCCACCGACGAAGATGTGCTCTTTACCGGGGAAGCGGTAGTTCTTGTCCGCTTTCATCAAGCCGTTGTTGTTGTTGAACTGCTCGAGGCCGGTGAAATCCACACCCTGGCCAATGGCGGACACGATCAGATCAGCCGGCAGGTCTTTCTCGGTACCTTCGATGATCTTGGTCTCTTTGCCTTCCATCACAAAGTCAGCCACGCGCAGCGCGGTTGCCCTGCCCTTGTCGTCGACGACAACACCCACCGGGGTCACGCCGCCGATGATCTCGATTCCCTCTTGCTGGGCGTGCTCGACTTCGTGCTTGTTGGCCGCCATCTTGTCGATGGTTGAACGCGAAACCAAAACCACTTCTGCGCCTTCGCGGGCGGAGATCGAGGCGACGTCGGACGCCATGTGTCCGGCGATGACGGCCTCCGGACGTTCGTCGTGCGTGCCGGATTTGGTCACATTACCCAGGCGACGTGCAACAGTTGCCACGTCGATCGAGGTATCGCCGCCGCCGATAACGACCACGCGGTTGCCGACGTGTTGCAGACGACCTTCGTTAAAGGCACGCAGGAAGGCAACGGCGGTCACGCAGTTGGGTGCTTCAGCACCGGGGACCGGCAGCGGACGTCCTGCCTGTGCCCCCATTGCCATGAAGATCGCGTCGAAGTCCTTTTCGATCTGCTCGAAGCTGACGTCCGAACCGATACGGGTTTTCAGGCGGGTCTCGACACCGAGGTCGATGATGCGCTTGATCTCGGAATCCAGCATCTCACGCGGGGTGCGGAAGCCAGGAATACCGTAACGCATCATGCCGCCGAGCTCTTCATGCTCGTCGAAAATGGTAACGCCATGGCCACGCAGGCGCAGCTGGTAAGCGGCTGCCAGGCCTGCGGGTCCTGCTCCGATCACGGCCACTTTCTTGCCGGTCTCGGCAGCGGTGGACGTGTAGGCCATGTTGTTTTCGATGCCCCAGTCGCCCACGAAGTGCTCGACCGAGTTGATGCCCACATGATCCTCGACCATGTTGCGGTTACAACCGGATTCGCACGGTGCGGGGCAAACGCGGCCCATCACGCCGGGGAAAGGGTTGGCCTCGGTGATGCGGCGGAAAGCGTATTCCTGCCAGGTCACACCCGCGGGCGGCTTCTCGATGCCACGCACGATGTTGAGGTAGCCACGAATGTCTTCACCAGCCGGGCAGGAACCCTGACAGGGCGGCGTGGAGAGCACGTACTCCGGACACTTGTGGGTCCAGCTCGACTGGAAAATCCTGTCCTGAGCAGAGCGGAAATCTGCCTCTGTCTCGCCTTCCTTATAACGACGCCATGTAACGCCTTCGGTTTTCGGTTTGTTCGTCGTGACAGCCATGTTGGTTCTCCTAACGCCTACGTAACTAAAGATAGATAATCGCGATCAATCGGCCTGCGGTGGCACGTCCAGCTTGATCGCCTTGCTGACCAGCTGGTGGACACCGCCCACCATGCTCATGTCGAAGCCGTATTTTGGCAAAACCTTGGTGAACTGCGCCTTGCAGATGGCGCAGATCAGGGCCAGGAAATTGACCTGGTTTTCCTTGACCACATTGTTCAGCGCGGTCGCGCGCGGCAATGCACCCTTGACCCGGACTTCCATCAAATCATCGGTCAGCACGCCGCCGCCGCCGCCGCAACAGAACGTGGCTTCGCGGATGGTGTCATCCGCCATGTCGTGGTAATTGTTCACCACCGACTTGATCAGCTCGCGCGGAATGGTGAACTGGCCGCCCGGTTCGGTGCCCATGCGCGACGCACGCGCCACGTTGCACGAGTCATGATAGGTCACGACAAGATCGTCATTCAATGACGGATCGACCTTGACCTTGCCGGACTTGATCAGATCGTTGGTCAGCTCGCAAATATGCTGCGGCTGCGGATAGGCCGGGTCGAGCTGCTTTTGCAGTTCGATCGAGAATGGATCGTTGCCGCCGTAGCCGATCCCGGTCAGCGTGTTCCAAAAGCTGTAGGCAACGCGCCAGGCATGGCCGCATTCACCAACCACAATGCGCTTGACGCCGAGTTCCAGCGCGGCATCGCGAATGCGCATCGCGACCTTGCGCATGGTTTCGTAGTTGCCGTTGAACAGGCCAAAATTGCCGGCCTCGGCAGCGTGCGTGGAGAGGGTCCAGCTGATGCCTGCCGCGTGGAACACCTTGGCGTAGCCGATCAGCGATTCCACATGCGGCTCGGAGAAGAAGTCGGCGGACGGCGTGATCAGCAGCACTTCCGCACCCTTCACGTCGATCGGCATCTTTACCGGCACGCCCGTGTCGGCCTCGATGTCCTCTTCCAGACCTTCCAGGGTATCAAGCAGCGCGGGGCCGGGCAGACCCAAGTTGTTGCCGATCTTCTGGACCTTGCCCAGAATCTCGTTGGAATATTTCTGACCCATGCCCACATGGTTCAGAATCTCGCGCCCTGCCATGGTGATTTCGGCAGTGTCGATGCCATATGGACAGAACACCGAACAGCGCCGGCATTCCGAACACTGGTGGTAGTAGCTGTACCAGTCGTCGAGGATTTCCTTGGTCAGGTCCTTGGCACCCACCAGTTTGGGGAAAAGCTTGCCCGGAGTGGTGAAATAGCGGCGATAGACCTGGCGCATCAGATCCTGGCGCGCAACAGGCATGTTCTTCGGATCCGCGGTACCCAGGAAATAGTGGCACTTGTCGGTGCAGGCGCCGCAGTGCACGCAGGCGTCCAGAAAGACTTTCAGCGAGCGGTATTTGCCCAGCAGGTCGCCCATCTTGTCGATGGCGCGCTCCTTCCAGTCCTCGCCCAGTTCATGCGGATAGCCCATGAAATCCTGAACCGGTTTTGGCGCAAGAAAGGACTTGACATGCGACATCGTGCCTTCCCGAACCTTGGGAACCTCGATGTCGTCCTTCATTTCCGGAACGTCAAATTCAGCAACAGCCACGTGATTGTCCTTTTCCTGTACTTATTGTTCGCAAATCATGCCAACGAATCAGTTGTTCTGGTCGAGACGGGCAGCCCACGCCGCCACATGGCGATGCTCGCGCGGATTGTCCGCCTGGTTGCGCGTGGGGCTGAAGAACAGGCCCGGCGCATGCAGCAATTTGCTGATCGGGAAGATCGCCATCAGCAAAGCCACCATGGCCAGATGCGCCAGGAGTATCGGGTCCTGCGGCACTGGCTGCACATCGAAGTACATCAAGCCCATGATGAATTCCTTGAGCGAGATGATGTCGGTATGCGCAACGAAGGTCATCAGCATGCCGGACAGACCGATGCCGAGCAGCAACACCAGCATCAGGTAATCAGAGGGGGTGGAAATATAGCGCACGCGGTCGACCACAAAGCGACGTGCCAGGAGACCGGCCAAACCCAGCACCATCATGATGCTCGCATATTTGCCGAACGGCTGGACGATATCGACCCAGAACCAGACTGGCTGCGTGAAGTAGCGCAGATGACGGGCAAGCACCAGGAACAGACCGAAATGGAAGAGCCAGCCAAAAGCCCAGATCCACTTGTTCGATTTGAACAGCGACTCGAACAGCACCACTTCCTTGGCCATCCGGTACACGACTCCCTTTTGCGTGGTGGGTGCTGGCGTGGTCGGAATCAACAGTGGCGCAGGTGTGCGGCTGTAGTCGAAAATCTTGTAAACCAGGCCGACCACCAGCAACAAGGTCGCGATGTAAAACATCCCGGCATAAATCATCGTCACAGTAGACAAACTCGATCTCCTAAAGGACTTCGCCCCCCCAGGCGCTGACGCGACTGCGGTACCGTACGCCCTAACAACGTAACTGTTTACGAATCAAACGCTCATGCCCGCGCATGCATGGGCTTCCATACGCATTTGATTTGGAAACAAGAACCTGAATCAAAGTCGCCCCGGAGCAAGCACCGGGGCGACCCGAAAGCTTTACGACTTAGATACAGCCGGTCGGCTTGGGCAGGCCGGCAATCTTACAAGCCTGCTTGGCGGGGCCGTAGGGGAACAACTCGTACAGGTACTTGTTGTTGCCTTTTTCAGGGCCGAGCTTCTTGCCGATAGCCTTGGTCAGCACGCGCACTGCAGGGGCGATCTGATATTCGGCATAGTACTCACGCAGGAAATTGACGACTTCCCAGTGGCTGTCGGTCAGGTCGACCTTCTCTTCGACAGCCATGTACTTGGCAATGTCTTCGTTCCACTGCGACAAGTCGACCAGATAGCCTTCCTCGTCGACTTCGACTTCCTTACCGGCGATATTCACCATAGGCATAGCAATACTCCTTCTGTTAAAAGTTACAGCCAAGACTGACAGCTGTTGTGCTCTGCGACCAGATCCACAAAACCGCCGTAATCCACGACATTGACTCCGTCCAGCACGCGCCCGGCCATGCCGCGCGCAGCCAGATCAGGACCGAGTGCGTAAATCTTGAGGTCAGCTGCCGCTGCCTGGATTTTCGCTGCCGCCGCGCTGCCATTCGTCACCGCGTAAACCGCGTCTTCGATCAGCAATACAGCAGAACCCTTTGTGGCCATGGCGAGGCAGCTTTCCAGCGCGCCCCGTTCTGTAGCCGATTTATTCACAATATGCAGCATATCCGTCCCCTTAGAAGCTGATCACGACGTCTTGCTCGGCCATGAGATTTGCCATCTCATCGACGGAGAGCACCGTGACATCCACTATCAGGTCTTCTTCAGTCAGACCACGCGCATCCATCGACTTCTGGTCGACATACAATTTCTCGATGTCGTAACCCTCTAGCGCACGATAGGTCTTGGAGAAATCCTTGACCTCGATGCCCTTAGTATCGATACCCTTCAACAGCTGATATACACCATCATCGGTGAAGACCATGCTGACGTCCTGATCGAAAGCCGCGGTGATCAGCACCACCTCCAGACCTTCCAGCGCATACACGGTCCCGTGCGGCGCCTTGCGGTTCAGGAACATGAATTTCTTGACGATGCCGGAGCCGTCATCCATTTCATCCATATCGCTCATCTCGTTATCCCTCAATCACCGAACGTCACGAGACGATCGTACTGAATACCCATTTCGACCAACTGTCCCAGACCGGAAATCCGGAAGCCAGGTGCCAGCACATCATCCGTGATGCCGCGACGTTGAGCTGCCGCCACACACACGACCAGGTCAACCCCATGTTCCGCGGCAAGCTTGGACCAGCGAGCGGAGATATTGCGGTCGTCCTGCGGAGGCGTTGCCAGGCGGTTGGAATTGTTCACGCCGTCATGATAGAAAAACACGCGTGGGACAGTGTGGCCTTTCTCGATTGCCGTACGGGCAAACAGAAAAGCGGAATCACTGGCCTGATGGGTATAAGGCCCTTCATTAATAAGTATGCCGAATTGCATGGCTAGTTCAAACTCCGAAAAATCCAGTCATTATCTTCACGCCTGACCTGCCACAGCCGAGGCCGTGGCAGGCACATCCATCCCTAGAAACGGATGTGAGCGGAAGCGTTCAGGTTGGCACGACCACCACGCCAGTTATCGATGTGATACTTGGTGAAGGGCAGACCGGTCTTCTCGAAGAATGCGGGCCAGCCAATACGGTCGATCCAGTCGATCATGCGCTCCCAGGGCTTGCCGTCAGCCTTGTAGGTAGCGAGGATCTTCTTGACCACCTCGGCAACTTCCGGCCAGCGCGGCGCGCTGTTCGGCAGGCCGGAGGCAACCAGCTTGTGGAAAGTCGGCTTGGAGCGCGCGTTCGAGTTCTTGCCGCCCACCCAGATCGCGATCTTGGAATGCTCGGGATCGTTGATCTGCATCGGGGGACAGGGCGGGAAACAAGCGCCGCAGCAAATGCACTTCTTCTCGTCGACTTCCAGCGAAGGCTTGCCGTTCACCAGAGCGGGACGAATCGCCGCAACCGGGCAACGTGCCACAACAGAGGGTCGCTCACACACGTTGGCAACCAGATCATGATTGATCTTCGGCGGCTTGGTGTGCTGCACGATGATGGCGATGTCAGCTTGGCCGCCGCAGTTGATTTCGCAGCAGGAAGTCGACAGCTTGACGCGGTTGGGCATCTCGCACTTGACGAAGTCGTCATACAGCTCATCCATCAGCGCCTTGACCACGCCGGAAGCGTCGGTACCGGGGATGTCGCAGTGCAGCCAGCCCTGGGTGTGCGCAATCATGGACACCGAGTTCGCGGTGCCACCGATGGGGAATCCCTTGTCGTTAAGCGCCTTGATCAGCGGCTCGACCTTGGAACCATCGGCCACCATGTATTCGATGTTGGAACGCGCGGTGAAACGCACGAAACCATCGGCATACTGGTCGGCGATGTCAGCCAGCTCACGGATGGTGTAATGGTCCATCTGGCGCTGGGTACCAGCCTTGACGGTCCAGATTTCGTCGCCGGATTCGGCGCGATGATAAAGGACACCCGGCTTGGGATGGCTGTGGAATGACCACTTGCCATAGTTCTTCACCATCACGGGGTGCATGTAGGGCATCGGATCCGGTGCGCCGGATTCAATAGGCGGGCGTAAATCAGCCATGTTTATTCTCCAACAGATTAGAACGCGAGCCCCGACACGTGCCGGGACCCGAGGTTAGCAACTATTAAGCGGCGGACGACTGCTTGTACTCGTTCCACTTCTCGACCTGCTCGTCCCAATCGTCGGAACGGAAATAGGGGTTGGAACGCGGTTCCTTGATCATGTTGGGATCAACCGGGATATCCATACCCTCGAGGAAGTTGGTCAGGCCGATACGCTCGATCATCTCGCCGGTGCGCTCGTGCTCCAGCGCGTTTTCTGCGAAGAAGTCGATGATGTTGCGCGCCAGATCGTTCAGCTTTTCGAAGTCTTCATCAGACTCGAGCTTCATGAACGGAATCACCACGGTGCCCATTGTGGCGCCGATCTTAAGCACGCCCTTGCCGCCAACCAGAATGGTCACGCCCTTGTCCTTGCCGGGCAGCAGGCCGCCGGGGATGACGTTCAGGCAGTGCATGCAGCGCACGCAGTTCTTGTTGTCGATGCACAGGGCGTTGCCGTCGCCAAGCTTGGCAACCGACACGGTGTCGCTGGCCTGGACCTTGTCAGCGGCAACCAGGGTAATCGCTCCGGTCGGACACTTGCTGATCACGTCGTTCACCAGGTCGGACATGCCGTGCGCCTTCATGTAGTCCTGAACTTGCGCTTCGTTGACGCGGATGTTGTCGCGCCAGGTGCCGATGGTCGCCATGTCGGAACGCTGGATCGCGTTGACGCAGTCGTTCGGGCATCCGGAGAACTTGAACTTGAACTTGTACGGCAGGGACGGGCGGTGCATGTCGTCCAGGTTGTTGTTGATGACGGTACGCAGCGCCTTGGCTTCGTCATAACAGGACATTTCGCAGCGGGCAGCGCCCACGCAGGACATCGATGTACGCAGTGCGGGACCCGCGCCACCCAGATCGAAGCCCATCTCGTTGAATTCGTCGAAGGCACGCTGCACATCTGCAGTCTTGATACCCTGGAACATGATGTCGCCGGACTGGCCATGGAAGGCGATCAGGCCCGAACCACCCGTAGCCGACCAAGTATCGCACATCTTGCGCAGCAGGTCAGATGTATAGTGCATGCCGGCCGGCGGTTGAATGCGCAGGGTGTGGAATTCGGCAGCCTCGGGGAACAGCGGCTTGTGGTTCTCGTCCTTCAGCTCGGTGAAGCGGGGAATAACGCCACCACCATAACCGAACACGCCAACCGTACCACCCTTCCAGTAGCCAAATTTGGTCCGGTAGGACGTTTCCAGCTGACCCATCAGGTCAACCATCATGTCGTTATCCTTGGCCAGACGCTTCAGACCGGTCACGAAGCTGGGCCACGGGCCTTTCTCGAGCTCGTCCAGATTGGGCGTATCAATCATTTGCTTTGCCATTTTTCTCTCCTAGAAAATTTCGAAATGCCCGTTTAGCTGACAGCCCAACGGTATCCCAACATCGTATTGGCTAGACAGTTGCACCACCATCATTCTCATGGGTAAATCGTCTACTCCATCCCGGTAGGTCCATACCTACCCATATGGAGTATGGCGGGTTCACCCAACGCGGGAATCCTCAATCCAGTCAAAGAATGAGACATTACGCCGCTGCCACAAGAATCCATAAGAGTATTAAAATATTGTTGCAAACGCAAGCCCCTGGCATCAACAGGGTTGAAGAAATTGCCTGCGTCCCCATAAGGGGTTGATCTCGATGAATTGCGCTGATTTTCATGCCTGATTCGATCGAAAACGTGAGCATTACGGATTGAGGTTCCATGCCCGAAATTACGCCCCTAGACAGAATGCGGTTGCCGTTCGGCGGCCAGGAAATCGAGTTCCAGCATCTGGAACACGAATCGGGTGGCGTGCCTTTTCTGCGCATCCGAATCCGTGAGAACAAACGATTTACCATTATTGACGTGGATCCGGTCAGCGCGCAGAAATGGGGCGAACTGATGCAGGCCTGGGCCAAAGATCACGCCGGCGATGCGCCATGAATTGGGCAGGCTGGCCTGAAGACAAGGTCGAGGTGTATACGCCTCACATGATCGACCTGCAGTTCGATCTGGTCGGCACGACCATTCCAGCTGAGAATGCGCAGATGCTGCAGGATGCGCTGCTACGCCTGCTGCCCTGGCTGAGCGATATCTCCGGTTGCGGCATCCAGCACCTCAAAGGCGCGGAAACCAACAGCGGCGACGCTACGCTCAACATCAACCGGCGCACCAAGCTGTTTCTGAGGGTGCCGAAGACCCGCGTGGACGTCATGCAGCAACTGGTCGGCCAGCGCCTCGACCTTGGCGGACACCCCTTGGAGATAGGCAATTTCAAGACCCGGGATTTCAGTCCGTTCGCCAATATCTACGCCCATTTCGTTGACACAGGCGCCGCCAGTGAAGAACAATTCGTACAGGATGTCATGCGCGAATTGGACGGTCACTTCCAGTTGCGTTGCGGGTTCATCTGCGGCAAGCCGCAGACCCTGCAAAGCGCATCCGGACCGCTCCATGGCTACAGCCTGATGCTGCACGATGTGCCGCCGCACAAGTCGCTGCAGTTGCAGGATGAGGGGCTGGGGCGCAACCGTTTGTTAGGCTGCGGGATTTTTATCCCGCATAAATCCATTGCACCGGTCGTTCCGGTGAATCTTTAATTCCAAACCTGAAAGGAGCAAAACCATGGGATACATGTTGAACGGCGAAGAACTGGAAACCGGCGAAGAGAACTTCCTGCTGGAAGCCAATTTCAGCGACGAAATCGTTCCCGTCATCGCCGAAGCCGAAGGCATCAAGCTGACCGACGAACACTGGCAAGTCGTCAACTACCTGCGCGAAAAATACAAGGAAGACGGCCAGACCCCCAACTTCCGCAACATGGTCGCCGAACTGGATGACCTCCACGAAGGCGTGGACTGGAAGAAGAAGCTCTACGAGTTGTTCCCCAACATGCCCGCCCGCCAGGGCTGCCGCGTCGCCGGCCTGCCCAAGCCTTTCGGCAAGGGCGGCTACTGATCCAGGTCGGGAGCATCCGCTGAGCGGGCAGCGTGGTGAAGGCCACGCTGCCCGTTTCTGACTTTACGTTCACCTCTCACGGCCCCATCCATGTTTTCCAATACGCTCGTCACCACCGAAGACCTCGCCGCACACCTGGAGGACCCGAACTGGATCATCTTGGATTGCCGTTTTACCCTCACCGACCCAGCGGCCGGACGCGAGGCTTATGAAAAAGCGCATATCCCGGGGGCGCGCTACGTTCATCTCGACGACGACCTCTCCGCACCCGCCACCGATGCGACGGGACGGCACCCGCTGCCCGACCCGCAGGCGCTGACCGAGAAGCTCTGCGCGTGGGGCGTTGGCGTCAACAAGCAGGTGGTGGTGTACGACGACAGCTATGGCGCCATGGCCGTGCGGCTGTGGTGGATGATGCGCTGGCTCGGCCACCCTGGGGTGGCGCTGCTGGATGGCGGCTATCCCAAATGGCTGCGCGAAAAGCGCCCGGTCGATGCCGACCGGCCGATACCGCACAAGGCTGCGTGCGCCTGTCTGCCCGAGCCTACCCAGATCGTGGGCGCGGACGAGGTCATGCACGCTTCCCGGTCGGGCGAACAACTCATCATCGATGCTCGCCCCGACCGACGTTTCTCGGGCGAGTACGAGCCGCTCGATCCGGTGGCAGGCCATGTCCCCGGCGCGATCAACTATCCCTTCGATGAGAACCTCGATGTGGACGGCACCTTTCTGCCCCCTGAGGCACTGCGCGAAAACTATCAGGCCCTGCTCAAGGGCAAGCCAGCCTGGCAGGTGATTCACATGTGCGGCTCCGGCGTCACCGCCTGCCACAATATCCTGGCAATGGAAATTGCCGGGCTCCCCGGGTCACGACTGTACCCCGGTTCGTGGAGCGAATGGATCCGCGACCCCGCACGCCCCGTCGCCACGGGCGAATAGAACGCAGCCGAGTATTCTAAAGGAGAACATCCATGGTCAAACCCGTCAGAGTCCGTACCGTCTGGTTCAAGAAGGATGGCGAACGAACCGCCGAGGAGATCGCCAGCGCCGTCGCCACGACCACCTGGCGCGTCGCAGACAAGGCCGTCGACAACCTCGGCCGTGAAAACTACGACATCATCACGCCGGCACGCGGCTTCAAGCTGATCGCCGAATTCCTCGCCTTCTTGGTGCATTACTGCGACCGCATGGCCTACGCCACGCTCTCGCCGGAGCGCAGGGTCGCGGTGCTGCAAGCCGTATCCAACCGGCTGGGTGAATTGATGGAAGAGAACATCATCAGCGTTGCCGGTCCCGACGCCAACCGCAATTTCAAGGCCGAATTCATCGACTTCCTGAACCGGCGTTTTGAGGACTATTCCGAGTTCGAGTTTCCCGACGACGACAAGGCCAGTTTTCCTGCGCTGCGCTTCCTCGGGCTGCAGATCCGCGACGAGATGGGCGACAACGACAAGACCTGGATCATGGACCAGATCATGGACATCGAGATGCCCGAGATGATGGGCACGGTGAGGAAGAGCTTCAAGGGCCTTTTGTCCGATGCGCCGGTCAAGCGCGGTTTCGGTTCTCCCGACATGCTGCCGCCGGAATAAGGGTTCAGGCACGGCATGCTGAATTCTCCATTCGACCTGGCCAACGAAACGGGCTACCGCGCCTGGCGCGACGCCAAACTTGCCGCGTATCCGCGCAGCGTCGAAGAACTCATCGTGCCGCTGACCGACCCGCGGCACTTGAGCGCCGATGAAATGGCGGCACTCGAATCACGATGCGCGCGCGCCAACATGGCGATCTACAGCGCGCCGCACCTGCCCGCCGCCGACAAGTCGTTGCCGCACCAGCTTGCACGCCAGTTGGGGCTTACCCGCCTCGAGGGCAACTACCTCGCCGACGAGGACGGTCTGTCCAGCATCACGCCCGCCGGCGACGAAGGCAGCGTACGCGGGGAGTTCATTCCCTACACCCACAAGCCGATCAACTGGCATACCGATGGCTATTACAACGCGCTCGACCGCCGCATCCTCGGCATGACGCTGCACTGCGCGCAGGATGCCGAAACGGGCGGCGAGAACGCCCTGCTCGACCACGAGATTGCCTACATCGAGCTGCGCGATGCGAGCCCTGATTATGTCGCCGCGCTGATGCAGCCCGATGCGATGACCATTCCCGCACGCATGGACGAAGACAACATCGCACGCCCCGAGCAGAGCGGCCCGGTGTTTGCGGTCGATGCAGAACAGGGATTTCTCCACATGCGCTATACCGCGCGCACCCGCTCGATCGTTTGGAGGAACGATGCCGTCACTAAGGCTGCAGTCAAGACGCTGGCCGGCATCCTCGCAGGCTCCGAATACATCCTGAACGCCCGCCTGCAGCCGGGCATGGGCCTCATCTGCAACAACGTCCTGCACACCCGCAGCGCATTTGCCGACTCGGCAGAACACCGCCGGCTGCTCTATCGCGGCCGCTATTACGACCGCCTGCGCTTTGACTTGCGCCCGGCATCCGCTCACGCCACCGGGCGAAGCAGGTAAAATAGCGGCTTTTCTGATCTCGGCCATTTGCCGTCATGCAGCTTCTCACCCTGGGGGTCAATCACCACACCGCGCCGCTCGCGATCCGCGAGCAGGTTGCGTTCGGCCCCGAGAAACTCGAACACGCGCTGCATGACCTGACCCAAAGCCAGCACGCCTCCGAAGTCGCCATCCTGTCGACCTGCAACCGCACCGAACTCTATTGCAACACGCCCGCTCCCGATGCCGTCACCCAATGGCTGGCGGATTTCCATCGCGTCGAGCGCCGTGAGCTGGCGCCCTATCTGTACGCCCTGCCACGCGAAAAGGCCGCTCAGCATGCGTTTCGCGTCGCCGCCGGTCTCGATTCGATGGTGCTGGGTGAAACACAGATACTCGGACAGATGAAGCAGGCGGTGCAGACCGCCGAGAAGGCCGGCACGCTCGGCCTGCTGCTACACAAGCTGTTCCAGCGCACCTTTTCGGTGGCCAAGGAGGTGCGCACCAGTACCGAAATTGGCTCCAACTCTGTCTCTATGGCCGCCGCCGCAGTCCGCCTCGCCGAGCGGATTTTCCCCGGCATCAAGGAACAGGCCTGCCTGTTCATCGGCGCCGGCGAGATGATCGAGCTGTGCATGACCCACTTTGCGGCGCAACACCCGCGCCGCATGACCGTGGCCAACCGCACGGCCGAACGGGCCCGTCCGCTGGCCGATCGCTTCGGCGCCGGAGTGATCCCGCTAACCGCGCTGTCCGACGAGTTGCCGGCCTTCGACATCATCATTACGTCCACGGCAAGTCCCCTGCCGATCCTTGGCAAGGGCCTGCTCGAGCGTGCCATCAAGCAGCGTCGCCACCGCCCTATTTTCATCGTCGATCTCGCCGTACCGCGCGACGTCGAAGCCGAAGTCGCCGACATGGACGACGTCTTCCTCTACAGCGTGGACGATCTCGGCCAGGTGGTGCGCGAGGGCATGGACAACCGTGTGGCACAGGTGGTGCAGGCCGAAGCCATCATCGAAACCAGTGTCGAAAGTTTCGTACATTGGATGGAAGGCCGCGAACTGGTGCCGGTGATCCGTTCGCTGCGCGACAGCGCCGAGCGGCATCGCCGCCACGAAATCGAAAAGGCCCAGAAAGCGCTGGCGCGCGGAGAAGATCCGCAGGCAGTGCTCGAGGCGATGAGCCACGCACTGTCCAACAAGTTCCTGCACGCGCCCACCCACGCACTCAACCATGCCGGCAGCGCCGAACGTGAAGAATGCGTTCGCATCATCAGCCAGTTGTACGGCCTGCACCACGAATGAAGGCTTCTTTGACCGACAAGCTCGCTCGCGCCGACGAGCGGCTCGAGGAACTCGACGCCCTGTTGTCGCAGCCGGAAATCGCGGGCGACATGGAAAGCTATCGCAGGCTCACCCGCGAACACGCCGACCTCACCCCGGTGGTGGCCTTGTATCGCCAGTACCGGCAGGTCGAGGCCGACCAGAAGACCGCCAGCGAAATGCTCGCCGACCCCGACATGCGCGAACTGGCCGAAGCCGAGGTCGCTGACGGCGACGCGAAAATTGCGAGGCTGGAGGCCGAACTGCAGACCGCGCTACTGCCGAAGGATCCGAACGACGGGCGCAACATCTTCCTCGAAATCCGTGCCGGCACCGGCGGCGACGAATCTGCGCTCTTCGCCGGCAATCTGCTGCGCATGTATACACGCTACGCCGAGCGCCAGGGCTGGAAGGTCGACGTGGTATCGGAAAACCCGGGCGAAGTCGGCGGTTATAAGGAAGTGATCGTGCGCGTCATCGGCCACGGCGCCTATTCTCGACTGAAATTCGAGTCGGGCGGCCACCGCGTGCAGCGCGTACCGGAAACCGAATCGCAGGGGCGCATCCACACCTCGGCCTGCACCGTGGCCGTGATGCCGGAGGCTGACGAAGTCGGCGAAGTCGACATCAATCCGGCCGATTTGCGCATCGACACCTTTCGCGCCTCCGGTGCAGGCGGACAGCACATCAACAAGACCGATTCCGCAGTGCGCATCACTCACCTGCCGACGGGCCTCGTGGTCGAATGCCAGGACGACCGTTCGCAGCACCGCAATCGCGCGCAGGCCATGAGCGTCTTGGCGGCGCGGCTCAAGGACCGAGAAATCCAGGCGCAGCAGGCAACCGAGGCAAGCACGCGCAAGAGCCTGATCGGCAGCGGCGACCGCTCCGACCGCATCCGCACCTACAACTTCCCGCAGGGCCGCATCACCGACCATCGCATCAATCTCACGCTGTACAAGATCGATGCCATGATGGACGGCGATCTGACCGAACTGCTCGATGCGCTGGCTGCCGAGCATCAGGCCGAACTGCTGGCGACGCTGTCGGGCGAAATCTGAGTGGACGTCATTCGTCTGCTCGACCAAGCAAGCCTGCAGATCGGTGCTGCACTCGGGTTGGACAAACGCGAAGCCCGTATCGAAGCGCGCGCGCTGGGCGTGCATGCCTGGAAAGTCGATGCGGCATGGCTGATCTCGCACGATACCGACCCGCTTACCGGTGAAATGCTCACGACATATGACACGCTTTTGTCACGTCGCCTAGAAGGGTTTCCCATCGCCTATCTGGTGGGAAGCCGCGAATTTTATGGCCGCCCGTTCAAAGTCACATCCGATGTGCTGATCCCGCGCCCGGATACAGAATTGCTGGTCGAACTCGCGCTGGAACGCATCCCCCTCCACCGTTCCGTGGATGTTCTCGATCTCGGTACCGGCAGCGGCTGCATCGCCATCACCTTGGCGCTGGAACGCCCACTCGCCGGCGTCACGGCAGTGGACCGCTCTGCAGTTGCGCTTGAGGTCGCTCAGCTAAATGCCAAAACTCTCAACGCACCTGTCGATTTCCTGACCAGCGACTGGTTCGCCGCGCTTGCCGACCGACAATTCGACCTCGTCGTCAGCAATCCGCCCTACATCCCTGCGGCCGATCCACACCTGACCCGCGGCGACGTGCGCTTCGAACCCGTGGCAGCCCTGGCCGCCGGCGTCGACGGTCTCGACGACCTGCGCCGACTGATCCACGATTCCCGTTCCCACCTCAAGCGCGGCGGCACGCTGCTGTTGGAGCATGGCTACGACCAGGCCGATGCTGTCCTCGAACTGCTGTGCCAACATGGATTCGAGCAGAATCTTACGTGGCGCGATCTCGCGGGCCTGAACCGGGTCAGCGGCGGGTGCAGGCCGGGCGCGGTAGCCCCTTCCGGCTGATACACTTGCTGCGGTTTCCACCATTTTAACGATGACTTCTGATCCTGTCCGCCTATGGCGCATCCCCCCGGAAGCCGATCTCCACCATCGCGAATGGGATGGTGAACATGTTTTCTTCCATGGCGCTGCGGGCGACACGCACCGCTTCTCAGAGGCCGCCGCGCTGATCCTGCTGCGGTTGATGACCGCTCCGGCCGACGAGTCGAGTTTGACCATCATGCTATCCAAGGCATCCGAGGTCGATCCGGCGGAAGCCGCAGCGGCCCTGTCCAGCATCTTGAAGGAGCTCGCCAGCCTGGAATACGCGGAGCCAGTTGCATGAAACTGGGTGACCTGTCGCCTCCGCAACTGCGCCAGCGCCTGGCCGATAACGATCTGGTGTTGCGCACCGGCCCCTTTGTCACACGCATCCAAAGTCCCATGCCACAGGTCGCCGAAGGTTTGCTGCGGCTCTATGCCGATTTCACACTCGACACCGGCGAATTTCAGGACTTTCATGTCCGCGTCGGTCCGCCACACGGACTGCGTCGCTGGCTGCGGCCGCAAATCAATTTCTGGTACGACGACCACACGCCATTCAAGCCGCTGCCCGCCAACCATGCCTTTGCCCTGCTGGAATGGGGACTGAACTGGTGCGTCGCCGGCCACGCCCATCATTACCTGATGCTGCACGCCGCCGCGTTGGAGAAGAATGGCCGCGCCGTAGTGTTGCCAGGCGATCCCGGCGCCGGCAAGAGCACGCTCACCGCCGCGCTGATGCTTTCCGGCTGGCGCGTGCTGTCCGACGAAATCACCTTGGTGGACCGGGACGACGGTCTCCTTGTCAGCCTGGCGCGCCCGGTCAGCCTGAAAAACGCCTCTATCGACGTCATCCGCCGGACCTTTCCCGACGCGATGATTGGCGAGCCTGCGCACGACACGCACAAGGGCACGGTGGCGCATGTGAGACCGAGCGCCGACAGCGTCGCCCGCGTCGGCGAAAAGGTACGACCTGCCTGGGTCGTGTTCCCGCGCTGGCGCGAAGGCAGCACGGCCCGCCTGACCCCACATTCGCGCGCTGACGCCTTGTTGCACACCGCCAGTCATGCCTTCAATTACAGTCTGCTGGGCAGTCTCGGCTTCGAACTCAACGCCACGTTGATGGACGCCTGCACCTGCCATGACTTCGAATATTCGAACCTGGACGACGCGCTGCGGGTCTTTGCGGACTTGGCTGCATGAATCTGATCCAACGCTGCCAACCCTTGCTCGATGTCCTGCGCAATCCCGTATGTATGGCCACGCTCGATCTGGCAGCTTGGGATTTACTGCTGCGCCAGGCAGGTGCCGCCGGCCTGCTGTCCCGACTCGCCGTGCAGGCCGAAACGCTGGGTCTAATCGCCCGCGTGCCGGATGAGGTGCGACCGCATCTGACCGCCGCCCGTACCGTGGCCGCCAAGCAACGCCAGGCGGTGCGTTGGGAGGCTCGCCGGGTAGCGCAGGCGCTGGCCGGAATCGAAGGCCCGGTGCTGCTGCTCAAGGGTGCCGCCTATGCCATCGCCGACTTGCCGCCCGCTGCCGGCCGCCTGTTCGGCGATATCGACATCCTGGTTCCACGCGCCCAACTCGGCCAGGTCGAGGGCGCGCTGCTGCTTGCCGGCTGGCACTCGCAAAAACAGGACAACTACGACCAGCGCTATTACCGGCGCTGGATGCATGAACTGCCGCCGATGACCCACATTCGCCGCGGCACCGTATTGGACGTGCATCACAACCTGCTGCCGGAAACCGCCCGCATCCACACCGAGGCCACGCCGATCCTGGAAGCTGCCCGGGCTTTAGCCGCCCCGTCCGGGCTGAGCCTCCCGGCGGATACCGATCTGGTGCTGCATTCCGCCTGCCATCTGTTCCACGAAGGCGAATGGGGCCATGGCCTGCGCGATCTGGTCGACCTCGACGCCATGCTGCGTGGCTTCACGGTTGGGCCGGACTTCTGGCTGACCCTGCTGGCGCGTGCGCAAACCCTTAATCTGGGGCGCCCGCTGTATTACGCGCTGGACTGCTGCCAACGCTGGTTGCATACGCCGATTCCGCCGAACGTCATCGTCAACTGCCCGCAACGCCCGCCGGCCTGGCAAGGGGCGTTGATGCGCGAATTGTTCGATGCCGGCCTGGCGTCGGCCCATCGCAGCTGCCGCGGTCGGCTGGCCGGCCTGGCCGCGTTCGCTTTGTACGTGCGCGGCCATTACCTGCGCATGCCCTGGCGTCTGCTGCTGCCGCATCTGCTGCATCAGGCCAAGCGACGAGATCGGGACCAAAGCTGATGGGAGAACGTCGGAATTTTTTACACTCATCCCGGTAATGATTTTCAACTCATTGTTTTATATATGGATTGCAAGTCGGCACATTAATTGCGTGGGAATGGTGCAATCACGGAAGGAAGCTGCGACATGAACACACCGATCGAACCCAACGACCAGGACACTCGCCCGCTAATCGACAAACAACGCCGCCGTCTGAGCAAAGTCGGCCTTGCTGCGCCCGTCGTGCTTGGCACGCTGCTCAGCCGCCCGGTGCTGGGCGCCGCACCATACAACTGCACGATCTCCGGCCAGATGTCGGGCAATGTTTCCAGCCATGGAGAGCCGGTGTCTTGCGCGACGCTAGGTCTCTCGCCGGGTTACTGGAAGGAACACCCTAATTTATGGTCACCCTTTCTCTCAACCGGCCTATTCAAGAGCGTATTTGCGAATGCCTACGCGTTCAAGATTAGAAATCCCACTACGACAGATATTGCACCAGCCGGTACCAATGGCTGGACGCCTGACCCGACCCTTTTGCACGTCTTGCAGAGCAGAGGTGGCTTGAGGCCCAATTTGAACTACCCGTCCCTTGGTCGGGCTGCTGTTGCATCATGGCTGAATGCGTACCATAGACCCAACTACCCGCTCACTCAGGCAGAGGTTATCGCCATGTTTAATGCGGTATACAACGGCGGCAACTATTACGTCAATGCCAGTGTTCACTGGGACGCAAGTCAGGTCATGACCTACTTCGAGAGCCTCTATAGCTAGCCAGTTTATGACCCAAAGCAGGAGCCAACACAGTAGTTGCCGGTATAGCATCCGACGAGGAGTTTCTTGTACACGGTTATGTGTCAATCAGTCCAACAAGCTGTGACCTGCGCGATGCCGCCCGCTTCGTTGCTGGCGTCGCACCAGTTGAAACATTCGGGAGTTGAAAAGCTCGGCCACGATATCGCTCCATGCGAGACCCACCGCCTGAGGCCGCTCACGCTTGCGCCTTATCCGACCTGTCGCCACTCCAGAAACAGCCTAACCAAAATCGCTCCCGCCCTGGCAACACCAACCTCCGTGGCAGATACGCTCAGCTATCCAAACAACACCGGCTTGCCGGAATCCGCATGAAACTGCTGCAACTGCCGTCCGCAGAGCTGCGTCGCCAAATGGCAGGCGCCGGAGTGTGGTTGCGCACGGGCCCATTTTCACTAAAGCTGAAATCCCGTATTCCTTCCGTAGCGGAAAGCCTGGCCAAACTCTATGGCCAGTTCGAGGTTCGCAGTGTGCACGAAGCATTTGCCGATTTTCACATAGCGGTGAACCCGCCCGGCAACCTGCGCCGCTGGCTTCTCCCCCAAGCCGAATTTTCGTTTGACGGCTTGCAGCCTTTCGATCCATTGCCGCGCGACCAGGCCTTCCCGATGCTGGAATGGGGCCTTAACTGGTGCGTATCGACCCAGGCACATCAATACCTCGTCATTCACGCCGCCGTGGTCGAAAAGAACGGCTTGGCTGCAATCCTGCCCGGCCCGCCCGGTACTGGCAAAAGCACGCTGACGGCCGGGCTGGTGCTGTCAGGCTGGCGTCTGCTTTCGGACGAACTGACACTGATCGAACTGAAGACCGGCTCGATACACCCCCTGCCACGGCCGATCAGCCTGAAGAATGAATCGATTCCCTTGATGCGCTCATTCAGCCCAGATGCTTATCTCAACCGCGCCTCGCACGACACTGCCAAGGGCACAGTCGCATACCTGCGACCACCAAAAGAAAGCGTGCGACGCCAGCACGAACCGGCGCAACCGGGCTGGATCGTCTTCCCCAAGTGGGTGGCGGATGGAGAAACCGAATTGCTGCCACGTTCCAAGCAGCAAACCTTCCAGTCTCTGTCGCAGCACGCCTTCAATTACACCCAATTCGGCGTGGAGGCATTTCGCGTTTGGTCGGGTCTGATCCAGCAGGCTGACTGCTACGACTTTCAATACAGCCGGCTGCAGGAGGCCGTGACGGTCTTCGACCATCTGGCCGAGTCGGCAGCGGCGGGCGAGGCCAGGAACTGAGATGCGCGCCCCAACTGAACTGGTTTCCTTGGTGTTTCGCAACCCCGATGCGATCCGCCGATTTTCCCTAGGCGACTGGGACAGACTGGTCCGCCAGGCCCGCCAGGCCGATTTGCTTGCGCGCCTGCATATCCTGCTCCGTCAGGGGGGACTCGACGGGGAGATCCCGGCCGTAGCACGCTGGCATTTCGAGGTCGCCACCGCTCTCGCAGAATGTCAGGCAACCGAGATACAAATGGAATTGAGACAGCTGCGAACGATGCTTGAAGGGCTCTGTATTCCGTTAGTTGTGCTAAAGGGCGCGGCCTATGTGGCCGCCGGTCTAATTGCCGCAAGGGGACGCCACATCGACGAGATCGACCTGCTCGTCCCCCGAGAGCGCCTGAACGAGGTCGAATCCGCCCTGAAACTGGCTGACTGGCACTCGGTCGAGCTGCCTGAATACGATCAGCAATATGTCCACCGCTGGAGGCACGACGCACCTTCGCAGCAGAATTTGCGACGCGCCACGCTGATCAACGTTCATCATGCCATCTTGCCAGATACCGCGGGCTTTCGGCCGGACACTGCCAAGCTTCGCAGAAGCGCCGCCGAGGTAACGGGCTTCGCCGGCCTATTCGTACCGTCGCCAGAAGACCGCATCCTGCACACATCCACGCTCCTGTTTCATGACGACGAACTGCCCCGCGGTCTGCGCGACTTGAGCGACCTCGACCTGCAGCTGCGCCAGGCTGCGACCGAAGCGGATTTCTGGCCGCGCCTGCTCGCGCGCGCCGAAGAATTCGAACTGAGCCGGCTACTGTTCTACGCGCTTCGCTACACCCGGCATTTTTTCGATACACCCGTACCCGACGAAGTCTACGACCTCTTGGAGACTGCAGCGCCAAGCAGGGCATCGCTCAGACTCATGGATGTCATCTACATCCGCATGCTGGCGCCCAATCATCACAGCTGCAATGATGCCCTCACTCCACTTGCGCGACATGCCACATATCTGCGGGCCCACTGGCTGCGCATGCCCGCACATCTGCTGCTCCCGCATCTGTTCCACAAGGCCTTCATCAGCCCCTTCCAGGACAGCAGCCCGGCAAAAGCGTCTTGACGGGGATTTCATCCTGCGTATAATTCCCGAGCATTACAGTCAAGTATTATTCAGGAGCCCGCCATGACCCCACTCGATCGTATCCGTGACCAAGTCACCAGCAATAATGTCGTGCTGTACATGAAAGGCACACCCCAGTTCCCTCAATGCGGCTTTTCGTCGCGCGCAGCGCAGGTGCTGCAGGCCTGCGGCGTAAAGGACTTTCTGGCAGTGAATGTGCTGGCTGATCCGGAAATTTACGAGAACCTGAAGTTCTACGCCAACTGGCCGACCTTCCCTCAGCTCTATATCAAGGGCGAACTCATCGGCGGCTCCGACATCATGATCGAGATGTACCAGAAAGGTGAAATCCAGAAGTTGCTGGAAGAAGCCCAGGCTGCCTGACCATCGCGCATCCCCACAACAAAAAAGCCGACTTGATGTCGGCTTTTTTGTTGTCGTGCCCTAACCCGCAGATACCCCTACTTGGTTTCTCCCGGCTCGGCTTCGCTGTCCATGCCCAATTCGTGAATTTTGCGGGTCAAGGTATTGCGCCCCCAGCCGAGCAGATGCGCGGCCTCGATCCGACGCCCGCCAGTATGGCGCAGGGCCACTTCGATGAGGGTTTTCTCGTAAGCCTGGGTCAGTTCATCCAGAATCGCCGCCTCGCCGCGCGCGAGGCGTGCCCCGGCTTCGGCCGCGAGGCCCTGCAGCCAGTCGCCGCCCGGCTGTTCCGCTGTGCCCTGCATCAGATCCGACGGCAGATCCCCGACGTCGACCACCTGGCCTGGCGCCATCACGGTCAGGTAGTGGCTGACGTTTTCGAGTTGGCGCACGTTGCCGCTCCATGGCAGATTGACCAGCGTCTTGAGCGCGGCCTCCGACACGCCCTTGGCTTCCATCCCCAGTTCGCGTGCACTCTTCTGCATGAAATGCCGCATCAGCAACGGAATGTCCTCGCGCCGTTCGCGCAGTGCCGGCAGGCGCAGGCGAATCACGTTCAGGCGGTGGAACAGGTCTTCGCGGAACAGGCCTTCGCGCACCCGCACTTCAAGATCCTGGTGGGTCGCCGCAATGACCCGCACATTGACCTTGATCGGCGTATGGCCGCCAACCCGGTAAAACTGTCCGTCGGAAAGCACCCGCAACAAACGGGTCTGCAGTTCCGCCGGCATGTCGCCGATCTCGTCCAGGAACAGCGTGCCGCCATCCGCCTGCTCGAAACGGCCGCGCCGCTGCGCCGCTGCGCCGGTGAAGGCGCCACGCTCGTGGCCAAACAGTTCGGATTCCAGCAAATCCTTTGGAATGGCCGCGGTGTTGAGCGCGATGAAGGGGCCGGCAGCACGTGGGCTATGGCGATGCAGCGCATGCGCGACCAGTTCCTTGCCGCTGCCCGACTCCCCGGTGATCAGCACGGTGGCGTGCGACTGGCTCAGGCGGCCGATTGCACGGAAAACCTCCTGCATGGCAGGCGCATGCCCGAGTATTTCCGGCACCGGCGCATCGCTGCTGGCAGGCACATCGCGGCTGGCATTCTCCGCCAGGGCGCGACGCACCAGCTCGAGCGCCTGATCGACGTCGAACGGCTTGGGCAGGTATTCGAACGCGCCCCCCTGAAACGCCGACACCGCGCTGTCGAGGTCCGAATATGCCGTCATGATGATGACCGGTACCTTGGGAAGCTGCTCCTTCAGCGACTGCAGCAACTCCAGTCCGGATACGCCCGGCATGCGTATGTCGGACACCACCACGCTGGGCTGGCTGCGTTCCAGTTCACGCAGCGCATCGCTCGCAGAACTGAAGGTCATGCAGGGAATATCCTCGCGCAGCAAGGCTTTCTCAAGGACCCATCGAATGGAGCGGTCGTCGTCGATAATCCAGACAGAGCTTGATTTTGGCATGAGGTTTAGACAGGAATAGGCAGGAAAATGGAAAATGCGGTGCGGCCGGGCTGACTTTCGCAGTCGATGGTGCCGTGATTTTGCGCGACCAGCGTTTGCGATACCGCCAGCCCCAGGCCACTGCCGCCTTCGCGGCCGGAAACCAGCGGATAGAAAATCTGCTCGCGGATCTCCTCGGGAATACCGGGGCCGTTGTCGATGATGTCGATGCGCATGCCCAGCCGGTGGCGGCGGCTTTCCAGGGTGAGTTGTCGCGCCACCCGGGTCTTCAGGATGATTTCGCCCTGCCCATGCCCATGCCCGTTACCGTGCCCATGCCCGTCACCGTGCCCATGCCCGTCACCGTGCCCATGCCCGTCACCGTGCATTGCCTGCACGGCGTTGCGCGCGATGTTGAGCGTGGCCTGGATCAGTTGCTCGGCGTCGGCACGGATTTCCGGCAGGCTGAGATCGTAGTCACGGCGCAGCGTCACGCTCGGCGTTTCGGCCAGAACCAGGCTGCGAACACGCTCAAGCACTTCGTGAATATTGACCGCACCAAAACGGGGCATCCGGTGTGGCGTCAGCAATCGCTCCATCAGCGATTGCAGGCGATCCGATTCCTTGATAATGACTTGCGTGTATTCGCGCAAGCTTTCGCGCGGCAGTTCGTGCTCCAGCAATTGTGCCGCACCGCGAATGCCACCGAGCGGATTCTTGATTTCATGCGCCAGGTTGCGCAGCAGTTCGCGATTGGCTTCCTGTTGCAGACGCGATTGTTCAAGTCGGGCGATGCGCAGGTGCGGGTCAGCCGCACGCATTTCAATCAGAACGGCCTGCGGTGGCTGCTCCAGTGGTGAAATGCTGCAACCGATGCGTATGGGCGGATGTCCGTTCACCGTCACCTCAAGTTCATATTCGATGACGGTTTCCTGCTCGCTGCGCGACGTCTGGACAGCCTTCAGCAGTTCCAAACTTCCACTGAGTACCTGGTCAGCAGGATTCCCGATCAGCAGTGCGCCGGACACCCCCAGCAAGGTCTCGCCGGCCGGGTTGACGAAAAGGATGCGGTTGTCGCCATCCAATATCATCACGCCGGTTGACAGGCAATCGAGTCCGGAGAAATCGGTTGGAATCGTTGGCATCATGCTCATTCGTACTTAATAAGCACTGATTGTGCCAGAGCGTGGCTGTTGCCGACTTGTCGGCTTTACAGCCACAGCCTACCCGTTTTGCCCGCCAGGATCCTTGCGGATGGAGCGTGGAGACGCTCGCCTACTTCAGGTTGGCGAGTTCTCGCTGGATCGAGATAACGTTCTGCTCGTGCTGCTGAACGGTGGCTTGCAGTTTTTTGACCCGATTCAGATAGGTCGAATCGGTTGCACGCTCACCCGGCTGCGGCCTTTCACCCAAGGCCAGTTGCCGACGCGCTTCATCGGCATTGCGGCGCTCGCCGGCAATTTCGTCTTCCAGTACCTGGCGGCGGATGTCGTCGCGACGTTTCTGCGTGCCGGGATCGATGCGTGGAAAATCGGCCGGGCTGGGATTGTAAGATGCGTTTCTCGGGGCTTTCACTGCGCTCGGAAGCGGTACCGGCGCACCCGGAATATCGAGGCGCTTTGCACCTTTCTTGTAGACGTCGGTAAACGTCACCTGGCCGTTCTCGTCGACGTATTTGTAAATCTCGGCCTGTGCGGGCGCCGCCAGAATCAGGCAAAAAAAGAAGGGGAATCGTGCGATCAGCATGATGACGAGTGTAGCGTACCCCTCTAGTATCGGCCAAAGGCCGGCGATCTTGATGCCGCTTGCTACCGCCCTCTTGCGTCGCCCATGAGAAAGGGGCGGCCAAAGCCGCCCCTTGAGCCAACCGCGATTTGCAATTACAGCGAGTAGTACATCGCGAATTCGACCGGGTGCGTCGTCATGCGGAATTTGGTGACTTCCTGCATTTTCAGCTCGATGTAGGCGTCAATCATGTCGTTGGTGAAGACGCCACCACGGGTCAGGAACTCGCGGTCCCTATCGAGTTCGTCCAGCGCCATTTCGAGGCTGTGGCAAACCTTCGGGATCTTCGCATCCTCTTCCGGCGGCAGGTCGTACAAATCTTTGTCCGACGGATCGCCAGGGTGGATCTTGTTCTGGATGCCGTCGAGGCCAGCCATCATCAGCGCTGCGAAGCAGAGATAGGGGTTCGCGGTGGGATCCGGGAACCGGGTTTCGATGCGGCGCGCTTTCTCGCTGGCGGCGATCGGAATGCGGATCGAAGCCGAGCGGTTGCGGGCCGAGTAGGCCAACATCACGGGAGCCTCGAAGCCGGGCACCAGACGCTTGTACGAGTTGGTCGACGGGTTGGTGATCGCATTCAGTGCCTTGGCATGCTTGATGATGCCGCCGATGTAGTACAGGCACATTTCGGACAGGCCGGCGTAGCCGTTGCCCGCGAACAGGTTCTTCCCGTCTTTCCACAGCGACTGGTGGACATGCATGCCGGAACCGTTGTCGCCGACGATGGGCTTGGGCATGAAAGTCGCGGTCTTGCCGTAGGCGTGGGCAACGTTCTGCACGATGTACTTCAGCGTCTGGGTCCAGTCGGCGCGCTTGGTCAGCGTGCTGAACACGGTACCGATTTCGCATTGGCCAGCGGTCGCCACTTCGTGGTGAAACACTTCGACCGGGATGCCGGCTTCTTCCAGCGCCATCACCATGGCAGCGCGAATGTCCTGCAGGCTGTCGACCGGGGGCACGGGGAAGTAACCACCCTTGATGCCGGGACGGTGGCCGGTGTTGCCGTTCTCGAACTTCTCGGCGGACGACCAGGAGGCCTCTTCGGAATTGATCTGCACGCCACAGCCCGACATGTTGTCGTGCCAGGTGATGGAATCGAAAATGAAGAACTCGGGCTCAGGACCAAAGTAGGCGGTATCGGCGATACCGGTCGACTTCAGGTAGGCCTCGGCACGGCGGGCCACCGAACGCGGGTCACGCTCGTAACCCTTGCCGTCGGACGGCTCGACCACGTCGCAGGTCAGGATCAGGGTGGGCTCGTCGAAGAAGGGGTCCATGTAAGCGGTATCGGGATCGGCCTTCAACAGCATGTCGGAGGCCTGAATGCCTTTCCAGCCGGCGATTGAGGAACCGTCGAACGGGTGGCCGTCCTCGAACCAGTCTTCGGTCACGATTCGGGAAGGAATCGACACGTGCTGCTCCTTGCCGCGGGTATCGGTAAAACGCAGATCGACGAACTTGACTTCATCGTCCTTGATCTTCTTGAGCACATCGGCCACGGTCATGCTGAATCTCCTCAAACTGAAATGAAATAAATTTGGTACGCAATCCTAATCCGCGCCCATATGCGTGGGCCCGGACACGCCACACAAGTGTACTTGGCAGCAGTTCTTAGCAGCAACCGTGCCATGCAAGAAATCAGGCTGGAATCATTGTGCCACAAGGCTCATGAAGCAAGATAGTGCGGCTGCAACTTTCTGCAATGCACCACGTTGGTGCGCAAATGCGATTGGGGGCTCTATTATGGTGCCAATTGCATCGGACAGTGCTTTTCATATACTTGAGTCAATCAAAAGGAAAGCCAACATGGGACGCATCACCGAGTTGCTCGACACCGCACATGGCCGCAGCCAGACGCAATCCTGGTCTTTCGCGGGAGCCCTGCTGCCACACGAAGCCTATGAACTCATGCAGTTTGCTCCCGGAACGCGTCTGGTCGACATTCGTTCGCACGCGGAAATCGAACTGAACGGCACATTGCCTGGCGCAGTGCATGTCGAATGGCAGTCTTGGCCGGGCTGGGTTCCCAATCCCCACTTTTTGGTCCAACTGGCACAGGCTACCGACCCTGAATCGCTGCTGCTTTTCATCTGCCGCAGCGGCCATCGATCGCACCGGGCAGCCGCTGCCTGTACCGAAGCTGGACGCGGCAATTGCTACAACGTGCTCGAAGGCTTCGAAGGCGACATCAACAAGGCCACCGGCCACCGCAATGAGCTCAACGGCTGGAAATACCGAGGCCTTCCCTGGTCACAAGGCTGACAGTCGAAGTCAGGCGGATCAATCCAACACCCAAGCCAGTCGGTTCAGCGGCTAGAATACGGCCGCCATGACAGACCGCTACGCCGTATTCGGGCATCCGATTGCCCATTCCAAATCCCCGCAGATCCACGCTGCGTTCGCCCGCCAGACTGGGCAGGACATGACCTATGAAGCCATCCTCGCGCCGATCGAGGGTTTTGCGGACAGTGTCGCGTCCTTCGTTGCGACTGGCGGACGTGGGGCCAATGTCACGGTTCCTTTCAAGGAAGAAGCCTGGAAACTGGCCGACCGCCTGAGCCCGCGCGCCGAGCGCGCCGGCGCGGTCAACACCCTGAGCTTCGATGCCGATGGCATCACCGGCGACAACACCGACGGCGCCGGACTGGTGGCGGACCTCACCGGCAACCTGCGCCGCCAACTGGCCGGCACGCGCATCCTGCTGCTTGGCGCCGGCGGCGCGGCGCGCGGCGTGATCGAACCGCTGCTCGAACAGCAGCCCGCCGCGCTCGTCATCGCCAACCGCACCGTCAGCCGCGCGCAGGAACTGGCCGCACTGTTCGGCGATGCCAGGCTTACCGCCTGCAGTTTCGACGCCGCCGACAGCCGCTTCGACCTCGTCGTCAATGCCACCGCCGCCAGCCTCGCCGGCGAACTGCCGCCGCTGTCGCCCGCCATCTTCACAGCAAGCACGCTGGCCTACGACATGATGTACGGGCGCGACACGCCCTTCCTCAGCTTTGCGCGCACGCACGGCGCAACCACGGCCGATGGCCTCGGCATGCTGGTCGAACAGGCTGCCGAGGCGTTCGCGTTGTGGCGCGGCGTGCGCCCCGACACGGCGCCGGTCATCGCCAGCCTGCGCACATGATGCGCGCTGTGGTACGCGGAATCGGCAAGGCTGTCGCCGCGGCCGTCGCGCTGATCATCCTGTACCAGCTGTGGATCTTCGCGCATGTGCTGTGGTGGATCGACCACAACCCGAAGTCGACTGCCTTCATGGCCGCCGGGCTGGAGCGCCAGCAGGATAAACGGCCCGATGCCGAACTGCGCCACAAGTGGGTGCCGTATGACCGCATCTCCATCCACCTGAAGCGTGCCATCGTCGCCGCCGAGGATGCCAAGTTTCTTTCGCACGAAGGTTTCGACGTCGAGGGCATCGAGGCCGCGGTCAAGAAGAACCTGAAGAAGGGCAGGCTCGTCGCGGGCGGCTCCACCATCAGCCAGCAGCTCGCCAAGAATCTGTTTCTTTCCGGCGAGCGCAGCTTCGTCCGCAAGGGCCAGGAAGCCATCATCACGCTGATGATCGAAACCACCTGGAGCAAGCGCCGCATCCTCGAGGTGTATCTCAACGTCATCGAATGGGGCAACGGCATCTACGGCGCCGAGGCTGCCGCCCGCCGTTACTACAGAACTTCCGCCGCGAATCTTAATCGCGACCAGGCCGCCCGCCTGGCTGCCATGGTGCCGAATCCGCGCTGGTACGAAAACCACCGCAGCTCGCGCGCCTACCAGCGTCGTGTTGCTGTCATCAGCCAATACATGGGGTACGCAAAAGTGCCGCGCTGACCAGCCTGGCCGAGCATGACCACGGCAACAGTCAACCCGGACAGCCCGGGTAACGCGATACAATCGGGCGCTCGCACTCCGGCCCGAACATGACCGATTCCCTCGAAAACCAGTCGCAGGACAATCTGGAAAACAACCTGGTTCAGATCCAGACGCTGCTCGCCAAGATGCGGCTGGTGGAAGGACTCGTCCACAAGCAGGGTGGCCCGCGCCAGGACCTGGTGGAGAACCTGGTACACAAGCAGAACCTGACGGAACTGCAGCGCCGCGTGACAGTGTTGCACCCGGCCGACATCGCCTACATTCTGGAAGCCTTGCCGCTGGACGAGCGGCGGCAGGTCTGGAACCTGGTCGATGCCGAACACAACGGCGAGATTCTGCTGGAAGTGTCCGACTCGGTTCGCGAATCGCTGATCCAGGACATGGACAAGGCGGAGTTGCTGGCTGCCGCCGAATCGCTCGACACCGACGAAATCGCCGACATCGCGGCCGACCTGCCGCGCGACGTGATCGAGGAACTGCTGACCACGCTGGATGCGCAAAAGCGCGCGCACCTGCAATCGGCACTGGCCTACCCGGAGGACACGGTGGGCGCGCTGATGGATTTCGAGATGGTGACGATCCGGGCGGACGTGACGCTGGAAGTCGCGCTGCGCTACCTGCGCCGTCTGGGCGAACTGCCCGACCAGCTCGACAAGCTGTTCGTGGTCGACCGCGACGATGCCATCATCGGCGTGTTGCCGCTGAAGCGCTTGTTGACGACGGACCCTGAAGTCTCGGTGGCGGCGGTCATGGTCGAGGACTTCGTGAAGTTTCACCCCGAGGATGAAGCACACGAGGCATCGCAGGCGTTCGAGCGCTACGACCTGGTGACAGCGCCCGTGGTGGATGCGCAGGGACGACTGATCGGCCGGGTCACCGTCGATGCAGTGGTCGATTACATCCGCGAATCGGCCGATGCAGACATGCTGTCGATGGCCGGCCTGAAGGAAGAGGAGGACCTGTTCTCGACGGTATGGCACGCTGCTAAAAACCGCTGGTTGTGGCTCGCCGTCAACCTTGTCACCGCCTTCATCGCGTCGCGCGTGATCGGCGCCTTCGAAGGCAGCATCGAAAAACTGGCCGCGCTGGCTGCGCTGATGCCCATCATTGCCGGCATTGGCGGCAACTCGGGCAACCAGACCATCACGCTGATCATTCGCGGCCTGGCGCTCGGCCACGTCACCACGGCCAACGCGCGCCGCCTGGTACTCAAGGAAATCAGCGTCGCAATCCTCAATGGTCTGGTGTGGGGCTCGGCCGTCGGTGTCTTTGCCTGGCTGCTCTACGACAAGCCGGCTCTGGGCGGCGTGATGGCGCTGGCGATGCTGCTGAATCTGCTGGTGGCCGCGCTGGCGGGCATCTTCATCCCGATGGTGCTGGAGCGCATGGGACGCGACCCGGCCATCGGTTCGTCGGTCCTGCTCACGTTCATTACCGACAGCATGGGCTTTTTCATCTTCCTCGGTCTCGCCACGGTGCTGCTTCTATGAAGCCCCTACACGACAGCCGCACCCTCTATAGCCGCCTGCTGGGCTATGTGAAACCCTACTGGCGCATGTTCGCCCTGTCCGTCGCCGCACTTGTCATCGCCGCCGCCACCGAGCCGCTGCTGCCGGCCCTGTTCAAGCCGCTGCTGGACGAGGGTTTCGTTGCCAAGAACAGGGATTTCATTCGCTGGATTCCAATCCTGCTGCTGGCGCTGTTTCTGGTACGCGGCGTCGCCAGCTTCGTCAGCACCTACTTCATGGCCTGGGTCGGCAGCCGTCTGGTGATGGACTTGCGTACCGCGATGTTCGACAAGCTGATGATGCTGCCCACGCGTTATTTCGACCAGAACCCGAGCGGCCAGTTGATCGCGCACCTCGCATTCAATGTCACCCAGGTCACGCAGTCGGCCACCAGTTCGCTGACTACCCTGGTGCGCGACACCGTGACGGTACTGGGCCTGCTCGGCTATCTGGTGTGGCTGAACGCCAGGCTCACCCTGATCGTAATCGCACTGGTCCCGCTCACCCTGTGGCTCGTGCGCAGCGTCAGCAAGCGCCTGCGCGGGTTGTCGCGCAAGGCGCAGCAGAACATCGGCGACCTCACCCAGGTCGTCGACGAAGCGGTGGGCGGCCATCGCGTGGTGAAACTGTATGGAGGCGAGGAGTACGAGCAGACCCGCTTTCGACATGCCGCCGATCTGGCAAGGCTGTTCGAGATGAAGCGCGTGTCCGCCATTGCAATTTACGATCCCGTCATCCAGTTCATCGCCGCGGTGGCGCTTGCCATCATCGTCTCGATCGCAGCCGGGCAGGTCTCCAGCAACACCACCACGGTGGGTGGCGTCGTCGCCTTCTTCATGGCCATGTTGCTGCTGTTTGCGCCGCTCAAGCGGCTCACTGCGGTCAACGACCAGCTGCAGCGCGGGCTCGCTGCTTCCGAAACCATTTTCTCCCTGCTCGACCATGATGTGGAGCGTGACAGCGGGCCGCTCACCCTCGATCGCATCGAGGGGCGACTGGTCTTCAAGCAGCTCGCGTTGACCTATCCCGGCAAGACGGTGCCTGCCCTGGACGGCATCAGTCTCGATATTGCGCCAGGTGAAACCCTGGCGCTGGTCGGCGCTTCGGGTTCGGGCAAAACCACGCTGGCCAATCTGGTGCCACGATTCTACGATCCCGATGCGGGCGTGATCGAACTCGACGGCCACGACATTCGCGATATCCGTCTGCAGAACCTGCGCAGTCATATCGCCCTGGTCTCGCAGGAAGTCGTGCTGTTCAACGACACCCTTGCGCACAACATCGCCTACGGCAGCAAGCGCGACGCCAGCGCCGACGAGATTCGCAACGCCTGTATCGCGGCCCATGCCTGGGACTTCATCCAGGCGATGCCCGATGGGCTCGATACCCTGATCGGTGAAAACGGCATGCGCCTGTCAGGTGGCCAGCGCCAGCGCATTGCCATCGCGCGCGCCATTCTCAAGAATGCGCCGGTCCTCATTCTCGACGAGGCCACCTCGGCCCTCGACAATGAATCCGAACGCCACGTCCAGGCCGCCCTGGAGACGCTGATGCAGAGTCGCACCACGCTGGTCATCGCCCATCGACTCTCCACCATCGAGCGTGCCAACCGCATTGCCGTACTCGAAGGCGGGCGCATCGTCGAGATCGGCAGCCACGCCGAATTGCTGGCGAAGCAGGGTCGCTATGCACAACTGCACGCACTGCAGTTTTCCGCATGAGTCACGACATGCCCAGCGGCTGGGTCAAGCCGTCGCGCTCGCTGCTGACATCTGCCGGGCGCGCAATCGGCGACTACCGCATGATCCGCAGCGGCGACCGTATCCTGCTCGGTCTGTCGGGCGGCAAGGATTCGCTGTCGCTGCTGCACACGCTGCATCATCTGCAGCAGAAGGCACCCGTGAAATTCGAGCTGCTGGTCTGCACGGTCGACCCGCAGTCCGACCAGTTCGATCCCGCGCCGCTCACGCCCTACCTGGCCGACCTCGGCGTGCCCTATTTCCTTGAATCGCAACCCATACTCGAAGAGGCGCAAAAGACACTGACCAAGGATTCGGATTCCTACTGCGCCTATTGTTCGCGCATGCGGCGCGGCATCCTTTACCGCGTCGCGCGCGAACAGGGCTGCAATGTCGTCGCACTGGCGCAGCACCTCGACGACCTGGCCGAAACGCTGATGATGTCGATGCTGTTCGGCGGCAAGCTCAGAACGATGTCGCCGCACTATCTCAACGACGCCGGCGACCTGCGCATCATCCGGCCGTTTGCCTATGCACGTGAGCGCCAGACCCGTGCGTTTGCGCAGGATGCCGGCCTGCCGGTGATCTTCGAGAACTGCCCGGCCTGTTTCGCCAAGCCACAGCAGCGCTATGCCATGAAGCAGATGCTGGCCGAGCAGGAAAAGGTGCATCCCCGCATATACAATAGCCTGCTAACTGCGATGCGTCCGCTGATGGGCGAGCCGCCCGCAGCCTGATGATTGTCAACAACCCGGGAGAAACAGAGATGGAATGGTTCACCAAGGTCATCAAGAATTTTTCTTTCAGTGGTCGCGCCCGCCGCAAGGAATACTGGATGTTTTTCCTGTTTGTCTTCTTGATCGAGATCGTCCTCGGCGTGATCGACTACGCTCTCGGCACTTTTTCGACAGAGAGTGGGATCGGCCTTCTGGGTGGCCTTTTTGCGCTCGGCATCCTGATTCAAAGCATTGCCGTCGGGGTGCGCAGATTGCACGACACAGGGCGCAGTGGATGGTGGCTTCTGATCAACCTGCTGCCTGTCCTCGGCTCGATTATCTGGCTGGTGCTCATGGTGCTGGAAGGGGAGCAGAACGATAACCAGTATGGCCCCAATCCGAAGCGGGCCGCATGAGCCTGGCCCACTTCTGCTGACCCCGCGCTGGCCCCCGAAGACACAAATCCGTGTCGCGGCCCCGGAAACGGACCCTTTGTTTGATTCGACATTTTTCACTGACACCCAGCTATGACGGCTTCCTTCATTCCCCCCAGACGCATCCTCATGGGCCCCGGCCCCTCCGACGTGCCGCAACGCATCCTCGACGCCATGGCGCGCCCAACCATCGGCCACCTCGACCCCGCCTTCGTCGAACTTATGGAGCAGATCAAGTCGATGCTGCGGATGGCATTCCAGACCGAAAACGCGCTGACCTTTCCGGTATCCGCGCCCGGTTCCGCGGGGATGGAAATGTGCTTCGTCAACCTGGTGGAGCCGGGCGACAAGGTAATCGTCTGCCGCAACGGCGTGTTCGGCGGACGCATGCTGGAAAACGTCAAGCGCACCGGTGGCGTGCCAGTGATCGTCGACGACGCCTGGGGCAAGCCGGTCGACCCGCAGAAGGTGCGCGACGCTTTCAAGGCGAATCCCGATGCCAAGGTGCTCGCCTTTGTCCACGCCGAAACCTCGACCGGCGCGCAGTCGGATGCGGCAACGCTGGCGAAGATCGCGCAGGAAGCCGGCGCGCTGACCATCATGGACTGCGTCACCAGCCTCGGCGGCACGCCGGTGCATCTGGATAAATGGGGCATCGACGCCGCCTATTCCGGCAGCCAGAAATGTCTGTCATGCACGCCCGGCCTGTCGCCGGTATCGTTCTCAGACAAGGCTATCACCCGCATCAAGGCGCGCACGACCCCGGTGCAAAGCTGGTTCCTCGACCTCAACCTGGTGCTCGGTTACTGGCAGTCCGCCGGCAAGCGCACCTATCACCACACCGCGCCGATCAACCCGATGTACGGCCTGCACGAGGCGCTGGTCATGCTCGAAGAAGAAGGCCTGCAGAACGCATGGGCACGCCATCGCGTCATGCATGAAAAGCTCAAGGCCGGGCTCGAAGGCATGGGGCTCAAGTATGTGGTCGAGGAAGCCGCCCGCCTGCCACAGCTCAACTCGATCTACGTACCGGGAGGCGTCGACGAAGCGGCGATCCGCACGCGTCTGTTGAACGAGTTCAACCTGGAAATCGGCGCCGGGCTCGGCGACATGGCCGGCAAGATCTGGCGCATCGGCCTGATGGGCTATTCGGCCAGGCAGGAAGACGTCGACACCTGTCTGAAGGCGCTCAAGGCCTGCCTGCCCTGACAGATATCGGAACGTTCGTCAGGTCCTGTGCAGGGTCGAAAAGTCGATTCCAAACGGTTTTCAGTCACCCTCTTTCGATGCCGGTTCTTCCGCTGCAACGAGCTTCGACACCTGGGTCGCCAGCACCTGATCGACCCGGTTGCGGTCGACGTCCACCACCTCGAACTCCCACGCCGCCCAGGTAAAGCGCTCCGACTTGTGCGGGATGCGCCCCAACGAGGCGAGGACGAAGCCGCCGACGGTGTGGTAGTTGCCCAGCGACTCCTGCGGCACATGCCGGATGTCCAACTTGTCCTTCATCTCGTCGATCGGCAGCAGGCCATCCAGCAACCACGAGCCATCGGGCCGGCGCACCGCCAGCGCATCCCCGGCATCATCGGCCAGCGGCATCATGTCGCCCACCAGCGAGTACATCAGGTCGTCCAGCGTGACGATGCCTTCGGTCAGGCCAAACTCGCTCACCACCAGGGCGAAATTGGCGCGCTGCTGGCGGAAGGTACGCAACAGATCGATGAGGTTGAGACTGGCCGGGACGAACAGCGGGGGTTCAAGCGGCAACTCGGCGAAATCGATGTCGCCGAGCATGGCCGCCTTGAGGATATCGTGGCTTTCGGCAATGCCGATCACCTGCTGCAGGTCGCCCTTGCAGACCGGCAACTGGGAGTGCGGAGCCTCGCGCAGCAGGCGCAGGTTGTCTTCGCGCGGGGACAGCAGGTCGAGCCAGGCCACGTCCGACGCGGGTGTCATGATGGTGGCGAGGCGCCAGTCCTCCAGCCGCATCACATTACCAAACAGCTCGCTCTCTTCCGGGGCAATGGACCCGGCACGCTCCCCTTCGTCTACAAAGGCGAGGATGTCCTCCATGCGGGTCACCGCTGGCGCGGCCTGAATGGGCAGCAGCGCGAGTACGCGGTCTGCCGCGAATGAGAGGAAGCGGATCGCCGGATAAAGCAGCCGGATGAAGAGCGACATGGCAGGTGCACAAGCGGCTGCCACCTTCTCCGGATGGGCGAGCGCGATGCGCTTCGGCACGATCTCGCCGAGGATGATGGAAACCGCCGTGACGATCACGATGGTGGTGGCAAATGCGATGGTGGCCTGCCACGCGGCGAGCGCGGGCAGCGTCGCGCCGATGGCGGATTCGATCGAGGCCGACAGAGCCGATTCACCGTAGATGCCCATCAGCAGGGCCGCGGCGGTGATGCCCGTCTGGCTTGCGGCCAACAGCCTGCTCGGATGCTCCTTGATGGCCAGCGCTGTCGCGGCGCCACCATCACCCGCCTCGGCCAACTGCGTCAGTCGCCCGCGACGGGCCGAAGCGAGCGCCATTTCCGCGAGGGAAAACACGCCGGAAAGCAGGATGAGCAGGATCAGGATCCACAGGGCGTTCATGATCGGTTTCCGATGGGGATGACGAGGACGATTCTACATGCCCGGCGCGGTCCCCTTCGGTGCGCCACAAACAGCAAGGCCCGCTGCTCGGCGGGCCTTGCTGTTCGAAATGTGTCGCGATTCGCTACAAACCCAGCCGCTGCCAGATGGTCGTGCTGGGCCCGGCCTGGTTCATGGTGTAGAAATGCAGGCCCGGCGCACCGCCCGCGAGCAGTCGATCGCACATGTCGGTGATGACGTCCAACCCGAAGGCACGCAGGGAAGGCATGTCGTCGCCGAAAGTCTCCAGCTTTTTTCTGAGCCAGCGCGGTATCTCCGCGCCGCAGGCATCGGAAAAGCGCGCCAGTTGCACGTAGTTGCCGATCGGCATGATGCCGGGAACGATGGGAATGGTGACCCCCAGCGCACGCACCTCGTCGACGAAGCGAAAATAGGCGTCGGCGTTGAAGAAATATTGCGTGATCGCCGAATCCGCGCCGGCGTCGACCTTGCGCTTGAAGTTGGCCAGGTCCACGGTCCAGGAGCGTGCCTGCGGGTGAATTTCGGGATAGGCCGCCACCTCGATCTCGAACCAGTCGCCGGTTTCCCTGCGGATGAAGGCCACCAGTTCGTTGGCGTAGTTGAACTCGCCGGCGTCCATGCTGCCGGACGGCAAATCGCCGCGCAGCGCCACCAGATGGCGGATACCCTGGCTCTTGTACTCGTTGAGGATGTCGCGAATGCTTTCCTCGGTCGAGCCGATGCACGACAGGTGCGGTGCCGCCTCGCTGCCCGAAGCCTGGATGTCGCGCACGGTTTCAAGCGTGCGGTCGCGGGTGGAGCCGCCGGCACCGAAAGTCACCGAGAAGAACTTCGGCTGGAGTTGCGCAAGCTGTTCGCGCGTGGCGCGCAGCTTGTCCATGCCTTCCACTGTTTTGGGCGGAAAGAATTCGAAACTGAATGTGCGTTCGGCCATGCTCAGTCCATGCCTTTCTGGTTTGGAATCAAGGCGGACAATGCCCAGGCGATCACGCCATAGAGGATCGCGCCGAACACGGCCGAGCCGAAGCCTGCAACGTTGAAACCCGGGATCAGTGCACTGGCCAGCCAGAACAGCAGACCGTTCAGCACCAGGTAAAAAACCCCCAGCGTCAACAGCGTGATCGGCAGGGTCAGGATCGCCAGCACCGGCCGCACCAGCGTATTGATGAAGCCCAGCACCAGCGCGGCCAACAGCGCCGCGCCGAAACCCGAGACCTGGATCGAGGGCAGCAGATACGTCACCGCCAGCAGGGCGACGGCATTCAGGATCCACAACAGCAGCGTTCGCATGGCGCGCTCCTTTGCAAGTGATCGATCAGTAACGGTAATGTTCGGCCTTGTACGGACCCTGCTTGTCGACGCCTATGTAGGCAGCCTGCTGATCGGTCAGCTCGGTCAACTGCGCGTTGAGTTTCTTCAACTGCAGTCGCGCGACCTTCTCGTCGAGATGCTTGGGCAGCGTGTAAACGCCAACCGGGTATTTGCCCGAGTCGCGCTCCTGCCAAAGCTCCATCTGCGCGATGGTCTGGTTGGCGAAGCTCGAGCTCATCACATACGAAGGATGGCCGGTGGCACAGCCGAGGTTCACCAGACGGCCCTTGGCCAGCAGGATGATGCGCTTTCCGTCAGGGAAAATCACATGATCGACCTGCGGCTTGATTTCCTCCCACTGGTATTGCTCGATCGAGGCGACATCGATCTCGTTGTCGAAGTGGCCGATGTTGCAGACGATGGCCTGATCCTTCATTTTCGCCATGTGATCGTGGGTGATGACGTGGTAGTTGCCGGTGGCGGTGACGAAGATATCGGCCTTGTCGGCAGCGTATTCCATGGTTACCACGCGATAGCCTTCCATCGCCGCCTGCAGCGCACAGATCGGGTCGACCTCGGTCACCCATACCTGGGCCGACAGGGCACGCAGCGCCTGCGCGCTGCCCTTGCCCACGTCGCCATAGCCCGCCACCACGGCGACCTTGCCGGCCACCATCACGTCGGTGGCGCGCTTGATGCCGTCGACCAGCGATTCGCGGCAACCATACAGGTTGTCGAACTTGGACTTGGTGACCGAATCGTTGACGTTGATCGCCGGGAACTTGAGCTCGCCGCGCGCATGCATCTGGTACAGGCGATGCACGCCGGTGGTGGTCTCCTCGGTCACGCCCTTGACGGCGGCGAGACGCACCGAGTACCAGGTCGTGTCGATCTCCAGCCTGGCCTTGATCGCCGCGTAGAGCACCTGCTCCTCTTCGCTCGTGGGGCTGGCCAGCACCGCAGGATCCTGCTCGGCGCGGGCGCCGAGATGCAGCAGCAGCGTGGCGTCGCCGCCGTCGTCGAGGATCATGTTCGAGTAGCCGCCATCGGGCCATTCAAAAATGCGATGGGTGTAGTCCCAATAGTCCGCGAGCGATTCGCCCTTGACCGCGAACACCGGGATGTCTTCGGCTGCGATCGCGGCGGCGGCATGGTCCTGGGTGGAGAAAATGTTGCACGACGCCCAGCGCACCTGTGCACCCAGCGCGGTCAGCGTCTCGATCAGCACCGCGGTCTGGATGGTCATGTGCAGCGAACCGGTGATGCGTGCGCCCTGCAGCGGTTTCGTGGCGGCGAACTCCTCGCGGATCGCCATCAGGCCCGGCATTTCGGTTTCGGCGATGCGGATTTCCTTGCGTCCCCAGTCGGCAAGCTTGAGGTCGGCGACGACGAAGTCGATGAAGCTGAAAGAAGTGGAACCTGCATTCATGGTGAGTCTCCCTGAATGACAGCGGTCGGGTTGGATGCTCGTTCGCCCGCAAAACCGCTGCAAGTCAACGAGCGCAGTTGAAGCATCGCCTGTGCTGAGCCTGGCTATCGGTCGGATAGTCGCAGCGCTCCTCAGCGCAGGGGGGCGGTGGTTCGCCCGAAACGAAAGCGGATTATGCCACGCTTGATATCACGCCGTCAGCCACGCCGGACTACAGTCCTGCGGCGGCTCTGAGCATGGCGGCCTTGTCGGTCACCTCCCAGGTGAAATCCGGTTCGTCGCGACCGAAGTGGCCGTAGCTCGCGGTGCGGGTATAGATCGGACGCAGCAAATCCAGCATCTGGACGATGCCCTTGGGGCGCAGATCGAAGTGCGCCCGTATCAGTTCGACGATTTTCTCGTCCGGAATCTTCCCGGTACCGAAAGTGTCAACCATCAACGAGGTCGGCCTGGCCACGCCAATGGCGTAGCTCACCTGCACCATGCATTTGTCCGCCAGACCCGCGGCAACGATGTTCTTCGCCACGTAGCGACCGGCATAGGCCGCCGAGCGGTCGACCTTGGACGGATCCTTGCCGGAGAACGCGCCGCCGCCATGCGGCGCCGCGCCGCCGTAGGTGTCGACGATGATCTTGCGACCGGTCAGGCCGGCGTCGCCCATGGGCCCGCCCACCACGAAGCGCCCGGTCGGGTTGACGAGGTAGCGCGTGTCGGCGGAGAGCATTTCCTTCGGCAACACCGGCTTGATGATTTCCTCGATCACCGCCTCTGACAGCTGGGCATGCGAAACATCGGGATTGTGCTGGGTCGACAGGACGACCGTATCGATGGAATGCGGTTTACCGTCCACATAGCGGATGGAAACCTGCGACTTGGCATCCGGCCGCAACCACGGCAACCGGCCGTCCTTGCGCAGCTCGGACTGCCGCTCGGTGAGGCGATGCGCGAGATAGATCGGCATCGGCATCAGCACGGGGGTTTCGTTGCAGGCGAAGCCAAACATCAGGCCCTGGTCGCCGGCCCCCTGGTCCAGATTGTCGTCATGCGCGCGGTCCACGCCCTGGGCGATGTCGGCCGACTGCTTGCCGACGGTGACCAGCACCGCGCAGGTGTTGTAGTCGAAGCCGATTTCCGAGGAATCGTAGCCGATGCGCTTGATGGTCTGACGCGCGACCTGGTTGTAGTCGATGACCGCCGAGGTAGTAATCTCGCCAGCAATGACGCACAGGCCGGTGGTCAGCAGCGTCTCGCACGCGACGCGCGCATGTTTGTCCTGGGTTAGAATCGCGTCGAGAACCGCATCCGACACCTGATCCGCCATCTTGTCGGGGTGCCCTTCAGACACCGACTCAGACGTAAAAATGAAATCCTTCTGCATGACTGCTCCTGTTGCCCCGGTTACTTGCTGCGTAACCGGCTCGCGGGACAAACAGAGCGGCGACGCTTTAGCTGTATTTGTATCCCGCCCGCAAGTTGTCAAGATTAACGCGGCGGCAGGTGCATTGTGCCGCGCCTGCTGCTTGAACGTCAATCACGCGTGACCGTCTTCCTCAAACTCATCGCCCGTCTGCCGCTGCCCATCCTCCATGGGCTGGGCATTCTGCTGGGCTGGGTGGTTTATCTCGCGCCCGGCCGCCATTCAGGGCGCATGCGCGACAACATCTTTTCGAGCGGCCTGTGCAAGGACGCGCGTTCGTGCCGCCGCCTCTTGCGCCAGTCCATCGGCGAGTCGGGCAAGGCGATCATGGAGGTGATCGTCTTCTGGCTGCGTCCCTATCAGAAAGCCATGAAACTGGTGAAAGGCACCACCGGCTGGGAACACATCGAGGCCGCACTGGCCGACGGCAGGGGCCTCATCCTGTTCGGGCCGCATCTGGGCGGCTTCGAAATCGCCAGCCAGTACTATGCCCAGCATCACCCCTTTACCGCGATGTACAAGCCGCACCGCAACCCGGGTCTCGACAAGCTGATGCTGGCAGGACGCCAGCGCGGCCTGTGCAAGCTGGTGCCCGCCGACAAGTCGGGGGTGCGCGCATTGCTGGCTGCGCTGAAACGCGGCGAGGGCATCGGCATGCTGCCGGACCAGGTGGCCAGCAGGGGCGACGGCGTCTGGGCGCCCTTCTTCGGCCGCCAGGCCTTCACCCCGACCCTGGTCGCCAGTCTGCAGCGCAAGACCGGTGCCGCGGGCTTTTTCGGCGCCGCCGAACGCCTGTCGTGGGGGCGCGGCTATCACATCCATATCCTGCCCATGCACACGGCCCTGCCGGAAGACAAGACGGCAGCCGCCACGCTCATCAACCAGTATTCAGAGGAAATGATCCGGCGTTTCCCGGCGCAGTACCTGTGGATCTACAACCGCTACAAGCGGCCTGGCGGCGCGCCGCCCCCGCCCGACGCCGCGTCATGAAGCCCAGCCAACCCGGACTCTTCCACCCGCGCCTCCTGCCCACCTGGCTGGGCGTGGGGGTGTTGTGGCTGCTGCACTGGCTGCCCCTGCCAGTGCTGGCCGGGATCGGCAATCTGCTCGGCAGCCTGGTGGCAGCACTGCCCCTCAAGCGCCGTCGCGTCGCCGAAACCAACCTGCGGCTGTGCTTTCCCGAGCAATCCGAAGCGGTACGTGCCCGCTGGGTGCGCGCCAATTTCCGCGCTTCGGCACGCGCCGCGCTCGAGCACAGCGTCCTGAGTTGGGGCTCGGCATCGAGGGTGCGGCGCCTGGTGCGGGTGGAACACCCGGAACGCATGCTCGGCGATGGCCAGCGCCCGGTCATCTGGCTGGCACCGCATTTTGTCGGGCTCAACATGTGCGGCATCCGCCTGTCCATGGACGTAACCGGTGTGTCCATGTACGTGCGGGCGCTCAATCCCGTGATGGACAAGCTCATCCTGCATATCCGCACGCGCTTCTCCAAGACCATCCTGGTGCCGCGCCACCAGGGCATCAAGCCCGTGATCCGCGCGCTGAAGTCCGGGCATCCGCTGTATTACCTGCCGGACCAGGATCAGGGCCGCAAGGATGCAGTGTTCGTACCCTTCTTCGGGATCGCCACCGCCACTGTGTCGGCGCTGCCACGGCTGGCCAAAGTGGCCAACGCGCAGGTCGTGCCGGTCACCACCCGTCAGTTGCCGGGCGGCGGCGGCTATGTGGTCACCTTTCATCCGGCCTGGGAGAATTATCCGACGGATGATCTGGAGGCGGATGTGGCGAGGATGAACCGCTGGATCGAGGACCGCGTGCGCGAAATGCCCGAGCAATATCTGTGGCTGCACCGCCGCTTCAAGACACGCCCACCAGGCGAGAGCAGTCCCTACGCATGAGCGCGCGCATTGCCCCGCTCGCAGCCGCCGACATCGATCCCGTCTGCCGGCTGGCGCGCACGATCTGGCAGAGCACGTATCCCGCACTGATCTCCCAGGCACAGATCGACTTCATGCTGGCAGACCGCTATGCGCCCGCCACCCTGCAGGTCCAGCTCGAGAATCCGCTTCATGCCTGGCGTATTGCCTGGGTCGCGGACCAGATCGCCGGCTTTGCCCACGCCACGATGGACGGCGCCCACTGCAAGCTCGACAAGCTGTATGTCCACCCGGACAGTCAGCGTCAGGACATCGGCAGCGCTCTGCTCGCGGCCATCCGGGACTGGGCGCGGCAGCACGCGGCGCGGCGCCTGTGGCTGCAGGTCAACCGCGGCAACGCGCGGGCGATCGCTGCCTACGCAAAGTACGGCTTCCGCATCGTCGACTCGCGCGTGTTCGACATCGGCAACGGTTTCGTGATGGATGACTACGTGATGGAACAATTGCAATGAGTTTTGCCAACCCCGACGAGGCGGCCCTGGTTGGGCTGCTCGACCGCATCACGACCGTCGCCGTGGTGGGACTATCGCCGCAGCCCGCACGCCCGAGCTTCCGCGTAGCCCAGGCCATGCAGCGCTATGGTTACCGGATCGTCCCGGTGCGCCCGCTGGTGGACGAAGTGCTGGGCGAAAAGGCGTACGCCAGCCTGGCCGACATCCCGTTCGCAGTCGATCTGGTCGATGTGTTTCGCGCCGCCGAGCACCTGCCCGCTATCGTCGAGCAATGCCTGGCGCTACACTCCATGCATCGGCCATTTTCGACGATGCATCATTCACCAACTGCTATCTGGATCCAGGAAGGCATCGTCCATGAAGACGCCGCGCAGCGCGCACGCGATGGCGGCATGACCGTCGTCATGGATCGCTGCCTTCTCAAGGAATACGTCAGGCTCAAAACAGCATGAAACTTCGCTTTACCAAAATGCACGGCCTAGGCAACGACTTCGTCGTGTTCGATGGCGTCACGCAGACGATCGCGCTCAACCCCGAGCAATGCCGACGCATCGCCGACCGTCACTTTGGCATCGGCTGCGACCAGATCCTGCTGGTCGAGAAGCCCATGCGCGGCGACGTCGATTTCCGTTATCGCATCTTCAACGCCGACGGCGGCGAAGTGGAGCAGTGCGGCAACGGCGCGCGCTGTTTCGTGCGTTTCGTGCACGAAAAAGGTCTCACCGACAAGACCCGAATCCGCGTGGAAACCGCGTCGGGCGTCATCGAGCCGCGCCTGCTCGACAATGGCCTGGTCACGGTGGAGATGGGTGCGCCACGTTTCGCGCCCGCCGACATTCCGTTCGCCGCCGAGGCCGAGTCGATGACCTATGCGCTGAAGGTCGGCCAGCACGTGGTCGACATTGCCGCGCTGTCGATGGGCAACCCGCACGCCGTGCTGCGCGTCAACGACCTCGACAGCGCACCGGTCGACATACTCGGCGCGGCGATCGAATCGCATGCGCGCTTTCCGCAGCGCGTCAACGCGGGCTTCATGCAGGTGCTGACCCCGCACGACATCCGCCTGCGCGTATTCGAGCGCGGCGCAGGCGAAACCCTGGCCTGCGGCACCGGCGCCTGCGCCGCGGCAGTTGCAGGCATTCGCCAGGAGCAGCTGAAAAGCCCGGTCAGCGTGCACACGCGCGGCGGCGATCTCGTCATCGAATGGGCGGGCAGGGATCAGCCTGTTTACATGACCGGACCCGCCGAAACCGTATTTGAAGGAGAAATCGAACTCTCATGAACACCCCTAGCGACATGCAACCCGAATACATTGCAGATTTCCTGACCCGGCATCCGAATTTCTTCAACGACTTTCCGACCCTGCTGGCGGACCTGCACATACCGCACCCGCATGGCACCCACGCGGTGTCGATGAGCGAGCGCCAGCTGATTGCGATGCGCGACAAGGTGCGGATGCTGGAGAACAAGCTGGCCGAGCTGATCCAGTTCGGCGAGGAGAACGACGGCATTTCCGACAAGCTGCATGCCCTCACCCTCGCACTATTGGCCGCGCGCACGCCACAGGACATCGTTGCCGCCCTGGCCCTCCATCTGCGCGAAGGCTTTGCGGTGCCGCACCATGCGATACGGGCCTGGAACCTGCCCGCAGACAACCTGTCGGCGCTCACTGACCCGGTACCACAGGCCGTGCGGGACAGCGTGGCCGCGATGACGCAGCCGGTGTGCGGCGCGCTGGCGATCAACGACGCCAGCGACTGGTTCGGCGAAGTGTCGCCGCATCTGCAGGCCTTCGCCTGCATTCCGTTGCGCTCCGCCGTCGCTGCCACGCCGATCGGCCTGCTGGTGCTGGCCTCGGAAGAGCCAAAGCGCTTCTATCCGGGAATGGGCACCCTATATCTGGAACGGCTGGGCCAGCTCGTCGGCGCCGCGCTGCTGCGGATGCAGGGGTGAAAGCGCAAGCCAGCCCCCTCCCCGACCCTGATGGGGCCACTAGCCCTTCGACTAAGCCCGCAAGCGGGCAAGTCGATGCTTATCCCCCGCCTGCGGGAGAGCGGGCGAACGCTGAGCCAACACCGATTAAGCAATACCTGCAGCACCTGGCCGCCGAACGGCGGCTGTCGCCGCATACGGTTGCAGCCTATGAACGCGACCTGGCCAATCTGAGCCGCCTGACCGCCGGCAAGCCGCTGGACAAACTCACCGTCAGCGACATCCGCAGCGCCATTGTCAGGCTGCGCAGCCAGAGCCTGGCGCCCAGCAGCGTGGCACGGCAACTGTCGAGCTGGCGCGGGTTCTATACCTTTGCCTGCCGCCGCCTCGGCCATGCCAGCAACCCATGTCTCGGCCTGCGCCCACCCAAGGCAGCCAAGGCCTTGCCTCAGGTGCTGTCGCCCGACGCCTGCACCCAGTTGCTTGACAGCAGCGCTTCGCCGACAAGCGACGATGCCTTGCTGGCACGCGACCGCGCCATGTTCGAGCTGTTTTATTCGTCCGGACTGCGCCTGTCGGAATTGAGCGGACTCGACCTCAACGATCTCGACCCGCGCGCCGGCGAGGCGCGGGTCACTGGCAAGGGACGCAAGGCGCGCATCGTGCCGGTCGGACAGCATGCCCTGGCCGCCATCGCGGCGTGGCTGCCGCTGCGTCTGCCGCTGGCACGTGACAACACCGCCGCGCTATTCATCAGCCAGCGCGGCACCCGCCTCACCCCACGCAGCGTGCAATTGCGTCTCGATCGCTGGGCATTGCAGGCCGGACTCGGACAGCACGTCCATCCGCACATGCTGCGGCATGCTTTCGCCACCCATGTGCTGCAGTCTTCCGGCGACCTGCGCGCGGTACAGGAGATGCTCGGCCACGCCAGCATCAGCACGACCCAGGTCTACACCCACCTCGACTGGCAACACCTCGCCAAGGTCTACGATCAGGCACACCCGCGCGCGCGCAAAAAGCCCTGAAATCTCCGGCGCGATTCATTCAAGTTCGAATTCCGGCGCCCGCTCCACTGCATCCGGGTAGTCGTCAAACTGCATGAGCATGGCAATCTCGTCTGCGCTCGTGGCGTCGTGGCGACCCACAGCCGTGCGCCAGTTCGAGCGATGCCTGTATCCCACTTCTGAAGCCTGATCGCGGTGGCGGGAAGAATGCCTGCGTCGGCAGACTCTACAAGGCCTCTTTGGGCGGAATGAGGCTGATCCAGTCGCCGAGTGCCTGACGCATTTCATCCAGCGTGAGATCCCGCATCAGCGCGCGGTTGCCAGGAGCCATCTGGTTCCAGGCACAGCGCATGTTGCGTATGTCCGAATTCTGGGAGGGAGGCAACTCAAACGTGGTGATGTAATACAGGAACGACGGCAGGTCGGCCCCCACTTTCATGAAGCCCGGCTGTACATACGGTGCCGCCGATGCCGAAATTTCGCTGATGCTGCGACGGACCTTCAGTACCTCGAAGCGTCCCGGCTGCAGGATCTGCGGGCTCGCGCCGCTCACCGTGTTCACTTCCACGATGCAGAACGGATACGCGTCCTGCACGCTATTGTTGGGCACGATCTGGCCGAACTGCAGGCGCACCGTGGCCGAGCCGGATTCGATCGGCAGTGGCCGGTTGAGTTGCACCACCCATCCGGGTGGATAGGCGTAATACGGTGAGTCCGGGTTCGGCGACTGGAGTGACGTGCAGCCCCCCAGAACCAGAATTCCGACGAGCAAGATTACCTTCATTCCCATGCTTCGCATGAACGCCTCCTAAGGAGAACCTGAACAAGTCCTTCGACAAGCCCAGGACGAACGGCAAGTGGTTCATTTCGTTCGTGGTGAGCTTGTCGAACCACACGGCAAAGCAACTTATTCAGGGCTTCCCAAATTTATCCGGGCCGAACCCTGAACCACGCTGCGTACAAGGCTGGCAGAAAGAACAGCGTCAAGAAAGTCGCCGCGATCAGGCCGCCCATCACCGCCACCGCCATCGGCCCCCAGAAGATCGAGCGCGACAGCGGAATCATCGCCAGCGCGGCAGCGGCGGCCGTCAGGCAGATCGGCCGCATCCGCCGCACCGTGGACTCGATGATGGCATCCCATTGCGGCAGGCCGCGTGCGATGTCCTGTTGTATTTGATCGACCAGGATCACCGAGTTCCGCATGATCATGCCGGACAGGGAAATTATCCCCAGCAGCGCGACAAAACCCATCGGCCGGCCGCTCACCAACAGCGCAACTGCCACACCGATGATGCCCAGCGGCGCCGTCAGCACCACCAGCATCGCTCGCGAGAAGCTGCGCAACTGCAGCATCAAGAGTGTCAGCGTGGTGATCACGATCAGCGGCCACGACGCGCCGATGGCGGCGTTGGCCTTCGCACTGCTTTCAACCGGCCCCCCGATCTCCAGCCTGAAACCCGGCGGAAGCTGGGCCTTGAACTCGGCCACCTGCGGCGCGATGGCGCCGATGATGGTCGCGGGTTGGGTCTTGCCTACCGGGTCGCCGCGCACCGCGATCGTCGGCAGGCGGTCGCGCCGCCAGATCACGCCATCTTCGAACGCCGGCTCGAAGCGGGCGATCTGTCCGAGCGTCACGCTCTGGCCGTCGAAGTTGCCGATCGGTAGCGATTTCAGCGCGTCCACTTCGCGGTACGCGTTGCGCGGCGTCCGCAACACGACGTCGATCAGCAGATCGTTCTCGCGGAACTGGGTGACGGTGGCGCCCGACAGCTGCAGCGCAGCCAGACGCGCAACCAGATCCGAACTCAATCCCAGCGCCTTGATCTTGTCCTGGTCAAGCTGAGCCCGGACCGCCAGCGACTCCCCGTTCCAGTCCAGATTGACGGCCGTCACCTGCGGCTGGGCAGCAACGATCCTGCGCAGTTTCTCCGCCTCGATCTTGAGCTGCGGAATGTCGGCACCGCTCAGACGATACTGCACCGGGTAGCCTGCCGGCGGTCCGTATTCGAAACGCACGGCACGGCCGCGCACATTGGGGAAATCGGTTTCGAACAATTGTCGGATGCGGGCGATTGCACGTTCGCGCGCCGGCACATCCTTCGCGATCACCACCAGTTGTGCAAAATTCTGGTTCTTCAGCCGCTGGTCCAGTGCCAGCACGAAGCGCGGTGCGCCCTGGCCGACATAGTTGAGCACATGCGCCACATCCGGGTCCTGCCGCAACCGGGATTCGAGCCTGAGTGCTTCGGCGCGCGTGGCATCGATGGAGGCGCCTTCCGGCAGCCACAGCTCGACCAGGATTTCGAGCCGGTCCGATTGCGGGAAAAACTGCTTCTCGACGCGCTGCATCGCTGCGACGCCCACGACCAGGGCCACCACCGTCAGTGCAATCACGCTGCGACGATGCGTGACGCACCAGATCACCGCAGCGCGGAAGCGCCGGTAGAAAGGCGTGAGATAGGTCGCATTTTCGTCGGTTACCTGATGCGCAGGCTTCAACAGGACATAGCCGAGATAGGGCGTGACCACCACTGCGACCAGCCAGGACGACAGCAGCGCAATCGACGTCACCGCAAAAATCGCAAAGGTGTATTCACCCACGGTCGATTTGGCGAGCGCGATCGGCAGAAATGCAGCAGCGGTCAGCAGGGTGCCGGTGAGCATCGGAAACGCGGTGGACTCGAAGGCAAAGGTGGCGGCCTCGTAGCGCCCCCACCCGGCTTCGAGCTTGTGCGCCATCATTTCCACCGCAATGATGGCGTCGTCCACCAGCAGGCCGAGCGAAATGATAAGGGCGCCGGTGGAGATGCGATGCAGGCCGATGTCGAACAGCCACATGACGCTGAAAGTGATCGCCAGTACGACCGGAATGGAGAGTGTCACCACCAGTCCGGCGCGCCACTTGAGCGCCAGGAAGGTCACCACGAGCACGATGGCGACGGCCTCGAAAAAGCTCTGCATGAAAAGCCTGACCGCCCGGCTCACGATGCCGGGCTGGTCGTGGATCTGGCGGATTTCCAGACCCACCGGCAGGGTCTTCTGCAGTGTCTCCATGGCAGTGGCGACGTCGCGCCCCATGGCCAGAACATCCCCGCCTTCCGCCAGCGACACCCCGAGCAGCACCGCCGGTTCGCCCTGCGAACGAATTTCGGTGGCGGGCGGATCCTCGTAGCGGCGCGTCACCGTGGCGATGTCTCCCAGCCGCAGACTGTGCGCCCCCACCCGAATGAGGGTTTCGCGCAGGCGCTCGACGTCCGAATAGGCGCCGGAAACCCGCAGCGGAATCGACAGCACGTCGTTTTCCACCTTGCCATTGGCGACCACGCCGTTCTGTTCCTGCACCGCCTGCATGATCTGCTGCGGGGTGAGGCTCAGCGTGGCGAGTTGTTGCGCGGCCACCTCGATATAGATCTTTTCCGGCACCACGCCGAACAACTCGACCTTGCCGACATTGGGCAGGCGCCGCACCTCGCGCTGTGCATCCTCGGCGACGCGGCGCAGTTCGGCACGGCCGAATCCATCGCCAGTAAAGGCGTAGATCGAACCGAAGGTGTCGCCGAATTCATCGTTGAAAAAAGGACCCTGCACCCCGGCGGGGAGTTGCGGCTTCAGGTCGCCGATCCGCTTGCGCACCTGATACCAGGCATCCGCCACAGCGCGCCCGCGCACCGATTCCTTGAGGTTGACGAACAGCGCGGTTTCGCCCGGCTTGGCATAGCTCTGCACGAAATCCAGTTCGGGCATTTCCTGCAGTTTTTTCTCGATGCGCTCGGTCAGCTGCTCCGACACTTCCTGTGCCGTCGCCCCCGGCCACTGCGCCTGGATCAGCATGGTCTTGAAAGTGAACGGCGGATCTTCGGCCTGCCCCAGATGAAAATAGGAGCGCGCGCCCACCAGCAGGATCAGCACGATGAAGAAGCGTACCAACGCCGAATGATCGATCGCCCAGCGCGACAGGTTGCCGGGCCGAGGCTCGAAGTGGGGAGATGGGTCGCGCGGGGACGTGCCGTTCATGGCAGCAGCGACGGTGCCAGACGCACCTCCTGGCCCGGTGCGATCTTGTGCACGCCCGCAGTCACCACCCATTCACCCGCCTGGAGTCCCGACCGCACCGTTGCCCGCTCACCGCTCATCTCGCCCAGTTGCACGCCGCGTGCCGCGACTTTCCGGGTGGCACGATCCAGCACCCAGACCTGTGGCTGGCCGTTGATCCTGAACAGTGCGGTCTGCGGCACCGACAGGCTGGGCGCGGCCTGGTTGTCGACATCGACCGTGGCGGTCATGCCCAGCTTCACGTCGGGATCGGGTTGGAGGAAACTCACCCGCGCGCTGTAGGTCCTGCTGCCCGCGTCGGCCACCGGCGACAGTTCACGCAGCCGGCCGGGATAGCTCACCTCGGGCGCCGACCACAGGCGGATGGTCAAGGCCTGTGCCTTGCGCAGCGCATCGAGCGCATTCTCCGGCACGTCGATCCGAACCTCGCGTTCGCCGCTGCGCGCCATCTGCGCAACCGGCTGTCCGGCGGCCACCACCTGCCCGGCCTCGAAGTCGATTGCCGTCATCACGCCCGCCTGTGGGGCGGTCAGCTGCGTGTAGGTCTGCTGGTTGCGCAGACGCGAGACTTCGGCGCGCAACTGGCGCACCCGCGCCAGCGCCGCTTCGGAGGTGTTCCGGCGCCGGTCGAGCTCGGCCTGGGAAATGAAATTCTGCGCGCGCAGCTCGGTATAACGCTGCAAATCCTGTTGCGCCAGCCTGGCTTCCGACTCGGCGGCGGCGAGTTGCGCCTGTGCCGCATCGACCGCCAGCTGGTAATCCTGCGGATCAAGGGTGGCGATGACCTGGCCGGCCTTGACCTGACTCCCCACTTCCACCAGACGGGTCTGCACCCGGCCCGCCACGCGAAACGCAAGATCGGTCTCGTAACGCGCGCGCACTTCACCCGAATATTGGGTATTGCTGCGCCCGCTTTGCATGCCAACTTGCTCGGCGCGGACGGGGCGGATATCCGCTGGCGGTGGGGGCGGGGCATCGCGGCCACAAGCCGAGAGGGATGCAAGCAACAAGAGGGAGAGCGGGAGGATTGTTTTCATTTTGGAATTATCACTCATCTCCCCCTCCAACCCTGCCCGCTCACGCCTCGGAATCGACACGCAAGTGCCCGCGGACCCATCATCCCTGCGATCGCCAAGCTATTGTTCTGGCGGAAATTTCGCAACCATTCAGGCAGTTCTCGAACGTGAGCATGTCCCTAAACGCAGCGGGGGGTTATCATGCCCGGTTATGACCTGATCGCAATCAGATTCAATCTTGGCCACGACAGCTGGTTTACGCGCGTTCACTTCCGGCTCCGCGCACTGACCCGCTGTCCTTATTGATACACGGAGTCCCTCGATGCCCACTTCTTCCAAGCCGCTCACAGAAGCCGCCCTGCTCAAAATGCCGGCATCGGCTTACATGAACCCGGCCCAGCTTGCATTCTTTCGCGCCCGCCTTGAAGCCCTGCGTGACGAAATGCTCAGCAACGCTGCGGACACCGGCGAAACCCTGAAGGAAAACGAAAATTTTGCGGACCCCAATGATCGCGCGACGGTCGAGGAAGAGCACATGCTGGAGCAGCGGGTGCGCGATCGCGAGCGCAAGCTGCTGAAAAAAATCCACACGGCCATTTCACGCATCGACAGCGGCGAGTATGGCTGGTGCCTGGAAACCGGCGAACCCATCGGCCTGCCCCGCCTGCTTGCGCGCCCCACTGCCGAATATTCGATAGAGGCGCAGGAACGTCATGAAAAAATGGAACGACTGCGCGCCTGACCCTTTTGATCCCGTTTGCATATGGATGCTCCACCCGGGAAACCCGATCCCACCCGCTCGGAATCGCGTCGTGAATTAGACGCACCGCTTCCGGTCACGCTGCTAACCGGGTTCCTGGGCAGTGGCAAGACCACGGTTCTGAACCATCTGGTGCGCACCCTGCCGCGCACGGCAATCCTGATGAACGAGTTCGGCAAAGTCGGCCTCGACCACCAGTTGCTGCAGAAGATGGAAGGGCCGATGGCGCTGCTCTCGGGTGGTTGCGTCTGCTGCACGATATCCGGCAGCCTCTCGCCGACGCTGAAGAACCTGTGGATGGCGCGGCAGAAAGGCGATATCCCGTCGTTCGAACGCGTCATCATCGAAACCACCGGAGTGGCCGACCCGGTTCCGGTTCTCGACAACCTGCTGCACGACAATTGGGTGCGCGCACGTTTCCGCCTCGATGGCGTGGTCACCACGGTCGACGCCCTGTTCGGGGACGGCCAACTCGACCAACACGATGAGGCAGTGAAGCAGGTGGCGGTGGCCGACAAGCTGCTGCTCACCAAAACCGACCTGGCGCCCGCAGACAGCGTCGCCATGCTGCGCGAACGGCTGGCGACGCTCAACCCGGCCGCCGACATCGTGACGGTCGCCCACGGCGAACTCGACCCGGCGGCGATCCAGAACCTGGGATTGTGGAACGCCAAAACCAAGTCGCTCGAAGTGGCACGCTGGATGAAGCATCAGCGCTACCACCCCGCCAGTGCCGGCAAACTCGGCGGCAAGCCACGTCCGCAATCGCACGATGCGCGCATCCAGGCTTTCTCGGTCGTGCTCGACACGCCGCTCGACCGTTACGGTCTGCAATCCGCGATCGCGATGCTTGCGTCGTTCCGATCCGAGAACCTGTTGCGCTTCAAGGCGATCGTGAACATCGAGGGCGAAGACCGGCCGGTCGTGCTGCACGGCGTGCAGCATGTGCTGTATCCCGAAGCCCGGCTCGACGCCTGGCCGGATGACGACCGCCGCAGCCGTTTCGTGTTCATCGTGCGCGACCTTGAACCTGAGTTCGTTGCCAGGCTGCTGCAGGATTTCACGGGCGCCGCCCGGCACCATCCGGAGCAAGCCGCATGAATCTGGCCCAGAAGACACTCATTCTCGCCATCCGCGGCTATCAGCTCGTGCTTTCTCCCTGGCTGGGCCGACAGTGCCGCTTCCTGCCGACCTGCTCCGAATACGGCAAGGAAGCCATCGAAAAACACGGCGCCCTCAAGGGCAGCTGGCTGGCCGCCAAGCGCATCGGCCGCTGCCGCCCCGGCTGTGCGCACGGCTTCGACCCCGTCCCCCCGCCTGATTGATGCTCGGATCGTATCGCTGTTAGCATACCGACCCATGTCGCGACGCCTGTTTCCGCCCTGGCTTTTCGTGCTGGCCCTGCTGTGGGGCCAGGCCAGCGCCTACGCGCATGCCCTCGGTCATCTGAAGGACAGCGCTTCCAGCAAGCACGCCCATGTCTGCGAACTGTGCGTGGCACAAACCAATCTTGGGAGCGCAGCGCCGTCGGCGACGCACACGTTGCACCTCTCCAGTGCGACCTATGACTGGTTCGTTGCTGTCGTCTGCCCTGAGCCGTCCCCCCGCCTATCTGCTCCGCGCGCCCGCGCCCCGCCTGCCTCCTTGTAAGACGATCGAATATTGCCCCGGGAATCCCGGGGCGTGACCGTTTCTTTGGGAGCACATCATGTTACGACCCACCCTGATGGCGGCGGCGCTGGCTGTCGCCATGCCGGCGCTGTCCGCGAATGCCCGCGCCGATGAGAACCTCGACGCTCTGCGCGCCGAACTGAAACAGATGAAGGAAAGCTACGAAACCCGTATCCAGGCGCTGGAAACCCGCCTGCAAGCTGCAGAAATCCAGGCGAACCAGGCCGCGCACACGGCAGACAAGGCTGTTCAGGCCGCCGATCAGGCCGAAATCCAGGCCCAGCGTGCAAGCGCCCAGGCAGCGCCAGTGGAAGGCACTGCGCCTGCAAGCCGACTGTCACAATTCAACCCTGAAATCTCGCTCATCCTGCAGGGCCAGTACGCCAACCTGGATGGCAACATCGAGAACCGCAATATCACCGGCTTCCTGTCCCCCGGCGATTTCGAGGCATCCAGCGGATTTTCGATCGCCGAGAGCGAGCTGGTCCTGTCCGCCAGCGTCGACCCGTATTTCCGCGGCTACCTGAATGCTGCACTCGATCCTGACGGTGGCGTCGGGGTCGAGGAGGCCTGGGCCGAAACCACGGCACTGGGCCACGGCTTCACGGTCAAGGCAGGCCGTTTCCTGTCGGCACTGGGCTATCAAAACACGCAGCATCCTCATGCCTGGGACTTCGCCACCAACAACCTGATGTACGACGCAGCATTCGGCGGCGCCTACACGCAGAATGGCGCACAGGTGAAATGGGTCGCACCGACCGATCTGTACATGGAATTCGGCGCGGAGTTCGGCAACGGCGACAGCTTCCCCAGCACCACTTCGACGGGTCTGGGTGACTACACCCTGTTCAGCCACTTCGGCGGCGATTTCGATGTATCCAACAGCTGGACCGCGGGCTTGTCCTATCTGTATGGCAAGGCACACGATCGCGAAAGCGGAATGGCGGACCTCAACGATGTCTGGGCCGACACCTACTTCAACGGCAACAGCACAAACTGGATCGCGAACTTCGTCTGGAAGTGGGCGCCGCAAGGCAACCCGACCGAGCGGTACTTCAAGTTCGCAGCCGAATATTTCTGGCGTGACGAACGGGGCAACCTGCTGTGCGCAGACAACACCGCCGCGGGCGGCGTGTGCAACGGCACTGACAGCGCCTATTCCTCCAGCCAGTCGGGCGGCTACCTGCAGGGCGTGTATCAGTTCATGCCGCACTGGCGGGTGGGATATCGCTACGACCGGCTGAACGACGGCGACTACAATTTCGGCGCCAACGACCCGTACCTGCCAGTGTATGACTATGCCCCGACCGCCAATACGGTCATGGTCGATTATTCACCCTCGGAGTTCTCGCGTCTGCGCCTGCAATACACGCAGAACAAGTCGATGATCGACATCAGCGAGAACCAGTTCTTCGTACAGTACATCATGAGCCTCGGTGCTCATGGCGCGCATAAATACTAGGAGTCATGCCATGAAATCGATTCGACTTGTTCTGACCCTGCTCGCCGCCCTGCCCGCGCTGGCGCATGCCGCCCTCAATGTCTTCGCCTGCGAACCCGAATGGGGCGCGCTGGCTCGCGAACTGGGAGGCGATTCGGTGAAGGTCTACACCGCCACCACCGCGATGCAGGATCCCCACCGCATCGAGGCGCGCCCCAGCCTGATCGCGCAGATGCGGCGCGCCAATCTGGTCGTCTGTACCGGCGCCGAACTGGAAATCGGCTGGCTGCCCCTGCTGCAGCGCGAGTCCGGCAATGCCGACATCCAGCCTGGCCGCCCCGGCAATTTCGAGGCCGCCCGCTATGTCGCCCTGCTGGACAGGCCGACCCTGATCGACCGGTCGCAAGGCGACGTGCATGCGTCGGGCAATCCGCACATCCAGACCGATCCGCGCAACATCGCGCGGGTGGGCGAGGCGCTGGCCAAACGCCTAGCCGAAATCGACCCCGGCAATGCCGCGCTCTATCAGGCGCGCTGGAAGGACTTTTCGGCACGCTGGGACGCCGCCATCACACGCTGGCAAGCACAGGGCGCACCGCTCAAGGGCATGCCGGTGGTGGTCCAGCACAAGTCGTTCACCTATCTCATCAACTGGCTCGGCATGCGCGAAGTCGCCACGCTTGAACCCAAGCCCGGGATCGAGCCTTCGGTCGGCTACCTGGCAGAAGTGGCGGCGCACCTCAAGTCGACCCCGGCCAAGGCCGTGCTGCGCGCGACCTATCAAAACCCGCGCGCCTCGGAATGGCTGGCTGAACGCGTGGATATTCCCGCTGTCGCCCTGCCCTTTACCGTGGGCGGCACACCCGGCACGGACGACCTGTTCGGTCTTTTCGATGTGACGCTGGCCGACCTGCTGAAGGTTGCACGATGACCCCAGCCGCGCTCAACTTTGCCGCGCTCGATCCGTCGTTGCTGCTGCCACCACTCGTCGCAGGCCTGCTGGTGCTCGCCACCCATGTTCCTCTGGGACAGCGGGTTCTCGCACGAGGCATCATTTTTCTCGATCTGGCGGTGGCGCAGATCGCGGTGCTGGGCGTCATTGCCGCCCATGCCATGGGCTGGGACACTCAGGGCTGGCAGACGCAGCTGGCCGCGGCGGTTGCCGCCGTGGGCGGCGCGGCACTGCTGGCAGGGTGCGAAAAGCGCTGGCCGGACATCCAGGAGGCCCTGATCGGCTCATCCTATATCGTGGCCGCCAGCCTGGCGGTGCTGCTGCTGGCCGGCAATCCGCACGGCGGGGAGCAACTGGGCGAACTCCTGACCGGGCAGATCCTCTGGGTGAGCACACGGCAGATTCTCCAGATTGCAGTGCTGTATGCGATGCTGCTCGCATTCTGGTGGATCCGGTCGACCCGCCTGGGGTCACTCGGTTTCTATCTGATCTTTGCGCTGGCGATCACCGCCTCGGTCCAGTTGGTCGGTGTGTACCTCGTGTTCGCCAGCCTGATCCTGCCCGCACTGGCGGTGCGCAGACTGCCCGTCCGGGCGGGCCTGCCGGTCGCATGGATGCTTGGAGCGCTGGCCTATGCGGCCGGGCTGGCGGCCTCGGCGCTGTTCGACTGGCCGGCCGGACCCGCGATCGTCATTTCGCTCGCCATGACTGCCCTGCTAGGCGGCAATTTGCGACGGGTTGCCGCAATCGGGCGACAGAGCTAGTATCCAACATCGAACTCCCGACTCAGGCACACTTAATTCCGTGGCTCTCCCGTTTTTCAGAAGAAGCAAGGACAAGTCTTCCAGCTCCACGCACAAGCCGGGGGCGGCGGCGGCTGCCGAAAGAGAATCGCACGAGACCCTGCTGACCATGGACATGGGCGGCGGCAGCGGCATCGTGGTGGAAGAGAACACGGGTGCGCCCCAATCGCCCGTGGACGAGGCCGCGATCCTGTATGCCAGCGGCCAGAACGAGACGGCTGAACGCATGTTGAAGGAGGTTGTAGCAACGGGCGATCGCCGTGCCTGGCACATGCTGTTCGACCTCTATGCCATCCAGAACCGCGAAAAGGATTTCGAACAGCTCGCCATGGAATATGCGATGCGCTTCGAATCATCACCGCCGGTCTGGCAAAAAATCGGCGGCAGCGGTTCATCCAAGGCACAGCCGGCACAAACCGCCGCTAGCCTGGAGTTGCCCGGATTGCTCGACAAGAAAGCGACCGAAGCCTTGCGCGAAAGCATCGCGGCCGCCGATAAAAAGGCCACGCTGCGCATTGATTTTTCGCGCATCGAAATGGTCGACGAAGCGGGCGCCGACGATTGCACGCAGATCCTGAGCGCTGCCCGCAAAGCCAAGCGCAAGCTGCAGGTCAGCGGCGTCGACCGTCTGACCGCACTGCTGCTGGACCTCAACCGTGCCACGCACAGCCGCCCGGTACACTGGTTACTGCTGCTGGAACTCTATCAAACGCTTGGCCGGCAGGAGGCTTTCGAAGACCTGGCAGTGGACTATGCCGTGCGCTTCGAGGTATCTCCGCCGTCATGGAGCGCGGTACAGGCCGCTGAAGTGGTACAGGCCGCCCCTGCCGAAGGCGGCGATGTGCTGCAGTTGAAAGGCGACATCACCCCGGGCAACGAAGGCGCCATACAGCAGTTCAGCGACTACGCCGCCGCCCACAACGATGTGCTGGTCGATCTGGGACAGGTCACCCGTATCGACTACGGCAGCGTCAGCCATCTCATCAGCGTGCTGATGCAGTGTCTGGGCAATGGAAAATCGATCACCCTGCGCGGTCACAACGCGCTTATCCACGAGCTTTTCCGTGTCATGGGCATCGACCAGCTGGCGCAACTTGTTCCACGACACCCCGACTGATCCCCGGGGCAGCCAGAGCGGCACCCCGATCGCCGAGGCTGCTGCCGTGGCATGAGGGACTCGCCTGTACCGGCATTTACACGCCCACTGACAAGTCTGACCATACTGGCTGTCGTTACCTTGCGGCTGCAGAATCGCATGGGGTGATGCCTGCAGCAGGCCAAACCCCCTCATCGCCAGGCTGAGCGTCCTTTATAATCGACGGCATGGAACAATATCGCGGCACCACCATCTTGTCTGTCCGGCGCGGCGCGGACGTTGCCCTTGGCGGCGACGGCCAGGTCACGCTCGGCAACATCGTCATCAAATCCACCGCCCGCAAGGTGCGGCGGCTGTACCAGGAAAAAGTCCTGGCCGGGTTTGCCGGTGGCACCGCAGACGCCTTCACCCTGTTCGAACGCTTCGAAGCCAAGCTCGAAAAGCATTCCGGACATTTGCTGCGCAGCGCGGTCGAACTCGCCAAGGATTGGCGCACCGACCGCATGCTGCGACGGCTCGAAGCCATGCTGGTGGTGGCCGATGGTGAGCACTCGCTCATCATCACCGGCAACGGCGACGTGCTGGAGCCAGAACTCGGCATCGCCGCCATCGGCTCCGGCGGCGCGTTTGCCCAGTCCGCCGCCCGCGCACTGCTGGAAAACACCGACCTGGCTCCAGTTGAAATCGTCAAGAAAAGCCTCACCATCGCGGGAGACATCTGCATTTACTCGAACCAGAATCATGTGATTGAGGAATTAGGGGGCAGAAGCTAGGGATTAGGGAACGAGCGGCCTGTGGCCGCGTCTTCCTGAAAACAACCGCGAAGCGACCTCCCCTAGCCCCTAGCTCCTAATCCCTGGCCCCTACCCATGACCCCCAAAGAAATCGTCCACGAACTCGACAAGCACATCGTCGGCCAGGCCGCAGCCAAGCGCGCAGTGGCGGTCGCCCTGCGCAACCGCTGGCGGCGCCAGCAGGTCAGCGAGCCGCTGCGCCAGGAGATCACCCCCAAGAACATCCTGATGATCGGCCCGACCGGCGTCGGCAAGACCGAAATCGCGCGGCGCCTGGCGCGGCTCGCCAATGCGCCCTTCATCAAGATCGAGGCGACCAAGTTCACCGAGGTCGGCTATGTCGGGCGTGATGTCGACACCATCATCCGCGACCTCATGGAAACCGCGATCAAGGATCTGCGCGCACAGGCGACGCAGAAAGTGAAATTCCGTGCCGAAGAGGCGGCCGAAGACCGCGTCCTCGACGCGCTGCTGCCGCCGCCACGCAGCGTCGGCTTTGGTGAGGCCGAGCCGCCGCGCGAAGAGGGCGCAGCGCGCCAGCGCTTCCGCAAGATGCTGCGCGAAGGCGAACTCGACGACAAGGAAATCGAAATCGAGCTCGCGGCGGTCAGCCCCAGCATGGAAATCTTCACTCCGCCCGGAATGGAAGACCTGTCGCAGCAACTACAGGGCATGTTTGCCAATCTGGGGCAAAGCCGCCGCCAGACCCGCAAGCTGAAAGTGCGCGAAGCCTTCAAGCTCTTGACCGAGGAGGAAGCCGGTCGACTGGTCAACGAAGAAGACACCAAGCAGCAGGCGCTGGAAGCCGTCGAACAGAACGGCATCGTTTTTCTCGACGAGATCGACAAGATCGCCACGCGCAGCGAGGCTCAGGGCAGCGACGTGTCGCGCCAGGGCGTGCAGCGCGACCTCTTGCCGCTGATCGAGGGCACCACGGTGTCGACCAAGTACGGCATGGTGAAGACCGACCACATCCTGTTCATCGCCAGCGGCGCATTCCACCTGTCCAAGCCGTCCGACCTGATCCCGGAATTGCAGGGGCGGCTACCGATCCGGGTCGAACTGCAGGCGCTATCGGTGGAAGACTTCGAACAGATTCTGACTTCGACCGATGCCTGCCTGACGCATCAGTACAAGGCCCTGTTGGCAACCGAAGGCGTCACGCTCACCTTCACCGACGACGGCATCCGCCGCATTGCCGAGATCGCCTTCGAGGTCAACGAACGCACCGAGAACATCGGCGCGCGCCGCCTGCATACGGTGATGGAAAAACTGCTGGAGGAGATTTCCTTCGACGCCGGCAGCGTCACCGGCGAACACGTCGTCGACGCCGACGTGGTGACCAGCCGCCTCGCTGCGCTGGCCGCCCGCGAAGACCTCGCACGCTATGTCTTGTAGCGGGCCACAGTGCATAGCGCCTTGTCCCTTAACATTGAGAGTGACACCCTGAACGCATGAATCCCGAAGAAATCCAACCCGTTGCGACACGCAACAAGCTCCTGTCCTCCATCCTGTTCGGCAGCCGCTGGCTGCAGGTGCCGCTCTACCTCGGCCTGATCGGTGCGCAACTCGTTTATGTCGTGCACTTCATGGTCGAACTGGAACACCTCGTCGTCGGCACCTTCACGCTGACCGAAGAGGCGATCATGCTCATCGTGCTGGGCCTGATCGACGTCGTGATGATCTCCAACCTGCTGATCATGGTGATCGTCGGCGGCTACGAAACCTTCGTCTCGCGCTTGAACCTGGAGGGCCACCCAGACGAGCCCGAGTGGCTGTCGCACGTCAACGCCAACGTGCTGAAGGTCAAGCTGGCCACCGCCATCATCGGCATTTCGTCGATCCACCTGCTCAAGACCTTCATCAACGCGCCGAACCTGACCGACAAGGTGCTGATGTGGCAAACCCTCATCCACATCACGTTCGTCCTTTCAGCCATCTCGATCGCCTATATCGACAGGCTGATGCCGCATCCCGTGAAGCATTGAATCGCTGGGGAAGCGCTGATTTATTGCGTTCGTGGTGAGCCCTTCGACCATGCTCAGGACGAACGGACCTAATTGATCAGCGACTCCCTAGGCCGACGGACGCGTCAGTTCGACGATCAGTTCATCCTGCAACCAGGATCGCAGGTTTGCGGCCGCCAAGCCGGCGGCCTCCTGGTCGGAGAACTGCTCGCCCAATGCGGCACAAACCCCGGCGAACGATGCGCCGTCGTGCAACTGCATCAGGGCAGCGTGCTCCACGGCCCGGATGGTGCGGAAATGCGGCTGCCAGCCCTTGCGCCAGATCAGCAGCCAGGTTGGAACGGGCAAGGACGCGGCGACCGGTGGCACCTGCTCCTGATCGAGCGCATGCCAGATGCTCACGCTGTTGCAGCGCAACGGCGTGACAAACAGCGTCGGGGTAAAGCGGAATCCCGCGCCGGCCCAATCCTCAGCGGACAATCCCGCCAGTTCATCGGCTTGAACCGGCGTGGCGTTCGGCCCATCGAACGCCTGGCGCAGCTGCCAGTCGATCAGCGCCAGTTCGGCGATATCCGGATCTTGCGGGAACCGGTTTGCCAGCCATTGCGAAAACGCCGCGCCGTGCCAGCGCAGATTGCGATGGCGGGAAGGGTTGTCAGCAATGAACGCCAAGGCTGACGTCTCGAACCTTGCATCCCCCAGATAGGCCCAGGTTTTTTCATACGCGTCCCGCAGGTTTTCCAGGAGTCGTACGCGATAGGCATTGTGGTAGATGCGAAGACGATGATCGACGCCGATGCGTCCACCGTCGACCACCTCATGCGCTATCGGACTGGGCCGGCCAAGCAGATGGTCATGGAATGCGGCCTGCAAGCCCGCCAATCCAGGTGATTTCACAGCACGGCCTCGCGGGTTTTCTGCACTCCGGACCCCCGCATCCCGGCAGCGATGGCGCGTGCCCGGTCCAGTTCCGCAATCAACCTATCGAGCTCGGGAATATTGTCATCGCGCTCGATCATGGTCGCCACTTCACCGAAGCGCGAACAGGCATGACGGTAGAGATCCCACACAGGCTCGGCCACCGGATGGTCATGGGTATCGACAATGTAGTCGCCATGATCACTATGCCCGGCCAGATGAATCTGCTGCACCCGTTCCACCGGCAGGTGATTCACGAACGCAATCGGATCAAAGCCATGGTTGATGCCACTGACGTAGATGTTGTTGACGTCGAGCAGCAGCAGGCAGTCGGCCTGTTCGGCTACCTGGCGCAGGAACGCCCATTCGCTTATTTCGGAACTGCGGTACTCGAGATAGCTCGACACGTTCTCCAACAGAATGCGCTGACCCAGCGTGTTCTGCACCTGGTCGACGTGGCGCACCACCAGTCGCAGCGCTTCTTCGCTGTACGGCAGCGGCAGCAAATCGTGGGAATTGCGGCCTTGCACTCCGGTCCAGCACAGATGGTCCGATATCCAGAGCGGTTGCACATGGTTTGCCAGCGCCTTGAGATCGGCCAGGTATGCCGCATCGAGCCCTTCGGTCGAACCGACCGACAGCGACACACCATGCATGGCCACCGGATAGCGCTCGAGGATGGCGTCGAGCATGGCCAGCGGCTTGCCGCCCGGGATCATGTAATTCTCCGAAATGATTTCCAGCCAGTCGACCGCCTGCGGTTCACGCAGGAAATCCGCGTAGTGGACGGGTCGCAATCCAAGGCCGAAGCCCGGAGAAGTCTTTCCCGTGACGGAGGTAGCAGGATTCATCGGCATCGATGTCGCAGGCAGAAATTGGCGGAAGCAGGCCCTTCGTGGCCTGCTTCCTGGCGACCGGCCTAGTTTTTCAGATCGGCAATGACGCCGTCGTTCTTCAGGCACTCTTTGGCCTGCATGGCCTTGAAACCATGGCCCTTGCAGGCATTCATGCCCTTGCAGCTGTTCTCTGCCGTTTTGCAGTCGCTGCTGCCCTTGCACGACGTCACACCGTAGCAATGCACCTTGTCGCTGGCGCCCACTGCCGCCCCACTGCTGCCTGCGGGGTTGCTCGCGGCGACCGCGGCTGACATCGACAATGCCATGGCGGCCGCGAGGGAAGCCAGGCTTGCGCCTTTTGATTGAGTCGACATGTAGATCTCTCCTTGATGAATGAAACACCTTGTTGACATTGAGCCGTCAAAACGCCGGCCGGGGGGCGAAGCATCGACGCGCGCTGCCTCGCTGCATGGCAGAGGGACAAACAGGGAACCCCTGAACAAGTTGGCTTGCTGTGTGGTTCGACACGCTCACCACGAACGAAATCCACGACTTGCCGTTCGTCCTGAGCCTGTCGAAGAACTTGTTCAGCATTTCCATAGGTGCCTGAACCCGTTGCCTTGCGGGTATTGGTCGACAGGCGGAAGGCATCCTTACAAGGTCAGGAAATTATTATGTTCGCGGGCGGCAATTGCTGGAAGAGTGAGGCAACCGAGCCTCCAAAAAGCCATGTTTTTCATGGCATTAATGCCGTCATCGACATTACTTATTGGCTGCATCGCGCCCGACGGCGGAAAATTGTCCGGTTGATCAACACGGAGACGAATCCATGGCCACCCGCGACACCCTCACCCCCAAAGAAGCCCAATGCAGCGGCGGCGCCGATTATGCGGCGCTGGCGCTCGAAGCCCTGCAGGAACCGGCGGATGCAGCTTATGCCAAGGAACTGATGGACCGCGTCGCGGACGACTGCCAGTTCACCAAGGATCTGGCAGCGTGCGCCATCGTCTACAGGGCGCTGGGCGAGCAGGACCGTGCCGAGGAACTGCTGCAGACTGCGGAAGACTACTGCATGAGCGGTGAGGAGCAGGTCGCACTGGCCGAGGCCAAGTTCAAGGTGCTGGGCGACAAGGCTGCGGCCGTGGGCGCCTACGAAAAAGCACTCAAGGAGACCGCCAACCTCGACCCGTTGATCGAACTGGCCAAGAACGTGATGAGCGTGATCGCCGACGGCGCGTTCGCCAAGAAAGTACTGGAAAAGGCCGAGGCCAAGATCTCGCGTGCGGTGGAATACAGCAAGCTGGCGGCCGCCTCTGCCGACAACCTGCTCGACAAGGAGTACGCGGCAGCCATTTTCAACAAGGCTGCGGAGAAGCTCTCCAGCGTGCCCGATCTGCTGTCGCTGGCGGGCGAAGTCACCAAGACGCTGGGCGACCCGGCACGTGCCAAAGCCTTGTATGAGCGCGCCCTGCACGGCGCGACCGACTTCACCGCTGCGAAAACCCTGATCGAATCCGCCAAGCAGGCCGGGGATGCGGCATTCATGCAGTCGGCGCTGAAGAAGGCCGGCGACCTGGCAACCGCGACCGGAGAATACATCGAACTGGCAGAGGGATTGGCCGGCGTTGGCGACAAGCCGGGCGCGGCAGCACTGCTGGACAAGGCCGAGGACGCCGTGGCCGGGCTGGACGAAATGCAGAAGCTGGTCACCGCCGTGGAAGCGCATCTGGCTGACGACGCCGCGCGTCTGAGCCGGGTCAAGGCCAAGCTGGAAAAGCGCCAGGCCAATCACGCGCGCTACATGGAATTCCAGCAACTTGAAAAGGAGGCTGTCAGCGTCAAGCAGTTCCTCGCACTGGCCGAGCGCGTCCGGCTGGAGCTGGAGGATCCGTTCTACGCTGCCAAGCTGATCGAATCGGCTGAAACGCTGCTTGACGGCACGGGCTACCAATTCTCGCGATACAAGCCGATTCTTCTCGCTGTGGACAAGAATCTGGACGACACCGACTGGCTCGGCCGCCTGCTCGACCGTGCCGCTGAAAACGCCACCGACTTCATCGCATTCAAGGATCTGGTGGCCACTGCCGCGAAAATGAAGCATCGCGAACTCGGCGTGGCCAAAGCGCGTGCCTATCTCGGCGCGCGCGAAACAGCCTTGGCCGCAGACGCCAACGCCACGGTCTACGACCTGGCGAAGCTGGCCGAAGCGAGCTTCGCCGCGACCCAGGATGCGGCAGAAGCCGGTCGCCTGCTGGAAGCCGCACGCGCCCAAGCACAGGATCACTACGCGCTCACCCATATTGGCCGCCTGTACGCCGCCATGGGCAATGCTGCCAAAGCCGACGAACTGTTTGCCGCGGCGGCCGCCACCTGCACCAGTGGCGATGCCTGTATCCAGTTCATCGATCGCCTGAAAGGGTTTGCGTTGCCGGCGGCGACGCTGAAGAAATGGTATGCCGAGTGCGGTGCCCACCTGAAATCGCCGGCTGACAAACTGCGCTGGGCCGAGGGGATCGCCGACGCATTGAACGACAAGACCTGGGCGACCGAGGTGTATGGGCAGCTCGCCGGCCAGTTTGGCGGAGCCGACACCGCGCGCTTTGAACTAAGCCGTCGTTCGCGTGCCGATCTCAACTACTTCGGGTCCGCCCGTCGCCACTGAGCGTCGCCCTGCAACCTGTGCCGCATGGCCGTTTGGCCATGCGGCACCGAACCGCTGCAATACCCCTAGAAACAGCCCGGTTGAACGGGCTGTTTTTATTTGTACACTGCGATCTGACGCTGCTTTCTGGAGCCGTACATGGTCGAAAACCTTTCCGCCCTCATCGACACCGTGCAAAAGAACTGCACCATCGCCGACGCCCGCCATGCGCGCGACATGACAATGTGCACTTTTCTGCTGGAAATGCGCGAGTACTATCGTTGGGAAATGGAAATCCCCTACGGCGCGCGCCTGCCCAAGGATGAGCTCGGCGACTGGCTGAACGCACGCGAAAGCCTGTGGGATACCGTGGAGGAAGAGGATTTCGCGCCCCTGCCCCTGAGCAAGCCCGGCATCGATCCGTTCGATGCGAACGACATCAACCGTACACTGATCCCGATGGGACTCGTCTACAGCAGCGGACTGGGCCATTTCCGCAAGCCACATTTCGTGCTGGCCGAACTCAAGCGAGCGGAGTTTCGCGACGGCGTCCAGGTGCTGGTAGCGGGTTGTGAATATGCGCGCGACCTGATAGCGCCGCCCGCCGCGATGCGCGACGGCGCCATTTTCCTGCGCATGGACGCGGTGCGACGCTTGTTGTGGAACAGGTACGAAGAATGGCAATGGAAGGAAAAGGACACTGCGCTGGGCCGCGCGTTTGCCCACTACGACTTCGAACGTGATATCGAACGCGGCCTCGACCGCATGGCCGAAGCCGAGAGCGAGGTGATGATCCTGCACGAGATCGGCGAAGCGCGCGCCGAGTCGCTGCTGGGCGAAGGCTGGAACGCGATGCTGGGCCAGCTCGGTTCGAGGCACGCCGAATTGCTTGCGCGCGCGATACGCGACCATCTGGCCGACTGCCTGGTGACGCTGCCGACCCTGCTCGATCGCGAAGCCACCGGTTCGCTGCATTTTTATCTGGCCAATCTCTCCGGATTGCGGCGCGCACTTTTCCCCGCCCTGCCGCAGGCCTATGAAAAGTGGCTCGACCATCGCAACCCCGCCACGCTGGCCAGTCTGGTGACAGCCGCGAAAACCCACTGGCTGGAGGCGGCACAGCAACTCACGGCCACCTATCATCGCGACCCGGAGCGGGGCAATGCAGCGATCAACGCACTGGCCTGCGGCGACCTCGCCCGTCTCAGCCTTTAGGCGAAAAAAAACGGGCGTCAAACGCCCGTTCTTCTTGCCGGCAATTCGGTTCAGGCCGGCATCTCCAGTTCCTGCCCGAGTTGCTCTGCAATGCTGTCGAGCAGTTGCTGCTCCTGATACGGTTTGCCCAGATACACGTTGACGCCGATTTCCATCGCGTGATTGCGGTGCTTGTCAGCCGTACGCGACGTGATCATGATGATCGGAACCGATTTCAATCGTGCATCGCTGCGCATCACGCGGGCCAGTTCGAAACCGTCCATGCGCGGCATTTCAACGTCGAGCAACACCACGTCCGGCACCAGATCGTTCATTTTTTCCAGCGCATCGACGCCATCCTTGGCGCTGTCCACACGGAAACCTTCGCGTGTCAGCAGGCGGGTGGTGATCTTGCGCACGGTGAGCGAATCGTCCACTACCAGGACCATCGGCGGTTGCAGGGCGGCGCTGGCCTCAACCGACTCGGCAGGCAGCCGGCGCTCCATTTCAGTGCGCGGGTGGCTGGCCCAGCGAAGTGCCAGCGGCACCGGATTGAGAATCAGGATCACCCGCCCGTCGCCGCGCACTGTAGCGCCGGCAACACCCGTAATGCGCGCCATTTGCGGACCGATGTTCTTGACCACGATTTCGCGCGTACCCTCGATCATGTCGACCAGCACGGCAGCCTGGCTGGAACCGCTTTTCAGCAGCACCACCGGGTTGTAGCGCTGCACGTCGTGCACCGCCTCGGTGTCGCCCAATAGATGGGGCAGGTAAGTGAATGGGTAACGGCCACCGCGCCAGCTCACTTCTCCGACTGACATTGCCTGTTCCAGATCTGCCGGGTTGAGTTCGAGAACCTGCTGCACCAACGGGGCCGGCAGCGCATAGTCGTGCTTGGCTGCCTGGATCATCACGGCCTGGGTCATCGCCAGCGTCAGCGGCAGATAGATGCTGAAGCTGGTTCCGGCGCCCGGTTTCGACGTAATGTCGATGCGGCCACCCAGAGCGGAAATCTCGCTCTTCACTACATCCATGCCGACGCCACGGCCGGCAACCTGGCTGACGGTTTCCGCGGTCGTGAATCCGGCGTTGAAAATCATTTGCGACAGCAGGGTTTCGGTTGGCTCGGCGCCTGGCAGCAACAATCCATTCGCCTCGGCCTTTTCGCGGATGCGTGCAAAGTTGAGGCCGGCCCCGTCATCCTGTACGGTCAGCATCATTTCGTTGCCGGTCTGGCGCGCGGACAGCACGATTTCACCAAATTCCGCCTTGCCCGCGGCGCGGCGTTCCTCGGGTGTTTCAATGCCATGCGCCAAAGCGTTGCGCAGCAGGTGCTCCAGCGGCGCCGTGACTTTTTCCAGCACCGAACGGTCGATCTCCAGATCGCCGCCCTGAATGTCGAGTTGGGCACGCTTTCCCACATCGCGTGCAGTCTGGCGCACGGTGCGATAGAGGCGTTCAGCCACCGAATATAGCGGCACCATGCGCACCCGCAGCAAATTCTGCTGCAGTTCCCGGTTAAGGCGCGTCTGGTGAATCAGCGCGGCATCCGCCTCGCCCAGACGAGCCAGCAGGATGTGCTGCACGGTGGAGATATCGTTCACACTCTCGGCCAGGAAGCGAGTGACTTCCTGGAAGCGGGTAAAGCGGTCGAACTCCAGCGGATCGAACTCTTCGGCCGCGCCCTGCGACAGGAAGGTCGCCTGCATCTGCGATTCGGCCTGAATCTCGACTTCCCGAATGTGGCCACGCAGGCGCACCAGCGCATCGGAGAGTTCGTTCACATGGCGCTTGAATCCGAACACTTCGCTCTCGATCCGCGATCGCGCGATCGCCACTTCGCCTGCCTGGTTGACCATGCGGTCTACCCAGTCGGCTCGCACCCGCAAGGTCAGGGCATTGCTGTCACGCGTCACCGCGTGCGAATGTTCAGGTTCATGGGTATCGGTCGCCGAGGCGGTTGCTCCATGCTCCCGCCCGACAGGCGCCTGTACCGGCTCGATTGGCGCCTCAAGAGGCGCGTTCGCTTCTTCAAGCTCCGGAGACAGGTCGCCCTGCTTCAGTCGCTCCACGGCATCGGCCAGACGGTCGACCTGCGCTTCCAGGGTTTCGAATACTTCCGCAGTCGCTCCCAACTGGCCTTCAATCACGGCGATCACGCGTGATTCCATGACGTGCGTCAGTTCACCCAGCCGCATCGCGCCGACCATGCGCGCACTACCCTTGATGGTATGCAGATTGCGCCGCAACGCGTCGCGGGCAGCTGTTTCGCCAGGCGCTGATTTCCACGCACGAAGCTGAGCACTGGTATCCGGAACCAGTGAATCGGACTCTTCGAGGAAAATCGGCAGCAACTGCTGATCGATTTCATCCGTGACTTCTCGCCGCTCGAACACCGGAGCCGGCGTAGAGAGCTTGATGTCGGGTACGAGTGCACTGACATCCAGCGGACCGGTGGTAACAGGGACTGCGGGGGCCTCGACCGGCTCGCTTTCGCCTGCCGCATCCAGAGAGGGTTCTGCACCTGCGTACTCAAGCTCCGCCTCGGCTGGCGGCGCGTCAATTTCGTTCGGGGTTTCGGCAACCGGCATGGACTGCTCGTCTTCCAGTTCACCCAGGGTTGCGATCAGATCGTGCGCCGTGTCAGGCAACTCGCGCAATTCGATGGTCGCAATCATGTCGTGCAGACGCGCGATCGTATCCTGTACCAATGCCAGGTGCGCTGACGGCAACGGCACGTGCACAAAGCGGTTCCAGTATTGTTCGAGCGCATGCGACAGATCGGCCAGCGCAGCGATGCCTGCCGTGCCGGCTATCCCGCCCAGCGTGTGAATGGCGCGACGTGCATGCTCGCTTACCACACTGTTGGCGATGTCGACGTGGCGCTCGGACTCTTCCTGCAGCACGGCAAGACGCTGGTGCGCCTCGGTCATGAAGATCTCGAACAGTCCGGCGGAGAGGCAAACCGGTCCGACACAGACTTCGTCGGACACGGGTTGCTCCCCGGACCCCACGTCCGGCTCGGATGGTTCCACATCCTGCGCCAGTGACGCGGCGCTTGGCAACGCGTATTCGATGATGGCGCCCACAGCCGGCGCAGGCGCGCTGGCCACCATCTCACGATCCGGCTCGGTCGCAGTCGCAAACCCGGATTCGGCAATGATCGCTGCGTCATCCTCAGACGCGACCGGCTCAACTGGCGCGCCTTCTTCACCAACATCAAGGAGGGCTTCTGCATCGGCGGAGGACAGCGGCCGCGACCCGGTTTCCGCTTCGGCGATCGCCACCACTTCTGGTTCGTCCGCGGCAGGCGGTTCGGATTCCATCTCCGCCACTGCGCCTTCTTCACGTTCTGTTGCCTCTTCGGCCTCAGCAGAAGACGCAAGCACCCTGTCGGTGTCAGAATCCGCCGCCAGGTCCGTTTCCATGGCCGGTTCGCACAATTCTGCCGTCACTTCGGCCGGCGCCATGTCTTCCGCTGCGGGTGCCGGGGGAGCCGCCGCGACATCCAGTGCTTGCCCCTGTGACACACGATCGACCGCAGCCAGCAAGGCGGGAACAGGAAGCGCCACTGACTCATCGGCCTGAAGCGCAGTCACCCAATCCTGGAATACCCCACAGGCACGCCCGATCAGGGTCAACAGATCATTGCTGGCTGCCTTCTTTTCGTTCAGCCAGCCGTTCATCAGCTGTTCAAACCGCCACGACGTTTCGCCCAGATCGGTCAATCCGACCATGCGGCCGCTGCCCTTCAGCGTATGGAAGGCGCGGCGGATCACCGTCAGCGAATGCAGGTCATCCGGATTACCCTGGCAAGCTGCATTGGCCTCGCCCATGGTCACCAGAACCTCGTTGGCTTCTTCCAGGAAGATTTCCAGCAGTTCCGGCTCGACCCCTTCCGGGATGGCTGCAAGGAGCGTGTCCTCGGCTATCGTGTCGTCGCTGAATTCGGACACGGTCGACTCGGCCACTACCATCTCTGGCGCTTCTGCAAATGGGATTTCGGCCTCGTATATCGGCTGCGATTCTTCGGCAAGCGGGCAAAATTCGGGCTCGTCGACCCCGGCAGATTCGCTTTCATTCGCCGCGAGTGCTTCGGTCGGTTCGATGGTGAAGAGCAGGCCATCCGTTTCGTCGACCAGCGGTCCGATTGTCTCGACCATTGGCGCAGCGACAGCCACAAGCCTTGCGGGCAAGGACAGCCCGCTCAGGGCCTCGATGTCTGCGTCAAGTTCCAGTGGTGCTTCGGCAGGGTCGCGACTGGCCTCTAGCGCATCGCGAGTCTGTTGTTTCAATAGGCCATCGTCGACCAGTTCGGCATCACGGTTGAGTTCGGTCAGGATTTCAAGATATTTTTTTTTTGCGCCCTCATCAGGCTGGTCGCGCCACCCCAGATAGGCGTCTCTCACTTCGGCCTTGCGGGCCGGCATGCCGGACTCCACGGAATGGTCGTATTCCTCCTCTTCGACCAGGCCGTCTTCGATGAGCCCGAACTCGGCCAACACCGGACGTAGGATCTTGGCCGCATCGGTACGGCCCGCGCAATAGGATTCGATATACAGCCCAAGGCTTGAAAAGGCGTCTGCCAGACGTTGCTGGGCGGCTTCATCGGGATGACCTTCGCTGGCAAACGGTTGGGCCTCGGCAGTCGCGGCGGCCAGCAGGCTCGCTGCTTCCGGCAATTCCAGCATGGTCAGCGCGCCTTGCGCCTGCTGCGCCAGCGCAGGCAGGCTTGCCAGGGCTTCGCGTTCGTCGGCATTGCGGAAGAAGGCATCCAGCGCCTCCTCCATCTGCTTCAGGTTCTGGCCAACTTCCTGCGCCATGTGCACCAGCATGTCGCGTTCCGCTTCACGCTGACTTGAGGTTTCCATCGCATTGGCCGGCAATTCTCGGCCTTCGATCAGGGCGCGCAGACGCGCCTGCTGACTTTCGGCGCGTGCTGCAAAGTCTGCCTGCAGCACATCTTCACGCTCAAGGGCATTCTGTATGAATAGCAGAGTGGAAGCGACTTCCAGATTCATCTGTTCACGCGCTTGGCCGTCACGCTGACCTGCGGCATTGGCCGCAGCTGCCAGTTCTTCAAGGCAGGGTTTGAGGCCACTGCTTTCGAGCATCTCCGCCTGCGGCAGCATGCGCTCCAACTGAGTCTGAAACTGGGCCAGCTGATCGGCATGGCCATCCACGAAGGCATGCCAGTTATCGCGAGCAGCTTTTGCGCCGGCCTGCAGGGCATCCAGCAGCGGGCGCATGCGTGCCAGCGCTTCGGGATCCAGCATGCCACGGCCCGGCAGATAGCGATCAAGGCCGAAAGTCGTGCGAACTTCCGCGGCCCGGCCCTCCAGGGTCTGACTTTTCGCAACGAAGAACAAAGCATCCCGCAACAGACGCTCGGCAACCTGCGGCGAGCCTTCCATGAGGCGGCGCATTTGCAGATCGACGCGGGCGAGCAGTTGCTTGACGTGAAAATCAGCCTCTACACCACGTGCGATCAGGCTATCGACGAAGCCGACGCAGGCCCACCAGAAGGTTTGCGAGGCTTGCGACGGCGCGATGCGCTCGATTGCAGCCAGCGCATCGCGCATGCGCTGCAGTCCCTGTTCCGCCTCGACATTGCGGAGGAACGCCAGCAGCCCGCGCTGGAACAGGCCGCGCGCGGTCTTGACTTCAGCGGCGAGTGCTTCCTGCGACAGGCTGTCGTTGGCAGCCTTGCCTTTCACCCGTGAGCGCAGATCCGGAAAGAACAGCTCCCCCTCGAACACCCGTTCGGCGCCCTGTAGTTCACGCAGCCGTTTGTACAGGGGGAACAGGGCCAGTTCGCCGCTGCCGCGCCCGTCAGCCAGATCCTTGACCCAGCGTTGCAGCCCTTCGAGCGCATTGCGCAGTGCACGCAGCATCTCGTCGTCCGCTTGCAGACGGTTTTCATTGATCTCGGCCAGACAGGATTCCAGTGCGCCCGCCAGGGTGGCGGCACCTTCCAGTCCAACCATGCGCAGCGCGCCGGTTACCTGGTGCGCGTCGTCGCGTGCCAGTCGCAGGGCATTGGTAAGGTCAGCATCGACACTGAAGGCCTGCACGCGCCCCAGGGCAGCTTGCAGGGCGGTATCGATATCTCCGCGCACCCAGTTCAACGGGCCGGTATCGTAATCGAGTAAGGCGCTCATGGTATGTAGTTCCTGACGTTGGTTGCAGTGGCCGCAATCGGCTTACGCTAGGCGATTCGATCCGTTCGATCAGGCAAGCTTGAAGCCTGCGACCGAGGCCTTGAGGTCCTGAGCCAGTTGCTTCATGCCGCCAATTGACTCGGCGGTCTGCTGCGTGCCGCTGCTGGTCTGCGACGAAATCGACTTGATGTCCTGCATGGTCTCGGCCACCTTGGCGGTCGATTCAGCCTGGATCTGGGTGGCCGCAGAAATATCGGCGATCAGGCTGGCCAGCGTCTTCGACACGTCGCCGATCTCGGCCAGAGTCTGACCCGCGGCATCGGACAGCTTGGCGCCTTCGACCACGCCCTGGGTCGACACTTCCATTGCCGCAACCGTATCGTGGGTATCCGACTGAATGGTCTTCACGATAGCCGCGATCTGCTTGGTTGCATCGGCGGAGCGTTCAGCCAGCCGCTGCACTTCTTCGGCAACCACCGAGAAACCGCGACCCGCTTCACCGGCCGACGCCGCCTGAATGGCCGCATTGAGGGCCAGCACGTTGGTCTGTTCGGTAATGTCTGAAATCAGTTCGACGATCTCGCCGATCTCCTGCGACGATTCGCCCAGACGCTTGATTCGCTTCGAGGTTTCCTGAATCTGTTCGCGCAGGCCGTTCATGCCGGAGATGGCGTTCGCCACCGCCTGCTGGCCCTTTTCTGCGGCGGCCAGGGATTGCTCGGCGACGCGGGCGGATTCGGCCGCGTTACCCGAGACCTGTTGCACCGACTGCGCCAGATTCACCACCGCAGCCGACGTTTCTTCGATCTCTTCCGTCTGACGGCGTGAAGCCAGCTGCAGGGATTCGGAAACCTGTCCGGCCTGGCCGGCTGCCTGGTCCATCTGCAGCGCGGCTTGGTTGATCCCGCGCACCAGGCTGCGCAGCTCTTCCACCGTGTAGTTGATCGAGTCGGCCACCGCACCGGTGATATCCTCGGTCACGCTTGCGTTGATGGTCAGGTTGCCCTCTGCCAACTCGCCCAACTCGTCCATCAGGCGCAGAATCGCTTCCTGGTTGCGGCCGTTTTCCTCTTCGCTCTTGCGTGCCCGTGATTTGGTTTCATTGATGTTGACCAGACCCAGCAACACCAGAGAGCCAATGCCAAGCACGCCGAACAAGGCAGCCAGCAGGTAGCCGGCGCCACCGACGGACTTGTAATCGTCTGCCAGCAGATCGGCATCCTTCAGCAGCGAGTCGCTGCCGACGAACAGATTGTTGGCAGCTTCCTTCGCCTTCAACAGGGACTGGGTATTGCCCAACACCGCGCCCACCGCCTCCACCATGTCACCCATGTTGGTGCCCAGGTCTTCGAGCGTCATCATGCTGTCCTCCCTGCGGATGGCCGCGCCCTCCATCAGGCTCTGCACCGTATCCCGGAACGAAGTCGTATCCTTTTCCAGTTGCAGCACCACCGCGGGATCGATCAGATCGGAAGACATCAGCATGTTTGCGTTTTTCGGCAGACGCTGACTCAGCATGATCAGATGGTTGGCACGCGACACTTCGCGGACGCTGGCACCCGCTTCGATCAGCTGGCTGGCGAGTTTCTCTGACACTTTCTGCAGGTCGGTACTCAGGGCATTAATGCGTTTGATGTTCTCGCTCATCGCCACCAGGTCTTTTTCCTGCGACAGGATCAGCTTGACCTGCGGATCGAATTTCTGCCACTGGGCAGTGACCTTTGCCAGTGAATCGCGCGCTGCGCCCCGGGTTGCAGGCACCTCATCGTCACCGTCGGTCAGCCCGGCCAGTGTCTTCTCGAACACGGACTTGCCTTCTGCCAGTTTTTTGAAAGCCGCGGCATTACCCAGCACGGACTGCTGCGCAGTCAGCGGCAGTCGCTGCGACAGCACTTCCAGTTCACCGGCACGGGCTTCGTAGCCTGTGCGGTTATCGAGTTGTACCGAACTGTAGATGGTGAAGCCGGCCGCCAGCAACAGCGATACGACCAGGGTACCGCCGGTATAGAGGTATTGCTTGTCAACCGGCAAATGACCGATCAAAGGCACCTTTCCCGCCTCCTTGTTAGCCAGCTTGCGCACTGACTGCATGATCAGGGTGGTGTGCTCTGCACCCTTCTTGCCCGTGACCTTTTCAGTCATGCGGCCAGCCAGCCCTTTAAAGCCATTCATCGTAATCGACATGTTCATTGCTCTAATCCTCCGTTTTCAGCGCCAGCGCGCTCCGCGTTCAATGTTCAATCAGTTACCGAGCTGAGCCTCAACCTTGAGGAACTCGGCGTTGCCAAGCAATTGCCCAAAATCCATATCACACCAGTCATTGCCGGCATCGTCAGCGTAGTGGCGCGCGACCCATGGATGCGCCGCACTTTCTTCGCGCATCTGATAACGGTTGATGTTTTTCAATCCCATGGTGTTGCGCACCAGAAGCGCCGCATTCACGCCAAAGTCGTGATGGGGAATCAGCAAGCGGCAATCGGCATGCTCGGGCGTCACGCCCAGCCCCATGAAATCGGCAAAATCGCTGACTGCATAGAGGTTGCCGCGAATGTTGGCAACACCGCGAAACCAGCGCCGCGAACCGGGCACCTTGACGACATGGGGCACGGGAAGCACTTCCTCGGTATCGGCAAGGCTAACCAGCCAGTTCAGATTGCCCACCCGGAAGCCCAGGCGGGAACCGGTATTGTCGCGACTGGCTGCCGCCTGCAATTGCTGCGACAGCGTGGTCTGAAATTCGCGCAGGTTGAATTTCTTGGCCATGACGGTCTGCCTCAGCCCAGCGCCTTGATTTGCGACAACAGGTCTTCCGGCTTCACCGGCTTGACCAGATAGGCTTTGGCGCCCTGGCGGATGCCCCAGACCTTGTCGGTTTCCTGGCCCTTGGTGGTGCACATGATGACCGGAATGTGTTTGGTCGCATCTTCCTTGGTGATCATGCGCGTCGCCTGATAGCCGTTCATTCCTGGCATCACGACATCCATCACGATCAGGTCTGGCAGGGTCTGCTTGGCTTGCGCGATAGCCTCTTCACCGCTTTCCGCCATGCTGACCAGATAGCCATTCTTGACCAGCAATTCGGACAGAAAAAAGCGCTCAGTGGGAGAGTCATCCACGACGAGGATCCGGCTGATAGACATACTCGATGCTCCTTGAAAAAGTTAGGCCCCGGCGCACGCATACTCGCGCACGGCCGTCAATAACGTATCTTTGGTGAAAGGTTTGGTCAGGTATTCGTCCGATCCCACCATGCGGCCGCGCGCGCGGTCGAACAAGCCATCCTTGGACGACAGCATGATGACAGGCGTGGTGCGGTACTTGGCATTGCGCTTGATGAGCGAACAGGTCTGATAGCCGTCGAGGCGCGGCATCATGATGTCTACAAACACCACGTCGGGGTCGTGATCGGTGATTTTCGACAGCGCATCAAAGCCATCCTGCGCGAGAATGACCTCGCAGCCCGCCTGATTCAGAAAAATTTCTGCGCTGCGACGAATTGTGTTGCTGTCATCGATGACCATCACCTTGACGCCTTTTAATGCTTCGTTATCCACACGCTTTCTCCGAGAGAACCGTAGAGTGGACGGCACACGCCGCCCCCTGTGTGGTAAACATTACGGCACCGGCTCAGGCTTCTTTAGAGCTTGCGCGTTCCGCCCGCGCCGGCAACAGGCAAATAAAAAAGGGCGCTGCATCGCAGCGCCCTTTCATCCAGAAACGAGTGAACCGATTCTTCCTACCAGGAACTCTGGGTCGATTTCTTTTCGGTACCGGCTACCAAACTCATAGTGTCCTGGATCGCACCCGGAAGCGAGGAGATGCGCATGAACTGTCCCATGCCCACATCCGGGAAAGCCAGGGCAATACGGAAACGCCCATAGGGTGATTCCACCTCATCGTCAACGATGTAGATCTCGTAAGGCAGGCCCGCGATGTTTTCCTGCATGTCGATTCGCTTGATCCATTCGCCATCGCTGTTTTCGCCATCGTTCATCGCCACACCAAACACCGCCAGTTTGCGATCCGCCAGCACGACCTCGTATACCTTGGACGTCTTGCCCACGCCTTTGCCCAGATTGCTGCGCACGACCTTCAGCGCCTCTGCAAAGTCTCCATACTTGGCAAGCTCACGCTTCGAGGAATCGAGCCGCTCCATTCCGATCATGTAGCGGTAATTGGATAGGCTCGCGGCGGTCTCGTCACCGCCCTGTCCCTTGCCGGCGCCCAGCGCGTCCTTCAAGCGCGCCTGCAGTGCCTTGACTGCATCCTCCCGCTTGTCGAAACCCGTCCGGAAATAGGCGCGATACCAGTAATCCGGATTGGTGTACGCAACACTGCCGTCCGCCTTCACGCCCACGCGAATCGTCGCGCCCAGTACCGCATTCCCGCCCGCGGCGCCGACTTCCTTGAGCATGGCGTCATCCGTGGCGATCACCACGCCATACTCCGGGAGACCTTTCGGGAAGTACTTCCCAACCACATTGAAACCACCGCTCTTAAGCTTGGCCTCGACGGCTGAAGCCGCTCCCTGGGTGCTGCCTCCCATGACCTTATCGCCCTGTATATAGGGAGAAATCGCCCACACGCTCGCCGAAAAAGCGAACAGGGCCCAAGCAGAAATCCAACGAAAAATCATGCCGCTCTCCTCGATTTGAAATTGTCTTACTTCATTCAACCGTACCAATGACAGTTGCGACCGTCCAGATGGCCATGGATTCTATGATCAAAGCATCTTGACGCCTACGGCCTAACGCCTGATTCAGCGCTTTCTTGAGCCTCCGGATGCAATTTATGCGTTTCGTCTAGAACACGACCATTTCGAAATCGTCCTTGCGTGCGCCGCAATCAGGGCAGGTCCAGTTGATCGGCACATCGTCCCAGCGCGTGCCCGGTGGGATGCCGTCGTCAGGCGCACCGATTTCTTCATGGTAAATCCAGCCGCAAATCAGGCACATCCAGTTTTTGTACTCGGTCGTTTCAGGCATGGGGGGGTGGCGAATTCAGCTAAAATTGGAAGTCGATTCTAAAGCAGTGACGCCATGCCTCCAATATTCACCCCCAAACCCACGCCCCCGCTGGTGCTCAGCTTTGCCGCGTCCGATCCGACCGGCGGCGCCGGCATCCAGGCCGATCTGCTGACGCTGGCCAGCATGGGCTGCCATCCCCTGTCGGTCATCACCGCGCTGACAGTGCAGGATACCGCCGGCGTGGATGAGATCCTCGTAATCGATTCCGAATGGGTGATGGACCAGGCACGCATGCTGCTGGAAGACGTGCCGGTCGCGGCGTTCAAGCTCGGCATCCTGGGCAGCCCTGAATCGATAGCGATCATTGCCGAAATCCTGGCTGATTATCCCGATATACCGGTGGTGCTCGACCCCGTGCTGTCTTCTGGCCGCGGCGACGAACTTGCCACCGATGACATGATCGCGGCGATGCGCGACCTGCTCATTCCGCAGACCAGCGTGCTCACGCCCAACAGTCATGAGGCACGCCGGCTGGCGCTGTTCGAATCGGACGAGGAAGACATGGATCTCGAGACTTGCGCCAAACACCTGACGGATCTTGGCTGCGAGTATGTGCTCATCACCGGAACCCATGAGGCCACGCCGCGCGTGCTGAACAGCCTTTACGACGCCAACGGCCATGTGCAGACCGATGCCTGGGATCGCCTGCCCGGCAGCTACCACGGCTCCGGCTGCACCCTTGCTTCGGCCATCGCCGCCACCCTGGCCTATGGCAACGACGTGCCCGCTGCCGTGCGCGAAGCGCAGAATTTCACCTACGAGACACTCAAAGCCGCCTTCCGTCCCGGCATGGGGCAATACATTCCCGAGCGGTTTTTCTGGGCTCAGGATGCACAGACGGAAGGCAGTGCCTGAACTCGCCATGTCTGACTTGCCTGGCGGCATCTACGCCATCACCCCGGAAACGACCGATACGGAACGGTTGCTGGCGCAGGTCGAAGCCGCGCTCGCGGGCGGTGTGGCAGCCGTGCAGTACCGTGACAAGAGCACTGACGTTGCCCTCCGCCACGAACAGGCCAGCGAACTGGTCGCGCTGTGCCGCCGCTACCATGTACCGCTAATCGTCAATGATGACCTGCGTCTGGCTGATATTGTCGACGCCGACGGCCTGCATCTGGGGCGCGACGACGGCAGCCTGCGTGAGGCACGCATCATTCTCGGCCGCGACAAGTTGATCGGCGCCTCGTGCTATCAGAGCCTCGAGCTGGCACACGCCGCACAGGCAGCTGGCGCCGACTACGTCGCCTTCGGCAGTTTCTTTCCATCGCCTACCAAACCTGCGGCCAGACGGGCTGAAGTGGCTTTGTTGCACGGGGCGACGCAAGCCATCCACGTGCCGATCGTCGCCATCGGCGGCATCACGCTGGCCAATGCGCCAGGTTTGCTGGATGCGGGTGCCGACAGCCTCGCCGTGCTATCGGCCCTGTTCGATGCGCCCGACATCCGCGCCGCCGCGCATGCCCTCAATCAACTTTTTGAAGTGGAATCAGAACAATGAACTCAACCATGAACCGCAACGAAACCCTGTTCGAGCAATCGCAAAAGCTCATCCCTGGCGGCGTGAATTCGCCGGTACGCGCATTCAAGGGCGTAGGCGGAACGCCGGTATTTTTCGATCATGCACGAGGCTCGCGGGTGTGGGATGCCGACGGCCGCGAATACATCGACTACGTCGGTTCCTGGGGCCCGGCGATCCTTGGACATGCCCATCCCGCTACCGTCAAGGCCGTGCAGGAAGCGGCCGCGCGCGGGCTTTCATTCGGAGCCCCCTCGGCCGCCGAACTGGAAATAGCCGAACTGATCACCCAACTGGTGCCCAGCATCGAAAAAGTCCGCCTGGTGTCGTCCGGCACCGAGGCGACCATGAGCGCGATCCGCCTCGCACGCGGCTTCACCGGGCGCAGCAAGATCGTCAAATTCGAAGGTTGCTACCACGGCCATGCCGACTTTCTGCTGGTCAAAGCGGGCTCCGGCGCGCTCACCTTCGGCAACCCCACCTCGGCCGGCGTGCCGGCGGAAACCGCCGCGCAGACCCTGGTTCTCGACTACAACGATGTCGCCGGTCTGGAACGCACGTTTGCCGAAGTGGGTACTGAAATCGCCTGCATCATCGTCGAGCCGTTTGCCGGCAACATGAATCTGGTCAAGCCCACCGCCGAGTTCATGGCCACGATGCGCCGACTCTGCGACGCATCCGGCGCGCTGCTGATATTCGACGAAGTGATGACCGGTTTCCGCGTCGATCTGGGCGGCGCGCAGAAACTGCTCGGCATCCGTCCCGACCTGACCACGCTCGGCAAGGTGATTGGCGGCGGCATGCCAGTCGGCGCCTTCGGCGGGCGCGCCGAGGTGATGGACAAGCTTGCGCCGGTCGGCCCGGTGTACCAGGCCGGCACCTTGTCCGGCAACCCGGTGGCGGTTGCCGCCGGTCTTGCCACCCTCAAGGCCATCAGCGAACCGGGCTTCCACGCGCGTCTTGCCGCCAGTACCGAACGCCTGGTAAAGGGCCTGACGGCTGCTGCGCGGGACGCGGGCGTCACGTTCTGCGCCGATTCTGTCGGTGGCATGTTCGGCCTGTATTTCGCCGCCAGACCGCCGGCAAGCTTTGCCGAAGTGATGCAATGCGACAAGGACACGTTCAACCGCTTTTTCCACGCCATGCTCGACCACGGCGTGTATCTGGCACCCTCCGCATTCGAAGCCGGATTCGTCTCGGCCGCGCATACCGACGCCGACATCGACGCCACCCTCGCTGCCGCACGCGACGTATTCAAGGTGCTATGAACGACGAACTCTCGCCCGAAGACGAACTGCGCCTCAACGTCCTGTTCAACACCGAGCTCAAGGCCGTACGCATCGATGAATCGAGTATGACGCTGTGGGCGCTGACGCCTCAAGGTGAGGCCAGCGTGCCGCTGAAGCCTAACGAGCGGTCCGATCGCTATCTAAAACGGGTACGCGAGTTGCTGTCCGGCCACGCGCTGGGCTCGCCCGGCGGCTACCCGGTACACCTGACGCGCTGGACACGGCAATCGCAGGCCGGATTGTCGACCCAGCATCTGGCACAGTTGCTGTTGATCGCCGAGGAAGAGGCGGTGGTCGCCGTGGTGCATTCACCCTCGCTTACCGACGAACTGGCGCGCTACGCCTGGTGGTGCATGCCCACCATCGAAAATGCGCGATTGATGCTGATGCGCGACGTGGTATGCCAGGGCAGCATGGGGCGCACGCTTGCCGAATTCCTGGTCGAGCATCTGGCCTTCCTGCACGAGGACGACGTCGGCATTCTCGACACGGTGGCCGTGATGCTGTATTCCGGCGTGCTCACTGACACGGAGCGCCTGTCGATCTGGAAGCGCGGCAATAGCCGCAACTCCTATTACGTATCCTTTCTCGAACTCCAACCCGACAAACTGCCCAGCCCGCGCGCCGCGCGTGCCGATCACGATGGTGTGCCATTGCTCGCCGGGAATCCTTACAGCGCAATGCTGGCAAAAGCGCTGTCGGATCAGGGCCAGACTTTTCTCGTTACGAGCGCACACATCCTCGAACGCCCCGAAGTCCAGGAAGTGGTGAACCACACCCTCAATGCGCTGGCGCAGTGGTGCGCGCCGCTGCGCCAGGCCGACGAGACCACTCGCAATGCCGCACGCGAGTCGATGCTCAAGGCTGCACCCCGGTTTGAGACTGATTGTGCCGCACTCGATGTCCTTGCTGCAGTGGATGCAGACAGCGTGCGCCCCATCTTCCTCAAAACCACCGCGATCGGTTCACTGATGCGGCGCAAGATCCAGCCCATTGTTACTCCGTTGCTCGACAGCATCGCAGTACTGCGGCGCCAGCCCTGAAACGACGAGGCCCTGCAGGCTCGCGCCCGCAGGGCCTCGCTTGCCCGCCACAGCTTACTTGCCAAGTGCCGAGTCGATACTGGCGAGAAACTTGTCGGGCTTCTCGAACCCGATCACCTTGTAGCCAGACTGCTCGCCAGCAGCATTCCAGAAGATCAGCCCCGGGGGACCGAATAGACTGAAGCGCTTGAGCAGGGCCTTGTCGGCTTCGGTGTTGGCAGTGACGTCCGCCTTCAGCAACAGCACATTTTGCAGACGCGCCTGCACCTTGGGATCGCTGAAGGTGAAGCGCTCCATTTCCTTGCACGACACGCACCAGTCGGCATAAAAGTCGATCATGACTGGCTTGCCATCGGCCTTGGCCGCAGCCAGCCGTGAATCGAGTTCGGCGACATCCCTGACCTTCTCGAATGCCAGGCCTTTCTGCTCGGCCGCCATCGCACCGCCGGTGCCGCCCTTGAAAACGTCGAGCGGCTGCAGCAGATCGCGGCTGCCCGCCAGCATGCCGAGAATGATCGCCAGCCCTCCGATCAGCAGCACCACACCAATCCCTTTCCACAGGCGCGCCCAGCCATGAGCGTGGGCAGGCAGCGGGTCGAGTGCGTGCAGATAAACGGCGGAAGCGATGAGCAGGATTGCCCACAGCAGCATGTTGATCCAGGCAGGGATGATCGGCGAAATCAGGTAGATGGCGATCGCCAGCATCATCACACCGAAGAAATATTTCACGGCGTTCATCCAGCCGCCGGCACGCGGCAGCAGTGCGCCGGCCGACAGGCCGACCAGCAGCAGCGGCACCCCCATGCCGAGTGCCAGCACGAACAGCGCGACGCCGCCGAGCGTGGTGTTGCCGGTCTGCGCAATGAAGGCAAGTGCGGCGGCGAGCGGCGGCGCCACACAGGGACCGACGATGACGGCGGACAGCACGCCCATGACGAACACGCCGGCAAAGTTGCCGCCCTTCATCTTGTTGGACGCATCGGAGAACTTGCTCTGGATGAAGCTCGGCAACTGAAGTTCGAAGAACCCGAACATCGAGAATGCCAGCGCCACGAAGATGGCTGCTCCGATGCCGAGCGCCCACGGATTCTGCAGCGCGTTCGACAGCAGGGTCCCGGACAACGCCGCCGCTACTCCCGCCAGCGCATAGGTGATCGCCATACCCAGAACATAGGCGAGTGCGAGCAGGAAACCGGTCGTTTTGGTGAGCGCCTTGCCTTGTCCGGCGATGATGCCCGACAGAATAGGGATCATTGGGAACACGCATGGCGTCAGGGCCAGCAGCAGGCCCAAGCCAAAGAATGTGGCAACAACCGCCCAGAAGCTGCCGCCCTTCAGAACGCGCTCGATCCTCGAAGTATCGGACTCGCCCACGGCTGCGGACGGCGCTGCCGGAGAATCGGCAACAACTGCGGCCGTCGCGGCAGCGGCCCCCGTCGATACAAGGTCGAAGTCGCGGTTAATCGGCGGGTAGCAGATGCCGACCGCTTCGTTGCAGCCCTGCCAGCTCGCATCCAGGACCAGTTTTTCGTCTGCCGCCAGCGCACGCGACAGGCTGACGGTCGCAGCAAAATTCTTGTGATACACCTCGGTACGACCGAAGCTCGGATCATCCTTCACATCGCCCGCCGGCGTATCGACGCGCGTCACCTTCACATCGGCCGGCGATTTGACGACATAGGCAAGCTTGTCGCGGTACAGATAGGTATCGGGCGTCAGCGTGTATTCGAACTTGACCTGTTGCGCATCGGTCATTGCCGCAGCCACCAGGAAGGCCTCGTCCGGTGGCAATATCTTGGGCATCTCCATGCCCCCAAGACTGCGCAGGCCCGCCAGCGCAGAGGTGGCCAATGCTGATGCAGCCGGGGGCGCCGCAGGCAGGGGGACCGACCCGGCTGAAGACGCCAGGGGAGGCAGCTTGATCGACACGCTCGTGGTTTGTGGCGTATAGCACAGCCCGGCGTCGGCACATCCCTGGGCGGTCGCTTTCAGCGTGACAGCGGTGGTTCCCGGCGTGCGCTGGATCGGCAACGCGATGCGCACATCCTTGCGATAGGTTTCGACCTTGCCGAAATTCTCGTCTTCCTTCAGCTTGCCTGCGGGCAGGCTCGGGGTACCCAGGGTACCGCCTGCCACCTCGAATTTGAACTTGTCGCGATACATGTAGTAGCCGTCGGCGATCTGCCAGCGCGCTTCCAGCGTATTGGCATCCAGCGCACGCGCCGAGAACTTGAACGCCACTTCGGGGTCCAGAAATTCTTCAGCGTGAACCACTGGAATATGCGCGAATGCACCCCAGATCAGAGAGAGCGCGCCGAGCGTACGTATCCATTTATTCATGTTTTTCAGTCTCCGTCGCCAGCCATTCGAGATAGGCTGGCAGGCCGTGCGTTATCAGTGTAGCGATCAATTCAGGAACTTCGTAAGGATGCTGTGCGCGAACGATTTTTTCAACCAGCGGGTAGCAGGCGGTGGTGGTCTTGATCAGCAACGGGATTTCTTCTGCTGTTTCCAGCGCCCCCTGCCATCGATACTTTGAGCGGCATGCAGCCAGAATATTCACGCATGCCGCCGCCCGGCTTTCGATCAACGCCTCGGCCAACTTCTCCGCACTCGCGACATCGGGTAAATTGGTCAAGACTAACAAAGGTTCCATGTCATGCGCTTTAGTTGGATTGTGCTACTCATGCTGTCGTTTCCGGTTCTGGAGGCCATCGGCATATTCTGGGCCGCCAGCGTCGTTGGCGGCTGGGTGCTGCTATGGCTGCTGCTTGCCGCCGTCGCCGGGGTCATGCTGATTCGCGTCGAGCGCGTCGTCTGGGGCGCGCGGCTGATGTTCTCGATGCAGTCGGGGGAAAATCCGCTGGCTTCGCTGTTTGCCAGTGGCCGTATTCTGCTCGCGGGCGGCCTGCTTGTCTTCCCCGGCTTCATCAGCGATGTCATCGCGCTGGTGCTGTTGCTGATCCCCGGGACGTGGACGCAACGCAGGCCAGACCCGCTGCGATCGGCGAATGACGACGCGCCCCCCGCTCCCCAACCCTCTTTCTCGAGGGGAGAGGGGGCAAACGTCACGCCCACGACGATTAATGGCGAATTCAAGCGCGAGCCCGACGACCTGCTGCGCTGACTAGAACAGCGTCATCTGGCCGGCTGGATTCCCCGCATCAGGCGTCTGCCTGATTTCCCGCAAGAGGTCGTTCGATGTCGGGTAACGATACTTCAGTCGTAACTCGCGCGTGGTGCGCGTGTTCGACAACTGTCGCGATTCGCGCAGAAACGACAACAGCGCCTCGGACAGCACCTTTTCCGCTTCGGCACGCTCGACTCGTGGCGGGCGCGGCAACTGGAAGGCATCAGCACAGCTGTCGAACCAGTCGCCCATTTTCAGCGGATGTGCATCCACCGCGTGGTAGACGCGCTGCGAGCGGCCGCGGAACAACGCCACCCATGCGAGCCGTGCCAGGTCGTCTGCATGGATATGGTTGGTGTAGCTGTCGTCCTCCGCGACCAGCGCCGGGGTGCCACGCCGGATGCGATCCAGCGGCAGGCGGTCGGCCGCGTAGATGCCGGGAGCGCGCAGAATGTTCACCTGGACGCCATGGCGTTGCCCCCAGGCACGCAACTGGCGCTCGGCATCGACCCGCCGTACCGCGCGACCGTTGACCGGTGCTACCGGCCGCGTTTCAGCAACCCAGTCGCCGCCGCAGTTACCGTAGACGCCGCTGGTGCTGATGTACACCAGCGCGTCCGGTTTGCGCCGCCCCAGCGCGTGCAGCAGATGCGCCGTGCGTGGATCGGTCTTTCCGTCGCCGGGCGGCGGCGCGAAGTGGAAAACCCCGTCGACACGCGGCAGGCGGCGCAGGCTCTGTGGCTGATCGAGGTCACCGATATAGGGGGTGACGCCAAGTGCGCGCAATGCATCGGCACGCTCCGGCCGCCGGATCATGCCGACGAACGCCGCCTGGCCAGCGTAACGTTTCACCAGACGCTCAGCCACATCGCCAAACCCCACTATCAATATCCTTTTCATCGCGCCTGCCTGAAACCGTCCGCTTCGTGTAACCCTATGTCCGTTGGGGTGAAAACCATGACGAGCCGGGCGATAATCCACGGGTTCGCTATCGCATTCTAAGCTCACATCATGCCGCATCAGGTCACCATCCAGCCCAGCGGGCACCAATTCATCGTCGAGGATGACGAAACCATCCTCGAGGCAGCACTGCGCCAGGGCTTTTCCCTGCCCTACGGCTGTCGCAACGGCGCCTGCGGCTCGTGCAAGGGCAAGGTATTGTCAGGCGAACTGGATTACGGCACACACTCAGACACTGCGTTGAAGGATGAGGAGAAGGCTCAGGGCCGTGCGCTGTTCTGCCGTGCCAAACCGCTGACCGACCTGACCATCGAGGCCAAGGAGATCGGCGCCGCCAAGGACATCGTGGTGAAAACCCTGCCATGCAGGGTGGAACAACTCGAGAAGCGCGCCGACGACGTCATGGTGATGAAGATCAAGCTGCCCGCCAACGAGCGTCTGCAATTCCTGGCCGGGCAATACATCGACTTCCAGTTGAAGGACGGCAAGACGCGCAGCTATTCGCTCGCCAATCCGCCACATGACGACGCGCTGCTGGAACTGCATGTCCGCCACGTGCCGGGGGGCCTGTTCACCGACGCCCTGTTTTCCACCCTGAAGGCGCGCGACATCCTGCGCCTGAAAGGACCGCTCGGCAGTTTTTTCATCCGCGAGGATTCCGACAAGCCGATGATCTTCATCGCCGGCGGCACCGGATTTGCGCCGATCAAGGGCATGCTGGAACACGCCTTCGCCGAGCACACCGATCGTGAGATGGTGCTGTACTGGGGAGTGCGCTCGCTGAAGGACCTGTACATGGCGGAACTGCCCCGACAGTGGCAGGCCGAACGGCCCAACTTCAGTTTCATTCCGGTGTTGTCCAATCCGCATCCGGGCGACCAGTGGCAAGGCCGCACCGGCTTCGTGCATGAAGCCGTACTTGCGGATTTCGCCGATTTGGCGGGCTATCAGGTCTACGCATGCGGCGCGCCCGTCATGGTGGACGGCGCGCGCGAGGCATTCACCCGGACCCGCAGCCTGCCCGAAGAGGAATTCTTCGCCGATTCCTTCGTTTATGCTGCGGATGCCGAGGCTGCCGCACTCACCTGAAATGCAGGACCGGGCCTACAGTTCGCCCTTGGCGCCCGCCTGCATGATCTCCACCAGCGACTGACGCACGACGTTGATGCGGTCCTTCAGGGCTTGCGACAGGCGCTTTTCCTTCGCCACCGAATCCACGTTGACGTCCATCATCACCAGCCAGCCCTGGCCGCTGGCGTCCTCGATCAACGCAATACGGCACGGCATGTAGACTGAAAAATCGAGGTTCAGATCGATCAGATCCTTCGCGGTCACGGCATCACAAAACTGGAAAATGGTGATGGTGCGCTGCGCCTGATCCGTCATCGCCTCCACTTGCTTGGACAGCGCCAGTTCGGCGACCAGTTTGAGATTCAGTGCATTGGCGCGCAGGCGCATCGAATCGGCCGCCTCGGCAAGACTGACCGTGCGGTCGATCGCCACCTTGTAGACGTCGGTTGGAGCGACAGCCTGCTGGGGCTGGGGAACAGCTGACAGGGCAGGGTTTGCAGACAGGGTCAGCCAAAAAACCACGGTAGCCAATGCTGAGAAGTACGGTGCGCGCATAAGAACATCTTTTCTTGAATATTAGAAGGCGCTAATAATACACGCTGCGGGACGATGTGCCGTCCCACTTGTCCACACACGCTGAGAAATATTTGCTACAGACCTACTGCGCGCGGCACAGTGCAAGCGCCTTCTGGTAATGCTGGCAGGCCTCGCCCGGCTGGCCGCTTTGGGTCTTGAATTCGGCCATGCGGACATGGCCTTCGGCGCTCGGCGCGATGGCGAGGCTGGCTTCCAGATAGCTCTGCGCCTTGCCCCATAGCTGCTGCACACTGCACAGTTGTGCCAGCGTCAGCAGCAATTGCGCGTCGCGCGGATGCGTGCGCAGCCACTTCTCGGCCTGTTCGATCTGCCGCGTCGGGCTGCTGCCGCGCAATTCGCCATAGAGTGCAACCAGTTCCTCATGCCACTCGCGGCTGAGCGCGGCTTCCAGCACGTCGAGCGCGGTGTCGTGTCCACCGCGCTGTGCAAAAGCGCGGGCGGCGGCACGTGCCACCCAGGGATCGGCCTTGAAGTTGGACGGGATCTTTTTCCAATACTCCAGCAGGCCACGGTCATCTTCGGCACGGCGCTTGAGGTTTTCTGCATAGGTCACGCGGCGGCTCTGCAGCGCGACGCTCTGCTCCAGGGCATTGCTGCGCATCAGCAGGTCGAGCAAGCGCTCGACCTCGTCCCACTGTCCCGTCAACTGGCGCGCCTTGAACTCGAGCCGCAGCAGCGTGGTGTGCTGCGGCGCAATTTCCTTGGCACGGCTGATCGCCACCAATGCGGCCGCTGCGTCCTTGGCGTCGAGGCAGGCTTCGGCTTCGAATAGCTGGGCAGCCAGTTCGGCCCCGTGCTGGGTGGCTTCCTGCAGGTGGTGTTCGCGCTGTGCCACCGCGCGCATTTCCTGCGCGGCACGCGCGGCGAGCACGCGTGCCAGCCCCGTGCGGGCGTCGTCGCCCTGCCACTGGCCGAGTGACTGCTCGGCATCCTGATAACGATATTCGGTGTAAGCGGCAATGCCGCCGACGAAATTGTCGTCGCGCTTTCTGGCTGCACGGCGCTCCCGCTGCTCACGCACGATGCGAGGCAGATTCAGGGTGAGCGCAGCCAGTCGCAACAGCATCACGCCACCCACCACCATGCCCGCCACCAACAGTACGAAACTGATGAAGGAGATCTCCATCCGCCAGGGCGGATAGACCAGCACCACATAGCCGGGGTCGTAGCGCCCTGCCAATGCCAGTGCCACGGCCAGCACACCTACGATCAGCAGGGAAATCAGCCCGCGCATTACGGATTCCCCTTGTAGGCGTCGAGCGCCGCAAGGCTGGCATCGATGCCGGGCAACCGGGTGGCGATCTGCAGGCTGGACAGGTGCTTGATTTCCTTGATCGCTGCCGCAACCCCGGCGTCACGCGTATTGAAAAAGCGCGTGAGCATGTCCTGTGCCGCAAGCAGATCGGCCTGGAACCCCGCCTGATCCTCGGTCAGCAAATCCAGCCGCGCCGTTAGCAGCCGCAGGCGCAGGTTCTCGCGCAGGAAAAAAGCCTGGTCGGGCGGCAACAGCACCCCCTCGTTGCCATCGACGCGGCGGATCTGCACCAGCCGTTTCAGCTCCGACCACAATTCCTGGGTGAGACTGGAGGCGCCAGCCGGTCGCGCCGCAGGTGCGGCTTCCGAGCTTTGCGCGCTGGCGAGCGGGAAGCTGGCAGAACGCGTCACCAGCGCTTCGATGCGTGCGCTTGTCCCGATCTCGTCGATCGATGGCGTGGCGCGCAGACTCGCCAGGTCGGCGGCAATCGCGCGACGCAATGCGGTGAACTGCGGCTTGTCGAGGCGCTGCAGCCTGGTATCCGCGCCTTCCAGCGCGATGATCGCTGCCTTCACGTTGCCTGCCAGTTGTAACTGCTGCGCGGCGGTGAGCAGCACCTGCTCGATCTCGGCAAGCGTCCACTGGTCGCGTCCCTGCGCCAGATCTTTGTATAGGGCCTCCAGCGACAGCTGTTGCTGCTGCGACGTAACCATCTGGCTTTCGATGCGTGCGACTTTCTCGCTGACCTGCCGCATGGCATCGTCGGCATTGCGCGCCAGCAGTCGGGTTTCGCTCACCTGTCCGCCGGATTCCGCCAGCCGGCGTCCCAACTCGGTCTTCAGATCACGGATGCGCTCCCGGCTGTCGGACCACGTCCAGGCCGCCCCGGCGAGCGCCAGAACGGCAACCAGCATGGCGACGAGCGGCAACGCCAGATGAGCTCTTTGAGGCGGTTGCTCATGGACCGTAGCCGTCGCGGTGGACGGATTGGAGGGGGCGGCTGCGACAGCCGGGCCCGGCGCGCTGTCAGGGGCAACAGCAGGAATTTCGGGTGTGTCATTCATGGATTGTTCCTGAACCAGTTAATCAGGCCCGCTACCAGGCCCGCATCGCCACCCGGCGTGGCGACAACCCGCGCTATGCCCAAGCGACGGGCAGCTTCGGCAATTTTCTCATGCGGCGCGAAAAACGGGGTGGACGCCAGCAGCGACTTGCCGCTCTCACCCAGCATCGCAGCCAGATTATGCAGCGCTTCCGCGCTGGTGACCGTCACCGCGTCGATGCCACCTGCCTGCCAACGCGCGAGCAAGGGCAGGGGATCAGCATGGGGGCGCATGCGTCGATAGCATTCCAGATAATGCACATCCGCGCCACGCGCCCGCAAGGTGTCGGCGAGCAAGTCACGTCCGCCGACGCCGCGCACGATCACCACCTGTCTGCCCGCCACGTCCTGCAACTGCGGCAGGGCCAGCAAGGCTTCACTGTCCTGGCCCTGCGACGTAATGACGCCGGCCAGCGCGTGCGCCTGCAGTGCCCGCGCGGTGCCCGGCCCCACTGCAAAAACCCGGGCAGTGGCCGGCAGCCGACCGCGCGCCCGGATGGCCGTCATGCCCAATTCCGCCGCATTGGGACTGATGAAAATCACGATGTCGGCGGCGGCCAGCCGCGCAAGCGACGCATCCAGTTCGTCCGCCGGAACAGGTTCGATGTCGAGCGCCGGGAATTCGTATGCCATCCCGCCAGCCGAACGGATCGCCTGCGTCAGCGCTGCAGCCTGTCGCAACGGCCGGGTGACCAGCACGGTGCGACCGGACAGTGGCTGCGTCATGCCGTCGGCAAGGCGTCGAGAATGGCGCGGGCGCCTCGTGCAAGCAGCTTGTCGGCGAGGGCCTGACCCACGGCTTCTGGATCCATGATATCGCCCTCGGCGCGGTCCTCGAGGAAGCTGCTGCCATCCGGGTTGGCAACGAAGCCATGCATCACCAGCTTGCCGCCCTGCAGCACCGCATGCGCACCCAGCGGCACCTGGCAGCTGCCGCCGAGCACACGACTGACCTGACGCTCGGCACGCACGCAGGCGGCTGTTTCGGCGTGATTGAGTGTGGCCAGCATGGTAGCCACCGTGGGGTTTCCGCTACGAATCTCGATACCGAGCGCCCCCTGTCCGGCCGCTGGAATGCTGTCTTCCACCGAGAGCAGGCTCTTGATGCGGTCCCCCAGGCCGAGACGCTTGAGGCCGGCGGCAGCCAGCAGGATCGCGTCGAACTGGCCTTCGTCGAGCTTTTTGAGCCGCGTTCCGACGTTGCCGCGCAATGGCTTGACTGCCAGATACGGATAACGCGCGCGCAACTGTGCTTCGCGACGCAGGCTGGAAGTGCCGACCACGCTGCCGGGCGGCAGGTCGGACAGGCGTTCATACTGGTTGGAGACAAAGGCATCGCGCGGGTCTTCGCGTTCGCCGATCACCGCGAGCACGAATCCCGGCGGCAGTTCCATCGGCACGTCCTTCATCGAATGCACTGCCAGATCCGCTTGTCCCGCTTCGAGCGCCACCTCGAGTTCCTTGACAAACAGGCCCTTGCCACCGATTTTGGACAGGGTGACATCAAGAATCTGGTCACCACGCGTCGTCATGCCTAGAATGCCGACAGCGCAGCCAGGATGCAGCGCGCTCAAGCGGTCGCGGATATGCTCCGCCTGCCACATGGCGAGGGCGCTTTCACGGGAGGCGATGGTCAACTTTTGCATGGTGGTAGATATAGACTGTTTGAATTGGCAATTGATGACGCGACACTAAACAGTATGACGGGTTCGCATCCACATGGGGGACGATATCAATGACGCGATCTATCGCGGTCCGGGGCCTGATTTTAGCATGGGGACTGGCGCTCTCCGCCGCCGCCGGCGCGGCAAGCGGACTGATACACGCGAAGAATTTGCAGGCCGATGCGCAACTGGCTGCCAAACTCCAGATACCCATTCTGGTGCTGTTTTCCAGCCCCGGTTGCCATTATTGCGAACGCGTCAAGGCCGAATACCTGGGGCTCATGCACAAGGATCCGGCGTATCGAAAGCAAGTCATCATTCGCGAAGTCACCATGGGTGACCCCAAGCCACTGATTGACTTCAACGGCACGCCCACCACCGAAGGCGCGTTTGCTGCCGCCCACAAGGTGTTCATGGTGCCCACCGTCATGGTTTTCGACACGCAGGGCAAGGAAACCAGCGACGCCATCGTCGGCCTGCTGACACCGGATTTTTACTTCGGGTACCTGATGTCGGCCATCGAGACCGGAATCGACAAGGTGCGTGGCAAATAGACAGCTGCGGGACGTCATGCGTATCCCGACGCCGGATCGGCCGAGGCGCGGGTGAGACTGCAGGACCCCATACCGCAGTGCGATGGATCCCGATTCCACTGCCGACGTGATCCACCAAAGCGCTTCAGGGGCAACCCTGCAATTCGCCGCTCTCGGGAGACGGAAGGTGAACCATACACGGCAGACTTGAAGTGCCGGATCAGGAAGGGGAACAAAATCGCCACCACGCAGGAAGCGTCTTCATGAAAGCCCTTTTGGCCGACGACCATCCACTCATGCGCGAGGGCGTGCGACAAGTGTTGTCGCAACTGGAACCGCCAGTCAAGATCATCGACGCCCACGACTACCCCACCCTGTTTGCGCAGACCAGCGCCCATCGTGACCTCGACCTTGCAGTGGTCGACCTGAACATGCCCGGTTTCGTCGGCATGCAGGGCATCATGCAGTACCGCAACCAGTTCCCGGACGTTCCGCTGGTGGTCCTATCTGCTTCGGAATCACCGCACGACATTCGCAACGTGATGAAAGCCGGTGCACTCGGTTACATCCCAAAGGCTGCATCCACGGCTGCCATGCTGGCTGCATTTCGGCATGTGCTGGCGGGCGACGTCTATTTTCCGGCCGGCCTGCACAACAAACATGACGGCGCCTGCTCGACGGCCCCGGCCACGTTCGGTGCCCTGCAGCATAGCGGGCTGACTGCGCGCCAGCTCGAGGTGGCGCGCCTGCTGGCGCAAGGCTGCGCCAACAAGGCCATCGCGGGCATGCTGGCGATGTCGGAAAGCACCGTGAAGGTACATATCGCAGCCATTTTTCGCGCGTTCAGCGTCACCAACCGCACCGAGGCCGTGCTAGCCATTCAGCGACTGGCGCAGATCCCCGATTGAGACGGCCAGATGATGTTTGAACCGGTAAGGCATTTTTTCGTCGTCCTGAGCGGGTCAGTCTGTTGAGCCGTCCCAATGGAACGCTGTTTTTACTGGCTATTGATTCGGCTTCCCGTGCTACCTCACACGGCTCGGGCATGCCAGCCTTCAATAACACTTCAAACTTCATCAGGCCGAATCAATAGCGCATCGTGAAATTGTTGCGCCCCCTCATCAACCGCCTTTCGCTTTCGAGTTTCCGCAGCCGCATACTGGTCATTGCGCTGCTGCCCGCCCTGTTCACCGAATTCGGATTGGTGGCCTACTTCACCGCGCAAACGCTTGCCAGCGACCTGCCGGGACAGGCAGAAATGGGAGGGGCGTCCGGCCAGATCGCCGCGTTCAAACGCGACACGCTCATCCACGCCATGCTGGTGATGCTGGCCGCGATGGGACTCACCGGTGCACTGGCCTGGCGCCTCTCCAGGCGACTGTCAGGTCAGCTTCGGCATGTCGGGTCGGTGGTCGAGCGGCTCGCACGCAATGATCTCCATGTGCGCACGCAGCTAGCGCCAGACGGTGAACTGGGCGCACTGGCGGCGGACGTGGACCGCATGGCCGACACCCTGAAGATGCATCGTAACGAGCTGGAAATCCGTGTCCGCGAAGCGACTGCCGACCTGGCCGCAAAGATGGACATGGCCGAGCGCGCCAACCATGCCAAATCGCGCTTCTTCGCCGCGGCCAGCCACGATCTGCGTCAACCATTGCACGCCCTGACGCTGTTCGTGGCCGCACTCAAGGAACGCAGCCAGCAGCCCGAAACGCAAAACCTGGTCGACAACATCGAAGCTTCCACCGCCACGATGGAGCAGCTATTCAACGCACTACTCGACATATCCCGGCTGGATGCCGGCACCATCGAGACGCATCCGGTTCATTTCCGCCTGCATGACCTGCTGCTCGATCTCGACAAGCAGTTTGGCGCACTCGCAACGGAAAAGGGCTTGCGCTTGCGCTTTCGCCCATGCGACGTGACGCTCTACAGTGATCCGCTGCTGATCGAGCGCATCCTGGTCAACCTGATTTCCAATGCGATCCGCTACACCGACGACGGCGGCATACTGGTGGCCTGCCGTCGCCGCGGCCGCATGCTGCGCCTCAGCGTCATCGATACCGGTCGCGGCATCCCCCCGGACCAGCAGGAAAGCGTGTTCCAGGAGTTCGTCCAGTTGCATAACCCGGCGCGCGACCGCAACAAGGGGCTGGGCCTCGGGCTTGCCATCGTGTCGCGCCTGGGGCGCCTGCTGGGGCACCGGGTGGAATTGCGTTCGCTTCCGGGGCACGGCTCGGTGTTCAGCATCGACGTGCCGCTCGGCGATGCCCAAATGATCAAGGCGCACACTGCCGCGGCCTTGCCCGGGTTCATCCCGGACGACGCGCTGGTGCTGCTGGTCGACGACGAGAGTGCGATCCTGCGCGGCATGGCCGAACTGTTCGACAACTGGCATATCGACCTGGTCACCGCGCACAGCGCCGACGAGGCGGTCCAGTGGCTCGACAGCATCGGGCGCGTTCCCGACGTCATCGTCTCGGACTACCGTCTGCCCGACGACAACGACGGCATCGAGGTCATCACGCGCCTGCGGCAAAAATACGGCCCCGATATCCCGGCCATCCTGGTTACGGGCGACACGGCCCCCGACACCATCCTGCGCATCAGCCAGGCCGGATTTCCGCTCTTGCACAAACCGCTGCGCCCCGCCAAGCTGCGCGCCCTGCTTACCCATCTGGTCCAGCAGGCGCGCAGCGCCGCCATGGGATAATCTGTTCACTGCGTCCTGTTCACGGCTTCCCGATTACTGTCCACCTCTGACTACTCATCCACCATGCACATCCATATCCTCGGCATTTGCGGCACTTTCATGGGCGGCCTCGCGGCCATTGCACGCGCGGCCGGCCACACGGTCACCGGTTGCGACGCCAACGTCTACCCCCCCATGTCCGACCAGTTGCGCGCGCTCGGCATCGAGTTGACCGAAGGCTGGGATGCCGGCCAGATCGGCCGCAAACCCGATGTATTCGTCGTCGGCAACGTCGTCACCCGCGGCAATCCGCTGATGGAAGCCATCCTCGAACGCAACCTCCCCTACACTTCCGGCCCGCAATGGCTGGCCGACAATGTTCTCAGGGACAAATGGGTGCTGGCGGTGGCCGGGACCCACGGCAAGACCACCACCTCCGCCATGCTGGCATGGATCCTCGACGACGCACGCATGCGCCCGGGTTTCCTGGTCGGTGGCATCCCGCAGAATTTCGGCATGTCGGCACGGCTTACCGACAGTCCCTTCTTCGTCATCGAAGCCGACGAATACGACACCGCCTTTTTCGACAAACGCTCGAAATTCGTCCACTACCGCCCGCGCACCGTCATCCTCAACAACCTGGAATACGACCACGCCGATATCTTTCCCGACCTCGCCGCCATCGAAACCCAGTTCCACCATCTGGTGCGCACCATCCCCGGCAACGGCCTCATCGTCTCCAACGGCCGCGAAGCCAGCCTCGACCGCGTGTTCGAGCGCGGCCTCTGGACCCCGGTCGAACGTTTCGGGAGCAGCGGCGGCTGGACCGCCGGCGAAACCGACTCGAGCGGCCACTTCGACGTCTTCTTCAACAGCGCCCTGCAAGGCCGCGTGAAGTGGAATCTGATCGGCGAGCACAACCGCATGAACGCCCTGGCCGCCATCGCCGCCGCGCGCCACGCCGGCGTGCCCGCCGCCGCCGCGATCGATGCCCTCTCCCGTTTCGAGAACGTCAAGCGCCGCATGGAAAACCGCGGTGCTGTGCACGGCATCACGGTCTACGACGACTTCGCCCATCACCCCACCGCGATCGCCACCACGCTCGAAGGCCTGCGTCGCAAGGTCGGCACCGCGCGCATCCTGGCCGTGCTCGAGCCGCGCTCCAACACCATGAAGCTCGGCGTCATGAAGGCGCAATTGCCCGCCAGCCTCACCGAGGCGGACCGCGTCTACTGCTACGCTGCCGGGCTCGGCTGGGACCCGGCCGACGCCCTCGCCCCGCTGGGCGACAAGGCGCGCGTGTTCGACAATCTCGACAAGCTCGTCGCGCAATTGGTCGAGGACGCCCGCCCCGGCGACCATGTGCTGATGATGAGCAACGGCGGCTTCGGCGGCATCCACGCCAAGCTGCTGGACACGCTGCACCATCACTATCACGAGGATATCGTGCTGACCCCGATGCACCGCTATGGGGGATATGCCTGATCGCCGAACCTGCGACCAGGCCCGTTCACCTGTCTGGCAACCTCACAGGACGTCGGCAAATCCCTTTCGGGTTTTCTGGAACCAGAAAAAGCCCAGCCAGGCAAAAACGCTCGCCCCGATGAAGTAAAGCGCCAGGCCCTGCCAGTCGGGCAGGTGGCCCCAGATCAGGACGGCACGCGTCTGCTCGATAAAGAACGTCAACGGGTTCAGATGCAGCCACACCCGGAGCGGTTCGGGCACCGCGCTGAGCGGGAAGAAGACCGGGGAAACGAACAGCAGGATGGTGGTGAACACGCCGATGACCTGCTCGATGTCGCGAACGAACACGCCCAGCGACGACAAAATCCAGCCGAAGCCGAGGCTCAGGATCATGAGCGGCATCAGGACCAGCGGGACGAATACGGCGGTCCAGTGAATCAGCCCATTCAGCATGACGAATGCGGCCAGCAGCACGAGCAGGCTGACCAGCGCATGGAACACGGAGGCACCGAGGCTGACCACCACGAGTATCTCGAGCGGGAACACCACCTTCTTGACGTAATTGGCGTTGCCCAGGATCAGAGCAGGCGCGCGGTTCAGCACTTCCGCGAACAGTGCGTGAACGATCATCCCCGCAAACAGCACCACCGCAAACTGCGTATGCGATTCGTCGCCGCCCGACCAGCGTGCCTTGAAGACGACCGAAAACACGAAGGAATACACCACCAGCATGAACACGGGGTTCAGGAAGGACCACAGCAGCCCCATGCTCGAGCCCTTGTAGCGTCCGACGACTTCCCGCCGCGTCATTTGCGCGATGAGCGCGCGATGGCGCCAGAGGCTGCCTAGCATCGCAGTTGGTGAGGCGGGGGGTGCTGCGTGAGGATTCATTCAGGCATCCTGCCTGCATCAACAGACGACCGCGGCCGTATGGCACGGGCGAGGTGCTGCAAACGCTCTTGACCCTGTTCCAGCCACATCATGGCGACAGTTTCCCCAACAAATTACGCTTGTAGCCTGGCCGCCAGAAGGTGGCGCGATATCCCCGAACCAGGCGCGGGTAGCTCAGCGGATTCCAGATGCTCCCCGGTGGCTTCGCAATATAACGGGGAACCGCCACACTCCCGAATCCTTCGGCATGCTGAAGATGGCCGAGACGCCGGGCCTCTTCGGGTGTCGGGTGCGCAAGCGCGGCATGAAAACTGCGCAGGGCTTCCGCTGGAGGCACATCCGGCAGGCTCAGCCCTTGCCAGAGGCCAATATAGTCGTCGACAAAACGGAGCGCCCCGGCTTGCATGGCGGAAGCGGCTTCCCAGCGCTCGGACTCGAACGCGAATTCAGCGAAAACAGGCTCGACGCCCGCTGTGCCCGAGCGGAAATTGCAGACACTGCCGTGCGGCGCCGAGAAAATCCATTCGAACAGTTCGACCGAGGTCCGGATGGCGGCATGCATTACCACCGGCTTGCCCTCCTCGCACAGGTAGCCATGCATTTCCTGGCCACGGTCCGCATAACGCTTCGCCGCGGGAAATGTCCCCATGTAATAGCCCGTCAGCTGGGTCGTCGCCCCCATGCGCCGGATCAGGCCGGCCATGGCATTTTGCAAGGTCCCATGCCAGCCCAGGTCGACGATGGCCGTCTGGCCGCCATCCAGCAGGCCTTCTTCCCGAAAGTAGCGATCGAGGGCACCCAATTCGGACTGCGCCCGTTCCAGCACGATGTCCTCCAGTTCGCGCAACAGGGCACGCAGACGTCCGTACCCCAGGGCACCTTCGACGACCTCATCCGGTGACGGAAAGCCCACTGCGGCGACGGCGTCCAGGTGCCGGTCGATATCGATGTCGATGCGCGCCAGAAACTGCCGCGGCGTCATGCGACTCGTCCCGCTGACCAGAAAATCCTGGCTGTCATCGTCGAGCTTTTCGATCGCGGCCAGATTGAAGGCCCGCCTCGACGCATACAGATAATGCGTGCGCACTGACTGCCCTGCTCCGAAACCGGCGCGCAGCATGCGGTCCACCACCTGCTTGATCAGATAGCCATCGCGCGACAGAAAATAGACATCCCGGAAGGCTTGTCGGGAGACCTCATGCACGATCCAGGAACCAAACCCCGCCAGCAAAGGGCCGGCATGCCGGTATCCCCAATCCGTCCAGAAATCCTGCCCGGAATGGCCATTCGGCGCCTTCGCGTCAGGGCTCGAAAAGTAACGGGAGGCACTCAATCCGGTCGCGATGGAGCGAAACAGGCGGGCCTCGGTCACCTTCTGATCAGGAGACAGCATCCTGCGCTGGCGAGCCATCCCCGAGTGCGACTTGATACGCGTTTCGCATTTTTCGTAGTGGAGTGCGTGGATGCCCAGTTCTCGCGCACGCCTGACATCCGAATCCAGATTGTCGCCCACGTGCAGCCATTGCCGAGACACGATCTTCTGCGAAGCCAACACCCGCTTGTACAGGGACCCGGACGCCTTCGTCTCCCTGCCGCTCGAAGACACCAACAGGAATTCGTAATCGCCATACCCTGCCTGCTCGAGCAGACTGGCCACGAGCCTTTCATCCAGATACATGTCGGAAATAAAGCCAAGCCTCTTGCCAGCGTCTTTCGCCAGATCGAAAAGCCCGCCGACGAAAGGGTTGCGCAATCCATGCGCCAGTTCGATTCGCTGCTCCAGTGACATGAGCGCTTGCGCGCTGGATTCATCCAGTTTCAGATCGGCGGCGAGACGAGCATGTATTTCTTCCAGCCGAATCTCGACCCAGCCGCTGGTTTCCCAGGCATGACGCCTGGCCTCCGTCTCGGCCCTGATGCGCGCCTGGATGAAGTCCACGCGCTCGAGCAGGTCAGGCGACAAAATTCCGCTTGCCCGGGCCTCGATCGCCAATTGCAGAAAGACGCCTTGCGGGCGTGCCACGCCCCTGACCAGGGCGGTATCGAAGACATCGAAGGTCACCAGATCGACCTTCTGCAGCAGCGACTCGAAGCGCTGCCGAAATGCCCCAGGCCCCATCAGTTCGTATCCCGCGGGAACAACCGGGCCAGTTTCCGCATCAGAAAATTTCCCCTGAGCTTGCGCAGGACGCGCTCCATCGGCCAGAACTGGCGATGCAACTGCTCGAAACTGCTCCCCATGTTCACCAGGAACCCCAGTCCGAACTGGCCGGTTTCAAGATCGCGACGCAACAATTCATTGCGATACAGGTTTTCATAGGCCCGGTGTTTCGCATCGGCGGCGACCACCGTGTTGCCATAGTCCCCGGACTGGATCGAGGTGCGGTGGTGGTAATTGGCCAACAACCCGGGAACCAGTCCGATCTCGTAGCGCGCGCACACGCGCAGGTGAAAGTCCCAGTCGCCGAGCACGGGCAATGCCTCGCGGAAACCGCCGATATCCTCCCAGACGTCTCTGCGGAACAAAAAGGAGATGGGCGGAAAAGTGTTCCCCGCCGCAAGCCGGTAGAGGGAAACCGAGGTCATCCACTCATTGAACGGCTCCGTTTCGACCCGCCTCACGGTCTGGCCGTCTATTTCCTCGATGATCCGCAGACTGTGCGTGACCACGCCGCCATATTCATAACCAAGTCGCGGCTTGCTGGTCGAGTCCATGAATTCGACACAGCGCTCGAGAAAACCCGATTCCCAGGAATCGTCATCGTCATGAATCACGATGAGTTCGCTGGCGCATGCACGTATCCCGATATTGGAGGCCGCCTCCATGCCAACCGATGCGGGATTGTCGATCACCGTCACGCGGCCCTTGTATGCGTCCAGACTCGGCGCGAGAACGCGACGCACTTCCTCGGCATCGCCGCCATCGTTGACGATCACATGCGTCCAGTCCTCGTATCCCTGGTCGAGCACGCTGCGAATGGCCCGCTTGAGCAGAATGGCCCTGTTTTTCGTGCGCGTGATGACCGCGACGCGTGCTTGATTCATTGATTCGTGTTCCTCGTCACCTTGTTCGCCATATCAAGCAAGCCTCTCAAGGCCCTCCTGATGCGCGCCGTCAGGGTGCGCTGATACTTGTCGCGCCACCATGCAAGCTGCTGCTCGGACCAGCGCAACGACCGTCGCGTCTCCCAAAGCTTGTTGATCACGCGCGACCGCTTCGCATGGCATTTTCGCGTCTCGTCCCACCATCTGGTCGTCTGGGTCTTCTGCCAGTGCAAATCGTCTGCCGCCCTATCGTTGTCCCGCAATGTGCCGACCTGGTGCCGGATGCTGTCATCCAAAGCCCAGCGGAGAAACAACGGGGTATCCGATTGCCGGGGCCAGTCCCGCTGGGCCAGCACCAGCAGCAGCACGAGCCGGTCTGCCCCATATGCGCGGAGGTTCCGGAGCAGATAGCCGAGCACCTCCAGAAACGCAGGATGACCCTGGCGCATGGGCTTCAGTTCCTGGGTGAGGAAAAATTCCGCCAGCATCGCGGCCGTTTCCGCCACGCTGGCCACGGCGCTTTCAGCCAGCGTGTTGGTGGCGTGAAAACGATATCCGAGCAAGCTTTCATGAGCGACTTCAATTGGATAGCGCTGGCACAGCCGCAAAAAGAACTCATGGTCATGGACATACCGGAAGCCCCTGAACTGCCCGACGTGCTCGAAGACCTCACGCCGACAAACCAGATTCGAGGTCGTATGCAGATAGTTGCGCGCCAGCAAGGACAGTACCTGCAATTCGTGGAGATCCAGGGCCTTTGCGGCTGGCCCCAGATCCCGGGCGGCGTCCGGAAACTTCCTTGCGAGTGATTCCGAATCCTGCACCACACTGCCGGTCTCATCGATGTAGTCGTAGTGCGAAAAGCAGGCACCCAGACCGGGCTTGTCCGTCAGGCAGGAGACCGCTCTCTGGAGCCGTTCCGGGTAATACAGATCGTCCGAATTGATGATGGCAATGATCGCTCCCTTCGCCAGCGCCAGCGCCTCGTTCAGCGTGGCGTGCGCGCCTTGGTTGGCGTCGTGTCGATAGAGGCGCATTCGCGCGTCGTCGAAGGATTGCAGCACCGCCCAGGTCGCGTCGGACGAGGCATCGTCGATGACGATGAGTTCGAGATTGTCGTAGGTCTGCCCGAGCACGCTCTCCACCGCCGCGCGCACATAGGGCGCGTGGTTGTAGGCGGGCATCAGCACGCTGACGAGAGGGGTGGCGGGGGCGGCGGGCATGGGGACGCGTATTTTACCGGCTGGGGCACGTGGCGCCTATTCGTCAGGCAGCAACGCGACGCTGAGCTTGTGGGGCCGCATGGCCTTTCAGGCGGAACGGGGTTGGTGGGGTCCCGGGTCCTGCCGCTGATCCGGGTGCGCCGCACCCAGGTAGAAATCCAGCATCCGGGCCTGCTGCCGGTCGAGGGTTGCCAGCACCTTGCGGCGGGCCGCCCGTCCGACCGATTGCCGCAGTGCCGGCGAAGCGGCCAGCCTGTCCAGGCATGCCAGGGCTTCCGCTTCGGTCTCGACGAGGAAGCCGTCCGTGCCGTGCTCGATCAGTTCCGCGACCCCCACATCCTTGGCGAACACGATGACGGGGAGTTCCATGGCCATCGCCTCGAGGATCGCGTTGGGGCCGGTTTCGACCCACAAAGGATGCTTCCAGTACAGGAAGCAGTCGAGTCCTTCGAGAAACGCCCGCGCATCCAGGGCATCGAGCGGCAGCAATTCGACCCGGCCCGATTGCGCTTCATCCCGCAAGGCGTCTTTCAGCAAGGAGCCGTCCATGATGCGGCAAACATGTCCCCTGCCGATGATGCGCCGCATCAGCCCGGGATCGTCGGGATGGAACTTCGTCCAGTTGGCCCGCGCGATCCTGCCGACGACCAGGCTGCGGATCGCCTGTTCGTGTGGACGCTGCCGGCTGAACTGCTGCGTGTCGGTGGGCGGATATTCGGTCATTCCGCCCAGCCCCACGCGCTGCCGCCACATGTCGGAAGGATAAGTGAAATCCACCGTGAACCCGGCTTGCAGCGACTCCATCAGCGTCAGGGCGGAGACGACGTGCTTCATGTTCGGCAGGTCGGGAACGTTAACGCTCAGGACGATGCGGCGGCATGCCGCCATGGCGTCGAGCCAGGGCGTGAAGTCGAGGTAGTTGCCGACGATTACCAGCGCTCCGCCATCGGGCACGTCGCCACGGGACGGATCGAGTACGCGTAGCTCGGGACACAGCGCCCGATAGTGGGCGATCGGCTCGCTCCGGGACCACAGAATCACCTCCGCGAAAGGCGCCAGGATCTGGTAGAGACGCAAGGTACGGGTTTCGCTGCCGCCGATCGCCCGGAAATCGTTGGCCAGGTGAATTCTGGACGCCGCGCCTTGGTCGGTGCTGGTAGCCACGGCCTCGCCGCGTGCATTGATGCGCGAAATCAGCGCGAGCGCCTGACGGCGCAGCGAATCCCAGGCAGCGTCGGCGAAGAGTAGCTCCACGCACTGCTCCATTTTGATCCTGACATCCAATTGGTCGTCAAGGCGCGAAGTGCGTTCCAGAAAGGCGAATTCACGCTGCAATATCCCAAGTTCCCGATACATCCGGGCGGCCTCGCGTGCCGACTGCGGACTGGACAGGGAATCAGGATCGATTGCATCCAATAATTCCTTGCCTGCGAAAGCCTCGCCATGGCGAAACAGCGCCGTCGCCACCGCCACCGCCCGGTCCTCGGGCGCATCCTGGACAGTGCGGGTCCTGCCGGCTGAGACCAACGGACTCGCGCCGCAGCAATGCTTGTAGCGCCTGCCGCTGCCGCAGGGGCAAGGCTGGTTCCGCGAAATGGACGATGCAGCGCTTGGCGGTGTTGTGAAATGAGCCACGATAGTCAGACCGGGACCAGGTGCCTTCAGCGCTATTGCGGGATCAATTCGGTATTCGTGATTCGCAGAAGATTGAAAACCAGTTTCTTGTTTTCGTTCAGGTGCCTGGCCAAATTTGAAAATCCGGACGGATGGCCCGCGGTGACATTCGTGAAATACAGTTTGCCTGACAAGCCAAGCGCGCAAAGATCGACGATCGAGGCAATGGCAGCCGATTTCCGCTCTTGATCCGTTTTCATGGTCCATTTGCCGTGCAGCGGCTTCTGATTCATATGGAATATTTCGCTGGCGCTCAATACGGTCGAAGCACGAAAGAAGTTCTTCGCCTTGGCGATGACGTCCGCATCATCACTGCAGATCAGGACCGATTTTCCGACCACCTCGGGGTAGATCATGTTGAACAACGATTCATAGTCTGTTTGATAGTCGGTGTTTCTTACATGTATCCCGACATAGTCTCCGCCAAGTCCAGCGATCCTATCGAGGACGATTGATCTGACATTTTCAGACAAGCTTATTCTGTTCAGAAGCGAAAAGGACAGTTCTCCCCCTCCGCATTGCTCATGAATCAGGACGGACTCACGGTAGTCCCGGTCAAAATCAAATGTGAGCAACGCCCCCGATACCCGGTCGACATGATTGTGATACATGGTTGAATATGTAGTGTCATGATCGTCCAATGTCCCATTGATTCTGGGTCCGTTCATTCTTGGCGGATAACAGTCGCGCGAGTTGATCGCCGGGTCCACGCGGGTCGTATCGGTTTCGACCTTGATCGAGGCATCGACGGGCGAGAAGAAGTCTGCAAACTCTCCGAATAGTCCCGATTTGCGTGTGTCGATGATGAGCGTTCGACCAAATCTTTCAGCGTATTCCCAGCATTTCTCAATTTGGCAAAACGTGTCGTTAAGACCGCCATGCGGCCGGCAAAGCACAAACAGCTCTTCTTCCTGCGTGGACCCCGCTGTCGCAGCCCCCGCCTTTGCAGGCGACTCCTCGTTTGGCCCGGCAACCGGCAAGCGACCCAGCACCTGCTCGGCAACCTGCTTGAAGGCGGGATCGATTCGGGCGCGCAGTGCGGCCTGACGGGCGCCCAGCAAATCGCCCAGGCCCTCGAGGATCAATGCGTGGGTATAGTGGAATTCAGCCGCGTCGCGGATATACCTGAGGGCGCATCTCACCTGGCTTTCCGCCACATCCAGGCGGTTCGCCTCCAGATTCAGGCGTGCCATGGCATGCATGGCATTGGGATCATCGGGATACTCGCTCAGAACGTGCTCGAGGCGTCTGCGGCACTCCGCGACATCGCCCCGGGCGTACGCCATGATCGCCTGGCGCACCCCGTTGCCCGCCCGGGTGGTGTGATATTCGCGAGGACCCGCCCACTTGGCCCTGAGCATTGCGTCGAAATATTGCATGCGGGCCGCATCCCAGTTGGGTCCGCGCCCTGTCCCGGACGTCCCGAGGTCGGGCCGGTAGTTGAAGGTCACGATGGGAACAAAGACAAAATCGCCGTGCTCGGCAATCTGGTGGAGAAAATCCCGATCCTCGCAAATTTCCAGGGCCTCGTCGAACTGGCAACCCAGGTCCCGCACCTTGCGCGCGATCAGCGAGGCCTGCCAATAGAAGAGTGGACCGTAATAAAGCATGGCCCGATTGAACGGGATCCCGAATATCTTTTCAACGCGCCCATCCGGCCCGAGCATGTTGGATTGCCCATAGACCACCAGCGCATCCGGGTTTTTGCGGGCGGCCTTGATCAAGGTGGAAACGTGGTGAGGCTCATACACATCGTCATCGTCCAGAAAGCTGAACCAGTCCCCATGAACCGCATCGAGACCCACATTGCAGGCCAAGGGTCGAGGCAAACGCCGGTCCCCCCCAACCTTGCGCAATACATGGCCAGGCCGCCATCCGATGTCCGGCAATGGAGGATGCGTGCCGCCGGTCGCGTCGACGAGGACAATTTCGATCCGGGGATAGTCCTGTGCCGCAATGGATTCCAGTGCCAGACGCAGTTCGGGGCGGCCCATGCTGCGCACGACAATCGAAACCAGCGGCATGCACGCGTCTTTGTCCATTTCGCGATTTCCTAGATGGGTTTCTCTCCGCGCTGTTCTGCCATGAGCTGGCGGCGCGACTGGGGCTGGGGTTGGTTCTGGGTGGCGGAATCAGGGGCGAATTGTAATGCTGAACCTGGATGGCTGCACGGCCGCGTCATCGCAAGTGACGGCAGGCGTGACGATCGCACCCGATTTTCATATCCGGCTGCAAGCGCAGAGGCTTCGCCGCCACGGAACTGCTTATACTGCTCAACTTTCCCGTATAGAAAGCGGACGTTGCGGGTTTTGCTTCCGTCATGCTTGCCATGACGTTCCCCGAACGCGACACGGCAACACGTTTCAGCCGACTACGTGACCACTCCCTACCTTGTACTGAGTTTCCATATATCGCCATGACCGCACACCCTTGGCTCAATGCCCTCAAGGTCTACGCCCACCCGCGCGTCGTCGGCATGCTGTTCCTCGGCTTTTCCGCGGGTCTGCCGCTGCTGCTGGTGCTCGGTACGCTGTCGTTCTGGCTGTCCGAGGCGGGCATTGCACGCGCGACGATCGGCCATTTGAGCTGGGTGGGGCTGGCATATGGCCTCAAATTCCTCTGGTCGCCACTGGTCGACCGCTTGCCGCTGCCCTTCCTGACAGCGCGGCTGGGCAGGCGGCGGGCGTGGCTGCTGTTCTCGCAGGTCTGCATCGCGGCCGCGCTGCTGGGGATGGCGAACACCGACCCCGTGCTGAATCTGATGCATACGGTGTACTTCGCGCTGGCGGTGGCATTCGCTTCGGCAACGCAGGACATCGCGCTCGACGCCTACCGCATCGAGGCGGTGGAAATCGAAAAGCAGGGCGCGATGGCAGCGACCTACCAGGCGGGCTATCGCATCGCGATGATCACGGCCGGCGCAGGCGCGCTGTGGATTGCCGCGAGTGTCGACCCGAGCGAGGCAAGCTACGACTTCCACCCCTGGCAAGTGGCCTATACGGTGATGGCGGCGCTGATGGGGGTGGGCATCCTTACCACGCTGATCATTCGCGAACCGGTGCGCCATATTTCACATGAAACCAGCGAACGCGAGGCCCATGCACGGGAGCAATTCGCTGCCAACGGCGTGTCGGGCAGTCTGCTGAATGCGACGGCGTGGTTCTACAGCGCGGTATTGTCGCCTTTCATCGACTTCATCCAGCGTTACAAATGGCAGGCCCTGCTGATGCTGGCACTGATCGCCGTGTATCGGATTTCCGACGTGGTGATGGGGGTGATGAGCAATCCCTTCTACCAGGAGATGGGCTTCACCAAGGACGAGGTCGCCACCGTGTCCAAAGTCTACGGAGTGATCATGACCATCTTGGGCGCGGGCCTGGGCGGCCTGCTGACCTTGCGACTCGGCGTGATGCGCACCCTGTTTCTGGGCGCGGTGCTCTCCGCCGCGACCAATCTGCTGTTCGTGTGGCTGGCAGGGCGCGGACACGATGTCGGCGCGCTGGTGTTTACGGTGTCGGCCGACAACCTGTCGGCAGGCATCGCATCAAGCGCTTTCGTCGCCTACCTCTCCAGCCTGGTGAACCAGGCCTATTCGGCCACGCAATACGCGCTGTTCACCTCAGTGATGCTGCTCTTGCCCAAGTTCATCGCGGGATTTTCCGGCGAGTTCGTCGATGCCTACGGCTGGGCCAGCTTCTTCACCGGCACGGCACTGATCGGGGTGCCGGTGCTGCTGCTGGTGTGGCTGGTTTCCAGGGGTCAGCGCTCAGGGGTCAGGGCTCAGGAAGAACGATGATCGAGTTTTCACTATTGACTGCGCTGCTTGCCGGCCTGCTGGGCGGGGTGCACTGCGTCGGCATGTGTGGCGGCATCGTCGCGGCTTTCTCGTTTCGCGCCGACGGCAGCCACCCGCCGTTTCGCCTGCATCTGGCCTACAACCTGGGGCGGGTGATGTCGTACGTGATGTTCGGTACCCTGGCAGGCACGCTCGGCGCCTCGCTCAAGCTGGCCGCGTTCCTGCCGGTGCAAACTCTGCTTTACGTGCTGGCGCAGGGGGTGATGATCCTGCTCGGCCTGTATCTGGCCGGGTTCAATCGCTGGGTGCTCGTGTTCGAGCGCGCCGGCGGTGCGCTCTGGCGCCATCTCAAGCCGCTGTTCCAGAAACTGCTGCCGGTGCAATCGGTGCCGGGGGCGCTGCTGGCGGGCATGGCCTGGGGCTGGCTGCCGTGCGGCCTCGTGTATTCGGTTCTGGTCTCCGCGCTGGCGGCCGGCAGCGCCACCTCGGGCGCGGCGCTGATGCTGGCGTTCGGCATCGGCACGCTGCCGAATCTGTTGGGAATGGGCCTGTTCGCCCGCCAGATCCAGCCCTTCATGCAGCAGGTGTGGGTGCGTCGTGCGGCCGGTCTGACGGTGGCAGGGTTCGGCGTGTGGGGGCTGGCGGCGCTGGTCTGGACGACCTTCGCCGCCTGAGCCTTACTTGTAGAACTTCTGGTTGAAGACCATTTCACGCTTGGGCTCGCCGGCCACTTCGATGGTGGCGGTGAACTTTAGCGTATCGGGCGGGGTGACACGGAATTCGCCCAGGTAGTAGATGGCGGTGCCCTCCTTGATCTCGCGCATTTCAATATTGGCCAGCTGCTGGTTGAGGTTGGTGACATAGACACTGAGCTTGGCCGGCACCGGCGTCGGTACGCCGACATTGTTCTGCTTCAGCACCGACATCGTGACCAGGCCGCGTGTCTTGCTGCGCTCGATTTTGTAGGCGCGCGCGACTTCCGGCTGCAATTCGTCGGTGGTGAGCGCGTTGTAATGGATTTCGAGCGGGCCGAATTTCTGCGAAATCTCGGCGTGGGCACCCGCAGCGACGGTACACAGGCACAGGGCGGCAAGCAGTCGTTTCATGATCTCTCCTCTTGTTGTGGGGTCAGCCGTCTGAATTGTAGGCGCTTATTGAAGCGTGGCGAGCCAGGCGGCCAGTTCATCGAGCACCTGGCCGACGGCCAGGTTCGATGCCTGCGCGGCACCCGCCGCATCGAACGTCTTTAGCGGCACCCGTTGCCTGAATGTCTTGCGTCCCAGCAGCGTGTGTCTTTTCAGGTCGACGACTTCGGCGTTCAGTTCAAGCTCGATTGCGCCCGGGGTGCTGGCAGCATCGTGGTAGAACTCGACCAGCTTGGTATCCAGCAGCATGTCGCCCCGCACCTGGCCGCCGGCGGAACTGACATGCCAGAGGCCCTGGCGGTCGAGACGGGCACGCATCAGGTCGGCAAAGCGCTTGCCGGGACGTTCGGTCCAGCGGGCAAACTGATACTGGCCACGGGTGCCCGGGCTGCGGCTGAATATGATCTGGTCGGTTGCGTAAAACCCGCCCGTCGTGGTGTCCAGCACAAGCAGCGTGGGCGCCTCTGCAGCAACCTGCGTTTCGGCTGTGGCCGGGGAGGGATCCTCCAGCACGTAGTACACCACGGCAGGCAAATCGGGCTGTTCGGCAAAATTGACGCATCCCGCGAGCGTCAGCACGAACGTCGTCAGCAAGTAAGCCTTCTTCATGGCAATGCTTCTCCGGGACCGAGCTGCTGTTCTCCCGGCCCGAACAGAATGGCGCGCGGATCGGACAGACGCTTACCAGCGGTCGTCAGCGAATCCGCGCCGGTGCGCACATCGCGGCTCACATTGGTCAACTCCAGCGTGCTCGTTTCGGCGAGTTGCTGGACCCGGTCGGTCATCAGGTTGGCATCGAGTTGCAGCCTGTTCATCGCGACGACGGCCTCCTTCAACGCCGCATCGGTGTTCTTGCCGATATCGACGACCGTGCCTTCGGCACGCGTGGCCGCCTGGCTGATGCTGGCGCTGGCATTGCGGAATTCGTCCGAAGCATCGCGTATGCCCTGCACCACTGTTTCCAGGCTGTGCTTGTTGGCGGCCAGGTGGCCGGACAGTTCGTCGAGGTTTGCGAGCGTATTGCTGAAGGCGTGCTGGTTCTCGTCCGACAACAGCGTGTTCATCTTTTCCAGCACCTGCGCCCCGTTGACCGCAAGACGCGAGACTGCGGTCGCCACTTTGTCGATGTCGGATCGTCCCTCGGCGATGACCGGATAACGCTCACCCGGCGGAGGCTCGGTCAGCAGGGCCGCCTCGCTCGGGCCGTTGTTGATTTCGATGGTTGCGATGCCGGTGACCAGATTGCGCTTGATGTAAGCCTCGGCGCCGGCATGCACCGGCACGCCCTCGCTGATGCGGGCGGTCACGCTGACCGCCTCGTCGCCGCCTTTCGCGAACCGATAGCTGTCGACTACGCCGACCTTGATGCCGCGCATCTTGACCGGGCTGCCCACCGCCAGGCCGTCGAGCGACTGCTGCTTGAAATAGATGCTGTAGGTCTGGTAGGCGAACCGGTCCGCAGCCCCCGCCAGCCATACGATCGCCAGCGTCATCAATGCGACCACCGCCACCACCAGGGTGCCCACCAGGGTATAGCGGCCTTCAGTTTCCATGTACGGTCTCTCCCTCAGTCGGCCGCGCGGCAAAGTATTCGCGCAGCCACGGGTCGTCGATGTGTTTCAGTTCGGCCACGGTGCCGCTGCCAAGAACCCGGCCGTCCGACAGCACGATGACACGGTCGATAATCGAAAACAGTGTATCCAAGTCGTGGGTAACGAGGAATACGGTCAGCCCCAGACTGTCGGCAAGCAGCCGGATCAGTGCGTCGAATGCGCGCCCTGAAATCGGGTCGAGTCCCGACGTCGGCTCGTCGAGAAACAGCAATTCGGGATCGAGCGCCAGCGCGCGCGCCAGCGCGACACGCTTCCGCATGCCGCCGGAGAGTTCGCTCGGGCGCTTCCTCGCGGCATCGGGCGGCAAACCGACCATGGCCAGCTTCAGCCTGGCCAGCTGACGGCAGGTCACCCGCGGCAGTTCGGTGTGCTCGAACAGCGGGGTGGCGACATTGTCCTCGACCGAAAGCGAAGAAAACAGCGCGCCATCCTGGAACAGCACGCCGAAGCGCCGGCGCAACAGGCTCATCTGTTCGGCCGAACTGTCCCACACCGACTGCCCGAACAGCTTGATGCCACCGCTCTGGGGCTTCACGAGCCCGATGATCTCGCGCAACAGCACCGACTTGCCACTGCCGCTGCCGCCGATCAGCGCGATGACTTCGCCGCGCGCAACCGACAGGCTCAAGCCCCGATGAACGGGTCGACCGCCCAGCGAGATGGACACGTCACTGACGTCGATCACGGCTTCGCTCATCAGATCCCCAGCCGCACGAACATCACGGCGAAAATCGCGTTGAGAATGATGATGGCGACCAGACTCTGCACCACGGTGGAGGTCGTGTTCGCGCCCACGCTGCGCGAGTCGCGGGTAACGGACAGCCCCATGCGGCAGGCGATGAGCGCGATGAAAATGGCAAACACCGGCGCCTTGCACACGCCCACCAGCAGGGTCTTCAGGTCCAACACGTCAACCATCCGATCCGTGAACATGTGGAATGAAATGTCCAGCTGTTCCTTCGTCACCGCCATGCCGCCCAGAACCCCGGCGATGTCGCCGATGAATACCAGCAGAGGCATCGCAAGCAGCAGCGCGATCACGCGCGGGATCACCAGTACCGCCAGCGGAGACAGACCCAGCGTGGTGATGGCATCGATCTCCTCGGTGACCTTCATGGTGCCGATCTGCGCGGTGATGGCGGCGCCGGTGCGTCCAGCCACCAGAACGGCGACGATGACCGGCGAAACCTCGCGCAGGATCGCCAGCAGCAGGCCATCGACCACGAAGATGCTGGCCCCGTATTGCTGCGCCTGCGAACCCAGCAGATAGGCAAATACCACGCCGAGAAGGAACAGCATGCCCGCCACGATGGGGATCGCCCCGACGAACACGGCGCTGATCTGGGCACCCAGCTCGCGCCAGCGCCAGCGCCCCGGATACGCCATCAGCACCACCAGCTCGAGAAACAGGTGGCCGATGAAATTGACGAGGCCGAAAAAATGCCCCCAGACCACCAGCGTGCCGCGTCCGGCGAGTTCCAGCATGCCTTCGCGAGGCGGCTTGGGCTTGTCGGCAGTCACCGCGCAGTGCGGCGCCACCAGTTGCAGCATCGCCAGGTGGCGCGGCTGGAACGACCGCAACTCGGGCATCGGGTCGCTGGCCCGCGGGCGGGCCGCGGCGAGCAGCAGCCACGCGCCGTTGGTATCGAGTTCGGTGACACCGGCGCCGTCGATGACATGCACCGCTTTGCCGGCGAGATCCGGCAACGCGCCGATGGAGTCGGCCCGCCAGACGCCGCTGGCAACCAGGGCGCCCTGGGTGTCGTCGTATTGCGCGCGTGCTGCGGTCACGCCAGGCCCAGCGGGTTGTCGGGGTCGATGCCCGGCATGAAGGGGAGGCCGCGCTCGCGGTGGGTGACCTGGTAGACGCAGCCGATCCAGTTGCCGACCACGGCTTCGGCAGTGTCGTGCCAGGTGTTGTCGAGCAGCGGCAGCAGATGTGCCTCGGGGAAGACCAGCGACTCGCCCGCCTGGGTGCGGCTGCCAAATTCGGCCAGCAGGGCCTGCGCCTGACGGTTGAAGTAACGCTGCGGGAACGGCGGCCAGGCCGCCAGCTTGCCGGAGGCGGCCATGAGCAGGTCGCGCTTGTATTCCTTCAGCAGCGAAACCGTATCGTATTCGGGGTGGCCCTGGAAGAACACGGTGCGCAGGCCGTCTCGGCTGACCGCAAGATGCACGCCCGCTTCCGCGCTCGCGACCAGCACCTTGACCCCGGCGGCCTCGAACTGTGCGGGCGAAACGTCGTTCCAGCGCGAATGCGGCACATCGAAGCGGGTATTGACGTCGGCCACCAGCGGATGGCGGCCGTCGGTGACGCGATGCTCGAACACGCCCCAGATCTTGTGCGGCTGCCTGACCCGCGTCTGCCCGTGGCGGAACTGCATCACCGCATGGGTGGCGAGGCACGAGCACAGGGTCGAGGTGACATTGCCCCAGGCCCAGTCGATCACCTCGATCAGCGGTTGCCAGAATGGCTCGTCGGCCAGATTGGGATGACTGACGTTGGCGCCGGTGATGATGAGCGCGTCCAGCCCCTTCTCGCGGATGGCGTCGAAGCCTTCATAAAACTGCGCGATGTGCGCCTGCGCCACCGCGCCACGCGCCAGCGTCGGCAGGGTGAAGGGGTGCATGTAGAACTGTGCGATCGGGTTGGATTCACCGACCAGCCGGTAGAACTGCCGCTCGGTCGCCTCAAGCGCCGCGTCCGGCATCATGTTCAGCAGGCCGACATGCAGCTCGCGGATCTCCTGCCTGGCGGCGCGCTCGGTCGACAGCACCGTGATGCCGTCGCGGCGCAGGCGTTCGAAGGTGGGCAGGGCGTTATGCGCGACCAGCGGCATGGCAGCCTCCGGACAGTGCTTCATTCACAAGGAGGACACGGAGACCGCAGAGGAACTCCCACTCGCTCTTCCCGCGCGTCCTCCGCGTCCTCCTTGTAAACATCTTCACCCCTTCCGCGCGATGGCTGTTTCGATCAGCGCGACGAAATCGCGCTCGTCGCGCACCTGCGCCACTTCCTGCGAGGTCACCGTGTAGCCGTGCGGCCCGGCGATCGCCTCGTAGCGCGGGATGCGCGAATGGAACAGGCGCGGGAACACCCAGCGCGCGAAATCATCGGGCTCGATCTGCGCCACGTATTCGATGCCCCTTTCCGTGAGATAGACCGGCAGGTTCTCGGCGAGGAAGGCCGGTCGAAAATACAGCGGCTTGGGGTCGGATTGCGCGCGCCTGATCAGCGTGTCCTCTTCCTCGCGCGTGGTGGTCTGGATATAGAGGATCAGCGTGTGTTCGGCCAGCAGCTCGACCACGCCGGGCTCGTCCAGCTCGCACAGGCTGCCGCCGACGTCGTTGACGAAGTGCGGATAGCCGTAGATTTCCTGGCCCTTGCGGATGAAACTCGGCACATCGCGCATGGCCGCGATTTCGCCGTCGCGGTATGCAGCCTGCCGGTGCGAAAATTCATCCAGCGACAGCCCACCCCACTCCGGGCCGCCGAGCTTGCCGACGAAGGTGAGCACCGGGCCGAGGTCGTGGATCTTGATGTTGTTCTTGATGTCGATCCAATCGTTGCGCAGCAGTTCGCGCAGGAACGGCACGCGCATCGCCTGCTGCTTGATCAGGTCGAGGATCGGCTCGTCGAGGTAGCGCGTGCCGATGCGGTAGTCGCCGGAAAAGTGAAACCACTCGTGGCCGCGCAACATGGTCGAGATGTGCGTCTTGCCGACGCCGGACATGCCGAGCAGGGTGATGCGCTTGGTCGGCCAGGCGCGGAAGGAGTCGGGGGTGAAGTGCATGGGATCGATTGTCTCAGGGTTAGCGCGAAGCCTACCGAAAAGCCATTCAATTAAAAAGGGCGCCTAGTTCCTTCACGCGCCCGGCGGGGGGGGGATGCCCGCTCGACCAATGCTCGGAAGGCGTCGATCTCGCTGCGCGCGCCGATGACCACCAGCACGTCACCGTAATCGAGCTTGTGATCGATGCCGCGGGTGCTGAGGATGAGCTCGTTGCCGCGCTCCAGGTCCACCATGCCGAGCAGCAGAAGGTTCTGCGTCATGACCTTCCTAAGTATCGAGAGATGTATGCCGTGCAGCCACGTACCCTGCGGGATGGTGATCTCGGCGACGTTGAGATCCTGCCGCCCGAACAGGGTCTGCTCCAGCAGCTCCACCACTTCCGGCCGCTGGATCAGGTCGTGCACCCGGGCACCACTGATTTCGTAGGGGTCCACCACCTTGTCGGCGCCGGCAGCCAGCAGCTTGGGGGCTGCATCGGGTGCCTGGCACACGGCGACGATGCGCAGCTTCGGGTCGAGCGCCCGTGCCGAAATGGCAAGAAAAACGTTTTCCGAGTCCTCGGTAAACAGGCAGAACACGCCCTCGATATGGCTGCCGATCCCGACGCTGCGCAGCGCGTCGTCATCCGTGTAGTCCAGCTGCAGGGCATCCAGGCCTTCCTTGTTTGCCGTGTCCACCAGGGCCGTCTCATTGTCCACCATGATGAAGCGCGTGTGCCCCATGGACAGACGGCGCGCCACCTCCATGGCCAGCGGGTTGCAACCGAACAGGGCGATGGTTGGATTCATATGTGCGAACGCCTGCCTTTACCGGAGGACCGTCGCTGACCGAAGCGTTCCTTGAAATGCGACAGGCTGGCCTGATGGCCAACGAGCATCAGCACGTCATGGGCGTGCAGGCTCAGCTCCGGTTTCGGATTGAAGTAGAAGTGCGCGTCGCGCAGCTCGTAGCGCTCCTGGCCGTCGGCAACAGGGGACGTATGCGGACGGATGACGCCGAACAGCATCAGATGCAGGCCGGCAAAATCGATATCGCCCACACGACGGGCGTCCAGCCAGGCACCCGGGGAGACGTGCACCGGTTCCAGATGGATGCCCTTGGCACGGGTAATGACATCGTACAAGGCATCGAAGGCTACCGGCTGACCGATGAATTCTGCCGCCATGTGCCCGACCACCTCGTAAGGACGCACCACGTGGTTTGCACCCGCCTGGGTCAGCTTGCGCACGGTCTCGGTCTTGTTGGCGCGGGAAATGATCAGAATGTCCTGCGAGGCCTGGCGGGCCGTCAGGGTAATGTAGACATTGCTGACGTCATCATGCGTCAGGCACAGCACCCGCGAGACCTGGTGCCCCAGCCCGAGGTTGGCCAGCAGCGCAATGTCGGTGACATCGCCTGCCACCGCCAGAAAACCCTGGCGGTGGGCCAGTTCCACCGCCTCCGGATTGCGGTCGACGACGACGAAGGGGGCGCGGCTGGCGGCAAGACGCGCCGCCACCACCTGGCCGATTCGGCCGTAGCCGCACACCAATGTCGCACCGGACATGCGCTCCACGCTCGAGAACACGCGGTTGTCACGCAATTCGCTCATCTTTTCGTGGAAAGCCATGACGATGATGGAGGTCGCAAAAGAGATCACGGCGATGCCCGCGAACACCAGCACCATGGCGACGATGCGGCCTTCCGTGGTCTGCGGCACGATGTCGCCGTAGCCCACGGTGGTGATGGTGATCACCGCCCAGTAAACGGCGTCCATGAGGCTGGATACCGCAGGCTCCACCTGTTCCGCCTCGAACAGGTACATGGCGACCGCGGCGATCAGCACCACCGAGCCGACGAAGATGGACAGGGTGTAGAGCTCGAACCGCTTTTCCAGCAGGACCTGGCCGAAAGCGGCCAGATTGCGGGCGTAGCGGAACAGCTTGAGCAGCCGGAACAGCAGGAAGATGCGCAGGAAGCGCAGCGGGCGGTAGCCGGGCAAGATGGCCAGCAGGTCGATGATGGCCATCGGCGTCACCATGTAGGCCAGCTTCTGCTTGATTACTGCCCACAGCGCGGACACGGGCCGGAAGCGCAAGCCCACGAGTTCGGCATGTTCCCACTGCTCGATCAGGACCTGGTGGCTGTCGCTGTACAACCACATGCGCAGCAGGTATTCGATGATGAAGACCGTCACCACGAAAGCCTCGAACACGTCCGCCCAGAGCCCCAGTTCGTGCCGCACTTCGTAGATCAGCAGGAACACGCTGGTCAGCACCAGCACGATCATGACGCTGTCATAAAGGACGCGGCGGCGGGAACGGGGATCGATCAGCAGCCTGCGGAAGAAACCCTTGACCCCTGCATAACGCGCCGAGGCCTGCAGCCAGTAGGCGGAGCGGATCAGAGTATCTGACAGGGTCATGGTTCCAGGCTGGAATGAGTTGGAAGATTATACGGTGAGCCCGCGGCCGCTGACCGTCCCCTGCGCCGCCGGCAGTTCATACGACCCGGCAAGCAGGCCAGTCAAGCCTCAGACACCCCGGCGGGGGATAATCGCCTCTTCGACATCGTCAAGCACCGTCATGAATTCTCCCCGCCTGCCCGTCCTGTCCCTGCTCGAAACCCGCGTCCTCGGCGTGCTGAGCGAAAAGCAGCATACCGTTCCCGACACCTATCCGCTGTCCCTCAACGCCCTGGTTTCCGGATGCAACCAGAAGACCAGCCGCCATCCCGTCATCGAGGCGAGCGAAGCGGAAGTGCAAGCCGCCATCGAAAGCCTGCGCGGCCCGGCGCTGGTCATCGAATCGAGCGGCGGCCGCGTGCCGCGCTACGCCCACAACCTGGGCAAGGTCCTGCAGTTGCCATCCCAGTCCATCGCCCTGCTCACCCTGCTGATGCTGCGCGGCCCGCAAACCGCGGGCGAACTGCGCATCAACTGCGAGCGGCTGCACAGGTTTGCCGACATCTCCGCGGTGGAAGGCTTTCTGCAGGAACTGGCCGAGCGGCCCGCAGGCGCACTGGTGGCCGAACTGCCGCGTCAGCCCGGGGCGCGCGAAAACCGCTGGGCCCACCTGTTGAGCGGCGCGCCCGACATCGAGGAAATGGCCACCCCGCGCGCAACTGCCGAACCGGTCGCCGACACGACCGTGGGCGAGATCGCTGCGCTCAAGGCCAACGTGGCGCGACTGGAGGACGAGGTTGACGGCTTGAAGACGCTGGTAAGCAAGCTGTGCACAGAACTCGGGGTGTCGGAATGACGCGAATCACGCTGCGATGAATCGATGCCGGGCCTACCGGAGGATGTCCATTAAGACTGCTAGCTAGCCAGCCACCCCCGCCACCCGCCGTATTCCGTGATGTCCTTCGCATCGGCAACGCCGATGCCTTCGCAGATGAAGCCGTTCACGCTTGAACCATCGGCCAGCTTCAGCTTGCCGATTCCCAGCGGCGCCGGAATGCCGGCGACGAAGGAACCGAACTGGCTGGCGGGCATTTCCCAAACTTCGCAGGCTATGGCGGCGCCGCCTTCCTGCACCTGGATGAGTCCGGGGCGCTTGCCATCGGACAGGGCATACAAGCGGTAGGTGGGCGCGGTCTGCGTCGTTGCGACCAAACGTGCATTGCGTTCGACAAGTTGGTAGTTCAGCGGCAAGCCGCTCAGGTGGGCGCCGACGACGGCGACCCGCACCTGCCCGTCCGGCAGCAGATTCAAGGGCTCGGCAGGCGGCAATGCCTGACCGGTGGCACCGAGTTTTCCGCCGAGCGCCTGCTGCATGCGCGACGCCAGATGCAGCAGCGGGCCGTCCTGATGCGGCGGCGCGATCAGCGTGATGCCGAACGGCAGGCCATCGTTCTGGAACCCCGCCGGCACGGCGGTGGCGGCCAGGCCCAGCAGGTTCATGAAGTTGGTGTAATAGCCGAGCTTGGAATTGAGGCGGATGGGGTCGGCCTGCATCTCATCCACGCGATAGATCGTCCCGGCGGTGGGCGTGAGCATGACGTCGATATCGTTCCACACCGCATCGCAGATGCGCTTGGCAGCGCGCAGTTTGTAGAGATGATCGAAGGTATCGGAGGCACTGATGTCGCGGCCGCCGGCGATGATTTCTCGCACGGGTGGAAAGACCTTGTCCGGCTGCGCATCGAACAAATCACGGATGGCCAGGTAACGCTCGGCGACCCACGGGCCGCCATAGAGCAGGCGTGCGGTTTCCAGGAAAGGCGCGAGGTCGATTGCCACCGGCGTGCCGCCCAGCGCTTTCATCCGGTCCACGGCTTCGCCGAACAGGCGCTCCGCTTCGGCATTGCCGAAGAATTCCAGGCTCTTCTGCAGCGGCACGCCGAAGCGGAAGCCGGCCGCGCGGCCAAAGTCGAAGCCGTAGGGCAAAAGCTGCCGCGAGTATTCGTCCTCGGTATCAAAGCCGGCCGCCACCGCCAGCACGCGCTCGGCGTCCTCGGCCGTCAGCGCGAAGATCGACACCGCGTCGAGCGAGCGGCAGGCCGGCACCACGCCGCGCGTGGAGAGTGCGCCGCAACTCGGCTTGTGGCCGACGAGGTTGTTGAACGCGGCGGGCACGCGGCCGGAGCCGGCGGTGTCGGTACCGAGCGAGAAGCTCGCCAGTCCCAGCGCCACGGCGACGGCCGAGCCGGAACTGGAGCCGCCGGAAATGAAGTCCGGGTCGAAGGCGTTGCGGCAGGCGCCGTAGGGCGAGCGGGTGCCATTCAGGCCGGTGGCGAACTGGTCGAGGTTGGTCTTGCCGAGCGGGATCGCACCGGCGTCGATCAGACGCTGCACGACGGTGGCGCTGCGTTCCGGCGTATAGGCGAATTCCGGGCAACCGGCCGTGGTCGACAGCCCGGCGAGGTCGATGTTGTCCTTGATGGCGAAGGGAATGCCGTACAGCGGCAGCCGCGCGATGTCCTTTCCTTCGAGGTTTTTGGCATAAGCACGCAGCGCCTCGGCGTCGAGACGGCTGATCCAGATGTGGTGCGTGTCCTCGCCAGTCTGGCGGGCGAGCAGCTCATCCACCAGCTTCAGCGGCGTCAGTTCACCGGATAGATACCGGCCGCGCAGTGAGGCAATGTCGGGCGAGGCTTTCATGTCCGGTCTCTCACTCGCTGACCAGCACCAGCAGGTCCTGCCCGGCGCTCACCTGCCCGCCCTCGCGGCAGAAAACCTTGTGGATGCGACCGTCACTGGGTGCCATCACGGCGAACTCCATTTTCATCGACTCGACGATGACGAGCGTGTCGCCCTGCTTCACTTCGGCGCCATCTTCAACTTCCACCTTCCACACGTTGCCGGCAACATGGCTGGCGATGGCGCGGCCATTCTCCGGCAGATCGAGCTCGCTGTCGGGCGCGGCTTCGGCCACGGTCAGGTCGGTCGCGTATTCGGCCTGACCACTTTCACGCCAGCGTTCGCGTTCGGCGTCGAACGAAGCCTGCTGCTGCGTCTTGAAGGCCGTAATGGCGTCGCTATTGTCGGCAAGGAACTGGTTGTACTCGCGAAGGCTGAAGGTGGTTTCCTCGATCTTCAACGGGTAGCGGCCGAGCGGGAAGTCCTCGCGGATTTTCAGCAGCTCTTCGGCGCTGACCGGGAAGAAGCGCACCTGGTCGAAGAAGCGCAGCAGCCACGGCTTGCCGTCGGTGAACTCGGCGGTCTGGCGCCAGCGGTTCCACATCTGCAGCGTGCGGCCGACGAACTGGTAGCCGCCGGGGCCTTCCATGCCGTACACGCACATATAAGCTCCGCCGATGCCGACCGCGTTTTCCGGGGTCCAGGTGCGCGCGGGGTTGTACTTGGTGGTGACGAGGCGATGACGCGGGTCGACCGGCGTCGCCACCGGCGCGCCGAGATAGACGTCGCCGAGGCCCATCACCAGATAGCTGGCGTCGAAGACGATGCGCTTCACTTCCTCGATGCTGTCGAGGCCGTTGATGCGGCGGATGAACTCGATGTTGCTCGGGCACCAGGGCGCATCCTTGCGCACCGATTGCATGTATTTCTCGATGGCGAGCCGGGTGGCGGCGTCGTCCCACGACAGCGGCAGGTGGACGATGCGGGTCGGCACCTGCATGTCCTCGATCGCCGGCAGCGCCTTTTCCGCCCCCAGCAGCCGATCCATCAGCTTCGCCAGCGGCAGCACGCGCGAATCGTAGTGCACCTGCAGCGAACGAATGCCGGGCGTAAGGTCGAGGATGCCCGGTATCGCCTCGGCCTGCAGCTGCGTCATCAGCGCGTGCACGCGGAAGCGCAGGTTGAGGTCGAGCACCAGCGGGCCGTATTCGACCAGCAGGTACTTGTCGCCGGCGCGACGGTAGACGACGGCGACCGGGTTGTCGGTAACGGGGGTCCGGTGCAGCACCGGTTCGGCGACTAATTCGTCCCTCCCGCTCGCCCTGAGCGTGTCGGAGTGGGCACAGGGCTTCGACAGGCTCAGCCCGAACGGTGTTTGAGACCTGTCACAATTTACGGAAGCCACAACAGCTACGCCTTCACCCTGCCCCCCGGTCCCTCCGCTGCTTGTGGGCGAGGGGGGAAGGCTGGTGATGACGGCATCCTGTTCGGCCTCCATGCGTTCGGCCTGTTCCTGCGAAAGCCGCTTGAAGCGCACGGTGTCGCCCGGTCGCAGCTGGCCCATCTTCCACAACTCGGCCTGCACGATGGTGGCCGGGCAGACGAAGCCGCCAAGACTGGGGCCGTCCGGTCCGAGGATCACGGGCATGTCGCCGGTGAAATCGACCGCGCCGATCGCGTAGGCGTTGTCGTGGATGTTCGACGGATGCAGGCCCGCCTCGCCGCCATCCTTGCGCGCCCATTCGGGCCGCGGACCGATCAGCCGCACGCCGGTGCGGCTGGAGTTGTAGTGCACCTCCCAGTCGGTTGCGAAGAACATCCCGATGTCGCCGTCGGTGAAGAAATCGGGCGCACCGTGCGGGCCATAGAGCACACCGATTTCCCAGGCGGGGCTGTAGGCCGGAACCAGCGCGGCTGGCAATGCACAGCCAATGCCCGATGCGTCCGCTGCCATGACGTGCAGTACGTCGCCGACGCGCAGCGTGCGCCCGGCGTGGCCGCCGAACTGTCCGAGCGTGAAGGTGGATTTGCTGCCGAGATAATCCGGCACGTCGAAACCGCCGCGCACCGCGAGGTAGGCGCGGCAACCCGTGTCCTTGATCGCGCCCAGTTTCAGCAGCGAGCCGGCCTTGACCGCATGCACGGCCCAGTTGGTGAGCGGCTGACCGTCGAGTTCGGCCGCCATGTCGGCGCCGGCAAGTGCGATCACGCTGTCGCAGTTGAAGCGCAGCGTGGGACCGGCGACAGTGAGTTCGAGCGCGGCGGCGCTCTCTTCGTTGCTCGCCAGCCGGTTGGCGAGACGCAGCGCCAGCGCGTCCATCGGACCCGACGGCGGCACGCCGACGTCCCAGTAGCCGGTACGGCCTGGCCAGTCCTGGATGCTCGACTGCACGCCCGGCTCGATGACGTCGATGGTCCTCGGCCGGTAGTGGAAGGCGTTGAGATAGCGCGTGGTCTGGCGCCCTTCGGCGAACACCGTCTCGCGTACGATCTGGGCGAGGTAGCCGAGATTGGTCTCGATGCCGGCGACGCGGGTTTGCGCGAGCGCCTGCTGCATTTTTTCCAGGGCCTCGGTGCGATCATGGCCCTTGACGATAATCTTGGCGACCATCGGATCGTAGAACGGCGGCACGTCCGAGCCGCGCTCGACCCAGGTTTCGATGCGCGCGTCGGCGGGGAACACCGCCTCGGTCAGCACGCCGGCGGCGGGCTGAAAGTCCTTGCCCGGATCTTCGGCGTAGAGGCGCACCTGCATAGCGGCGCCCCGGGGTTCGGCATTGAAACCGGCAAGCTCCAGTTCGCCTGCGGCTTCCTTCACCATCCACTCGACCAGATCGACACCCGTCACTTCCTCGGTGACGCCGTGCTCGACCTGCAGGCGCGTGTTCACTTCGAGGAAATAGAATTGGCCGCTCTGCGTGTCGTAGACGAATTCGACGGTGCCGGCGGAACGGTAGCCGACCGCCTCGCCCAGGCGCACCGCAGTGGCGAGCAAATTGTTGCGTTGCGTGTCGGTCAGGCCGGGCGCCGGCGTTTCCTCGATGACCTTCTGGTTGCGCCGCTGCACCGAGCAGTCGCGCTCGCCCAGCGCCACGACGTGGCCGCGGCCGTCGCCGAAAATCTGTACTTCGATATGACGCGCGTGCTCGACGTATTTCTCGAGGAAGATGCCCGCCTCCTTGAAATTGGCACGCGCGAGGCGCTCGACCGACTGGAAGGCTTCCACCAGTTCGTCGGCGCTCCAGATCAGACGCATGCCGATGCCGCCGCCACCCGCGGTGCTCTTGAGCATCACCGGGTAGCCGATGCGCGCGGCCTCGGCCTGGGCGTGGCCGGCATCGCTCAACAGGCCGGAACCCGGCAGCAGCGGCACCTTGTTGTGCTCGGCCAGATCGCGCGCAGTGTGCTTGAGGCCGAAGGCACGCATCTGCTCCGGGCTGGGGCCGATGAAGGCGATGCCGGCGGCGGCGCAGTCCTCGGCGAAGCCGGGGTTCTCGGACAGGAAGCCGTAGCCGGGGTGGATGGCCTGGGCGCCGGACCTCTTCGCCGCTTCGAGGATTTTCTCTGCGCGCAGATAGCTCTGCGCCGCCGGTGCCGGCCCGATCTCGATTGCTTCGTCGGCCAGACGCACGTGCAGCGAATGACGGTCCGCCTCGGAATAGACTGCGACCGATTTCACGCCCATCGAGCGAAGCGTGCGGATGATGCGACAGGCGATGGCGCCGCGGTTGGCGATCAGGACTTTCTTGAACATGGTTCACCTGGTGCGGGGCGTCCCGCATCATTTATTGCCGGCATGGGTCGTCCCAGGCCGGGTTCATTACGGGTTCCAGAGGAGGAACCGGGCCGGTGTCGGATTGTAGGCGTTGCAGGGATTGTTGAGTTGCGGGCAGTTGGACACCAGCATCCACAGGTTCATCTCGGCGCGCAGCTCGACGTACTTCCCGGGCGCCGAGACACCATCGGCGAAAGTCAGGTCACCCGATTCGGTCACCGGCACGTTCATGAAGAAGTTGATGTTGGGCACCAGATCGCGCTTGCCGAGGCCGATGTCGGCGTGCTGCAGCGCGGTCAGGTAATTGTCGCGGCAGCTGTGCATGAACTTCTTCTGCAATGCGTAGCGCACCGTGTTGCTCTCGGCCGCGCAGGCGCCGCCCAAAGTGTCGTGGCGTCCGCAGGTATCGGCGATGATGGTCAGCATGGGATTGCCGTCGTCGCTGTACAGCACCGATCCCGTCGTCAGATAGATGCCGCCCTGGCGCAGCAGGGTTTCGGTGGCGCTGTAGTGTTCGGCGCCGTCGTCGCGATTGTAGAAGATGACGTCGACGGCCTGGTTGCCTTCGAGGTCGACGATGCGCAGGGTCTGGCCCTTGTCGATGGCGAGCAGGTAGGGTTCGCCGGCGGGCACGGTATGGTCGAGCACGGCATTGGCCGGATCGAGCGCGCTTTCCTGGATGCGGATGGCGGTGGCAGTCATGGCCGGTTCCTCAGATCAGGTAGAGCATGTCGGTATTGTGCAGGGCACGCGCATTTTCCGGCCGGAACGCGCGGCAGAAGTCGTCCGCCGCAGCAGCGCCGGATCGCCAGACGGCCAGACCGATTTTTCCCGGCGCATAGGACGAATTCGGGTCGAGCGGGTGCGGTGCGGCCGAGAAAGCGACCAGCACATCCATGTCCATGCGCAGGTCGACATGATCACCGGCTTGGGCATGGTCGGGCACATAGCGGAAGCGGCCTTCCGCATCGACCGTTACCTTGCTGAAGAAATTCACCGGTGCCACCAGGTCGCGCTTTGCCAGACCGTACTTGCCGATCTCGATGAGCAGCCCGTCGCGACCGGAACGCGTCATGCCGTTGCGGTTCTCCTGATAGGTGTGGTCGCCATACTTCTCGTGCATCAGCCGGCTGTCCAGCAAAAGGCCTAGCGGGTCGTGCCAGCCCAGGCTGTCGGCCGTGATCGAGGCCATGGCCCGGCCCATGTCGCTCATCAGCACATGGCCGCGCGTGTAGTGAGCGGTGTGTTGGGCCTTGAGCGAGTCGGGCATGTTGTAGCGTTCCAGCTTCTCCTGCGCCGCATACAGCACGAGCGACAGGTTGGCGCCGGCATCGAGCGCAGTGATGCGCAGCGTGGTGCCGCGCGGCAGTCGGTAGGACCAGTGGCCGCCGCCGGGTACCAGCTCCGAGAACAGCACCCGGTCGGCCGGCAGGTCGGGCGCGAAGCGGCGCCAGTGTTCGGGCGCATCGACGGGCGCCGAAGCCGGCGGGTTGTCGAGCGCGAGTTCGGCATGTTCCATTTCGTTTCCCTTCAGTCGGCGGCCGGCGCATGCAGCGGTGGGATGACCGCCGCCAGCAGTTGCAGCCGGCCGGTGATGACGCCGCGCTGGGCGAGCATTTCATTAGCGATGGCCTGGAGCTTGGCGGCCGGGCCTTGCACCAGGATCACCTCCAGCATCTGGTCCTCGGTCAGATGCACGTGCAGCGAACTGATGACCTCGGCGACATGCTGGTACTGGATGTCCGCCAGCCGCCCCTGCAAGCCACGCGTGGCACGGTTGTAGAGCAGGGTCAGGGTGCCCGCCATGACCTCGTTGCCGAGGCTGCGTTTATGCTCGGCCAACTGATAATTGACCATGTCGCCGATGGCCTGCGAGCGGCTGTCGTAGCCGCGGCTCTCGACCATGCCGTCAAGCTCGGCCAGCAGGTCGGGCGGCAGCGAGACGCTGATGCGGCTGACCAGGCAGGATACCCTGTCGCTTCCATTTTTCGTCGTCGTCATGATCGGTCCTGTCCCGGCTGTCAGAACATGTAGCTGTAGCGTTCCACTTCCCACTTGCTCACGGACAAGTGGTAGGCCTCCCACTCCTCGGTCTTGTAGCGGATGAACTCGTCGCGCAGTTCGCGGCCCAGCGTGGCCTCGACCAGCGGATCGGCAGCGAAGGCGGCGACCGCCTCCTGCAGGGTCTGCGGCAGGAACTCGATGCCGCGCGCATGGCGCTCTGCCTCGCCGATGGCGTAGAGGTTGTCCTCGTTCGGGTTGCCCGGATTCAGCCCCTCACGGACGCCTTCGAGGCCGGCGGCGAGCACCAGCGTGGCGGCCAGGTAGGGGTTGACCGCGCCGTCAGCGTTGCGCGATTCGCAGCGGCCGCCGCCGGCCGGGATGCGCACCGAGTTGGTGCGGTTGTTGGACCCCCAGGAGTTGAACACCGGTGCCCATGAAAAGTAGCTCATGGCGCCGCGCCGCACCAGCCGCTTGTAGCTGTTGACGGTCGGCGCGAACACCGCGCACAGCGCGCGGCCGTGCTTGAGGATGCCGGCGACGAAGCTGTAGCCGAGCGGGGTCAGGCCGATGCCGTGCGGGTCGTCCTCGGGCGCGCAGGCGAACAGGTTGCTGCCGGTCTCGAGGTCGTACAGCGACATGTTGAAGTGGGCGCCGTTGCCGGTCTTGTCGGCGAAGGGCTTGGGCATCATGGTGGCGAGCAGGCCTTCCTCCTTGGCGTAGTGCTTGGCCATGAAGCGGAAGAAGGTCAGGCGGTCGCAAGTGGTCAGCGCGTCGGCGTAGTTGAAGTCGAACTCGAACTGGCCGTTGGCGTCCTCGTGGTCGAAGGAATAGAGGTCCCAGCCAAGGTCGTTGATGGACGTGGCCATCTTGTCGAGCCACGAAAAATTGTCGACGAAGCCGCGCACGTCGTAGCAGGGCTTGGTCAGCTTGTCGTCGGCGACGGGCACCGACAGGCTGCCGTCCTCGTTCTGCTTCAACAGGAACACCTCGCACTCGATGCCGAGGTTCATGCCGTAGCCGAGCCTGGCCGCCTCGGCGAGCTGGTTCTTCAGCGCGACGCGGGTGTTGAGCGCATAGGGCTTTCCCTGGAAATGGTTGTCGGCCGGGATCCAGGCGATCTTCGGCTCCCACGGCAGCTGGATGGCGCGGTCGAGGTCGGGCACCGAGGTCAGCTCGTCGTCGTTCGGCGCCTGGCCGAGGCCGTCCAGCGCATAGCCAGTGTAGCGTTCGGACCCCTTGGCCATGTGGCCGAGGTGGGCGATGGGAACGACCTTGGCCTTGGGCACGCCGTGGATGTCGACGTAGGCGCCGATGCAGTATTTCACGCCCTTGTCGGTAAGTTCGCGCTGCAGTTGCGCGGTCGCATCGGCCGGTTGGACGGCGGTCGGTTTTTCCAGCACGGCGGTGTCGTCGATCGTATTCATGATGCGTCCTTGTCTATCGGGTTGTGGCGTCGGGGACAGCGTCCCCGAAATAGGATTGTTCGAGCGGCGGCGTTTCGACGCTGCCCTTGCGAATCAGGTCGGCGAGGTCGGCCACCAGCCAGCCGAACCAAAGCCCGCCCTTCTGCGCTGTGGCAATGCTGGGCGTGCCGGTGACGCCGTTCAGGCTGGTGCGATTGACGGGATGGGCGAAGACGCAGCCGCAGGTGCGGTCTGGGTCGTCGGCATCAGGCAGCTTGTCAGGGCGCACGCCCTCGGGCGCGATGGACAGCATGATCGAGGTCTCGGCGTCGTTGGCATGCCAGTCGGCGGCGTCGGAACAGTGGAACGCGCGCACCCGCTCGCTGAGCGTTGCGGTATTGATCACTGCGACCATGAGGTCGTCGTATTCGGCGCGCAGCATCTCCAGCGCGCAGCGCAGCGGCGCGGCGTTGGTGACGTGGGCGTTGACGATGAACAGGCGGCGGATGCCGCTGTGAAACGCCCAGTCGCCGATCTCCTTGACCAACTGGATCAGCGTGACCGGCTGCAGCGCGAGCGTGCCGGGCCAGCGCCGGCTGTGGCCGAGCGAACAGCCGTACGGCAGCGTCGGCAGCATCGGCACGCCGGTCTGAGCGGCGACGGCGGCACACAGCTGTTCGGCGATCACGAAGTCGACGCCGCACCCGAGATGCGGGCCGTGCTGCTCGGTGGCGCCCACCGGCAGGATCGCGGCCTGGCCACAGCGGGCCAGTACATCGGGAATCTCGGACCAGGTGAGATCGGACCAGCGCATGGCTACTCCACGTTATCCATCACGTTGGTGAACCGGATCAGATGCGGCTGCACCGCCTGTTCGTCTTCGGACTCGGGCTCCGGCGCGGGATGGATAAGTTCCTCCAGACGCGCCTTGGTGGCGCGGAATTCGGGCGAGTTGAACTGGGCGGGGGTTCGTGGACGCGGAACCGGTACCTCGATCACCTCCTGCACTTCGCCAGGATGGGCCTTGAGCACCAGGATGCGGTCGGCCAGGTAGATCGCCTCGTCGAGATCGTGGGTGATGAACAGCACGGTGACGTCGATGTTTTTCCAGATGTCGATCAGGTGCGACTGCATCTTGGCCCGGGTCTGTGCGTCGAGCGCGCCGAAAGGCTCGTCCATGAGCAGGATGCGCGGCTGGTTGACCAGCGCGCGGGCGATCGCGACGCGCTGGCGCATGCCGCCGGAAAGCTGATGCGGATAGGCGTCGGCGAACTTGTCCAGACCGACCAGATCGAGCCACAGCCGGGCATCGCGCTCGGCCTCGTCATGGCTGCGACCATTCATCTGCGGTCCGAACATCACGTTCTTCTTCACCGTGAGCCAGGGGAACAGGGAGTAGCCCTGGAACACCATGCCGCGGTCCTGCCCCGGCCCCTTGACCGGTTTGCCGTCGAGCAGCACGTCGCCGGAGGTATGGCTTTCCAGGCCCGCGAGAATGCGGATCAGCGTCGACTTGCCGCAGCCGGAGGGGCCGATGACGCAGACGAATTCGCGGCGGCGCACGCTGAAATTAATGCCGCGCAGGGCTTCGACTTCGCCCTGCTGCGAGCGGAAGCGCTTGCCGAGGTTGCGCACTTCGAGAATGGTTTCGCGCTGGTTGATCCTGTCAAAGCGCGCCTTCACGTCTGCCGACTGGTCCAGGTAGCTGAGTGAGGTGTTCGGGTTCATGGCGTGGTCCCTCAGCGGCGGTCCTGGGCACGGTCCCAGGGGAACAGGCGGCGTCCGAGGCCGCCCAGGATCAGGTCGGTGCCGAAGCCGATGATGCCGATGATCATGATCGCGGCGTAGACGTTGTCGAAATGCTGGTAGCGGGCCTGCTGGGTGATATAGAAGGTGATGCCGGAACTGGTGCCGATCAGCTCGGCAACGATCAGGTAGGTCCAGGCCCAGCCCAGCAGGATGCGCTGGTCGCGGTAGAGATCGGGCAGAATGCCCGGCACCACCACCTTGGTCAGCAGTTTGACCCCGCGCGCGCCCAGGGTGCGCGCAGCCTCGATGATCGTGGCTTCCAGCTTGCGCGTGGTATTGGCGATGATCAGCACCTGCTGGAACAGCGTGCCGATGACGATGATCGCGATCTTGGGTCCGTCGTAGATGCCGAGGATGGCCACCGCCAGGGCGCCGAAGGCGGGCGCCGGCAGGTAGCGGAAATATTCGATGAAGGGTTCGCTCAGACGGGCGAAGGTCGTATAGGTCCCGGCCAGAATGCCTAGCGGCACGCCGATGAGCGAGGAAATCAGGAAGCCCCAGAAGATGATCTGGATGCTGTGCCACAGACTCTCGTGCAGCCAGGGCGCGTCCTTCTGCACCGGTGGCTTGGTGAAGCCCGTGTAAAACGCCTTTGCCACCTCGTGCGGCGCAGGCAGGTAGATGGGGTTGGCCGGTTTGCCGGCCGGGAGCGCCAGATGCTGCTCGCGCGCGTAGGCGACTTCGTCCTCGAACTGGACCCTGTCCACCAGCATGCCGACCTGGAAATAGTCGACGCCACCGGGCACGGTGACCTCGACCTTGGGATGCCAGATGAACGGGACGTAGCTCACCAGGCTCCAGACCAGCAACGGCAGCAGGAATGAGCCGATTCCAAGCAAGGCGCGCTTGCGCGTCTCGCTGTCGGTCAGCTTGGCGATCAGGCTCATTTCCGCTCCGGGCTTGTCAAGGATTACTTGGCGTTGGTGAAGGACGCATCCAGATAGCTGTCCAGGTCCTGGGGCGACTTGTAGACGTCGTTGGCGACGTTGAATTCGTCAGCGATCTTGGACGAGCCATAAAGCGTCTTGAAGCCATCGCCCTTGACGTAGATCTTTTTCGCCTCGTCCAGGCTCAGGAGCCGGGTGCCCTTGAGCAGGGGCAGGTAGGTTTCAGGCGAGACGCCGACCCGGGCAGCCATGATCTTCACGGCATCGGGCTGGGTCTTGGGATCATTGATGTACTTCACCACGCGGTCCCACACCTTCACGACCTTGATCCAGTCGGCACGGCGCTGCTTGGCGCTGGCGGGATTCACGGCGAGCACGTCATAGATCAGGCCAGGCTCGTCGGCGGACGTGTAGATGGGCCTGGCACCCGGCACCGACTTCATGGTCTGGCCGGCGATGGGCTGCCAGGCACCGATCGCGACGACGTCGCCCGACGCCAGCATCTGCGGCATCTCGTTGGTCTTGGCGTTCACCAGCGTGACGTCGGACTCCTTCATGCCCGCTTTTTTCAGGCCGTTGAGCAGCAGCAGGTGCTCCACGAAGCCCATTTCCACTGCCACCTTCTTGCCCTTCAGGTCCTTGATGGAACGGACACCCGGCTTTCCGATGATCATGTCGTTGCCGTTGGAATAATCGGTGAGCATGACCATGACGCTCTTGCCTCCCGCTGCACCCGTAACCAGTGCATCCCCGTTCGTCATGGTGACGGCGTCGATCTTGCCGGCCGCGAAGGCGTCCATGGAAGCGGAGTAGTCGAACCACTCGAAGGTGACAGGCACGCCCGCTTCCTTGAACCATCCCTTGTCGATGGCCACCTGCCACGCCACCCAGCCCGGCCAGTCGCTGTAGCCGATCTTCAGCGGTTGGGCGGCGTGAGCCGAAATGGACAGGGCGGCGGCAGCAGGGAGTATCAGCCGGGTGAACAGCGTCTTCAGGGTACTGCTGATGTGCTTCACATTCATGGTGGGCTCCTTGGAAAAGTGGTATTACCGAAGTGAATATTCGTAATATTCATTTACCCCGTAGCAACGCCTGTGCCATGTCATCCGATCTTCTCCATCACCATGAATATAAAGACGAAACGACATATCGACGTTTGCCTTGGCAAGCTGAATCGAGCATTGTTTTAGTGCGCAAGTGCACTGATTTGGCATTGGTAAATGAACAGGCCGGGACCACTCGGGTGACATGAACGGGGCCTACGTGCGGTCGGTGAACAAGCCAGGAGCAGGCGTGAGATGACCACCGTTTCGAACAGTGAACGACGGACACACAATAAAAAGGGGCGCCCTGCAGAGCGCCCCAGCTTCCTTCGGAGAAAGGATGGTTTAGAGACTGTAGGCCCGCTCGCCGTGGCTTGCGGTATCCAGACCTTCGCGTTCCTGTTCTTCGGTAACACGCAGTCCCATGGTCATGTCGATCAGCTTGAATGCGACCAGACTGACCACGCCCGACCAGAGGATGGTGATGCCCACACCCGTAGCCTGGGTCAGAACCTGACCTCCCATGGTGTAGCCGTCCACCCCCACGCCACCCAGAGCCGGCGAAACGAAGATGCCGGTGCCGATGGCGCCGATGATGCCACCGATGCCGTGGATGCCGAACACGTCCAGGCTGTCGTCGTAGCCCAGCGCCTTTTTCAGGCCAGATGCACCCCACAGGCAGACCACACCGGCCACTGCGCCGAGGATGATGGCGCCCATCGGACCGACCAGACCGGCAGCCGGAGTGACCGCCACCAGGCCGGCCACCACACCCGATGCGATACCGAGCATGGAAGGCTTGCCGCGCAGCATCCATTCAGCCAGCATCCAGGACATGCCCGCAGCAGCCGTTGCCAGGATGGTGTTGATGAAGGCCAGGCCTGCACCACCGGTGGCCTCGAGGTTGGAACCGGCGTTAAAGCCGAACCAGCCCACCCACAGCAGCGAAGCCCCGATCATGGTCATCGGCAGGCTGTGCGGCGGCATCGCGTCACGGCCGTAACCGATACGCTTGCCCAGCACGATGGCACCGACCAGCGCCGCGATACCCGCATTGATGTGCACCACGGTACCACCGGCGAAATCGAGGGCGCCGTGCTCGAACAGATAGCCCCCAGTTGCCCACACCATGTGCGTGATCGGCAGGTAGGAGAACGTGAACCACAGCGCACCGAACACCATCAGGGCCGAGAACTTCACCCGCTCGGCCAGGCCGCCGATGATCAGCGCCACGGTGATGGCGGCAAAGGTCAGCTGGAAGGCCACGAACACGAGTTCGGGAATCACCACGCCATCGGTGAAGGTCGCCGCGGTGCTGTCAGGCGTAATGCCAGCCAGGAACAGCTTCGACAGATCGCCGATCGCCCAGTTGAGCCCGCCGCCGTCGCCGAATGCCAGCGAGTAGCCGTATACCGCCCACAGGACCGAAATCAGGCAGAAGATGGCCATCGTCTGCGTCAGCACCGACAGCATGTTCTTGGAACGTACCAGGCCGCCATAGAACAGCGCCACGCCAGGAACGATCATTAGAATGACCAGCAGAGTGGACACCATCATCCATGCCGTGTCGCCTTTGTCCGGCACGGGCGGTGCAGCCTCAGCCGCGGCAGCCTCTGCGGCCACGACAGCTTCGGCGCCCACGACAGCGCCGGCTTCAGCCGCAACGGCTTCGTCAGCGACGGTTTCGGCCACGATGCCTTCTTTCACAAGAACATCCGTTTCGGCCAATGTCAGGCCGGGAGAAAGCAGGGCCAGCATCAAGCCCAACGAGGCAAATAGCTTCTTCATGTTCATTCTCCTCACAGGGCTTCGGGGCCGGATTCGCCCGTACGGATGCGTACGACCTGCTCCAGGCTGGTGACAAAAATCTTGCCGTCGCCGATCTTGCCGGTGTTGGCCGCTTTTTCGATCGCCTCGATCACGCGCTCCAGCAACTCGGCCTTGATGGCCACTTCGATCTTCACTTTGGGCAGGAAATCGACCACGTATTCCGCGCCGCGATACAGCTCGGTGTGGCCTTTTTGCCGTCCAAACCCTTTTACTTCAGTAACCGTCAGGCCGGTGACGCCGATGGCGGACAACGCCTCGCGCACTTCGTCCAGCTTGAACGGCTTGATGATTGCCGTTACGAATTTCATGTTGTCTCCCAGATCAGGACAAGGGGAAAAATGGAGCGGTGCAGTGACCGCTCCGATGGGGCGTCACATCAGAAAGCTTTGGCAACCCACACGGTGGCTGTTCCTTTGGCCAGATTCTGGCCGTTGGCATCGGTCCAGTAGGCCTTGTCGGCATTGGTGTCGGTGTACTTCAAGCCAACAGTCACACCATCACCGAGCTTGCCCAGCTTGCCCATGTCATAGGTCGCGCTGAAACTCCAGTCGTCATAGTCCTGGTTGCCGTTGTTCTTGAACTTGAACGTCCCCCAGGTCGCGCCCACAGTGATGCCAGTTTCTTCGATCGGCAGGCTGCCGGACAGACCCAGGTAGTAGGAACCATCGGCATTGGCGAAGCCAAATACCTCATCGCTGACATAGTAGGAATACTTGGCCGTGAACCACTTCCAGCCCGCAGCACCATAAATCTCGGTCGTGTCGGCAGAAACAGCGCCACCTTTATCACCGGGGTACCAGTACTGGATTGCGCCCACGTCGTAGGTGAAATCGGTCGCGCCTATGCTGCCGCGGAAGCCGCCGTAGAGATCGATCTCCATGTTGCCGGAGTCGTAACCCTGGAAGTCTTCAATCCAGCCGACGTTGGACGCCCACGTGCCGAGGTAGAATCCGCTGCTGTGGCCGTAATCGAATCCGCCCTGAATGGCCGGGTCACCGCCCGTCTGGGAAATGCCGCGGAAAATGTAATTCGAGGTCAGGGAAACGTTGGCGCTGATCGAATGCGGGCTTTCCTCAGCCGCAGGCGTCTCCTCAGCCATCGCAAAAGTGGGCAGCCCCACCAAACCAGTCAGAACCAATGCGTGAACAAGCTTTTTCATGAAATTTCTCCGAAAGTGAAAACGCGCAAAATCGCACTCCACGTTTAGCACAAGCCATGCCAGCCTTATTCTCATTAAATAACAATAGCTTAGGATTGTGCGCCCAATCCTGGCGGCAAAGGCCGCACTTAATTGGTGCGCCGTACCGTGACCATGCACGGTCTTTGTGCCGCCCCCCACCGCACGCCGCTTGTTACACTCTCCTTAACTGGAGACCGTCATGAACCCGAACCCGAAATTTCCCAATCCCGCATTCATCAATGATCTCGCCAGCAAGCTCGGCGAGGTGTTCAAGCAGTCCCCGGCGAAGGACATCGAACAGAATCTCAGGGCCGGAGTCACCTCGATGCTGGGCAAGCTCGACATGGTCAGCCGGGAGGAATTCGACGTGCAGGCGGAAGTGCTTGCCCGAACGCGCGCGAAGCTCGAACAACTGGAAGCCCGCCTGGCCGAACTGGAACAGCAGCGCACCCAATAAGGTGGCCGTCGCCGTCGTCAAGAGCCGGGCATTGAACGGCATGAACGCGCCCGAGGTGGTGGTGGAAGCGCATCTGGCCAACGGCCTGCCGGCATTCACGCTGGTGGGGCTGCCCGAGACCGAAGTGAAGGAAGCGCGCGACCGCGTGCGTGCCGCGATCCAGAACGCGCACTACGAATTCCCCGCGCGCCGCATCACCGTCAACCTCGCCCCGGCCGACCTGCCCAAGGAGTCCGGCCGCTTCGATCTGCCGATCGCGCTGGCGATCCTCGCCGCCTCGGGCCAGATTCCAGCCGATAAATTCCAGCATGCCGAATTCGCCGGCGAACTTGCGCTCACCGGCGAGTTGCGCCCGGTGCGTGGCGCACTGGCGATGGCTTTGGCTACACGTTCAGCCGGCCGGCAACTGGTGCTGCCTGCGCAATCGGCTGCCGAGGCGGCGCTTGCCAGCGGCGTGGAGGCGCTGGGCGCAACCAGCCTGCTAGATGTCTGCGCCTGGCTGGCCGGGCAGACCTCGCTCATCGCGCCCGAGTTTGGTACGGTCCGCCCCGGTCCGGACTATCCCGATTTTGTCGACGTCAAGGGCCAGGCCGCCACCAAGCGCGCGCTTGAAGTCGCGGCGGCGGGCGGCCACTCGATACTGATGGCGGGGCCGCCCGGCACCGGCAAGTCGATGCTCGCCGCACGTTTCCCCGGCATCCTGCCCGCGATGAGCGAGACGGAAGCACTGGAGGCGGCAGCCGTGCAGTCGCTCAACGGCGGCTTTCGCTTCGAGCACTGGCGACGTCGTCCGTTTCGTGCACCGCACCACACGGCCTCGGCGGTCGCGCTGGTGGGCGGCGGCGGCAACCCGCGACCGGGCGAGATTTCACTGGCGCATCACGGCGTGCTGTTTCTCGACGAACTGCCGGAGTTCTCGCGCCAGGTGCTGGAAGTGCTGCGCGAACCGCTGGAAACCGGCCATATCACGATCTCGCGCGCAGCACGACAGGCTGATTTTCCCGCACGGTTCCAATTGATTGCCGCGATGAACCCCTGCCCCTGCGGCTATCTTGGCCACCCCACCCAGGCCTGCCGCGACACGCCGGATCAGATCGCCCGCTACCGCGCACGCATATCCGGTCCGCTACTCGACCGCATCGACATCCAGATCAGCGTACCCGCGCTGACCGAGGACGAACTGACGCAGGCCGGCACGGGAGAAGTCAGCACGGCGATCCGCGACCGCGTGCAGGGCGCACGCGACCGCCAGATGCAGCGCCAGGGCAAGCCCAATGCCGCGCTGGGCACTCAGGAAATCGACCGGTTCTGCGCCCTCGATGCGGCCGGAGAAACCCTGCTCAAGCAGGCCATCGCGCGTTTAAATCTGTCGGCGCGAGCCTATCACCGCGTGCTCAAGCTGGCGCGCAGCGTGGCCGATCTGGCAGGATCCGCAACCATCGGCACGGCGCATCTGGCAGAGGCCATCCAATACCGGAGACAGGCATGATTCCAAAAAACGCAGCCGACCGCTTGGTATATTCTTGCAGTTCGCCATGAATACTGTCCCGCTTCCATTCAATCATCCAATCAATGGGGCTGCCACGCGCCTAGACGCCCCATCGAACGCGTCCAACTGCGGCTTCTGGGATGAGTGATCCCTACGAATCCTGGCAGGAAGAAAAACGCTCGGCCTGGCTGTATCGCGTAGTGGCCGAATGCGAACGCGGCACGCCGCGCGAGTCGCTGTTCAACGAACTGGCACAGGCCGCCGACGAGCAGTCGGATATCTGGCTGGGCGTCATCGAGAAAAAAGGCGGCCACGCACCCACCACCTTCCATCCCGACCTGCGCACCCGTGTCGTGGCGGGACTCACCCGCGCGTTCAAGCCGCGTGCCATGCGCAGCGTGCTCGCGGCCATGAAGGTGCGCGGCATGGCGCTCTATACGCACAGTACGCCGCATCATCCCATGCCGACCCGCCTCGACGACATCGGCAAGCGCCACCAGAACGGCGCCGCCGGCAATGCCCTGCGGGCCGGCGTGTTCGGCGTCAACGACGGCCTGGTGTCGAATGCCGCGCTGATCTATGGCGTCGCCGGCGCGGCGGCGGAGCCCTCCATCATCGTTCTGACCGGGGTGGCCGGACTGCTGGCCGGCGCATTCTCGATGGCGGCGGGCGAATACGTCTCGGTGCGCTCGCAGCGCGAAATGTTCGAATACCAGATCGGCCTGGAACGCGACGAACTGGAAGAATACCCCGAGGAAGAAGCGGCCGAGCTTGCGCTGATCTATGCCGCCAAGGGCATGCCGATAGACGAGGCGCGGCGCGTGGCCGACACGCTGATGCAGGATCCCGAGCGCGCGCTCGACACGCTGGCGCGCGAGGAACTCGGCCTCAATCCCGACGAACTCGGCTCACCCTGGGTGGCCGCCATCTCGTCGTTCGCGGCCTTTACCGCCGGCGCGGCGTTGCCGCTGGTGCCTTTCCTGATCGGGCATGGCGAGGCGCTCAGCCTCTCCATCGCGTTCACCGCGCTGGGCCTGTTCAGCGTCGGCGCCAGCATGAGCCTGTTCACCGGCCGCCATGCCACCCTGAGCGGCCTGCGCATGCTGGCAATCGGGGGCGCCGCCGGGTTGGCGACCTGGCTCATCGGCGCCTGGCTGGGGGTGTCGCTGGCTTAGAAACACTTCAACAAGATCCGGATTCGGCATCCCGGCAAAGGCCGGAGTCCAGCCAGCTCAAGCAATCGGGTTGCCGAATCAAGTCCGGCATGCAAAATAGCTGGCGGTTCCCTCAATCAAGATCAGGTCTGTTCCCACGGCAGACCGTCGAAGCGCCAGCCATTCCTGGTGCTGCGATGGCGGGTTTCATCCATGTCACCCTCGAATCCATGCAGCACATTGTAAACTTCAGGGAAATTGTATTTTTCGAGGTAACGCCCCGCTTCCACCGAACGCCGCCCCGAGCGGCAGATCAGCACAACCGGTCGGTTGGCCGACGCCGCCTTGCGCGCGTGACCGAGGAAATCCGGATTGATGTCCCAGTCCGGACCGTCCTGCCAGGCAATGTGAATCGCGCCGATCGGATGCCCGACGAACAGGTACTCGATTTCCGAGCGGCAATCGATGAACACCGCCTCGGGGTGCGTGTGCAAAAAATCATGGGCTTCGGCAGGTTCAAGATGTTTCATCGCAGACTCCCAGATGGCTTGATCGTGCGCAACGATAGCATTGCCGGAAGGCTTCACGCCAACCGAATATAATGCTCGATTGCCCAGTCGACTTCCTGCCATGACCCGCACCGACCTGCTGTATTCCCTGCTCGCCCAGCGCATCCTGATCCTCGACGGCGCGATGGGGACGATGATCCAGACCTACAAGCTGACTGAAGCGGACTATCGTGGCGAGCGCTTTGCCGACTTCGCCCACGACCTGAAGGGCAACAACGACCTGCTGTGCCTGACCCAGCCGCAGATCATCAAGGAACTCCATGCCCAGTACCTGGCTGCCGGGGCCGACATCCTCGAGACCAACAGCTTCAACGCCACCGCGATTTCAATGGCGGATTACCACATGGAACACCTGGTGCCGGAGCTCAACTTCGCCGCCGCCCGGCTGGCGCGCGAGGCCGCCGACGAGGCGACCGCGCAGAATCCGGACAAGCCGCGCTTCGTCGCCGGCGTGCTCGGCCCAACCTCGCGCACCGCGACCATTTCACCCGATGTCAACGACCCTGGCTTCCGCAACGTCAGTTTCGACCAACTGCGCGCAGCCTATCTGGAAGCCGTCGACGGCCTGGTCAAGGGCGGCGTCGACATCCTGATCGTCGAGACCGTTTTCGACACGCTCAACGCCAAGGCCGCGCTGTTCGCCATCGAGGAATACTTTGACGCTCACAATATGCGGCTGCCGGTGATGATCTCCGGAACCATTACCGACGCCTCCGGCCGCACCTTGTCAGGCCAGACGGCCGAGGCATTCTGGAACTCGGTGCGCCACGCCCGTCCGCTGTCGATCGGCTTCAACTGCGCGCTCGGCCCCGACCTGCTGCGCCAATACGTTGCGGAACTGTCGAGCAAAGCCGACACATTCATCTCGTCCCATCCCAACGCCGGCCTGCCGAATGCCTTCGGCGAGTACGACATGGACGGCGCGGAGATGGCGGTTCATATCGGCGAATGGGCGCGTTCGGGGCTCCTGAACATCGTCGGCGGCTGCTGCGGCACGACGCCGGCGCACATCGCTGCGATAGCGAAAGCGGTCGAAGGCGTCGCACCGCGTGTGCCGCCCGTGCTGGAGCCGGCCATGCGCCTGTCCGGCCTGGAGCCGTTCAACGTCGGCAAGGATTCGCTGTTCGTCAACGTCGGTGAGCGCACCAACGTCACTGGCTCGAAAGCCTTCGCCCGCATGATCCTCGAGGGCCGCTACGACGACGCGCTATCGGTGGCGCGCCAGCAGGTGGAAAACGGCGCGCAGGTCATCGACATCAACATGGACGAGGGCATGCTCGACGCCGAGGCGGCGATGGTGCGCTTCCTGCACCTGATCGCCTCGGAGCCCGACATCGCGCGCGTGCCGATCATGGTCGACTCGTCGAAGTGGAGCGTCATCGAGGCCGGCCTCAAGTGCATCCAGGGCAAGGGCATCGTCAACTCGATCTCGATGAAGGAAGGCGAAGCGGAGTTCATCGAACGCGCCCGGCTGTGCCGACGCTACGGTGCGGCGGTGATCGTGATGGCCTTCGACGAAGTCGGACAGGCCGATACCTACGCCCGCAAGACCGAAATCTGCGCCCGAGCCTACAAGCTCTTGACCGAAACGGTCGGCTTCCCGGCCGAGGACATCATCTTCGACCCCAACATCTTCGCGGTCGCCACCGGCATCGAGGAGCACGCCAACTACGCGGTGGACTTCATCGAGGCCACCCGCTGGATCCGCCAGAACCTGCCGCACGCGCACATCTCCGGCGGCGTGTCGAACGTCAGCTTCTCGTTCCGCGGCAACGACGCGGTGCGCGAGGCGATCCACACCGCCTTCCTCTACCACGCGATCCAGGCCGGCATGGATATGGGCATCGTCAACGCCGGCCAGCTCGGCGTGTATGCCAACCTCGACCCCGAACTGAAGGAGCGCGTCGAGGACGTGCTCTTGAATCGCCGTGATGATTCAACCGAGCGGCTGGTGAGCTTCGCCGAGAACGTCAAAGGCGGTACCAGGGAAAAGGTCGTCGATCTGGCCTGGCGCAGCCTGCCGGTGAACGAACGCTTGAGTCATGCGCTGGTGCAGGGCATCACCGAATTCATCGTCGAGGACACCGAAGCCGCGCGGCTCGAATCCGAGCGCCCGCTGCACGTGATCGAGGGCCCGCTGATGGCCGGCATGAACGTGGTCGGCGACCTGTTCGGCGCGGGCAAGATGTTCCTGCCGCAGGTCGTGAAGTCCGCACGCGTGATGAAGCAGGCGGTGGCGCATCTGCTACCGTTCATCGAGGCCGACAAGCAGGCCGGCGACGCGCAGAGCGCCGGCAAGATCATCATGGCGACGGTCAAGGGCGACGTCCACGACATCGGCAAGAACATCGTCGGCGTGGTGCTCGGCTGCAACGGCTACGACATCGTCGACCTCGGCGTGATGGTGCCGGCGCAGAAAATTCTCGACGCCGCAAAGGAACACAAGGCCGATATCATCGGCCTGTCGGGCCTCATTACGCCCTCGCTCGAAGAAATGGCGCATGTCGCCAAGGAAATGCAGCGCCAGGGCTTCACCATTCCTCTGTTGATCGGCGGTGCGACGACGTCCCTGGCGCACACTGCGGTGAAAATCGAGCCCAACTACGAACACCCGGTGGTGTACGTGAAGGACGCCTCGCGCGCGGTCGGCGTCTGCACCCAGTTGCTGTCGAACGACATGCGCGACGCGTTTGCAGCTGAAATCAAGGCGGACTATGCGGCCACGCGCGAACGCCACCTCAAACACAAGTCCGACGCTGTGCGGCTGAAGCTTGCCGAGGCGCGCGCCAACAGGTTCAGGGTCGACTGGCCCCGCTACCGGCCGCCGGTTCCTAGGCAGACGGGAGTGCAGGTTCTGGAGGCCTACGACCTCGCCAAACTGGCCGATCTTATCGACTGGACGCCGTTCTTCTCGTCATGGGAACTGCACGGCAAATTCCCGAAAATCCTCGACGACGAAGTGGTCGGTGCCGAGGCAACGAAGCTCTACCACGATGCCCAGGCGATGCTGCAGAAGATGATCGCGGAGAACTGGGTCGAGGCGCGCGCCGTGTTCGGCCTGTTTCCCGCAAACAGCGTGAACGATGACGACATCGCGATCTATGTGGACGAATCGCGCAAGAAGATGCTCATGGTCTGGCACAACCTGCGCCAGCAGATGAAAAAGCCGGAAGGACGCGCCAATCTGTGCCTCGCCGACTTCGTCGCACCGCGCGAATCCGGCATCAGGGACTACCTCGGTGCCTTCGTCGTCACTGCCGGCATCGGCGAGGACGAACGTGCCAAGGCCTTCGAGGCCGCGCACGACGACTACTCGGCGATCCTGTTCAAGTCGCTGTGCGACCGTCTCGCCGAGGCCTTCGCCGAGCACCTGCATCTGCGCGTGCGCCGCGAATTCTGGGGCTATGCCGCTGACGAGGCCCTGCCCAACGACGACCTCATCGCCGAGAGATACCAGGGCATCCGCCCCGCGCCCGGCTATCCCGCCTGCCCCGAACACAGTGAAAAAGCCGGGCTGTTTCACATGCTCGATGCCACCGACCGGATCGGTGTGAAGCTGACCGAGAACTACGCCATGTGGCCAGGCGCGGCGGTGTCGGGGTTTTACCTGTCGCATCCCGACAGCCAGTATTTCGCGGTGGCCAAGATCGAGCGCGACCAGGTGGAGGACTACGCCCGCCGCAAGGGCTGGGACATGCAGACCGCGGAGCGCTGGCTGGCGCCGAACCTGGGCTACACACCTGGCTGACGCGGCAGGGGCGGGCTCAGCCGCGCCGTTTCAGCCAGACGAGCCAGCCGGTGACAGCACCGAGCGCTGCGCCGCCCGGACCGGTGATGAAAATGCCGAGCAGCGGCCCCTGATTCGCTTCGGGCGCGAAGACCATGGGACCGAAAAAGCCCAGCACGAACCCGAGTCCGCCGAGCATCAGCGCCCCCGTGCCGACGAATACGGGCAGGCCGGTTGCAGCGACGTCTTCGAGCTGCAACCACACCCGGCGCGCCGCCCAGATGGCAAACCCCAGTGCCCCCAAGGGTTGCAGCCAATGCAATGACTCGGGCAGCACCATCAGCGACAGGAAGAAAATCAGCAGCCACGCACCGAAAAACGCGGCGACCGACAGGGCAAGACGGGCAGGATGCGACATGCGTTACCAGCCCTGCTCCAGCATCTTCTCCAGCCAGAACAGCCCGACCACGGTCTTTGTCTCGCAAATCTTGCCATTGCGCAGCCAGTCCATCGCCTCGCCGAACGGCACCCGCAGGATTTCCAGGAACTCGTCCGGGTCGCGGCCGTGGGTGCCGGGTTCGAGCCCACGCGCCAGATAGAACGCCAGACGCTCGTCGGAATAGCCGATGCAGGGATAGATGGTGGTGACGGAACGCCACTCGCTGGCGGTATAACCGGTTTCCTCTTCGAGTTCACGCATGGCGCAGTTGAGATCGTCCTCGCCAGGATCGATCTTGCCTGCCGGAAACTCGATGAAGTCGCGGTGCAGCGGGTAGCGGTGCTGGCGTTCCAGCAGCAGGTCGCCATTCTCGAACACCGGGAGGATGACGATGGCGCCAGGGTGGACGATGTATTCGCGCGTCGATTCGGTGCCGTCAGGCAAACGTACTCGGTCGGCTTTGACATGCAGCAGCCGTCCTTTGAAGACGGTTTCGCTGGCAAGTTCGGTTTCGGTGAGCGTGGTTGTTGACGCTTCAGCGTCTTTATTTATCCCCGAAGCGGGGCAACCACGGCCTACTCCTTGCGGGTAAAGGTCAGGTGTCTCGTTGTTCATGCACACCATGATACCGAGCGCGGACAAAAAAATGCCGGGTTCTTGCGAACCCGGCTTAACAGAGGAGACACGCCCCTCGTTGCGGAGAACTTCCAGCTTGCGGCGCAAACTGCAAGCCCGTTCATCCTACGAAGGGATTCTTCAGCTGGCTATACAACTTTAGTTGTAGGACGGGTGCAAACGGTTGTTTATATTGACTTTATTTTTTCCCGCAAAGCGGAATACTGCCGTCTGCTGACCATCAGCCGCTCATCGAGCCCATCCAGCCGAAGGAAATGGCCGTCATCGTCACCTGGCAATTTGCCGATTTCACGGATGCGTGCGCTCGCGACCAGGCAGTTGCGGTGAATACGCAGAAAGGCCTCGGCGAATTCGCTCTCCAGCCGGGTCAGCGATTCCTCGATCAGGAATTCGCGGGTCGCGGTGCATACGGTGACGTATTTGAGTTCCGCCTTCAAATACAGGATTTCGGTCACCGGAATCAGGACGATGCGGCCTTTCTCGTTGACCGAAAGATGCGTGCGCGCCTTGGGATGCGCTTCGCGCAGGTGATCGATCGTTGCTGCGCTCAGGCTGTGCGCTCGCGACAAAGCCCGCACCAAGCGGTCGGCGCGCACCGGCTTCAGCAGATAGTCGACGGCGTTGAGATCGAACGCTTGGCAGGCGTAGGCATCGTAGGCGGTACTGAAGATGATGGCAGGCGGATTGTCCAGCCGGTTGAGGTGGGCCGCGCATTCCAGTCCGTCCATGCCGGGCATGCGGATGTCGAGCAGCACCGTATCGACTGCCTGTTGCTGAATCTGGCTCAGGGCATCCAGCCCGTTGTCGACTTCGCCGACGACATCGACCGAGATCTGCCCGGCACAATCCGCCAGCACGTCTCGCAGACGGCGACGCGCGGGTGCCTCGTCATCGACGATGAGAAGGCGCAGGGGCGGGCTGGGTGCGTTCACGGGTATAGGGAATCACGATGTGCACCTGATAAACGGCGCCCAGCGGTTCCAACTTGAGTTGGGCATCGAGATCAAAATGCAGCAGCAGACGTTCACGGATATTCGCCAGCGCGATGCGGTTGCCTTTGTGGTGGCTGGTGTCGGTGGCAATCGGATTGCGCACCACGATGTGCACCTTGTCGGCACTGAGATAGATGTTGAGGCTGATTTCCCCGCCTTCGGGTTGCGGTTCGATGCCGTGGTAGACCGCGTTCTCCACCAATGGCTGAATAACGAGCGGCGGAATCAAGGCGTCGGCCGGCATCTTGGTGATGTGCCAGGTGACCTGCAGGCGATCACCCAGACGCAGCTGCTCGAGTTCGAGATAGGCACGCGTGAGCGCGACCTCGTCCTCCAGACGATCCAGCTGGCTGGCATTGCTCATCAACGCACGGAACAGGTCGGCCATGTTTTCCAGCGCATGCTCCGCGCGCCGTGGATCGCTGCGCACCAGCGACAGCACCGCGTTGAGGCTGTTGAACAGGAAATGGGGGCGGATGCGCGCCTGCAATGCCTGCAGGCGCGCTTCGGTGATTGCGGGCGACAAGGCTCGGGCACGCAGGTTGAAATAGGCCAGCAGTCCGCCGCCGATCAACAAGGCAAACAGCGCCACCCAGATGAGCGGAAACACCGTCGTTTCGGCCAGCAGGGGCTTGAGCCACTGCGTGACAAGTACCGGCACTGCGACGCCGAGCGCCAGCGTGAATCCGACCCCCAGCCGGTAAGGCAGGCTGCGCAGCCAGCGCCCCGCCGCGCACAAGGCCAGCAGACTGAGCAGCAAGGCGGGTTGCGCCAGCGCCGACAGTTCGATGAATTCCGCCCAGAATGCCTGTGCACTTGAGGCACGCGCCACCACGCCCGCCACCAGCGCGGCTTCCACCGTCAGGGCGATGCGCAGGTTCACTCCGAGGTGACAGAAGTTCGGCAATTCGACCTGTCGGTTGTTATGATTCTTTCTTTTCATTCCCCGCTTATGCCCCATGAGCACGCCAACAACGCCATCTGACGGCACGCCTGCCGTCTGGTCCGGCCGCTTTTCCGAGCCGGTTTCAGAAATCGTCAAACGCTACACCGCGTCCATACCTTTCGATTATCGGCTGGCCGAGTTCGATATTCAGGGGTCGCTGGCGCACGCCGCCATGTTGCACCACGTCGGCGTCCTGTCCAAGGAAGACCTCGCATCTATTCGGCACGGCATGGCCGAGTTGCTGGCCGAGATTCGCGCCGGCCAGTTTGCCTGGTCGCTGGACAAGGAGGACGTCCACCTCAATATCGAGGCCGCCCTCACTGCCAAAATCGGCGATGCCGGCAAGCGCCTGCACACCGGCCGCTCGCGCAACGACCAGGTGGCGACCGACATTCGCCTCTATTTGCGCGACGCGATCGACCGCATTCTGGCCGGCCTCAAGGCCTGCCAAACTTCGCTCGTCGACCTCGCCGAACAACACACCGACACCGTGATGCCCGGCTTCACCCACCTGCAGGTCGCGCAGCCAGTAACTTTCGGTCACCATCTGCTGGCCTACTTCGAAATGCTGGCGCGCGACACCGAGCGCATGGCCGACTGCCGCCGCCGCGTCAACCGTCTGCCCCTCGGGGCTGCCGCCCTGGCCGGGACCAGTTACCCGATCGACCGCCAGTTCGTTGCCGACCAGCTCGGTTTCGACGCGGTCTGCGAGAACTCGCTCGACGCCGTCGCCGACCGCGACTTCGCCATCGAGTTTTGCGCCGCGGCCGCACTGGTGATGACGCATCTGTCGCGTCTGTCTGAGGAATTGATCCTGTGGATGAGCCCACGCTTCGGCTTCATCGATCTGGCCGACCGCTTCTGCACCGGCTCTTCCATCATGCCGCAAAAGAAGAACCCCGACGTGCCCGAACTCGTACGCGGCAAGACCGGGCGCGTCAACGGCCACCTGGTCGCCCTGCTGACCCTGATGAAGGGCCAGCCGCTGGCATACAACAAGGACAATCAGGAAGACAAGGAGCCGCTGTTCGACACCGTCGACACCTTGACCGACACCCTGGCGATCTACGCCGACATGCTGCGAGGCGTCACCGTCAAGCCGGAGGCGATGCGCGCGGCTGTGATGCAAGGCTTCGCCACCGCGACCGATCTGGCCGATTATCTTGTCAAGAAAGGCACGCCTTTCCGCGATGCCCATGAAGTGGTGGCGCGCGCGGTGCGTGCGGCCGACACCAGCGGACGCGACCTTGCCGACCTGCCGCTCGCCGAATTGCAGGCCTTCAGCCCGATCATCGCGGACGACGTCTACGCCGTGCTGACGCTGGAAGGCTCGCTCGCCGCCCGCGATCACCTGGGCGGCACTGCACCGGCACAGGTGCGTGCGGCCGTCGCGCGCGCGCGGACACGGATTCAAGACAGCGCAATTTAAGCGGGCCCAGTTGCCACAGGCGGAGCGTGCTCGCGGCAGATCCGCCGCACCTCGGGACTGCCGAGCTTCTCTCGCATCAGCCCGCAAAAATAGCTGCGCGGCCCCAGGCGCTGGTTGTGCCGGCAGGTCACACAGACACCGAACGTGCGTTTTCCGCTTTGCGCCTGCACCGAGGCGAGTACCTGTCGCAGCACCACCATCGCCGACGTCACTCGCGCCGGGCTGGCGGTTTGCACGATGTCGCGCCAGGCACTTCCAGCACTGAGGGTCTTCAAAAGGTTGGTGCCGCCCTCGGCAAGAATCAATCTCACCACCCGGCCATCGCGGGGATCGGCATAGCGCGAGATCAGCCGGCGACGCGCCAGTACCAGAACCGTTTGCGATACGGTTCCCTTGGTTAGTCCGAGATACTCGGTCAGCGCCTGCGGCGTGTTACTGAAGCGGTTGGCCTGGTTCAGATAGAACAGAACCTGCAGGTGTACCGGCTGCAGTCCCTGCGCTGCACCCGCCTGCCGCAGGTCGGCACGGGTCAGCAGCGACAGCCGCTCGACCAGGTCAAACAGGGTGAGCGCCTGGCTTTTCAAGCGTTTCTAGAAACGCACCATGACGCCACCCTGCGCGGCAATCAACGCAGCCAGTTTGTCGTAGAGCGGCTCACCGCTCTTGGTGTCGACCCAGTCTGCACCCTTCGGTCTGAAATGGAAGCCACCTGAACGCGCAGCCACCCAAATTTCCCGCGCCACGCCGTGGCGGTTGATGATGATCTTGCTGCCATCGTCGAACTCGACCTCGACGATGCCATCCGCCGGCGTCTCGAAATCGAGCTCAGCGTCTTCGAGCACCTGCTCGATACGGGCTAGGGTTTCGGTGACGGCCTGATTGAAATCCACTTCGCTTGATTCGGTTTTCGTCATGATGTCCCGTGCTAACATTTCGCGCATGAAACTGCGCCATATATATATAGTGTCCCTGCTGCTGTGCGGACTCGGCCTCACGGCCTGTGGCTCCAAGGGTGACCTGTATCTTCCCGAAAAACCTCCTGCACCGCAACGGACTGCCAATTGAACCTTGATTCCTTGGTTGAACGCGGCCTGGTGCGCGGTTTGCGTGTCGTATGGCAAGACGCGACGACGCGGCGGGGCCTTCCCCCGCAAGGAGGAGCAACGCAGCCAGGCGGCATGGAAACCGTGCAATTGGGCGCGTAGCGCTCCCACCGAAATGATGAACCCAATCGAAAGCAATTGCGACCGCATCCGTGCGCCCTTTCAAGGGGCAACGAGCGGTCAACCGAGGAATCAAGGTTGAATACCCTGCACCGACTCGACGGCCACCTCCATCTTGAGGGCGTGGCGCTGGAAACCCTTGCCGAACGTTTCGGTACACCCCTCTATGTCTATTCCCGTCAGGCGCTCCAAGATGCCTACCAGGCCTATGACCAGGCGTTTGCTGCCACACCGCATCTGATCTGCTACGCGGTCAAGGCCAACTCGAGCCTGGCCATCCTCAACCTGTTCGCCCGGCTCGGCGCTGGCTTCGACATCGTATCCGGCGGCGAGCTCGCCCGGGTTCTGGCCGCTGGCGGCGACCCGGGCAAGGTGGTGTTCTCCGGTGTCGGCAAGACCGTGGCGGAAATGCGGGCCGCGCTCAATGCCGGTATTCTCTGCTTCAACGTCGAGTCGGTCAGTGAATTGCACCGGCTGAATCGCGTGGCGGGGGAAGCCGGAAAGGTCGCGCCCGTATCCTTTCGCGTCAACCCCGACGTCGATCCCATGACACATCCCTATATTTCCACCGGGCTCAAGGAAAACAAGTTCGGCGTGCCAATCGCCGAGGCGCCCGCACTGTATCGGCTGGCGGCCAGACTGCCCAACCTGAAGATCACCGGAATCGACTGCCATATCGGCTCGCAGCTGACCGACCTGTCACCGCTGGCCGATGCAGCAGACCGTGTACTGACGCTGGTCGATACGCTGGCGTCCGAGGGTATCACGCTGCATCACGTCGACCTCGGAGGCGGTGTCGGAATCCGTTACCACGACGAAGTCGCGCCTGATCTTGCTGCCTACGGCCGCGCGCTCGCGGCCCGGTTTCGCGCCCGCAGCGAGAAACTGCTGCTGGAGCCGGGGCGTTCGCTGGTCGGCAACGCCGGTGTATTGCTCACCCGGGTCGAATACCTGAAGCCGGGGGAGGACAAGAGCTTTGCCATTGTCGACGCGGCGATGAACGACTTGATGCGTCCTGCGTTGTACGAGGCCTATCACGAGATCGTCGCCGTCTTTCAGCGAGAGGAACCCGCGCAGCGCTATGACATCGTCGGCCCCATCTGCGAAACGGGCGATTTTCTTGGCTTTGCGCGCGACCTGGCGATCGAGGAAGGCGACCTGCTCGCCCTGCTTTCCGCAGGAGCCTACGGCATGAGCATGGCCTCCAACTACAATTCCCGCCCCCGGGCTGCGGAGATATTGATCGACAAGAATGAAATTCATCTCATCCGTGAACGTGAAACTCAAGAAGGCATGATGGCCGGAGAGCGGCTTATTGATTGATGTTCGCGGGACAAGCTACCCGTGGAATTTTTCTGCTTTTTTGTATCGTATCGATACATTTTGCTAAGCCGCGACAATTTTACGCAAATTATTTTGACAACCCCGTGACTATTGATTGAACACCAAAAAAAAGTAACTAGAATGAGGCTCACCAAGCGGAGCCTCGGTATCGCCGGTATCTAGGGGGTTTCAGGCAAGTCGGTCGCCTGTCGATACCACGCTTTGGAAGTGCAAATTCGAACTGCACGTGGCATCAAGCTGTAGTGATAAGTGAATGTGTTCAACTTCTGAGGAGTGTTAGATGGCAACAGCAAAGAAACCCGCCGCCAAACCGGCGGCCAAGAAGGCGGCCCCGGCTGCCAAAAAACCCGTGGCTAAAAAGGCAGTCGCCGCCAAAAAACCGGTAGCGAAAAAGCCCGTGGCCAAGAAAGCTGCACCGGCTAAAAAGCCAGTCGCCGCCAAAAAACCGGTAGCGAAAAAGCCCGTGGCCAAGAAAGCTGCACCGGCTAAAAAGCCAGTCGCCGCCAAAAAACCGGTAGCCCGCAAGGTCGCAGCCAAGCCCGCCGCCAAGCCGGCAGCCCGTAAGGTCGCAGCCAAACCGGCAGCCAAACCGGCAGCCCGCAAGGTCGCAGCCAAGCCCGCCGCCAAGCCGGCAGCCCGCAAGGTCGCAGCCAAGCCTGCAGCCAAACCGGCAGCCCGCAAGGTCGCAGCCAAGCCTGCAGCCAAGAAGCCAGTCGCGAAGAAAGCGGCTCCTGCCGCCAAGCCTGCCCCTGCTCCTGCAGCTGCACCCGCACCGGCGGTACCGGTCATCAAGCCTTTCGGGCTCTAACAGGTCGGGCACTGCCCAATCTGAAACGGGGGCTTGTCCCCCGTTTTTTGTTGCCTGTCCCTGTTGTGTCGGTTCTCAGTCCCGCGCCGCAAGGACCGGCTCGACTGAATTCAGAATCTGGCCGGCACGAAACGGCTGCGCACCGACTGTAGCAACATGACCCCCCATGGCAGGCGCATGATCATCAACAGGGCCAGCACCGCCCCGTAGATCAGTGGCTGCGTCAGATCCTTCTTTACCAGCCACGTATAGTGAATGACGCCAAGTATGGCGACGAGATACACCAGTCGGTGCAATTGCTGCCAGCGGCGGCCCAGCCGGCGCATCATGGCGCGCGTCGACGTCGCAGCCAGCGGAACGAGCAGGACGAAGGCGGCGAAGCCAATCGTGATGAAGGGCCGTTTGACGATGTCCTTGGCAATAGCCGCCGGATCGAAGAACTGGTCCAGCCAGACATACGTGACGAAATGCAGGCAGGCGTAAAAGAAGGTGAAGAGTCCCAGCATGCGCCGGTAACGAATCAGTTCGGCGCGCCCGGTCAGGCGTCGCAGCGGCGTCACCGATAGCGTCACCATCAGACCGGCCAGCGTCCAGGTACCCGTCGAGTGCGTAATGAACTCGATCGGATTGGCCCCGAGGCCGCCACTACCACCCAAAAAGACAAGCCGAGCCAGGGGGAACAGGCAGATGCCGAAAATCCAGACCTTCGGGTGGCGCAGGGCGGCGGCCATCAGAAGTATTTTTTCAGATCCATGCCGCGGTACATCTGCGCAACCTGCGAACCGTAGCCGTTGAAGATGAGCGTGTCACGCTTGAAAAATTCGCCAATACGGCGCTCCTTTGCCTGGCTCCAGCGCGGATGATCGACCTCGGGATTGACGTTGGAGTAGAAGCCATACTCGCTCGGCGTCGCCCGCATCCAGGCGGTGAGCGGCTGCTTCTCTACAAAACGGATCCTGACGATGGACTTGGCGCTCTTGAATCCGTATTTCCACGGCACCACCAGCCGGATCGGCGCACCGTTCTGGTTGGGCAGCACTTCACCATACATGCCGACGGCCAGCAGCGTTAGCGGATGCATCGCTTCATCCATCCGCAGCCCTTCGACATACGGCCAGTCGAGCACATGTGAACGCAGGCCGGGTATCTGCCTGGGGTCATTCAGCGTCACGAACTCGACGTAGCGGGCATTGCCAGTGGGCGCGGCGCGGCGGATGATTTCATGCATTGGAAATCCGACCCAGGGAATCACCATCGACCAGCCCTCGACGCAGCGCAACCGGTAGACACGTTCTTCCAGTGGCGCAAGCTTGAGCAGTTCCTCGATGTCATAGGTTCTTGGACGGCCGACCTCCCCTTCGACCGTCACTGTCCATGGGCGCGTCTTCAGGCTGCCCGCGCTTGCGGCCGGGTCAGCCTTGCCGGTGCCGAACTCGTAAAAATTATTGTAGGTGGTGGCGTCCTTGAAGGAGGTTCTCTCTTCGTCCAGCTTGTAAGCGCTTGCGCGGACACCAGCCAGTTTGGCACCGGCCCGCGCATCCCGTGTGGCCCCGAGGACGGCACCGGCCGCCAAAACCCCCATGCCCTGCATGAAGCGGCGACGTTCCCGATAAATCTCGGGCGGCGTGATGTCAGAAGGAAGGATGTCGCCGGGTTTGCGTATCAGCATAGGGGTGCCTATTTGTTCAGAGTAGGGATTGCATCAAGACGGTCGGCACAAGACCGCCATCCTTACAAATCCATATCACGTCGACACCGTCATACGGTTTTTGTTTCATCACAGAACTGCTAATGTGCGCACCTATCGCAGCTTTTTGTTCTTTTTCCGGAATCTTCCATGCGCGCCCTGCTTGTCCTGCTGTTCGTTCCAATACTTGCCTTCGCCCAGGCAGGGGGCCCGCCTTTCATTCCGGTCAACATGATGAAAGTGGGCGAGACCCCGGTAACGAACACGGTCGAGGCGGTGAGCGCACTGATCGCCGAGGACAGCGTGATGCTGCGTCCGGAAATCGACGGCCGTATCGACAGGTTGTTGTTCAAGGAAGGGCAGCCAGTAAAAAAAGGCGCTGTGCTGGTCGTGCTCGATTCCGCCGACGCGCGCGCGCGCCTCGCCGGAACCCAGGCGGATCTCCGACTGGCAGAAAGCCGGTACAGGCGCAACGAGGAATTGGTCGCAAAGAATTTCATTTCCAGACAGGCACTCGACGAGTCGCGCGCCGGCCTGGACATACTGCGTGCCCGCCTGCAGCAGGATCAGGTAGCACTCGACAAGACCATGATCCGCGCGCCGTTCGACGCAGTGGCTGGGCTGCGCCTGGTGAGCCCCGGCGCCTATGTCAGCAAGGGCGACGACATCGTGCGGCTGGATGCGCTCGGCGACCTCAAACTTGAAGTACCGGTTCCCGAAATCTACCTGCCGCTGGTTCACATCGGCCTCCCGATCACCCTGACCGTCGATGCCGTGCCCGGAAAAACCTTCACCGGCAAAGTGTATGCCATCGACCCGGTGGTTGACCCGGTCAGCCGCAACGTACGCGTGCGCGCGCGCATCGCCAATCCCGCCGGGACGCTCAAGCCCGGCATGTTCGCACGCGCCAGCGCCAATCTGGGCGGCAAGTCCCGCACCATCCTGCTGCCGGAGCAGGTCATCGTGCCGAAACCTGATGGCAGCTACGTTTTCCTTGCCGTCGACGGCAAGGCCGAACTGCGCAAGGTGGCGCTAGGCAAGCGCGATCCCGGCCGGGTCGAAATCCTCGCCGGCGTGAAGGTCGGCGACATGGTCATCCTCGACGGCCAGATCAAGCTGCGCCCCGGGATACCGGTTGTCACGCTGGAACAGGCCGCGCAGATGATGAAGAAAATGCAGGCCGGCAAGCCGCGCTGAATCAGGCATCCCCTTCCTGAGACCGAGCCATGATTCTTTCCGATATTTCGATCCGCCGCCCGGTGCTGGCCACCGTGATGAGCCTGCTCATCATCCTGGTCGGCCTCATTGCCTTCGACCGTCTGCCGGTGCGCGAATATCCCAACATCGACGCCCCGGTGGTCTCGGTGCGCACGGTCTACCCCGGGGCTTCTGCCGAGGTGATGGAAAGCCAGATCACCAAGCCACTGGAGGATTCGCTCTCCGGCATCGAGGGCATCCGAACCATTAAATCGGTCAGCCGCGAGGAAGTCAGCCAGATCACGGTCGAATTCATCCAGTCGCGCGATCCCGAGGCTGCCGCCAATGACACCCGTGACCGGGTGGCTCGGGTGCGCGGACAACTGCCCAATGAAGCCGAAGATCCGGTGGTCGCCAAGATCGAGGCCGACGCCCAGGCCATCATCTGGCTGGCGTTTTCCAGCGACCGCCAGTCGCCGCTGGAAATCACGGACTATGCCGACCGTGTGGTGGCCGACCAACTCAAAACCCTGCCGGGCGTGGCCTCGGTCATCGTTGGCGGCGGCCGCCGCTATGCCATGCGAATCTGGCTCGATCCCGGACGTATGGCCGCGCTGGGAATCACCGTCCAGGATGTCGAAGCCGCGCTCAGGAGCCAGAACACCGAACTCCCCTCGGGCCGGATCGAAAGCCAGACGCGCGAGTTTACCGTTCTGGCCAAAACCGATCTGCGTACCCCGTCGGAGTTCGAGCAGGTCATCATCCGCGAGAGCGACGGCATTCTGGTTCGACTGGCCGATATCGGCCGCGCCGAAATCGGCGCCGAAGACGACCGCAACATCGTACGCGTCAACAGCCGGCCTGCGGTGGGGCTCGGCATCGTCAAGCAGTCCACGGCCAACACGCTGGAAGTCGCCCGCGCAGTCAAGGCAGAAGTGCCACGCTTGCAGGCCGCCCTGCCGGAAGGCATGCAGCTCAAGGTCGCCTTCGACAGTTCGATCTTCATCGAAAAATCGATCGACGCCGTCTACACGACCATGCTCGAAGCCATGGTGCTGGTGGTGGGCGTCATCTTCCTGTTCCTGCGCAACTGGCGCGCCACGCTGATCCCCTTCGTCACCATCCCGGTGTCGCTGATCGGTGCCTTCATCTTCCTCTATGCCATGGGCTTCACCATCAACGTGCTGACGCTGTTGGGGATGGTGCTGGCGATCGGCCTCGTGGTGGACGACGCCATCGTCATGCTGGAAAACATCTACCGCCACATCGAGGAGGGCATGCCACCCTACGAGGCTGCGATAAAAGGTGCCAATGAAATCGGCTTTGCGGTGCTGGCCATGACGCTCACGCTGGCAGCCGTGTTTGCCCCGCTGGCCTTCGCCGAGGGCAATACCGGCAAGCTGTTCACCGAATTTGCGCTGACGGTGGCATCCGCGGTATTGGTGTCCGGCTTCGTCGCGCTCACCCTGACCCCGATGATGGCGAGCCGCATCCTGCGCCACGAGACCCGCCACAACGCCTTTTTCAATTTGGGCGAACGCATTCTCAAGGCCATCAACGCCGGATACACCCGCGGGCTGACGCGCGTGGTGAGGCATCCGCTCATCGTCGGGCTGGTTTTCGTGCTGGCTGCGGGCGCCGCGTTCGGCCTGCTGAAGTCGCTCAAATCGGAACTGGCGCCTACCGAGGATCGTGGCTTTTTCATCGGTTTCATGCTGGCGCCGGAAGGCTCCACCCTGCAGTACACCGACCAGTATGCGCGGCAGCTCGAGGGCATCTACCAGGGCATCCCCGAGATCAACTCCGCGTTCGTCGTCGTGGCGCCCGGCCTGGAACGCCCCAACCCGGTCAACACCTCGCTGTCGTTCGTGATGCTGAAGCCGTGGGAGGAACGCAGCCGCAGCCAGATGGACATCACCGCCAGCCTCGGCCCGCAGATGTTCATGGGCATGCCGGGCGTGCTTGCCTTCCCCATCAACCCGCCCTCGCTCGGCCAGAGCTTCCGCAACCCGCCGCTGCAGTTCGTGGTACAGGCACCCAGCTATGCCGAACTCGACAAGGCGGTGGAGGCGCTGATGGCGAAAGTGCGCGAATACCCAGGGCTGGCCAACGCCGACAGCGACCTCAAGCTCAACAAGCCGCAACTCAGGGTCGACATCAATCGTGACAAGGCCGCCCAGATGGGCGTCGGCATCGATACCATCGGCCGCACGCTGGAAACCCTGCTCGGCGGACGCGATGTCACCCGTTTCAAGCAGGCAGGGGAGCAATACGAGGTCGTGCTCCAGCTCGACCCCGCCGCGCGCGCCACCCCGCAGGACCTGACTTCGTTGTATGTGCGCGGCAAGGAAGGCAGCCTGACGCCGCTGTCCAATCTGGTCGCCGTCACCGAAACCGTCGCGCCGAAGGAACTCAACCACTTCGACCGCCAGCGCGCCGCCATCATCTCGACCAATATCGCGCCGGGCTACACGCTGGGCGAGGCGCTTGCGTTCATGGATCAGGCCGCCGCCGAGACGCTGCCGAAATCCACCCGCACCGCACTCGACGGCCAGTCACGCGAATTCGGTGAATCCGGGCAGACCCTGGCCATCACTTTCGCGCTGGCGCTGATCGTCATCTATCTGGTGCTGGCGGCACAGTTCGAAAGCTTCATCTCGCCCTTCATCATCATGCTCACCGTACCGCTTGCCGCCACCGGCGCACTGCTGGCGCTCAAACTCACCGGTGCCACGCTGAACGTATACAGCCAGATCGGCCTGGTGATGCTGGTCGGCCTGATCACCAAGCACGGCATCCTGATCGTCGAATTCGCCAACCAGCTGCGCGAACGCGGCAGGAGCAAGGTCGAAGCCGTCATCGAAGCCGCCAGCCTGCGCCTGCGGCCGATCCTGATGACCACCGCCGCAATGGTGCTGGGGGCCGTGCCGCTGGCGCTTGCAAGTGGCGCCGGCGCCGAATCGCGTTCGCCCATCGGCTGGGTCATCGTCGGCGGCCTGCTGCTCGGCACCCTGCTGACGCTGTTCGTGATCCCGGTTGCTTATACCCTGCTGACGCGCGAGCGCAGCGCAGCTGCCAACACCCCGCAACCACTATCCCAGCACCCCTGAGTGTCGAATTTGCCACTGTGCTGTCGATGCATCGACAGCACAGGGCGCTCGACAACCGTCATCAGCAGTTCATAACCATCCTGCTTAATGTGATTTTTCATTGTTTTACCGCGGACGGAGAGACTGGCATGGACGCTGCATATAACCTTGCACATGCAACGCAAGGAGAACCGAACATGATCGAACTGGAATCCGGCAAGGCACTCGACATCAGCCTGAAAGAAGATGCCCAGGGACGCGACCGCGTGGTGCTGACGCTCGAAGCGCCAGACAGCGCGCTCAACCTTTCCCCGCATCAGGCACGGGTACTGGCGACTGAGCTCATCATGGCAGTGAACCGCGCCGAGGTGCGCAACAACCTCAAGCACAGCCACGGCATGGTGCGCGAAAAGCAACCGGCTGAACCAAAGCGGGGCCTGTTCAGCCAGGCTTTCGCCAAATAGGTTTTCAGGCCAGCCGGTTTCGGCTGGACCCGGGTAGCAGGCCACCAGCCGGACTACCTGATAACACGCCGCTGCATTGTCGGCGGCAGGCCATCCGTGATAGGGTGGCACTCAGGCGCGAAGGATTCGTCCTCGCGCCTTTCTTATCTTCATTACTTCCCCAGGAATCAGCATGGCCGTCATCGAACTTACCAAGGACAATTTTGAACCCACCATCCAGAGCAACGACGTAGTCATCGTCGATTTCTGGGCGCCGTGGTGCGGCCCCTGCCGCGGTTTTGCACCGATCTACGAGGCCGCGTCCGAAAAGCACGCCAACATCGTTTTCGCCAAGGTCAACACGGAAGTCGAGCAGGAACTGGCCGGCTACTTCCAGATTCGCTCCATCCCCACGCTGATGGTGTTTCGCGAGCAGGTCATCCTGTATTCCGAAGCTGGCTCGCTGCCCGCCCATGCGCTCGACGGCCTGATCGAACAGGTGATGGGGCTGGACATGGCGCAGGTCCACAAGGACATCGCCGAGCAGCAGGCGCAGGCCCAGGGTCAGGACCAGGCTTAGGAGGCCCTCAGCAGCTGGCGCAATAGCGGCAGCGTGATGGGGCGCCGCGTTTCAAGGCTGAAGCGATCCAGCGCTTCCAGCACCCGCAGCAGGCTTTGCATGTCGCGCGCGGTGTGGTTCAACAGATGGTCCGCCACCTGGGGTTCCAGCCGAAACCCCAGGGACTCGGCGTGCTGCACCAAGGCTGCGCGTTTTTCGGTATCGTCCAGACCTTGCAGGCGGAACACCAGCCCCCAGCCCAGCCGGGTCTGCAATTCCGGCATCACCGGCAACTCGGCTGGCGCCACATTTCCCGCGGCCAACCAAAGTCCGCCCGCGTCGCGCACCCGATTGAATGCAGCAAACCCGGCGCGCTGCTGCGCGTCATCCCACTGGTCGACCTGGTCTGCAATGACCGCCTGCGCAGCGTCCAGGCCGGTAACGTCGACGTCGAGTCCACGCGCCCGACAGGCATTCGCCCAGGCGGCAAGCAGATAGCTTTTGCCGCTGCCCGGCGCGCCCCAAACATACACCATGCGTTCAGCCGCTGTGCCGTCGAGCATGGCCTGCAGCTGCGCCATCAACTCGACATTGCGTCCGGCCACAAAGCGGGCAAGTTCGGCCGCGGCGGGCGGGCGTATGTCGAGGAGAAGTTGCTGCATGGGGCGGGAGGATAAACCATGCGGACGGTGATGGACCATAGCGGGCTTACATGAGCGCATCGAACAGGCGGGCAACGTTCTGCAGCAGCCGCTTCGGCGCGGGGCGTTTGAACCAGCTGTGAGCATCGACGGGGGTGGATTCTGCGATATAGCCCTGCTCGATCTGCCACAGGTCGCCGGCGACGGCCTGATCGTAGATCAGCACGGTGACTTCCTCGTTGAGCTCGAACGAGCGCCGGTCGAGATTGGACGAACCGATCAGCGCCACGCATTCATCCACGCTCATCAGTTTCGAGTGCAGGAAGTTGCCGTAATAGCCATGAATGTGCACCCCGGCTTCCAGCAGGGTGTCATAGTAGGACTCCTGGGCGAACTGGACGAAGGGCTTGTTCGATCTCCGGTTGACAACCAGGTGTACCGTGACCCCGCGCCGCGCCGCGTTGCACATTGCGCTGACGAATTGCGACGAAGGGATGAAGTACGGCGTGGTCAGCACCACGCGCGACAACGCCGCATAAATCAGGCTGACCATCACGTTTTCCGTGGTGTCGGTTTGGTAGCCGGGACCGCTCGGGAGTACCTGGGCATAAGCCGGCAGTTGCGGTGGCTGAAACGAATAGGTGGATACATCGACTTCCGGTGGCAGATCGACTGTTTCCAGATAGCGGTCTCCGAGCAGGATCGCATGCAGTTGCTTCACGACCGGTCCCTCGGCGCGCACCACCATTTCCTCGTTGGTCAGCCCCCGGTTTGCCTTCGAACTGACGATGTTCTGCGAACCGAAAAAGGCCACCATGCCATCGATGACGACGATCTTGCGGTGATTGCGCAGGTCGGGCCGCAACCGGTCTGGCTTGAACAGATGCAATGGCAGCAGGGCGATCACCTCGGCGCCCGCGTCACGCAACGCGGGCGCATGCACTTTCAGCCCGTCGCGCGCGCCGATCGCGTCCATCAGCACGCGTACCGCCACGCCACGCTGGCTTGCACGTACCAGCGCGTCGCTCACCCGACGTCCGACCTCATCGTCGGCAAATATGTAGTACATCAGGTGGACCTGGCTGGAGGCAGCATCGATGCCGGCAACCAGATGGTCGAGCGCAGCCTGATAGTCGTGAATGAGTTCGAAGCGATTGCCGCCGACGACCGGGAAACTCGAAAGCGCGGCGGTCAAGTCCAGTGCTGGCCATAGTTCGGCGGGGGCACGCTCGCGAAGCGACACAGTATCGGGAAACTGACCATAAATGCGATCGATTGCCTCACGCACCGCCTGCTGCCGGACCCGTCGCTGTCGCGGCAGATAGGCGCGTCCGAACAAGGCGTAGAGCAGCAAACCCTCCCAGGGCAGGAAAAATATCAGCAGCAGCCAGCCCCTGGCCGCTGCGGCGTCGCGGCGATAGGGCACATAGAACAGCATCGCGATGCGGATCACCCATTCGCTTACGTAATACACATCGATCCAGGACATTTCCCTTACCCTTTCCCTGTTTCCCTTGATCCCTGGCGGCATCTCGCAGTCGAACGTCCCGCGGTGAAGACACCCGGCCTACAGAAGTCGCGCCGCCAATTATCGCAGGGACTGCATGGCATATTCAGTCGACGCCTTTCCCAGCGCGACATCATGCCCGATGAAATGCGCCCGCGCGCCCGGCTATACTTCTCCCTTTAGCACCCGATTCCGGAAGTTTTCCGATGAAAGTCGATTTCCCCATGCCGGTCAGACCCGTCATCCAGCCGCCGCCGATGGTCGAGGAAGTGCTGGAGGCCAGCGAACGCGAGGCCCTCAAAACCCGCATCAAGGCGCTCATGCAGGCTCAGGACGCCGTACTGGTCGCGCATTACTACACCTCGGCCGACCTGCAGGACCTGGCGGAGGAAACCGGCGGCTGCGTGTCGGATTCGCTCGAGATGGCACGCTTCGGCCACGCTCATCCGGCGAAGACGCTGGTCGTCGCCGGGGTCAAGTTCATGGGCGAAACCGCCAAAATTCTCAACCCGGAAAAGCGCGTCGTCATGCCCGACCTCGGTGCCGACTGTTCGCTCGATCTGGCCTGCCCGGCGGACGATTTCGCCGCCTTCTGCGACGCCCACCCGGATCGTGTGTCGGTCGTCTATGCCAACACCAGCGCAGCGGTCAAGGCGCGTGCCGACTGGGTCGTCACCTCGGGTATCGCCGCCAAGATCGTCAAGCATCTGCACCGCCAGGGCCACAGGCTGCTGTGGGCGCCGGATCGTCATCTGGGGGCGTACGTGCAGCGCATCAGCGGTGCCGACATGCTGCTATGGCAGGGCGCCTGCGTGGTTCATGAAGCCTTCAAGGCGGAGGCGCTGCGGAAACTGCATGCCGAACATCCGGGCGCCGCGGTACTGGTGCATCCCGAATCACCGGAAAGCGTCATCGCCCTTGCAGATGTCGTCGGCTCGACCACGCAACTGATCGACGCCGTGCGGTCGCTGCCCAATTCCGAATTCATCGTCGCCACCGACAACGGCATCTTCCACAAGATGCATGCCGCAGCGCCAGGCAAGATCCTGCTGGAGGCGCCCACAGCGGGTGAAGGCGCCACCTGCACTTCGTGCGCACATTGCCCGTGGATGGCGATGAACGGCCTGAGAAAGCTCGCCGCCGTGCTTGAACGTGGCGGCAACGAAATCCATATCGAGGAATCCATCCGTGCCCGAGCCCGGCTGTCGATCCAGAAAATGCTTGATTTTGCGGCGGCAGAACGGGCTGGGCATATCCAGCTGGGCGACTGAAGCCAAAGCACCCCGCTCCGCTCCGGGCGGAAGGCCTTGTTACCAGCCAGCGTTCAGATCGTAGCCAAAATCGGCCTTGCAATAACGCCGATGCATTGCCAGGAAGTATCTCTTGTCATCTTCCGAGTAGAGCGCCAGCGGATTTTCCTCGTTTGGTCGCACCACCTTGTCCAGTCGACCGGGATCCTCCTTGCGTGACATTTCTTCCTTGGAAGAACGCTCGATCGCCAGTTTCAACAGGGAATCGCTCATTCCGGGCAAGCCCATGTAATCGACGATCTGACGCAAGCATCCGAACGTGTCGGCGCGCAGATCCTCGTATCTGACCAGATGCACCCCTTGCGGACGCGCCTCTGCCATGGCCTGCCAACTATTGAGGAATCGAATTCCCCACCAGATGTCCTTGTCGAAATAACTGGCCCCACCGTTCTGACGCATCCGATCGTCACGTGTATGCAGGTAATCACTGAAGCTGATCTTGTAGCGGTGCTGAAAGCGCTTGTAATGTGAAACCAGAATGGCCCGCGGATCCCTCACCAGAAGGACATAATTCGGCATGCGCAGCAGCCGCAACATGAATGCATTGGTGATCAGGGGGTTGGGGATCTGGTGGCTTTGCCTGATGCGCGGAATCCCCGGATGATTGGTCAGTGTGCTGGACGCACCGGACTTCTCGAGTATGTTTGTCTGCAGCCTCTCCTGCATGGGCAACTCATACTTCACGGCGATGGCCGCAGCCAGCATGTGGAGCAGCCAGTGGGATCCGGATTGATGCATGCTCACGACGTAGCCATCATGACCGCGCCGCCTGACCAGTGAGAGATTGGTCAGGTCCCGGGTGACCCGATCGTACAAGTACCTAAATTCCATAAAGCCGCTTCGTGAGGTGGGTGGCGTGTCCAGCCGTTTCATCGCCGATAGTCGCAGTCGACGCATGACACCCCATGCGTGACGGCCTGAGTCAAACATGCCGGGGCAATCAAATTGTCGTGATTTTATAACGTCATCGTCATCGCGCGCGCCTGCGAGCCAGTGTTATTCTCCCGGCTTGCCGGAGCAAGCGCACAGGCGGGATTTTGCAGGTGGAAAAGCAATCGCCGCCTTTGCGGAGACCTGGCGCCCGCCCGTCGTCCCCGGACAGCGCCGCAGGCGGGATAACTTTTCAACATTTCAATCACACATGGCCGGAAGCAGTCTGCTCGTCCTGATCGACGACATCGCCACCATCCTCGACGACGTGTCGGTGATGACCAAGGTCGCCGCCAAGAAAACCACCGGCGTCCTGGGTGACGACCTGGCTCTGAATGCCCAGCAGGTTTCCGGCGTGAAGGCCGATCGCGAGTTGCCCGTCGTCTGGGCCGTGGCCCGGGGCTCATTCCGCAACAAGCTGATCCTGGTGCCGGCGGCACTTGCCATCAGCGCGCTGGCACCGTGGGCGATCACGCCGTTGCTGATGCTGGGTGGCGCCTATCTCTGTTACGAGGGCTTCGAGAAGATCGCGCACCGTGTCCTGCACACCCCAAACGAGGACAGGGCGCATCACGCCGAACTGATCCACGCACTGGCCGATCCGGCGGTCGACCCGTTGACGCTGGAGCAGAACAAGATCAAGGGCGCTGTACGCACCGATTTCATCCTTTCCGCCGAAATCATCGTCATCACGCTGGGCACCGTCGCTGCCGCGTCGTTCGGCAAGCAACTCACGGTGCTGGCCAGCATCGCCGTCCTGATGACCGTGGGCGTCTATGGCCTGGTCGCCGGCATCGTCAAGCTCGACGATGCCGGACTCTATCTCAGCCGGCAGCCCACCCGACTCCTTCGCGCCTTAGGACGAGGCATTCTTGCCACAGCGCCCGTGATGATGAAAGGCTTGGCTGTAATCGGCACCGCTGCCATGTTCCTGGTCGGCGGCGGCATCCTCGTTCACGGCCTGCCGGGGGCGCATCAAGCGGTCGAGTCGGCCACCGGATTCGTGGCGACATGGCCCGGCATCGGCGGCATGCTGGGTGCGGCCACCCCATTGCTGCTGGATGGCCTGGCCGGCATCGCCGCAGGCGCAGCGGTGTTGGCCGGGGTCAGCCTCGCCAGGCGGCTGTTCCGCCAGGCAGCCTAGCCAGCTGGCGGTCCTGCTGCCGCGACAGCAGGACCTGCGCGACAAGCGCGCCCAGCAACGCAAGAAGCATGTCCCACTGCGTATCCCAGATATCCCCCTGGGTCGCCAGGAAGGCGTCGGCCTCTCCGCCCATCACGAGTGCGGCCCCCCATTCGAAGAATTCATAGCAGGCACTGAATGCCAGCACCACGCTGGTCGTCAGCAGGAAAAGCCAGCCACCGGGACGCAAGGGTGTGGCACGCAGGAGGATTTCGCGCGTGAGCATGGCCGGGACAAAGCCCTGCGCCAGGTGTCCCAGCCGGTCGTAGTGGTTGCGCGACAACTCGAATGCGTCCTGTACCCAGAAACCCAGCGGCACCCTGGCATAGGTGTAGGCGCCGCCCAGCATCAGGATCAGGCCGTGGATGAACAGCAGCCGGTAAACCAGCGGCGTCAGCGGGAAGCGCCGGTGGGTCGCCATCAGCAAGGGCAGGCCGAGCACGACCGGCAAGGTCTCGAGGAACCAGGTCAGGCGATCGAACGGATCCGTCCCCGAAGCGATCAGCGCCAGCAGGGTCAGCACCACCAGCACAGGTTTTTCGTAAGGTGTGTCGGTGCCCATTTGATCGCGCCCTCTATCCCGTGCTGTTCCCGTTCGTCAGCGCGCGGCATGACGACGGCGTCGAAAGCTGCGGCCATGCCCCCGACCGGTAAAGGGATTTGCCGCGCGATTGTATCGGCTCCGGGTTTGCGCCTCCAATGCGCCAGCCAGCCTATTTCTTGAAAGGCTGGATCAGCGCGCGCACCGCGTCATAGGCGGAATCGTCGATAGGTGTGAAGCCATCGTAGGCGATATCGAAGGCTTCCAGGGTCGCGGCACCGTCGGGGGAGGACTTGTTCAGCGCCAGCAGCGCGTCGCGCAGCTGGTTGCGCACTGCCGGCGACATGCCCGGATGCACCGCGAAGAGGTACGACGGCAAGGGTGCCGTGCTGCCGATCACTGCCACGCCCTTGCTCTTGAAACCGTCGGCGACGGAATCCTTGAGAATTCCTCCGTCAAAATCTCCCGCGAGCACAGCCTTGGCAATATTGTCGTAATGCTTGAGATAGGCATAACGTGAAAAATCATCGGGGCCGAGCCCCATCGATGCAACCGCCGCGCGCTGCAAAAGCGCCCGTTCATCGCCGAAGGCAAAGCTTTTTCCCTTCAGTTCCTCTGGCGAGCGGATGCCGGACCCGGCCCTGACGCCGATGACCAGCGAAAACAGGGGGCGGCCGTTCGTGGTAGGCGCGACCAGCGGAATCACCCCGTACTTCCTGCGCGCCTCGATATAGGCCACTGGCGTGAGATAGGCGATCTGCGTCTGACCGGTCCCCAGATCGTCCACCGCCGATTCCAGGTTGGGAGACGGCCGGAAGCGGATATTCAGGTTCGTGCTCAGGGCCAGATAGTTGGTCAGCACACTCATGCGCTTGATCATCTCGACCGGGATATCCATGGCCACCGAGCCCATGGTCACCCTGGCCCCCTGATCCCTCGAGGCAGCCTCCGCGCTGGCAGGTTGAAATGCGGCGCTGACCAGAAGCGCGGCCAGCAGGGTCCGGAATGCCAACTCCAGCTTCATGAAGCCTTGACGCATGGGGAAGCAGAATACACGCAATGACGGTTACGCCCTCCCAGCTTGGCCTGATAAAGCGCCTTGTCGGCCGCATTGTAGAGCGCCTGGGTCGTCTTCATGCTCACGTCACGCTGCGCGATTCCGATGCTCACGGCCACATTCAGCGTGTTGTCTTCATAGTCGAATAGGTGTGTCCGCACGCCATCCATGAGTTTTTGCACGAGTCGCTCAGCCTGTTCACTGCCCGTATGATAAAGAATGATGCCGAATTCATCGCCCCCCAGGCGCGCGGCCAGATCCGACTTGCGGATATGCAGGCGCAGAATGCTGCCGATGTCGCGCAACACCGCATCCCCGGCGCCGTGGCCATGGCTGTCGTTGATCTGCTTGAAGCGGTCGATGTCCAGCAGGACCAGCGTGACGGCCTCGGCAAACCGCTCCGACTGATGGAACATGCGTGACAGCGCTTCATCAAATTTGCGTCGATTGGGCAACCCGGTCAGCCAGTCCGTGGTGGCCATGGTATTGAGCAAGTCAAGCGCACGCTCGAGTTCCTGGGTGCGGCCGCCCAGCTGAATATTCTTTTCCCGAAGCTCCTGGTTCGCGAAATCTATCTTGCTTTGCAACTGATGGTGATAGCTGGCGAGCGATTCGTTCAGTGTGTTGAAAACTGACACCAGACGCCCGATCTCGTCCCGGCTATTCACTTCCAGTTCACGCGGGACGAACGAGTCTCCCTTTTCCACCGCTTCTTCCATGGCCATGGTCAGTCTGCGGATCGGCGAAACGATCCCCCCGGCCGTAAACAGATAGACGATCACGCCAAGAATTGCGCCAAAAACGATTTGCTCGGTGAATACGCGCCAATACAGCGCTCGGAGCGCCTTTTCCAGCGCCTCGGTCGACATGTCGACCGTGACGCTGCCAATTTTCCTGCCTTCGAACATGACAGGTGCCCCGAACTGGTTGACCGTTCCCGCTTCCCCGCTGGCGGCCTCGCTCATGATGCGCCCGCCCTGATTGCGGACGATGACGCGGATGACGTTGGCTTGCTGCGAAATATTGTCGGCGAGGATTTCCAGATTGCCATAGTCATACCCCGCTATCAGCGAGGCGGCGCCTGAAGCCGTGGCATTTGCCACGCTCTGGCCGGCCTTTCCGATCAGTTCGCTGAGCGGCCCGCGCTCGTTCTGGACGCGCACCACGCCGATGGCGGCCGAGGTCATCAATACGCCAGCCGCAACGTAGCCAATGAGCTTGAAACTCAAACCAAACTGCAAGCCGGTCTCCCAGGAACGAATCGTGCGGCAAGGTCCTTGCCGTCCATCGTCTATCGGCGAGGCCGGCTAAAACTGAAGACGCCAGCACCCAAACCAGGTGACGCTTCCTGCCCCCCATCACCCGCCCGCCCGAAGCGAAGCCATATCCCGTAAAATGTAACTTTTGCAGTGGCACCCGCCATGACCGCACGCCTGCGCGAGATTCCCTACAACTACACGTCGTTTTCCGATCGCGAAATCGTCATTCGCCTGCTCGGCTCCGATGCCTGGGACGTTCTCAACACGCTGCGGGGCGAACGCAAGACCGGGCGCTCCGCGCGCATGCTGTTCGAGGTGCTGGGCGACATCTGGGTGGTGCGACGCAACCCCTATCTGGAAGATGACCTGCTCGACAACCCCCGGCGCCGGCATATGCTCGTCGAGGCATTGCGGCATCGCCTGCACGAGATCGAGATCCGGCGCCAGGGCAGCGGAGCCGTTGTCGCCTCTGGCGACTTACGGAACCGGCGTCCTCCTAGCGAGGGCAATGAACTGGTCGGCCAGTTGCTGGAATCCGCTGGCCGCGCGGTGCGTGAATTCGAGTCCTGGTTTGCCGACACCGCGAGCTTGCGGGTGCGCATCCTGCGCCGTCTGGCCGGCGTCACCCGGCGCGACAACATCGCCTTCAACGGCCTGGCGCGCGTCTCGCATGTCACCGACGCCACCGACTGGCGGGTCGAGTACCCGTTCGTCGTGCTGACGCCCGACACCGAGTCAGAGATGGCCGGCCTTGTCGCTGGCTTGATCGAACTGGGGCTGACCATCATCCCGCGCGGCGGCGGTACCGGCTACACCGGCGGCGCCGTCCCACTGACGGACCGCGCCGCGGTCATCAACACCGAAAAGCTCGAAGCGATGAGCGCGGTGGAGATGCGGCACCTGCCCGGCGTGGAATTCGAGGTCCCCACCATCCACTGCGGCGCCGGCGTCGTCACCAAACGGGTGATGGAAGCGGCCGATGCCGCCGGCCTCGTGTTTGCGGTCGACCCGACTTCGGCCGACGCCTCCACCATCGGCGGCAACGTGTCGATGAACGCGGGCGGCAAAAAGGCCGTACTTTGGGGCACCGCGCTCGACAATCTGGCGTCGTGGCGCATGGTCACGCCGGATGCCGAATGGATCGAGGTCAGCCGCATCAACCACAATCTCGGCAAGATCCACGACGTAGCCTCGGCCACCTTCGAGATCCGCCGCTTTTCCGCGGATGGCAAAACCCCCAAGGGCTCACCGGAAATCCTCATCATCCCCGGCAGCCGGTTCCGCAAGACCGGCCTCGGCAAGGACGTCACCGACAAATTCCTCGCCGGACTGCCTGGCATCCAGAAGGAAGGCTGCGACGGCCTGATCACCTCGGCACGCTTCATCCTGCACCGGCTCCCCGCACATACGCGTACAGTGTGCCTGGAGTTCTTCGGTCATGCGTCGGAAGCCACGCCGGCGATCGTCGAGATCAAGGACTACTGCGACGCGCATGCCGACGTGCTGCTGGCCGGACTGGAGCACCTCGACGCGCGCTATGTCAAGGCGGTGGGCTATGCGACCAAGGCGCCGCGTACCACTCGCCCGAACATGGTGCTGCTGATCGACGTGGTGTCCGACAGCGAAACCGCGGTTGGCGAAGCCGCCTCGCAGATCGTGCGTATCGCCAATGCGCGGGGAGGCGAAGGCTTCGTCGCCGTTTCAGCCGAGGCGCGCAAGAAATTCTGGCTCGATCGCGCCCGCACTGCCGCGATTGCGGCACACACCAACGCATTCAAGATCAACGAGGACGTGGTGATTCCGCTGCCCCGCCTGGGCGACTACACCGACGGCATCGAACGTATCAACATCGAACTGTCGATTGCCAACAAACTGAAGCTGCTCGGTGCGCTGGCCGAGTTCTTCAGCGCGCCATTGCCGCTGCTGGAAGACGACGACACCGTGGCCGATCCGGAGCAAGTGGAGGAGAAGCGCCAACGCGCTCTGGCGCTGATCGATTCGGTGAAAGCCCGGTGGCAGGGCTATGCCGGCGACCTCGATGCGCCACACGAAAATGGATCGATCTTCACCGCACTGCGCGACAAGCACCTGCGCGTATCGTGGAAGCGCGAAGTCCGGCGCGAACTGCACCAGCTCTTCATTGGCCGTGAATACGTCAAGGTGCTCGAAGCCTGCGACCGCATCCACAGGGAAGTGTTGAAAAGTCGCGTTTTCGTGGCGCTGCACATGCACGCCGGCGACGGCAACGTGCACACCAACATCCCGGTCAATTCGGACGACTACGCCATGCTGCAGACCGCCAATGCAGCGGTGGCGCGCATCATGAAACTCGCCACCGACCTTGGCGGGGTGATTTCGGGCGAACACGGCATCGGGCTGACCAAGCTCGAGTTCCTCGACGATGCAGCCATTGCGATCTTTGCGGATTACATGCGCAAGGTCGACCCCGCGCACCATTTCAACAAGGGCAAACTGCTGCCCGGCGCCGACCTGCGCAATGCCTACACTCCATCGTTCAGCCTGCTGGAAGCGGAGTCGATCATTCTCGAAGCGTCCGAAACCGAGGCCATCGCCGACTCGATCAAGGATTGCCTGCGCTGCGGCAAGTGCAAGCCGGTGTGCAATACGCACATCCCGCGCGCCAATCTTCTGTACAGCCCGCGCAACAAGATCCTCGCCACGTCGCTGCTGATCGAAGCCTTCCTGTACGAGGAACAGACGCGGCGTGGCGTCTCGCTCAAGCACTTCGACGAGTTCGGTGACGTCGCCGACCATTGCACGGTGTGCCACAAGTGCAAGAACCCCTGCCCGGTCGACATCGATTTCGGCGACGTCTCGATCGCCATGCGTAACCTGCTGCGCAAGCAGGGCAAGAAGAAATTCAACCCCGGTACCTGGGCATCGATGGCCTTCCTCAACGCGACCGATCCCGCCAGGATCAAGGCCTTGCGCAAGCCCCTGATCGAATGGGGCTACGCCGGACAACGGCTCGGCCATTCGCTGTTCAAGCGTATGGGACTGATCCAGGCGCAGACGAAGAATCCGCCCGCCAGCCTGGGCAAGCCCGGGCTCGTGGCGCAGGTGATCCATCTCGTCAACAAGCCGATGCCAGGTGGGCTGCCGAAGAAAACCTCGCGCGCGCTGCTGGGCCTGGAAGATCCGTCGATCGTGCCAATCCTGCGCAATCCGGCCAAACTGACCGACGAGTCCGACGCGGTGTTCTACTTCCCTGGCTGCGGCTCGGAGCGGCTGTTCTCGCAGGTGGGACTCGCCACCCAGGCCATGCTGTTCGAGCTCGGCGTGCAGACCGTGCTGCCGCCCGGCTACCTGTGCTGCGGCTATCCGCAGACCGCAGGCGGCCAGGCCGACAAGGGCGAGGCGATCACCGCAACCAACCGCGTGCTGTTCCACCGCGTCGCCAACACGCTCAACTACCTCGACATCAAGACCGTGATCGTGTCGTGCGGCACCTGCATGGACCAGCTGCTGAAGTACGAATTCGAGAAGATCTTCCCCGGCTGCCGGCTGCTCGACATCCACGAATACCTGATGGAAAAGGGCGTCAAGATCGAGGGCGTCAGCGGCGAGAAGTATCTCTATCACGACCCCTGCCACACCCCGATGAAGACGCATGCGCCCATGAAAGTCGCCAATGCGCTGCTGGGCGGAGCGGTCAGACTTTCCGACCGTTGCTGTGGCGAATCGGGCACGCTCGCCGTCACCCGTCCGGACATCTCCACCCAGATCCGCTTCCGCAAGGAGGAGGAAATCCGTGCCGGCGTGGCGTCACTCGGCGCCGGCAGCCAGCCGGTCAAACTCCTCACCAGTTGCCCCTCCTGCCTGCAGGGCCTGGCGCGCTACAGCGACGATACCGGCACCGAACCGGACTACATCGTGATCGAGTTGGCGAAGAATCTGCTCGGGGACAACTGGATGCAAAGCTATATCACCCGCGTCGGCAACGGCGGCATCGAGCGGGTACTGCTTTGAGTTGCCCCCTGTGTGAAAGTCGGGGCGGCACGTTATTGTGGCAAAACGATCTCTGCCGCGTCGTGCTGGCGGACGACCCGGATCACCCGGGTTTCCTGCGCGTGATCCTCAACTCCCACGTCAGGGAGATGACCGATCTGCCGGCTGGCGACCAGACAGCCCTGATGCAGGTGGTGTTTGCCGCCGAAGCCGCGCTGCGCGAGGTGCTGGCGCCCGACAAGGTCAACCTCGCCTCGCTCGGCAATGTGGTGCCGCACCTTCACTGGCATGTGATTCCGCGATTCACGGACGACCCGCATTTCCCGAATCCGGTGTGGGGTGTCAGGCAACGTGGGGCACCGCACGTCGCACCGCCCGACCTGCACGCGCTATTGCGTGCTGCGCTTCACTCGCGAGGAGCAGGCCGCGGTTCCAAAGACACTTGAGCGTCAAGAACCGCGCTCAACCGGCAGCTTGCTCGCGTTCGCGAAACGGGATGACTTTGCCGCTCTCGGGTGAACCGACTGGCTTGATGCGGGCGGCGGGAAAAATGGCGGAAAAGGTGCTGCCCTTGCCCGGAGTCGACCGGATATCCAGCCGTGCACCGTGCCGGGTCAGCACATGCTTGACGATCGCGAGCCCGAGCCCGGTACCGCCGGTTTCACGCGAACGACTGCGGTCGATGCGATAAAAACGTTCAGTCAGGCGCGGAATGTGTTCGGCCGCGATACCTTCGCCGCTATCGGTCACGGAAAAGACGCCTTCGCCGTCGCGCCCGGACCAGGCGAGGATGATTTCACCCCCTTCAGGCGTGTAGCGCACGGCGTTCGACACCAGGTTGCCGAGTGCACTGCGGATTTCCTGCAGGTTGCCCTTCAGCGTGGCACTGCTATCGAGTCTTAGACTGACCCGATGCCGGCCGCGGCTCAACGACTCGGCTTCGGTTTGCAGCGCGCGCGCCAGTTCCGGCACATCGATCGGCTCGTCCTTGAGGCTGCGCTCTTCGCTTTCCAGCCGCGACAAGGTGAGCAGATCGTCGAGCAGGCGCTGCATGCGCCGCGTGTGGTCGAGCATCAGGTCGAAATAGCGGCGCGACTCGGTAGCCGGCAAATCAGGGGCATCGGCCAGGGTCTCGACAAAGCCGCCGACCACGGTCAGCGGCGTGCGCAATTCGTGCGAGACGTTGGCGATGAAATCGCGCCGCATGGCATCGACCCGTTCGAGATCGGTGATGTCGCGGGCAACCAGCAACTTCTTGTTTTCGCCGAACGGGATCAGTTGCATCGACAGGATGATTTCGCGATTGACCGGCGACTTGCACACCAGACGGCGCGAATAGTCGACGGCATCGAGAAACTCCAGAAAAGGCGCCTGCCGCATCAGGTAGCGGATGAACTGACCACGGTCACGCTCGCTGTCGAGGCCCATGTATTTGCGCGAGGCGGGGTTGCACCACTCGATCCGCTCGCTGCCGTTGAGGATGACCATGGCGTCTGGCACCACCTGGGCAGCGTGTTCGAACTGTTCCAGTGCGCTGGTGAGTTCGCTGCAACTGTCGCGCTGGCGGCGCTGAAGCTTTTCGAGCCGGTAGAAAATGTCACCCCATGTGCCGGTTGCATCGGGCGGCGCGCCATCGGGGTTTTCCAGCCAGCGTGCCAAACGGTATTCCTGCCACAGGCGGCGCAGCATCACGAAAGCCTGGATCCCCGCCAGAAACCCCAGCGCAGCGACCCAGCCGGAACCCGCCCACAGCATCAGCGCCACCAGCAATACGCCGGCCAGCACACCGAGCGGACGCCACCAAAAACCCATGTCTATCTTTCTGAAGCCATCAAGATAGCCGGATTATCCCACTTCGGTCGAGAAGCGATAGCCCGATCCACGTACCGTCTGGATCAGTTCGGCATGGCCGGAAGGCTCCAGCGCCAGGCGCAAGCGGCGAATATGGACGTCGACCGTGCGCTCCTCGACGAACACGTCGTCGCCCCACACCTGGTCCAGCAACTGGGTACGCGAATAGACGCGCTCGGGATGGGTCATGAAGAAATGCAGCAGGCGGAACTCGGTCGGCCCCAGTTCCAGCACCCGTCCGCGACCCTGCACGCGATGGCTGGTCGGGTCGAGCCTGAGCCCGTCGACTTCCACCGGTTCGTCGGTCATCTGCGGCGCGCGGCGGCGCAGCACCGCCTTGATGCGCGACACCAGTTCACGCGGAGAGAACGGCTTGGTGATGTAGTCGTCGGCGCCAGTATCCAGCCCCAGCACCTTGTCGCGCTCTTCGCCCCGCGCGGTCAGCATGATGATGGGGATCGGCTGATAGCGTTCATCGCTGCGCAGGCGCTTGCAGAGGTCGATGCCCGACATCCCGGGCAGCATCCAGTCGAGCAGGATGACGTCGGGCAGCGTGCTTCTGAGAAATTTCAGCGCATGCTCGGCGTCGCCGGCAGCAGTGACCTGATGACCCGCCTGCGCGAGATTGAACTTGAGCAGTTCCTGAATTCCGGGTTCGTCTTCGACCAACAGGATATTGGCAGCCATATCTGCTCCCTGACCATTTAGATGGTGGCCATACTATGACAGCAGTATGACTGATTTATGACACCGGCAGCCCGGCCCGAACCCCGCTCCGCCTGCGCGCTGGTAGAATCGCCGGGTCACCCATTCACCCCGACTGCCATGGATAAGACCACCCATTTCGGCTACAAGCAGGTCGCCGAATCCGAAAAAGCCGCCAAGGTGGCCGAGGTGTTTCACTCGGTCGCGGCGCAATACGACGTCATGAACGACCTCATGTCGGCCGGGCTGCACCGGCTGTGGAAGCGCTTTGCCGTCGCGCAGGCGGGGCTACGGCCCGGCATGAAAGTGCTCGACGTCGCGGGCGGCACCGCCGATCTGACGCGGTTGTTCCTCAAGGAAGTCGGCGAGACCGGTACCGTGCTGCTGACCGACATCAACTTTTCCATGCTGCGCGAAGGCCGCGACCGCATGCTGAACGAAGGCAAGACGCCGCCCGCCGTGCAGTGCGATGGCGAGCGACTGCCGTTCCCTTCAAATCACTTCGATTGCGTCAGCGTGGCATTCGGCCTCAGAAACATGACCCACAAGGACCAGGCGCTGGCGGAGATGCACCGCGTGCTGAAACCTGGCGGCCGCCTGCTGGTGCTGGAGTTCTCGAAGGTGTGGAAACCGCTGGAACCGGCCTACGACCTGTATTCCTTCAAACTGCTGCCGCTGATGGGCAAGCTCATTGCCAAGGACGCCGCCAGCTACCAGTACCTGGCCGAGTCGATCCGCATGCACCCCGGCCAGGAAGAACTCAAGGCAATGATGGAAACCGCCGGCTTTGCCAAGGTCAGCTACCACAACATGAC
>WGNC01000008.1 GCA_016124745.1 Thiobacillus sp.
AGCGGATTCCATCAGGGCCAGCAGGCTTGCCGCCTGCACCAACAGGCCGGATATAAGACTGCATCCTTACCTACTGCCGCATGCAAAATCTACTTGTACTCCGGGAGGCGTCCATATAAGGGTTTCCCTAGATACGCGCGTGCTCTGGCGCGGATCATCATTTAGCAGACGCATGTCATTCGATTGTCTGCCGCTGAGCCGTTTGTCCTGCCGCTGCTCGCAGGCAACCGCTTTCAGCCATTCTTGAAAGATTTGTCAGGTCATGAAATTGAGCTTTTCACCCTTTCGTCGTGGTCCACGTCGTCTTCGCGATGCGGCAGGCTTCACCCTGCTCGAACTCCTGGTCGTACTGGTCATCCTCGGCCTGCTGGTCGGCATCGTCGCGCCGCGCTTTTTCGGCCAGGTCGGCAAATCGGAAATTAAAGTGGCGAAGGCGCAGATCAAGGCGCTGGAAGACGCGCTCGACCAGTACCGGCTGGATGTCGGCCACTACCCCGCCACCGACCAGGGGCTGGCCGCGCTCAATGCCGCGCCCACGGGCGAGACGCGCTGGCAGGGGCCCTATCTGAAAAAAACGGTGCCCAACGACCCGTGGGGCAATCCCTATCAATACCTTTCGCCCGGCGAGCACGCCGAAGTCGATCTCTATTCGCTCGGCAAGGACGGCCAGCCGGGCGGCACCGGCGAAGCCGCCGACATCGCCAACTGGTAAACGATGCTGTTTGAAATCCGGGCGCTGGGAGCGGACCAGCGGGTGACTCTCAGGCTGGAGGCGGCAGATCCGGTCGATGCTGCCGACCAGGCGCGCCTGCAGGGTCTGACCGTGCTGGATGTGCGGCCCGCCGGGCGCCTCGGCTACCTGTCGCTCTCGCGCCGTACCCGCTTCCCCCTGAGCCTGTTCTCGCGCGAGCTGCTGGCGCTGATGAACAGCGGTCTGTCGCTGGTCGAAGCGTTGCAGACGCTGGACGAAAAGGAGTCGAAGCCGGAGATCCGCAAGATCCTGGGCGGTGTACTCAAGCATCTTTATCAGGGCGAGTCCTTCTCCGCCGCCATCAGTCATTTTCCGGACGTCTTCCCGCCGCTGTACGTGGCGACGGTTCGGGCGGCCGAACGCACCAGCGATCTGCCGCAGTCGCTGTCGCGCTATGTCGCCTATCAGGACCAGGTCGAGCAGGTGCGCAAGAAGGTATTGGCGTCCTCCATCTACCCGATCATCCTCATGGTGGTCGGGGGGATGGTGGCGCTTTTCCTGCTCGGCTTCGTGACGCCGCGCTTCGCTTCGATTTACGCCGACAACATGGAACATCTGCCCTGGGCGTCGCGCGTGCTGATGCGGTGGGGGCACTTTGTCGAGCAGCATGCCCTGCACGCCGGCCTGCTGCTGCTGGCGGTGCTGGGCGCGGCGGCCTACGCGCTCAGCCGGCCTGCCGTGCGTGCGTATCTGGCGCGCCATCTGTGGCGACTTCCCGGCCTCGGCGAGCCGCTGCGGGTTTTCCAGTTGACGCGCTTCTATCGCACGGTCGGCATGCTGTTGTCGGGCGGCATTCCGCTCGTCACTGCGCTGGAAATGGCGGGCGGCCTGCTGCAACCCGAGTTGCGACTGCGCCTCGCCGCGGCCGCCGCCAGCATACGCGAAGGGCAGTCGGTGTCGCAGGCGATGGAGCGCGCCGGGCTGGTCACGCCGGTGGCGCTGCGCATGCTGCGGGTGGGCGAGAAGAGCGGACGCATGGGCGACATGATGGAGGCCATCGCGACCTTCCACGAAGAGGAAACCAGCCGCTTCGTCGACTGGTTCACGCGTTTGTTCGAGCCGCTGCTGATGGCCTTGATCGGGCTGGTGATCGGTATCATTGTGGTGATGCTGTACCTGCCCATATTCGAACTCGCCGGGAGCCTGGAGTGAACGCCCCCACCCTGCATCCGCGTCTCATACAGCCGGCCTTGCTGCAGCAGGCGCGCGACCTCGCCGCCGCCGAGGGCGGTTCGGTGCTGGCCGCGCTGGAGCGGCTCGCGGGCCTCGACGATGTAGCCTTCCTCGCCGAACTGGGGCGGGCCTTCGCCTATGCCACCGTGACGATGGACCAGTTGCGCGAGCTGCAGCCGGCTTTCGAACTGCTGCCCTTCAACCAGGCGCTGGAGCGTGAATGCGCAGCCTGTCGCGACGCCGGCGGCGCACTCTGGTTCGTGTTTGCCGATCCGCTGAGGCCCGAACTGCTGGAATGGGCGGAGCGCGGGCTTGGGTCAGCGTTCACCCCGGCGCTCGCGCGGCGCGACGACATCCTGGCCTGGCTGCACCGGCTGGAGGGCGATCTGCGCGCGATGGACGGCGTGATGGGCGAGGCCACAAGCGGGCCGTCCGGCGAGAAGGTGGAGGAAATCTCGCTCAAGGCCATCGGCGAGGACGCCTCGCCAGTGGTCAAGCTCGTGCATTCGACGCTCTATGATGCGCTGAGTGCGGGCGCATCCGACATCCACATGGAAAACGATGCCCAGGGCATCGTCATCAAGTACCGCATCGACGGCGTGCTCAACCTGATCGCGCAGTCGCCCGGCCGTGAAATGGCCGAGCAGGTGATCTCGCGCGTCAAGGTCATGGCCGAACTCGATATCGCGGAACGGCGGGTGCCGCAGGACGGCCGCTTCAAGGTTCAGATGCGCGGCCGCGAGATCGACCTGCGCGTGTCGATCATGCCCGGCGTCTACGGTGAGGACGCGGTCCTGCGCATTCTCGACCGCCAGCAGCTGGCCGACGAACTCCAGGGCATCACGCTCGAGCGCCTCGGATTTTCGGGTGATGCGCTGGCGCAGATCCGCAAGCTGTCGCGCGAGCCCTACGGCATGTTCCTGGTCACCGGCCCCACCGGGTCGGGCAAGACCACCACGCTGTACGCGGCGATCTCCGAGATCAACACCGGCCAGGACAAGATCATCACCATCGAGGATCCGGTGGAGTACCAGTTGCCGGGCATCCTGCAGATTCCGGTGAACGAGAAGAAGGGCCTGACCTTCGCGCGCGGCCTGCGCTCCATCCTGCGCCACGATCCCGACAAGATCATGGTGGGCGAGATCCGCGATGCGGAAACCGCACAGATCGCGGTGCAGTCCGCGCTCACCGGGCATCTGGTGTTCACCACCGTGCACGCCAACAACGTGTTCGACGTAATCGGCCGCTTCATGCACATGGGGGTCGATGCCTACAGTTTCGTCTCGGCCTTGAACGGCATCCTCGCCCAGCGCCTGGTGCGGGTGAACTGCAGCCACTGCGCCGAACCGGTGACGCCCTCGCCTGCGTTGCTGGCCGAGTCGGGCCTGAGCCCGGATCGGGTGTCGGGCTTCGATTTTCGGGCCGGCAAGGGCTGCGGCCATTGCCGTGGCAGCGGCTTCAAGGGGCGGCGCGCCATACCCGAGATGATGGTGCTGAATGACGAGATCCGTGAACTGATCAGCACCCGTGCGCCGATCCGCCAGGTCAAGGAGGCGGCTGCGCGCGCCGGGGTGCGTACTCTGCGCGAGACGGCGCTCGACCTGGTGCGCCAGGGCGTGACCTCACTGGAGGAAGTGAACCGTGTCACTTTTGTCGCCTAGGCTGCGCATCGCCCTGACGCCCGACCGGGTAGCTGTTGCGTCCGGTGGCAGCTATCGCGATACAGCGGTGGCCGTGCCAGGCTGGGCGGGTGCGGTCGAGGCGGTGGGCGGATTGCTCAAGGCAACGAACCTGCGCGGACGCGCCAGCGTGAGGCTTTCCCATCATTTCGCACCGGTGCACTTGCTGCTGCCGCCGCCGGTGGCGCTCAAACCATTGGAGATGCAGGGCTGGATACGCGACACCCTTGCGCGCCAGTTCGGCGAAACGAGCCGCGGCTGGCAGGTCGCCTGGCAGGCCGAGCCGTCCGGGGAGCCCTTTCTGGCCGGCAGTCTGGAGTCGGAACGGCTCGCCGAGCTGAACAGCGTGTTGCGCGCAGCCTCACTCAAACCCGTCGATGTGCAGCCCTGGCTGGCGGCAACCTGGAACCGCCGGCGGCGCCATCTGGGCCATGGCCGCGCCTGGTTCGCATTGGCCGAACCGGACCGGGTGACATTGATGAGGCTGGAAGCGGGGCATGTCCGCAGCATGCGCTCCGCCCTGATGCAAGGCGATGCGGTCGCGGCGCTGACGGATCTGTTGACACGCGAGGCGCTGTTGGCAGGCGAGACGACGCCTGCGCCGCTGTGGGTAGAAAGCGCGCTGCCGTCGGTCAACTGGCAGGGCGTGGGCGGCGGACGCAGCGTCCATCCCCTCACCAGCGGACGCGAGGCGCTGAGCGCCCTGCTGGGAAACTGACATGCGCTCGTTGAGGCTGGATTTTCTGCATCCGCTGCCGCGCGCGCACTGGGCGGCGTGGGGGCTACTGGCCGCAGGGCTGGGCCTGGCGGCCTGGGTCGGCTGGCAGGGGCAGCAGGTGCAGCGCGAGCTCGACGAAGCCATGGCTGCCGCGCCGCGACCGACCGCAGCGGCGGTGCGGCGACAGGGCCGCTCCGCACCTGGTGACGATCAAACTGCAGCGCGCCAGGCTCGCGCAGAACTGGCCGCGCCGTGGGACGGACTGTTCGTGCGCCTGGAAGGGAACCGGTCCAGGCACATCGCCCTCGTCGCGCTGGAGGCCGATGCACGCAAGGACGAGGCGACCCTGACTGCCGAAGCCCGCAATGCGAAAGACATGCTGGCCTATATCGAGCGGCTCAAGGACGAAGCGGGATTCACGTCGGTGACGCTGGCCAGTCATAGCCTGCAGGAAGGCGATCCGCAGCAGCCGCTGCGTTTCGTCCTGCGTCTGGTGTGGAGAACGTGATGGCACGTCCGTTCGCAATCGTCAGGTTCTATCTGGGGCGTCTCGGCAGGCCGGGCGCAGTCGGCGTGGCGCTGATCATCGCCAGCCTCGTGTATGACAGCGGGGTGGTGCAGCCCCGCAAGGGGCAGCTTGCCGAACAGCTCCAGCGCAATGTACAGGTACAGCGGGCGGCTGCCGAGCAACGCGCGCGCGTGGAACACAACAACGCAGATGCAGGCGGGCAGCCGGCGCTCGCACCAGCGGTCGCGGCCGCATTGGGCCGGCTGTTCGACGCGGCTGCCAAGGCCGGGCTGGAACTGGACCAGGGCGAATACCGGCTGACCGAAGTCAAGGAAGCACACCTGCGCCGTTACCAGCTCTCACTACCGGTGTCCGGCAGCTACCCGGAGATCCGGGCCTTTCTGGCGCGGGCGCTCAACGCGGACCCGGCGCTCGCGCTCAACGCCATCCAGCTGCGCCGCGACCGCATCGAGAGCCCCGACCTCGAGACCATGCTCAGTTTCACGCTCTATCTGGAGATGGGCGCATGAATACGCGCCAGCGCTGGCTCGCGCTTGCCCTGGTCGTGACCCTGATCGCGGCCTTCTGGCCCGGCAGCGAGGACTCGGTCGAGGTGGTGGAGACCGTTCGCCGCCCGGAAGACGCCGCGCGCGCCGTCGCCCCGGTGGTCGTCGATGCCGTCGCGACGGCCCGACCCGCGGCCGCCCCGCGCGAACGGCTCGCCGGCATGCAGGCGAACCTGTTTCCCAGCCAGACCTGGGTGCCGCCCCCACCCAAGCCCAAGCCCTATATTCCGCCGCCACCGCCCCCGCCCAAGCCGCCGCCCCTGCCGTTCAAGTTTCTCGGGCGCTGGGTGGAAAATGGCCAGCAGACGCTGTACCTCGTGCAGGGCGAGGAACCCATTCCCATCCGCCCCGGGCAGGTGCTGGCCTCCCGGTGGCGGGTGGACGAAATTACGGACAGGACGGTGGTGTTCACCTACCTGCCGCTCGACATGCAATCGATTCTGGGAATCACACCATGAACAAGGCTTTCATCTTTGCCGTCTTCGCCCTGGGCCTGGCCGGCTGTGCCGGCGACAGCGCCTACCGTGAAGGGGAACGGCTGCTGGCCCAGGGTCAGACCGAGGCGGGCCTGCAACAGCTGGAGCAGGCCGTTGTGGAGAACCCGGGCAACGTACAGTTCCGCACGGCCTACATCCAGGCGCGCGACGTGCAGATTGCCCGCCTGTTCGCGCAGGCTGATGCAGCCCTGCTGGAGGGGCGCTACGGCGAGGCCGCGGGACTCTATCGCGCCATTCTCGAGTTGCATCCGCAGAACGCCCGTGCCCAGTCCTCGCTGGCCACGATCGAAATCCGCAATCAGGATCTGGCGCTGGTCAGGCAGGCCGGAACCGATCTGCAGAAGGGGGAGGTCGAGGCGGCACGCAGCAAGCTGCGCACCGTGCTGGCCCGCGAACCCGGGCAGGCGGAAGCGCAGGCACTCATGAAGCAGGTGGAGGACAAGTCGGGCAAGACGCAGGGCGCCGAATTTCCCAAGCTGGCGGCCGCCTTCCGGCGGCCGGTGACCATGCAGTTCCGTGATGCCGCGGTGCGCACCATTTTCGATGCGCTGTCGCGCCAGTCGGGCCTCAACTTCGTGTTCGACAAGGATGTGCGCACCGATTCCCGCCTGACCATTTTCGCCACGGACACGCCCATCAGCGACATTCTCGACATGCTGCTGAAAACCGGGCAGTTGGCGAAGAAGGTGCTGAACGACAACACGCTGCTGATCTATCCCGCCACGCCGGTCAAGCTCAAGGAATACCAGGACCTGGTGGTGAAGAGCTTCTTCCTCGGCAACACCGAGGCCAAGCAGATGGTGAACCTGGTGCGCAGCATGACGAAGACCCGGGACGTCTACATCGACGAGAAGCTCAACCTGATGATCGTGCGCGATACGCCGGAAGCGGTGCGGCTCGTCGAGAAACTCGTGGCGGTGGCGGATCGGCCCGAGCCGGAAGTGATGCTGGAAGTGGAGATCATGGAAGTGAAACGCACGCGCCTGCAGGAACTGGGCGTGCAGTGGCCGTCCAAGTTCACCGTGCTGACGCCGGGACTGGGCGATACCCTTACGCTCGATAACCTGCAAAACATCACCAGTGCCGACATCGGGGTGTCACCCAATCCCGTGCTCAACCTGCGCAAGGTTTCGGGCGATGCCAGCCTGCTCGCCAATCCGCGTATCCGGGTTAAGAACAAGGAGAAGGCCCGGGTTCACATCGGCGACAAGCTGCCGGTGATCACGTCCAACGTGACGTCGACCGGCGTGACCTCGGAGTCGGTATCCTATATCGACGTCGGCCTCAAGGTGGACGTCGAACCCCAGGTTTTCCTGGACGGCGAAGTGGGCATGAAAGTCGGGCTTGAAGTATCGAATGTCGTGAACCAGGTGAGGACCGACAACGGCACCCTCGTCTACCAGTTGGGAAGCCGCAACGCCACGACGGTGTTGCGGCTCAAGGACGGCGAGACCGGCGTACTGGCCGGCCTTATCGCCGACGAGGATCGTTCCGGTGCCAGCAAGGTGCCGGGCCTGGGCGACCTGCCGCTGATCGGGCGCCTGTTTTCGAACAATCTCGACGACCTCACCAAGACCGAGATCGTGCTGATGATCACGCCGCGCATCATTCGCAACATCGACCGCCCCGACCTGGTGGACGGTGAATTCTTTGGCGGTACCGAGAGCGTCGCGTCCGACCAGGCACTGCAGTTGCGCTCTTCGCAGGGGCTCCCGGGGCTCCCGCCGGTGCCGTCGCGTCCCGGACTGCGCCCGGGGACGTCAACCGAAGCGCCGCAATCGCCAGCGGAATCGGGCGGACCGATGGAACTCGCGCCGGAGCCTCTTCCCGACCCGGGTCTCGGCGGCGTGGAGCCGCCGGCCGCGCCTGCGCAATGAGACGTCGCCCATGCGCGCGCCGCACCGGCTTCACGCTCATAGAACTGGTCATCACCGTGGCCATCGTCGGCGTGCTGGCCCTGCTTGCGGCGCCGCTGCTGGAGGTCACCGCGCAGCGCCACAAGGAGGCGGAGCTGCGCCTCGCCTTGCGGCAGATCCGCGAGGCCATCGATGCCTACCACCAGGCGGTGAAGGACCGGAAGATCGCTTCGCCGGTCGATGCCTCGGGCTACCCGCCCACGCTGGAAAGCCTGGTGGCGGGCGTGCCCGACATCAGCAGACCGGATCGGCCCGCCCTGTATTTTCTGCGCAAGCTGCCGCGCGATCCCATGAACCCCGACAAGACGCTGTCACCCGCCGAGACCTGGGGCAAGCGCAGCTATGCCAGCCCGCCCGAGGCGCCCGCTCCGGGCGACGATGTGTTCGACGTCTATTCGCTGTCCGAAGCGGTGGGGCTGAACGGCGTGCCCTACCGGGAGTACTGACGTGCTGAGACTGCCGGCATGAAGCGCGGATTCACCCTGATCGAACTGCTGGTCGTGCTGGCCATCATCGCCACCTTGCTGAGCCTGGCCGTGCCGCGCTATTTCCAGCATGTCAGGCGTTCAGAGGAAGCCGTGCTGCGCGAGAACCTCGCGACCGTGCGCGATGCCATCGACCAGTACCATGCCGACACGGGCATCTGGCCCCCCACGCTCGACAGCCTGGCGGAGAGACGCTATTTGCGGACCGTGCCCACCGATCCATTGACCGAGCGGACGGACACCTGGCAAGTCGTGCCGCCCCCGGACGGCGGGACGGGCGTCTACGACCTCCACAGCGGCGCCGAAGGAACGGGACTCGATGGTCGGGCGTACGCGGACTGGTAATCACGAAAGCCGTTACCAGCAGCGCGGCTTCTCCTTGCTGGCGCTGCTGTTTCTGGTGGCCGGGCTGGGGGTGGCGATGGCCGCGCTGGGGACGATGTGGCATACCGCGGCACAGCGCGAGAAGGAACGGGAACTGCTGTTCGTCGGCAACCAGTACCGGCAGGCGATCGAGTCCTTCTGGAAAAACCCCCTGCCGGCGGGGACGGTAAGGCGGCTGCCGAAAAATTTCGACGAGTTGCTGGCCGACGCCCGTTTTCCTGCCACGGTGCGGCATCTGCGCCGCCTCTACCGTGACCCCATGACGGGGGAGGCCGAGTGGGGGCTGGTGAAGGATCCGGACGGCGGCATTTACGGTGTCTACAGCCTGAGTGCTGACAAGCCTTTCAAGCGGGCCGGATTTCCGGCCGTATATGCTCACTTCGACGCTGCACGGAGCTATCGTGACTGGACGTTCCATTTCGATGTCGCTCAGGCCGAGCAGGTCGCTCGGCAAGCCGGAAGGCCGGCCACAAGCCCCGCCAGATAATGGCACGGCCGGCGTGCCCGCATCAGCGAAATGATAATTCTCAATAACAGGACAGGATTGTCTTGTTATTATCTCGACGTATAGTTGAAATGAGCGATCGGCTTTGATGTGCGGTCGTGGTCTGGGGTCCGATTGAAGGGGAAGAGGGAGCGTTTGTGTTGATCAGTATTCTCAGGCGAAGTGCGCTGGCAGTCGGCCTGTTCATCTTTGCGGGGGCGGGCTTCCCTGGCGTGGCCGTTGCGGCGGATTCCGTCGATCACTCCAGGTTCAAGGTATTGCGCAAGCCCTTCAAGTCGGGGCAGGAAGTGACCCGCGCATGCATTGGCTGCCACAGCGACGAGGTCGAGCAGGTGATGAAGACCAAGCACTGGACCTGGGAGGCGATGAACCCGCATTTCGACCAGAAGCTGGGCAAGAAAACAGTGGTCAACAATTTCTGCATCGGCATCGCCTCCAACCAGCCGTATTGCACGTCCTGCCATATCGGCTTCGGCTGGAAGGACAACAGCTTCGATTTCACCGCACAGGAGAATGTCGACTGCCTGGTCTGCCACGACACCACGGGCACCTATCGCAAGCCTCCCGGGCTCGCGGGCCATCCCGTCTACGAGGAAATGGAGTTTCCGCCTGGCTCCGGCACCATCCTGCGTCCGGTCGACCTCAACAAGGTGGCGCAGAACGTCGGCAAAACCAGCCGCTACAGCTGCATCGCCTGTCATTCCTACGGCGGGGGCGGCGATGGCGTGAAGCACGGCGACCTGGATTCCTCGCTGCAGGTTCCCGACGCCGATACGGACGTTCACATGGATGCCCTCGGGCTCGACTTCGCCTGCGCCAAATGCCACGCAGCCACGGGCCATGATGTGCCCGGCAGCCGCTATGCGCCGACGGTCACGCGGCGCGGCGCTCCACCGCAGAGCGGTGTGCCTGAAAAGCGCAACCCGGCCATCTGCGAATCCTGTCATGGCAGCCGTCCGCATTCCGTCGACACGGTCGCGAAGATCAAGCCGCTACCCGGCTTCACCACCGTGGCGATGGCAGCCATGGTGAACAATCATGCCGACAAGCTGGCCTGCCAGACCTGCCACATTCCCGCCATGGCGCGCGGCGGCGTTCCCACCAAGATGAGCTGGGACTGGTCGGTTGCCGGCAGGATGGGGCCGGACGGCAAGCCCATCGAGGAATTCGACGCCAAGGGACACAAGATCTACGATTCGAAGAAGGGCGCATTCGTGCTCGGAGAGAATGTGGTCCCCGCATATTTCTGGTTCAACGGCGAAGTGAAGTACACCCTGCTGGGCGACAAGGTGACCAAGGGGTCGGGCTACACGCCGATCAACCAGTTCGGCGGCAGCCCGACCGACGGCAAGTCGCGGATCTGGCCGGTGAAACGCTATCGCGGCGTGCAGCCCTATGACCCGGTCAACCAGACCCTCATCGTTCCGCATACCTACGGCACCGATCCGGACGCCTACAGCGTGAGCTTCAACTGGGAGAAGGCCGCTGCGGCCGGCATGGCCAGCGCCGGCGCCCCTTTCTCCGGCAAGGTGGATTTCATCAGGACCGAGATGCTGTGGCCGCTCAACCACATGGTCGCCCCGCGCGCCAATACGCTGACCTGCAACGACTGCCACAATCCGCGGAATGGCAGTCTGTCGGAAGGCCGGATGAAGAACGTACCGGGCCTGAAAAAGGGCCCCCTGTTCAAGTCCGGCCGATGAACGCAGTGCGCTTTGCCCAACCACGATCCAAAGAAAGGAATGCAACATGACACTACGGAAACCGCTCCTCGTCGGTCTCGCAATCTGTCTGCTCGGTGCGCCCCTGCTGGCCCGAGCCTATGAGGGCGACTGGAAACGCGGCCATGTCTACTACCGCATGGTCTGCACCGAATGCCACAAGGGCCAGCCGTGCGGCGTGATCGCCCCGAACAGTCTCACGCGTGCCGAGTGGACGGCCTATCTGCAGGCCGACAAGCATGCCAAGGGCAAGGACAGTCTCAAGACCTACCTCGGCAAGCCTTTCCGCGCCAGCATTGCGGGCACCAACAAGGCGGCGGCGAAATTTGCCGACGTGCCCGACGAGGAGCTCTACGCGGACCTCAAGGCCTTCGTCATGCGCAGCGCCAAGGATGGCGACGCGCCGACGGGTTGTCGCTGAACGTTGAAGGGCGGCATGTCGCGACGGCTTGACGTCTTCTGACCGAAGGAACGAGATGAAAGCTTCATGGTTTGAAACGGGCGGGTTCAAGGCCGACTACGATGCAGTCCTGGTCGAGCCCTGGTCGCCCTATGTCGGCGCGGTCCTGCTTCTGCTGGCCATTTTCGCGCTGATGCTTTCCGGCTTGTTCTGGGGTGTGTTCGGCGGCATCAAGTTGTGGGGCGACTGGATCAATCAGACGATCGGCCTCGGCGACATGCTTGGTCTGCCGCAGGCGCTCGATTCGCCGCTGATGCAGCGCATTTCCCTCACCAACATTACCCTGGTGCTGGGGGCGTTCACCGCCGCGCTGCTGTCGCGCCAGTTCCGTTTCAATCGTCCGCCGTTGCTGGAACTGGTGTGGGGCGCGCTGGGCGGCAGCCTGATGGGCATCGGTGCCGTGCTCGCCGGCGGCTGCACCGTCGGCGGCTTTTTCGTCCCGACGCTGCACGCTTCGCCGTCCGGCCTGGTGATGCTGGCGGGATTGATGATCGGCGCGGTGGTCGGCCTCAAGCTGCTGATGTGGACGCTGGAGCATATCACCTGGGGCATGCAGGTGCCGGTGCCGAAGCCACTGTCGCCCGTCACGCTTCGGCTCTATCCGTGGCTCGCCCTCGGCGTCATCGTCGGCATCCTGTGGTGGGCGACCGCCTGGTACGGCTCGGCGGACGAGAAGATCGCCTCGCGCGCCATCATCGTGGTGGCCGGTTTCGCCATCGGCTTCATCATGCACCGTTCGCGTTTCTGTGTGGCGCGCGCGATTCGCGAACCCTTCATGACGGCGGAAGGCGACATGACCAAGGCGGTGATCCTGGCGTTGGCGATCGGCATCCCGTTCGCCTCGCTGATCTTCCAGGACAAACTGCTCGATCCCTATATCGGCATTCCGCCGCGCTTCTGGCTCGGCTCGCTGATCGGCGGCACGGTGTTCGGGCTCGGCATGGTGTTGGCGGGCGGCTGCGGAACCGGATCGCTGTGGCGGGTGGGCGAGGGACACCTCAAGCTGTGGGTGGCGGTGTTCTTCTTCGCCTGGGTCGGCTCGCTGGCGAGTGCGCTGTTCCATCACATCGGCTGGACCGTTGCGGAAATGAACCTCGACATGCTGGAAGAGAGCCCGCTCGGCATCCAGACATTTTTCCCGGCCATGTTCGACGGCTGGGGCTGGACCTATCTCGCTACCGGCGCCTTTCTGCTGCTGTGGTACCTGCTGGTGCGCTACAACGAGACCACTGAGAAATTCACGGTGGTCTGAGTCTGCCGCCTTTACAAACGAAGCCCTGAACACGTCCCTCGACAGGCTTCCTTCGACAAGCTCAGGACGAACGGCAAGCGGTTGATTTCCAGGTTGTTGACAAGCTCCCTCCCCCTCCAAGGGGGAGGGATGGGGAGAGGGTGAGCAGTTGCGGGGCTTCATCGTAACTGCCTGATTTTAGAATCTCCTCTCCCTGGCCCTTTCCCCCAAGGAGAGGGGGAATCACCCCTTGCGGATTTTGTCAGCACCCTTGGGCCTGTCAGCGGACGGGCCCTTTTTTCATGTCAGGCCATGGCGCTTGAGCTTGCGGTAAAGCGTGCGTTCGGTGATGCCGAGCGCAGTGGCCACCCGGTTGCGATGGCCGCCGTGCATATCCAGCAGCGCGCGGATGTGCTCGCGTTCGACATCGACCAGCGGCTGGATTGAAGTCGGCACGGGCGCAGCCACCACGGGCAGTTGCAGGTCGGTGGCCCGAATCACGCCATCGCGGCAGGTCAGCACGGCACGCTGCAGCAGGTTGCGCAGTTCGCGCACATTGCCCGGGTATTCATGACTCTGCAGTGCAGCCTGCGCCGTTGCATCGAGTTGGCAGGGTCGGCGCTCCCCGCTCAGGCGCTTGAGCAGAAACGCTGCCAGCGCGGGAATGTCTTCGCGCCGCTCGCGCAGCGTGGGGAGCGTGACATCGATGCCGGCCACCCGGTAATACAGGTCCAGACGGAAGCGCTTCTCGTCGACTTCGTCCAGCAGGCGGCGATTGGTGGCCGATACCAGGCGCACGTCGGCATTCAGCGTGTGGGTGCCACCGACGCGGCGGAATTCGCCGGTCTCCAGCACCCGGAGGAGCTTGGCCTGCAGCCCCAGCGGGATCTCGGCGACTTCGTCCAGAAACAGCGTACCGCCATCGGCCAGTTCGAACAGGCCCTTCTTCAGCCCGCTGCTGCCCGAGAACGCGCCGCGTTCATGGCCGAACAGCTCGCTCTCGAACAGGCTTTCCGGAACCGCGGCGCAGTTGATCACGATGAAGGCGCCGCCAGCGCGGTTCGAGCGGGCATGGATGAAGCGTGCGGCGAGTTCCTTGCCGACGCCGCTCTCGCCGAACAGCAGGATCGACGCCTCGCTTTCGGCCACGCGGGCGAGGTTGTCGACGCAGGACAGAAACGCGGGGGACTGTCCCACCATCTGCATCGCATCGCACGCCGTGCCGGCGTCGGCTTCCAGCGGATAGAGCTGTTCGCCGAGGTAGCGCTCGCCATTCACGCCGCGCAGGGCATGGCCACGGATGCGGGTGCGCTCGGGCTGGTTGTCGGCATGGAAGTGCGTGTGCACCACCTCGACGGCTTCGCCCAGATCGAATAGCGCCCGGTGCGGGCACTGTTCGCCGTTTTCGTGGCAGGGGCGGGTAGCGTGATGCGATACGGCGTAGCAGTGCTGGCCGACGATGGCTTCCGGCGTCGTGCCATACGCTTCGCCATAGCGCTGGTTGGCCGCCACGATGCGGTATTCGCTGTCGATCACCACGAAGGGCTGGTCGTTGGCATCGATGAGTGCCTGCAATTCGAGCTGGGGCATGGTGAACCTCTGTCATGACGTTCGTGGAATCTGTCATGACGCATGTGTCATGTCAATCCGCCCTTGCCCCGTCAGACCAGCGGGTTGGCGGGGTCAGGTGATGGCATGGTGCTTGCTGCATGGTGGCGACACCAACCAAAAGGAGACACCAAGTGGCACATATCGTGATTCTGGGCGCAGGCGTGGGCGGCATGACCATGGCATACGAGATGCGCGAGCAGGCGCGGGCGGAGGACAAGGTCACCGTGATCTCGAACCTGCCGTATTTCCAGTTCACCCCGTCCAACCCCTGGGTGGCGGTCAACTGGCGCAAGCGTGACGACATCACGATTCCGGCCGCGCCGTATCTGAACAAGAAGAACATCGACTTCATCGCGGTCGGCGCGGCGCGCGTGCATCCCGAGCGCAACCAGGTCGAACTCACCGACGGCCGCAACGTCGACTATGATTTCCTCATCATCGCGACCGGTCCCAAGCTGGCCTTCGACGAAGTGCCGGGGCTGGGACCGAATGGCCATACGCAGTCGATTTGCCAGGTCGAGCATGCGGTGGAAGCGGGCCGGGCGTGGGACGACTTCGTCAAGAATCCCGGCCACATCGTGGTGGGCGCGGTGCAGGGCGCCTCGTGCTACGGCCCGGCCTACGAGTTCGCCATGATCATGGATACCGACCTGAGAAAGCGCAAGATTCGCGACCGCGTGCCGATGACCTTCGTCACGGCCGAGCCCTACATCGGCCACCTCGGACTGGGTGGCGTCGGCGATTCGCGCGGCCTGCTCGAAGCGGCAATGCGCGAGCGCCACATCAAGTGGATCTGCAACGCCAAGGTCACCAAGGTCGAAGCCGGCAAGATGTACGTCGCCGAGCACAACGACAAGGGCGAGGTCGTCAAGGAGCACGAACTGGCGTTCGCCTACTCGATGATGCTGCCCGCCTTCAAGGGCATCGACGCCGTGTTCGGCATCGAGGGGCTCACCAACCCGCGCGGCTTCATCAGCATCGATCCGTTCCAGCGCAATCCGAAGTTCCCCAACATCTATTCGGTGGGCGTCTGCGTCGCCATTCCGCCGGTCGAGGCCACGCCGGTGCCGACTGGCACGCCGAAGACCGGCTACATGATCGAGTCCATGGTGACCGCCGTGTCGCACAACATCCGTTCCGTGCTAGACGGCCGTGAGCCGACCGAAAAGGCCACCTGGAATGCCATCTGCCTGGCCGATTTCGGCGACACCGGTGCCGCCTTCGTGGCGCTGCCGCAGATTCCGCCGCGCAACGTCAACTGGTTCAAGGAAGGCAAGTGGGTGCACCTGGCCAAGATCGCGTTCGAGAAATACTTCATGCGCAAGATGAAGGTCGGCTCCACCGAGCCGCTCTACGAAAAATACGTGCTCGGTCTGATGGGAATCAAGAAGCTCAAGTGATTCATGGCTGGCTCCAGCCTCAAAGCGCCTGCGGGCGCTTCAGGGTGTTGACAAACCCCCTCCCCCTCGAAGGGGGAGGGATGGGCAGAGGGTGATGCGTCGCGGAGCTCTATCGTAAGGGCCTGATTTTAGAGTCCCCTCTCCCGCAAAGGGAGAGGAATCCCCCCTTGCGGACTTGTCAGCGGCCTCACGCGCCTGCGGGCGCTTTTTCTGGCTCGCTCACTACTGCACCCGAGCGATCGGCCGCGGCGTCAGCGAATCGGCGACATCCACCCAGCCACCCCCCATGGCCTGGTACACGTTCACGACCTGGGCATAGCGGTCGGCATCGGTGCGCACCAGGGCGAGTTCGGCAGCGAAAAGCTCGTTGTCGGCAACCAGCACTTCCAGGTAGCCGATCAAGCCGTATTCGAACTTGAGTCGGGACAGGCGGGCAAACTCCCGCAGCGCGACAACACGCTCGCGCTGCAAGGCCGCGCCTTCGATGGTCTTCTGTACGCCGACGAGCGCATCGTTGGTCTCTCGGAATGCATTCAGAATCGTCCGCTGGTATGCAAGCCGGGCCTGCAGCTTCTGCGCCTCGGCAGACTTGACCTGTCCTTCGATGGCGCCGGCCGTGAAGATCGGGCCGGTCAGACCTGCCCCCACCGACCAGGCGGAAGCGGGACCGGACAGGAAGTTGCCGGCGGACGTGCTGACCGAGCCGAGCAGCCCGGTGAGGGAAATCGTCGGATAGTAGAGCGCGCGCGTCGCGCCGACATTCGCATTCGCGGCAACGAGATTCTGCTCCGCCTGCAGGATATCCGGCCGTCGCAGCAGCAGCGTCGAGGGCAGACCCGAAGGGATGAGCGGGGCGAGCAGTTCATTGATGGACTTGCCGCGTGCGACCGGCGCCGGGTTACGACCGAGCAGAATGGAAACCCGGTTCTCGGTCGCGGCGATTTGCTGCTCGATCAGCGGGATTGTGGCGAGCGCCTGTTTGTACTGCGAGCGCACCTGCATCAGTTCCGTCTCCGACACCAGGCCTGCCCTGAAGCGCAATTCGAAAATCCGCAAGGTTTCGCCGAAATTCCGCGCGGTCGTCTCGGCGATTTCGCGCTGCGCATCGAGTGCGCGCAAAGCGATGTAGCTGCTGGCAACGCCCGATACCAGCGTGAGTACGACGCCGCGCTGGGCCTGTTCGCTGGCATACACTTGCGCTTGTGCCGCTTCGCTCAGGCGCCGCACACGGCCGAACAGGTCGAGTTGCCAGGAAGCGCCCAGGGTTGCCTGGTAGAGCGTGAAATTCGGGTCGACCCCGGGCGGGATGGGCGGTTGTCCTTCCCGGCTCGCCCGGTTTCGACTGACGTCGGCGCCGTAGCCAAGTTGCGGATAGGCCTGCGCGCCCGTGGCCTGCAGGGTGCCGATAAATTGATCGATGCGCGCGGCCGCGATCTGCACATCGAGGTTCTCGCGAAGCGCGGTCTCGATCAGTTCATTGAGAACGGGATCGCCAAACTGCTCCCACCATCGGGTGTTCGCCATCTCGTTGGCCTCGGGCAGAGCAATTCGCCAGGCTTCGGGCGCTTGCACGTCGGGGCGCACATAGTCCGGACCAATGGTGCAGCCGCTGGCGGAGAGGGCAAGAAGTGTCGCGAACGTCAAAATTCTCATATTGGGATCCCGGCAACAATACTCAGAGGGTATCAAGATAAACCTGATTCCTGATACAGCGAAGCGGCTATCCATTCGGCGCCGTTCCGGCGCTACGGGTAATCATCGCCCGGCAGATCGAGGTGGAATTCAGGCGCCTGGAAACTTCACAGCAGAACCGACGGCCATTGACAGTCTTTTTTCGGTTGCGGCCGATCTCGGGCCTGTCCGGGAGCGCACCTTGTCCGATCGATGGAGGCACGCTCACGCCCGGTGACGCCCCAAATCTGGTGATTGAGGGCAACGCCCGTTATGTGGCTGGCCAATAGCGCAAGCGCGATTTCCTGATTGCACGTTCGTGTCGCGCAACCGCGCAGGCACCCTTGCCAGGCATTCGGGGCTGTGCTGATTCGCGCCTGTCATCGGAGCTGGCATTCGACCCGGGGCCGCGCCCTGCTCGTGGAGCGCGTGCTTGGCAATTTCGCCACGGACAAAGGGCTGGGCCGCCTCGATTGCGGCGCCGTGGCGCGCGGTACCGAGCAGATTCTCGCGCTGGGCGTCATTGCGGCGCAACAGCCGGGCAGGGCAGCGTCGAGCCACGGTGCGCATTGCGGGACCCTATGCCATTCCGAACGTCTGATCGGCCCAGCGGACATCGCACCTCTGACAGGGCTTGAGGTATTCTCCCGCTTTAGAATTCGCGCTGCCGATTGCGCTGGTAGTCGCGTCGCTTGTCCGATACCGTTTAGCACAAGGAGACAGCAATTGAGATTCCTCTATATCGGCCTGATTGTGGCTTTCACTGCACTGGTCCTGCTGTTCAAGGTCCAGAATCTGGAGACGGTGACAGTGTCGCTGTTTTCCGCCAGCATGACCTTATCCGTGTCGACCCTGGTCTTGCTGATCTACGTGCTGGGGATGCTGACGGGTGGATTCCTGTGGACTCTGCTACGAGGCCTGTTCTGCCGTGCCACGCGGCCCGTCAGGTGACGGAGTCTTCCGGTTGCTGTACCCGCAGGTTCACACGGGGCTGACGCGCGGACTCTTCGTCTGCGCCTTGCTGAGCCTTGCCGGCTGCGGCACGCTGCCGCGCAACGCCGTGCCGCCCGCGCTGATGCGTGAGGCCATGATCCCGGGCATGCCGGACGTTCGTGCGCCGGCTGGCCGCCCGAACAAGGTGATGGCGGACGATCTGCGGCGTTCCTTCAAGCAGGAGTCCGCAAGCGAATTTCCGATGGACCCCGATGGCGTTATCCGCTACCCCCATCTTGCGCTGTCGGGCGGTGGGGCCAACGGCGCCTTCGGCGCCGGATTCCTAAACGGCTGGTCGACCACCGGACAACGTCCGGCGTTCAAGATCGTCACCGGCGTTTCGACCGGCGCGCTGATTGCACCGTTCGCGTTTCTCGGCCCCGAGTACGACGATGCGCTGCGACAGTTCTTTACGACCACCGCTTCGCGCAATATTTTCAGGGTGCTCTCGATCATTCCCCAACTCATTGCCGGGGAATCGTTTGCCGACACCGCTCCGCTCAGGGCACTCATCGAGGAGCATGTGACCGCCGAATTCCTGCACCAGATCGCGCAGGCCCACGAGGGTGGACGCCGTCTCTATCTCGGTACCGTGGACCTCGACTCGCAACGCTTCATGGTGTGGAACATGGGACTCATCGCAACGAGCGGTCGTCCGGAGGCGCTCGACCTGTTCCGTGCGGTGATGCTGGCGTCGGCGTCGGTGCCGGTTGCATTCCCGCCCGTGTTGTTCGAGGTCGAAGCCGGCGGCAAGCGCTACGACGAAATGCACGTCGATGGCGGGGTCGCCCTTCGCGTTTTCTATTCGGGCGGAGTATTCAGTTTCTCCGCCTTGCGCGCGGAAGACGTGGCGGGGCGCGGCCCGGGACGCGAGACCATCTTCATCATTCACAATGGACAACTGCCGCCGGTCCCCGAGGCGACTGCCCGTTCGGTTCGCAGCATCGCCGCACGCACGTTCAGTTCCGCAAGCAAGGCAGCGTTTGTCGGTGACCTGTTCCGCATCTACGGCTTCGCATTGCGCGAGCAGGCGGATTTTCAGTGGGTCACGATTCCGGACGGCTTCGAACTGGCGGGCGACGAAATATTCGATCCGGTACGGATGGGCAAGCTGTACGAGGTCGGCTACCAGAAGGCGCTCGCGGGCCAGCAGTGGGTTCTTGAGCCGCCTGGCCTGGCACGCGACCGTCCCGCCGATGCGATGGGCGCCGAGCGCGCCGCGAACAGGCCCTGACGGGCGATCACGCCGAGAACGAGCGCCACTCATGCTGCGATTGCCGCGACCGAGACGATGCCGAAGCTGAACATTTCGGGCAGTGACCATTAGGGAGGCGCTGATTTTTTCCGTTCGTGGTGAGCCTGTCGAACCATGGACGGAATAATTCAGCTCTTCCTTGGCGATAGTTGGCGGCGATCGCGATCGCCAGCCCGAGGCTCATGAACAGCCGACTGCAGGGACCGACGATCGCCTCCATCACGTCCATCATCAACGGCTTGGCAAGCGCTGCGAGATCCGGGCGCAGCAGTATCCCGACCGAGAACCGGAAAAGCTGACCCAGTGGCCTTGATCAGCATCAGGGCTGCCAGGTCTGCCAGTCAGCAGGCGATCCAGTAGCCGAACGCAGCAGGCCGGGTGAGAATTCCTGAGCCGATCATCGAGCCGACTCCAGGCGCGACCAGCGCGCCGCGTGATCGCAGCTTTTCGCGTGGGTCATGGCAGTGGCCTGGCAAGCAGCAGCCAGCCGAACAGGGCGGCCAGGGTGAGCAAGGCGATGCTGGCGGATGGCCAGCGCCGAACGAACCCGTCCGAGTGCTCGAATGCGATGCCTGCCCTCGTCATGGTACGCCGCAGCGGGCCGCCACGCGTGGCAGCCAGCAGGGGCTGGGGCGACAGTCCCAGCGCCAGCAAGGTGCCGCCCAGGAACACCAGCAGCGTCGTCCCCAGTTCCCCGGGTGCCAGCGGGTTCTTGACGAGATCTCCCGGAAGCGGACCGAGGGCGGCGAACGCGAGCAACAGCGAGCACAAGCCGAGAAACAGCGCCGCGAATTCGGACAGGCGGGAAACGCGCTTCAAAGGTTGCGCGGGCCCGCGCGGACGGCGCATGACATGGGTGAGCACCAGCACCACATAGGCTGCGGTGAAAACGGCACCGCCCTGCAGCACCCCCTCCCACCACCATTGCCCCGAACTGGCGGCAGCATCGAGCATGAGCTTTTTCGCCAGGTAGGCGCCGCTCGGCACGACGCCCATCAGCGCAAGGCCGGCCAGCGCGAACGCGAGTATGGTAATCGGCATGGCGCGTGCCACGCCGGCGAGATCGGCGATGCGGTCGTGGCCGAGCGCGGCATAGACGAGGCCGGCCGCCATGAACATGGCGGCCTTGGCGGTTGCATGCGATACCGCCTGCAACAGCCCGCCGGTCAGGGCCGGGCCATGCACCAGCGCGCTGCCGCCGGCATCGAAGGCGAGCGGGAACATCAGGAACAGGTAGCCGATCTGCGCGATCGTCGAATAGGCGACCAGCAGCTTAAGGCGTTCCTGTCGCAGCGCGACGACACTGCCGACGACGATGGCCGCCGCCCCCAGGCCCGCCAGCAGCTGGGCCGCCGACAGCGTCACCACGCCCGGCATCACGTCGAACCAGAGCCGCACCACCAGGAACCACGAGCCCTTGATCACCAGCGCCGACAGCACCGCGCTGGCGGCGGCGGGCGCGCCGGCATGCGCCGGCGGCAGCCACAGGTGCAGCGGAAACAGGGCGGTCTTGGCGAGCAGGCCCACCGTCATCAGCGCCGCCACGGACCAGGCGATTGGCTCGGGGCGGATGCGTTCGGCCAGCAGCGCGATGTCGAGCGTGCCGTAGGCGCCATACAGCAGCACAGCGCCCAGCAGGTAGAGCAGGGAGCCTGCCAGTGCGAACAGCAGGTAGCGCAGCGCGGCGCGCAGCGTTTCGCCGCGACCGTCGAGGCAGACCAGCGGCACGCCGGAAAAGGTCACCAGTTCCAGTGCGACGTAGAGCGTGAACAGGTCGCCGCTGACGAAAACGAGGTTGAGCGATCCCCACACCGCGAGCAGCAGCAGCCAGAACGTGAACGGTGCGCGCGCCTCCGCTGCGCCGGCGACGCTGCCGAAGTCGCTCCGCGCGTAGAGACCGATGCCGCAGATGACCACGGCGACCGCGAGCATCATCACCACCGAGAGGCTGTCCGCGCGCAAGGCAATGCCGAGCGGCGGTGCCCAGCCGCCCAGCAGGTAGACGACCGTGTCGCCCGATTGCAGCAGCATGCTGGCAAGGCTGGCCACGATAGCCAGCCCGGCGAGCACGGTCACCGCTGCCACGCGCCACACATGGCGGCCGCCGAGCGTCAGGCCGAGCAGCACGCCGACGAACGGGACGAGCACCGCCATGACGAGCAGGGTGCCGCCGGGCGTCGTCAGCATGGGCTCAACCGGAACGGGGGCTGCACCTCAGACATCGTCGACACCCGGTTGTGTCTTGTCCGGCGCATCGGACGCGAGCGAGACCGAGCGGGTCTCGTCGAACAGCCGCAGCAGCAGCGCCACTGCCAGTGCGGTGGCGGAAAACGCCACCACGATGCCGGTGATCAACAAGGCCTGCGGCACCGGGTCGCCGCCCATGCCGGCGGCGGCGCCGCGCCGTGCGATGGCGCCGAACAGCATGAAGACGCCGCTGCCGACCACGTTGAAGGCGAGGATCTTGCGCAGCGGATGCGGATTCACGATCAGGCCGTAGAGGCCGATTCCGATCAGGGCGGCGGCGCACAGGCCGAACAGGGTCGCGGCGCTCATGGCAGCGGACCCCGCTGCGGCGCGCCCACCAGCATCAGGCCGAGGATCAGCGTGAGCGTCGGCATCAGCGCGAATTCGATGACCAGGATGAGCGGCTTCGCGATGCCCGGCGGGTAGGCGAGGAAGGCATCCGCCGTCACCACCCCCACCACGCCGATCGCGATGAACACCAGCGGCCCCGCCACCAGCAGGATGCGCAGCCACGTGCGGCTGATCGGCGGCGCATCGGCGAGCCCAGCCATCATCACCAGCAGCCACATCGCCGCCATGAGGGTGGCGCCCTGGAACTTGCCGCCGGGATGGTCGGCCCCGACCCAGAAAATATAGATCCCGGCGATGACGCCGATCGGCGGCAGCACGCGCGCCACATAGGCCAGGATGCCGTTCGGGTCGGCTTGCTGGCGCAGCCCCGGGCGGCCGCCCCAGAAGCGGTCGGGCGCCAGCGACCAGACGCCGATCAGCGCGAACAGCAGCACGATGGCTTCGAGCAGGGTGTCCATGGCGCGGAACGCCAGCAGCACGGCGGTGATGGGATTGCCCACCCCGGTGACGGCGATATGGGCGGCGACGTCGGGTGCAAGGGTGGGGGCGGGGACGGGCAGCGCGAGCACGCCGACCGCGAGCGCGGCGGTGACGGCGACGGACACGCCCGCAGCCAGCCAGCGCGTTGGCGCGCCGGGGCCCTCGACTCGGGCCGCGGCTTCGGTGCTGCGCAGGCGGGTCGCGGCGCCGATCAGCAGCGCGCCGGTGAGGCCGCCGCCGATGGCGGCTTCGGTCAGCGCCACGTCGATGCCGTGCAGCTGTACCCACGCCAGGGTCAGCAGCAGCCCGAAGGCCATGAAGCCCTCGACGGCCGCGAAGGCCTCGCGCGCGACGATGCTCCACAGGGCGAGTCCGAGTATCAGTCCGGCCAGACCGATGTTCAGTGCATCGCTCATCGCTGTACGTCGCGGCGCACCAGGGCGCGCGCGATCAGTTGCGAGGCGGTGGCGCCGGACAGCAGGACGAGCCCCCAGATGCACAGCAGCTTGAGTCCGCCGGACACGCTGTCCATCTGCGGCAGCAGGCCGAGCACCACCAGCCCCAGCCCCAGGTTGTCGGCCTTGGTCAGCGCATGCAGCCGCGTGAACGCATCGGGAAAGCGCAGCAGGCCGGTGGTGCCGGCGAGAAAGAAGACGGCGCCGCCGCTGACTGCGATCACCGTCCACAGGTTGATGACGGCACTCACGCGTCGTCCTCCGGTGTGGGGGCATCCGCCGGCGTCGAATGCGCTTTCACGAACGCGAAGCTGGCGAATGCTGCCAGCAGTGCCAGCGTCAGCGCGACATCGATCGTCGCCGCCTCGCCGGTTGCGGTGCCCGCCAGCAGCAGGCTCGCGATGCCGCCGGTGCCGAGCAGTTGCGCGGCCATCATGCGGTCGGCGTCGTCCGGTCCGCGCAGGATGCGGATGAGCCCGAGCGCGACCATCGCCAGCACGAAGGCCGCTGCGATGAGCAGGAAATCAGCCATGGCGCCGCCCTGCGATGAGTGCCCTGGCGAGCAATTTCTCCTCCTTCCACAACGCCTCCACCACCGGCTGCGCGGTATCGAGGCAGTGGTAGATCAGCGCATCGTCGGTCGCATCGGCCGGCACCGTGCCCGGCATGAGGCTGGTGATGGTGGCGAACGTGTTGCGCGCCAGACCGGGCGGGAAATCGAGCGGACAGTCGACGAAGCCGGTACGCAGCGGCAGGCGCGGGTCGAACGCGCGGCGGGCGACATCGATCCCGGCCCGCACCGATTCCCGGAGGAAGTGCGGCAGCAGCGCGAACAGGCTGCCGAAACGCAGATGCCCGGCCGCGGGCGCGAACAGGTGCAGGCTGAGCCAGGTTGCGCCGAGGGTGGCGAAGGCGCCGACCGCGAGATCGGCCGGCTTGATGCTTTGCATCAGCACCATCCAGAGCGCGAAGAACGCCACCCCACGCGTCAATGTCGTGCTCAGCGTCGATTTCAAGGGGCGCTTCGGGCGAGTGGCGGAGTTCATGCTCATGCAGCCCTCCGCTCTGCCGTGCCGAGCACGCGCACATCCATTCCGCTGAGGCGGTCATAGAGCCGCGCTTCGGCCAGGATCGGCCACCAGTCGTAGAGAAAGATTTCCAGCGGCCGCCACAGCGCAACCCAGCCGCCGATGACGAGGCTTTCCTTGGGCAGCCAGGCATAGCTCTTTTCTCTGACCAGGCCGGCAAGGAATTCGCCGGCGGCGACCGCCACGGCGAGGAATGCGATGCCGCTCAACAGGCTGATGCGGCCGATCCGGAACAGCTGCCGCAGCTGGCGTCGGGTCGCGATCGCGCGGCGCTGGAAGTGCTCGTGCACGGGTTCGCTCACCACCGCGGCATCGTCCGCGGCCGCCGACTCAGGTCCTGGGTGCACGGCCAGGCTCAGCGGCCGGCCGGCCGGCGGTTCCTGCGCCCGGTCGATGATGCTGACGGTTGCCTTGGGGTCGAGGTCGCGCTCGCGAAAAGGCGCGGGGTCCATCGAATGGAACAGCTGCCGTGAATCCGAGAGGTATAACCCCAGCTGGCTGCGCGGTGCTGCCGCGCCAGCGAGTGCAGTGGCCACGGGTTGCACCGGCGCACTCATCGGTCAGGCGGCCTGGGCCGCCGGGCCGGGCGGCACTTCCTTGTCCTTGCCGAACACCGTCACGTACAGCGTCGGCAGGAACACCAGCGTCAACAATGTCGCCACCAACAGGCCGCCCATGATGGCGAACGCCATCGGTCCCCAGAACACGGTCGGCGCGATCGGCATCAGGCCGAGCACGGTGGACAGCGCGGCAAGCATCATCGGCCGCAGCCGGGTGGTCGCCGAGCCCAGCACCGCGTCGCGCACGCTGCGGCCGGCGGCGCGCTCCTCCTCGATCGAGACGATCAGGATCACCGCGTTCTTGGCGATCATGCCGATCAGCGCCAGGATGCCGAGGATGGCGACGAAACCGAGCGGCCGGTTGAACACCAGCAGCGACAGCACCACGCCGATCAGGCCCAGTGGCATGATCGCGAGCACCATCGCCAGCCGGCGGAAACTCACCAGCATCACCATCATCGCCAGCATCATGAGCAGGATCATGAGCGGCACGACGGCGAACACCGAGGCCTGCGACTTCTGGCTCTCCTCGTACATCCCGCCGGTTTCGATCTTGTAGTGCTTGGGCAGCCCGGCGGAGAACTCGGCGATTTTCGGCGCCAGCGCGCTCACCACCGAATCGGGCAGCACGCCGGGAATCACGTCGGCGCGCACGGTGAGCGTCGGCACCCGGTCACGCCGCCACACCAGCGGCAATTCCTGTTCCTCGGTGAAGGTCGCGAACTGGCGCAAAGGCACCATCCGACCGCTCGGGCTGGGGACCTGCAGCGAGCCCAGCGTCTGCAGCGAGGCCCGCTGTGCGTCGATCGCGCGTGCCACCACGTTGACCAGATAGATGTCGTCGCGCACCTGCGTCACCGTCGAGCCGGTGACGGCGGCGTTGAGGACGCTGGCCAGCGCGCTCGAACTGATCCCGAGCCGGCGCGCTTCGTCCTGGTTGACGTGGATGCGCAAGCGGCGTGCGGGCTCCATCCAGTCGTAGTTGATGTGGCGCGTGCGCGAGTCGGAACCCAGCAGCTGGGCCAGTTCGAGCGAAGTCCGGCGCACTTCGTCAGTGTCCGGGCCGGTCACGCGGTACTGCAGCGGCCAGCCGACCGGCGGTCCGAGTTCGAGCGGAGAAACCCGTGCGACGACTTCGGGGAACTGCTCGGCCAGTGCTGTTTCCAGCTTTTGCTGCAGTCGTTCGCGTGCCTCGATGTCCTTCGCGACGATCACGAACTGCGCGAAAAACGGGTTGGCGAGCTGGACGTTGAGCGTCAGGATGAAGCGGATCGCGCCGCGGCCGACATAGGTGCTGTAGTGATCGACATCGGGATCGTCCTTCAACACTGCTTCGAGGCGCTTGGCCTGCTCCTCGGTCGCGTAGATCGACGCGTTCTGGCGCAAGCTCATGTCGACCGTCAGCTCGGGTCGGTCGGAGGCCGGGAAGAACTGCCGCGACACGTTGCTCGACAGGACTAGCGCGGCGACGAAGGCCGCGAGCGTGACGCCGATGGTCAGCCACTTCATGCGGATCGCGCCCTGCAGGAAGGTGCCGTACAGCTGCAGCAGCTTGCCCGGCTTGACCTCGGCCTGTTGCTGCTTTGGCGGCTTCAGCAGCGCCTTGCCGATCAGCGGCGCGAAGATCACCGCCACCAGCCAGCTGACGATCAGCGAGATGGCCACCACCGAGAAGATCGAGAACGTGTACTCGCCGGCCGAGCTCTTGGCGAAGCCGACCGGAACGAAGCTCGCGATCGTGACCAGCGTGCCGATCAGCATCGGCGCGGCGAGCGTGCGGTAGGCAAAGGTCGCGGCCTGGTCCGGGCTGTCGCCGGCGCCCAGCCGGCGCAGCATCGCGTCGACGGTCGTCATCGCGTCGTCGACCAGCATCCCGAGCGCGATGATCAGCGCACCCAGCGAGATGCGGTGCAGGTCGATGCTGGCCACGTCCATCACCGCGAACACGATCGCCATCGTAAGCGGGATGGCCAGCGCGACCACCGTGCCCGGGCGCACGCCAAGGGCGACGAAGCTGCACGCCAGGATGATGACGATCGCCTGCCACAGCGAGGTCATGAAATCGTTGATCGCGACATCGACGGTGGCAGCCTGGTCGGCCACCAGGGTCGGCTCGATGCCCTGCGGCAAATTCGTCTTGATGTCGGCCATTTCGGCGCGGACGTTCTCGCCGAGGGCGAGGATGTCGCCGGCGTCGCGCATGGCGATCGCGAGGCCGATCGCGGGCTTGCCGTTGACGCGGAACATCGGCTGCGGCGGGTCGGAAAAGCCGCGTCGCACCGTGGCGATGTCGCCGAGGCGGAAAATGCGGTCGCCGGCGACGATGTTGACGGCCTCGATTTCGCTCTCCGAATCGAAGGCCCCGCTGACGCGCAGGAACACGCGCTCCTGCTCGGTTTGGAGGGTGCCGGCCGGCCGGACCACGTTTTGCGCGCGCAAGGTCGCGATGATCGTCTGGTAGTCCAGACGCAGCCCCGCCAGGCGCTCGGTCGAGAACTCGATGAAAATCTGCTCGTCCTGCGCACCCAGCACCTCGATCTTCGAGACGTCGGGCAGTTGCAGCAGGCGCGAGCGGGCGGTTTCGACGTAGTCGCGCAGCTCGCGGAAGGTGAAGCCGTCGGCGGTGAACGCGTAGATGATGCCGAAGGTATTGCCGAAATCGTCGTTGAAGAAAGGTCCGACGACGCCGGCCGGCAAGGTCTGGCGCATGTCGCCGACGTTCTTGCGGACCTGGTACCAGACGTCGGCCACAGCGTTGGGCGGCGTCGACTGCTTGAGGTCGACAAAGATCGTCGTCTGGCCGGCCGTCGTGTAGCTGCGCACAGTGTCGAGGTAATCGGTTTCCTGCAGTGTGCGCTCCAGGCGCTCGGTCACCTGCTTCATGGTTTCCTCGACCGTGGCACCGGGCCAGGCGGCGGCGACGACCATGGTGCGGACGGTGAATGCGGGATCTTCGCCGCGACCGAGGCGGAGGAACGAAAGCGTGCCTGCGATCACCGAAACGATCATCAGGAAGATGATCAACGAGCGCTTGGAGAGCGCCCATTCCGAAAGGTTGGGGCCGATCACGGCTGTGCCTTCAGCATGCGGACTTGCTGGCCGGGACGCAGCGCCTGGACCCCTGCGGTCACCACGACGTCACCCGGCGCGAGGCCCGATCCGACCTCGACGTAGGCTGCGGTGTACGCGCGAACCTGGACGCTGCGTGCCGAAACGGTCGAGGATTTGGGATCGACGACCCACACCGCGGTTTTTTCGCCCGAGCGGGTCAGCGCCGAGACCGGGATATCAATGCCGGGCGTGCTGTCGAGCTGCATGTTCCCGGTCACCGTGCTGCCCAGGCGCATCGCTGCGGGCGCATTGTGCAGTCGCACCTGGACGCGGAAGGTGCCGGTCACCGGATCGGCACGCGGGGAGACCCGGTACACCCGCCCGGCGGCAGTCACTTCCGGATCGCTGCTTAGCGCAACTTTGATGGCAGGGTTGGCCGGCGCACTGTCCTTGACCGACCCGGGCACGTCGAAAACGGCTTCGAGTGCGTCTTCGCGGGCGAGCTCGATGATCATGCGCCCGGCCGGCACCACTTCGCCGGGTTCCGCACCGCGGGCCGTCACCACCCCGGCTGCGTTGGAAACGAGGCGGGTATAGCTCAGACGGTTCTGCGCCAGGTCGACCAACGACTGCACCGATTCGATCTGTGACTGCGCGACCTTGAACCGCGCTTCGGCCTGCTCGAAGGTGGCGCGCGAGACCGCATTCTCCTTGATCAGGTCCTGCATGCGTGCGTAGTTGCTTTGCGCCTCGATCCATTGCGCTTTCGCCGCAGCCAGCTGCGCCCTCGCAGATTGCAGATTGCTTTCCTCATTCATGGGATCCAGCCGTGCAATCAGCTGGCCGGGCACGACCTTGTCACCGATATCGACGGTGCGCTCGATCAGCTTGCCGTCGATGCGGAACGACTGGTTGATTTCGGATTGGGCCTGCACACGGCCGGTGAGGGTGACCGTGCTGCCGATCGAGCGCTGCTCGATCGTCGTTACCCGAACCGGGCGGATCTCAGCGGCGGGGGGCTCTGCGGTGCGCTGGCAGGCTGGCAGCAACACCAGGCTTGCAATCGCCAGGAGCATCGGCGTCCTGGGGGCGGGATTCGCTCGATGGGTGATGAAAGTAGCAGACACGTGCATCTCCTCTTGGCGTTGGGCGTTCCGGTGCAGTTTGCGGCGTCGATACGTCAGCGATCTGACAGATTTTATGCCACATCCGGCCTGTTTCCGTGAAATCTTGCAGATTCGCCTTCGTATCTCCGCTAGCCGTTGTCGATGCTATGGTTGACTTGCAGGCAATTTCAAGTCGTTCGCCCAGGCGCTGCAAAAATTCGCATGGAGCAATCCCATCATCCGGTCGGGAGCACTCGTTTTTCTCAGGCCTTCGCCTGCGGGCAGCATGCGGCTGTCGTTGCATGCCGGGCGCATGGCTATAATCACCGGTTTTCAGCGCCGGTCGGTCTGCCCGGCGACCCAGGGAATCACCATGCTTCTGATGATCGACAACTACGACAGCTTCACCTACAACCTCGTGCAGTATTTCGGCGAGTTGGGCGAGGACGTCAGGGTCATCCGCAACGATGAGATCGACGTCGCCGGGATTGCGGCGCTGAAGCCCGATCACATCGTCGTCTCGCCGGGCCCCTGTACGCCCAACGAAGCGGGCGTGTCGGTGCCGCTGATCCAGGAATTCGCCGGCAAGGTGCCGATCCTCGGCGTTTGTCTCGGCCACCAGAGCATCGGCCAGGCATTCGGCGGCAGAATCGTCCGCGCCAGGGAACTGATGCACGGCAAGACATCGATGATTTATCACACCGACAGCGGCGTGTTCAAGGGCCTGCCGAATCCCTTCCGCGCGACGCGCTACCATTCGCTGGTGATCGAGCGCGAATCGCTGCCGGATTGCCTGGAAATCACCGCGTGGACCGACGACGGCGAGATCATGGGCGTGCGCCACAAGGCGCTCATTGTCGAAGGGGTGCAGTTCCACCCCGAGTCCATCCTCACCGAACACGGCCACGCCATGCTCGCCAACTTCCTGAAGGAGCGCGTGTGATGCAGTACAAGGATCTGCTGACTTTGCTGCTAGAGCGCCAGGACCTGCCGCGCGATGCCATGCTGCTGGCGATGCGCGCGCTGATGGGGGGCGAATACACGCCCGCGCAGATTGCCGGCTTGCTGATCGCGCTGCGCATGAAGGGCGAGACTGTGACCGAGATCGCGGCGGCAGCCGACGTCATGCGCGAGCTTTCTACCCGGGTGCCTCTGGCGGGCGTCGAGCATCTGGTCGATACCTGTGGCACCGGCGGCGACGGTGCCCACACTTTTAACATCTCCACTGCCGCAGCGTTTGTCGCGGCGGCGTGCGGCGCGCGCGTGGCCAAACACGGTGGACGTTCGGTGTCGTCCACCTCGGGCAGCGCCGACGTGCTGGAAGCGCTGGGGGTGAACGTCAACCTGTCGCCGGAACGGGTGGCGGAAGCGGTGAAGACGATCGGGGTCGGCTTCATGTTCGCGCCCAATCACCACAGTGCGATGAAGCATGCCGCCCCGGTGCGGCGCGAGCTCGGCGTGCGCACGCTGTTCAATCTGCTCGGTCCGCTCACCAACCCGGCGGGCGCGCCGAACCAGGTGATGGGGGTGTTCAATCGCGAACTGACCGGAACGCTGGCGCGCGTGCTGCATACGCTGGGCAGCCGGCATGTGCTGGTCGTCCACGCCGAGGAAGGGCTCGATGAAATCAGCCTGGCGTCGCCCACCTTCGTGGCCGAACTGAAGGACGGACATGTCTCCGAATACGAACTCGAGCCCGGACTGTTCGGCCTGCCACAGGTGGCGGCGAGCGAACTTGTCGTGAACGGCAAGGATGAAGCCGTCGAGATGCTGCTTGCCGCGCTGGAGAACCGCCACCCCGGTGCCGCTGCCATCGTCGCGCTCAATGCCGGCGCGGCAATTTACGTGGCGGGTCGTGCCGCCAGCCTGATGGAAGGGGTTGCCATGGCGCGGCAGGCGATCGCCAGCGGGGCCGCGCGCGACGTGCTCGAACACTATCGTCGCTTCAGTTGCAGTTGATACACAAGGAGGACGCGGAGGGCGCAGAGTGATGCGTGAGGCGCTGAATCATGTGGGCGAGCGCATTATTGGCGCAGCGCTGAAAGTACATACTGCACTTGGCCCCGGCCTGTTGGAAAGTGCTTACGAAGCGTGCCTGGCGCATGAGCTTTCTAAAGCGGGTTTGCACACCGCAAGGCAGGTTGCACTACCGTTGCGCTACGACGGCGTGGAACTGGATTGTGCATACAGATTGGATTTGGTAGTCGAAAGCCTGATTGTGGTTGAACTCAAGAGTGTCGAAAAGTTATTGCCTATTCACTCCGCACAGTTGATTGCATACCTGAAGATGGGTCAGTACCCGCTCGGCTATCTTTTGAATTTCAATACCCTCCACTTGCGCGACGGCGTCAAGCGACTGATTAATTCCTCGTGTGCCTCTGCGCCCTCCGTGCCCTCTTTGTGAGAATTTCATGAGCGACATCCTCGAAAAGATCCTCGCCACCAAGCGCGATGAAATCGCGGCGGGCCTGGCTACCGTGCCGCTGGTCGAGATGCGGGCGCGCGCCGAAACTGATTAATTCCTCGTGCGCCTCTGCGCCCTCCGTGCCCTCTTTGTGAGAATTTCATGAGCGACATCCTCGAAAAGATCCTCGCCACCAAGCGCGATGAAATCGCGGCGGGTCTGGCTACCGTACCGCTGGCCGAGATGCGGGCGCGCGCCGAAGCGGCTGCGCGGCCGCGCGATTTCGTCGGCGCGCTGCGCGCGAAGCTTGCTGCCGGGCTGCCGGCGGTGATCGCCGAAATCAAGAAAGCCAGCCCGTCCAAGGGCGTGATCCGGCCCGACTTCCGACCGGCCGAGATCGCCGCCAGCTATGCCGCGGGCGGTGCGGCCTGCCTGTCCGTGCTGACCGACCGCGACTATTTCCAGGGCAGTGCCGATTACCTGATTCAGGCGCGTGCCGCGTGTTCGCTGCCGGTGCTGCGCAAGGACTTCATCATCGATCCTTACCAGGTCTATGAAGCGCGTGCGATGGGGGCGGATTGCATACTGCTGATCGTCGCCGCGCTGGAATTGCCTGCGATGCAGGCGCTCGAAGCACTGGCGTTTGAACTGGGGATGGCGGTGCTGGTGGAGTCGCATAACGCCGACGAACTCGACGCCGCGCTGCAGCTGAAAACGCCGCTGCAGGGCATCAACAATCGCAACCTCAGGACCTTCGAGGTCAGCCTCGACACCACGCTGGCGTTGTTGCTGAAGGTCGGCGAGGACCGCATCGTCATCACCGAATCCGGCATCCTTGCGCCGGCCGATGTCGCGCGCATGCGCAGCCATCAGGTCAACGGGTTTCTGGTCGGCGAGGCGTTCATGCGGGCGGCTGATCCGGGGGTTGAGCTGGCGCGGCTGTTTACGGCCTGATTTGCGTTTCGTTGGCCGGGCTGCCCCCCGGCCAATGGTCAGCAGTCCTCCCCGCATTCTCGCTAATGTTGACAGCCCTTCGACAAGCTCAGGGCGAACGGCTCTGAGATATCACCGACTTGCGGCGCGCAATCCGCAAAGCAGACGATTACCGCTTCCCCCCGAACAGACCACCCAGCACCCCGCGAATGATCGAACGCCCCGCCTGGCTGCCGATGGCCCGTGCAGCCGATTTGGTGAATGCCTCCAGCGCGCCTTCCCTGCGGCCGCTTCCCCCCAGAATATCGCCGAGCGCCCCGCCCAGCCCACCGACGTTCGCTGCAGGCTGCTTCGCTGCCTTCGCCTGTTGCTTTGCTTCGGCTTCTGCGGCTGCAGTCTGAGCCGCCTTTTCTGCGCGCGCCTTGAGCGATTCGTAGGCAGACTCGCGGTCGACGGGCTTGTCGTAGGCGCCGGCCACCAGCGAGGTCCGCATCAGTTGCTGGCGCTGGGCCGGGGTGATGGGGCCGATCTGTCCCTGCGGCGGCACGATGAAGGCGCGCTCGACGATGCCGGGGCGGCCCTTTTCGTCGAGGAAGGAGACCAGGGCTTCGCCGACACCGAGTTCGGTGATGACTGTCGCTTCGTCGAGCGCTGCATTGTCGCGCATGGTTTCGGCTGCCGCCTTGACCGCCTTCTGGTCGCGCGGGGAGAAGGCGCGCAGCGCGTGCTGCACCCGGTTGCCAAGCTGCGACAGCACCTTGTCGGGCACGTCGGCCGGATTCTGGGTGACGAAATAGACGCCCACGCCTTTGGAGCGGATCAGGCGTACCACCTGTTCGATTTTTTCCACCAGCGCGTCGGGGGCGTCACTGAACAGCAGGTGCGCTTCGTCGAAAAAGAACACCAGCTTGGGTTTGTCGAGGTCGCCCGCCTCGGGCAGGTTCTCGAACAGCTCGGACAGCAACCACAGCAGCAGCGTGGCGTACATCTTGGGCGACTGCATGAGCTGGTCGGCCGACAGGATGTTGATGACGCCGCGCCCGCGGTCGGTCTGGATGAGGTCGGCGATGTTGAGCATGGGTTCGCCGAAGATCTGCTCGCCGCCCTGCGATTCCAGCGTCAGCAGGCCGCGCTGGATGGCGCCGATGGAGGCGGTCGAGACGTTGCCGTAGTCGGTGGTGAACTGCTTCGCGTTCTCGCCGACGAAGGCGAGCATCGCGCGCAGGTCCTTGAGGTCGAGCAGTAGCAGGCCGTTGTCGTCGGCGACCTTGAACACCAGGTTCAGCACACCGCTCTGGGTGTCGTTCAGATCTAGCATGCGTCCCAAGAGCAGCGGTCCCATGTCGGACACGGTGGCGCGCACCGGGTGGCCGCTGTTGCCGAACGGATCCCACAGGGTGACCGGGTAGCCCTGGTAGGCGAAGTCCTCGAGTTTCAGCGACTCGACCCGCTCGGCCACTTTCTTGTTGCCGCCCCCGGCCTGGGAAATGCCCGACAGGTCGCCCTTCACGTCGGACATGAAACACGGCACGCCGATGCTGGAGAAATGCTCGGCCAGCGTCTGCAGGGTGACGGTCTTTCCAGTGCCGGTGGCACCCGTGATGAGGCCGTGGCGGTTGGCCATGTGCGGCAGAAGGAAGAGTTCGGTGTGGGTGTTCTTGGCAATGAGCAGGGGGTCGGCCATGGCGGGTCCTGAGTGCGATGAGATACGCCGATTCTAGCGAGTTCAGACGCGCCACGGGTCAGGCAATGTGCAGAAGCTCGCACTAAACGTTGCGGGTATCATCGTTGTGTCAGCGTTCAGGAGCCGTATCGTGACATCGGAGCAGCGGATACATGAAGTCGTGATCGTCGGCGGCGGTGCCGGTGGACTGGAACTTGCAACCCGTCTGGGGGACAAGCTGGGCAAGCGCAAGCGTGCAAATGTCACGCTGATCGACGCCTCGCCTTCGCATCTGTGGAAGCCCCTGCTGTACGAGGTGGCAGCAGGCAGCCTCGATTCCTATGCCGAGCGGCTGGAATACCTCGCGCAGGGGCACTGGCATCACTTCCGTTTCCGCCTCGGCCGCATGGACGGACTCGACCGCAGGAACCGGGAGGTTCGCGTAGCACCCACGCTCGACGAAAACGGCGTGGAGATCATCCCGCGCCGCAGTTTCCGCTACGACACGCTGATCATCGCGGTCGGCTCGGTCGGCAACGACTTCGGCGTGCCCGGCGTGGCCGAGCACTGCATCATGCTCGACACCCCGGACGAGGCGCGCGAATTCCACCGCCGCCACATCAACGCCTGCCTGCGTGCCCACACCCAGGACAGCGAGGTCGCGCCTGGCCAGCTCACCGTCGGCATCGTCGGCGCTGGAGCCACGGGGGTGGAACTCGCAGCCGAACTGCACGACACCACGCGCGAGTTGTCGTCATACGGGCTGGAAAATATCGATCCGGACAAGAGTCTGAAGCTGCTGATCGTCGAAGCGTCCGACCGCATCCTGCCGGGACTGCCGCCGCGCCTGTCGAACGCTGCCGCCGAACGGCTCGCCGAGCTCGGGGTGGAGGTGCACACCAACGAGCGCGTCGTGGAAGTGCGTCGCGACGGCATGCTGACCGCCGACGGCAGATTTATTCCCGCGAGCATGATGGTGTGGTCGGCCGGCATCAAGGCGCCGGACTTCCTGAAAGACCTGGACGGGCTGGAAACCAACCGCATCAACCAGCTCGTCGTGCGCCCGACCTTGCAGACCACGCGCGACGACAACATATTTGCGCTGGGTGATTGCGCGGCCTGCCCGATGCCCGGCGGGCGCAACGTGCCGCCGCGCGCACAGGCCGCGCACCAGCAGGCATCGCTGATGGCCAAGGCGATCTGCCGGCGCTTTCGCGGCAAGCCGCTGCTCGAATATGTCTACCGCGACTATGGATCGCTGGTGGCGCTCGGGCGGTTTTCCACCGTCGGCAACCTGATGGGCGCACTGACCGGCGGCAGCGTCATGATCGAAGGCACGATGGCGCGGCTGGTGTACTGGTCATTGCACAAGATGCACCAGGTGGCGCTGCATGGCTGGTTCAAGACCGCGCTGTCGACCTATGCCCACTTCATCAGCACGCCGACGCGGGCAAGGATCAAGCTGCATTGAGCCGGGCTGCGCTCCACTGATCGTTCCACCCGCAAGGAGCAGGCCGTGGTTGTAAAGCCGATCAATCGGCAACAACCCCGCTCCACAGCCACGCCGCGCCACGCACACCACTCGAATCGCCGTATTGTGGCGGCACAAGTTTCGTGACGACGCGGTCGGAAAACACGTAGCGTGGCCACAACCGCGGCACGGTGTCGTACAGCCGGACGATATTGGAAAGTCCGCCGCCGAGCACGATCACGTCCGGGTCGATCAGGTTGATCACGCCGGCGAGCGCGCGCGCGAGGCGTTCCTCGTAGCGTGCCAGGGAGGCACTGCAGGGGCCGTAGCCTGCCTGCGCCAGTTGCGCGATTTCGTGAGCGGGCAGATCCTCGCCGCCGTAGCGCACATGGTCGGCCGCCAGCGCGGGGCCGGACAGCCAGGTTTCGATGCAGCTCTTTTTCCCGCAGTAGCAGGCCGGCGCGGCGTCGAGTTCGCGCCGGCTTGGCCACGGGTGCAGCAAGGCTTCGCCGGTGGCCGGGTGAAGGCCGGTGGACGCGCGGTCTGCCTGGGCATGAGCAAACTGGAAATAGGGCAGAGGCGAATGTCCCCACTCGCCGGCGATGGCGTTGGCGCCGCTGAGCACATGGCCGCGCACCACGACCCCGCCACCGACGCCGGTTCCAAGGATCACGCCGAACACGGTGTCTGCCCCGGCTGCGGCGCCGTCGGTCGCTTCGGACAGGGCAAGGCAGTTGGCATCGTTGGCGAGCCGAACCTCGCGATTCAGTGTGTGTTCGAGGTCTTCCTTCAGCGGCCGGCCATTGAGACAGGTCGAATTGCAGTTCTTCATCAATCCCGTCGCGGGCGATATGGCGCCGGGGGTGCCGATGCCGATGCTGCCGGTCTGCCCCAGTTCGGATTCGGCCTGGTGAACCAGCGCAGCGACCGCGGCCACCGTGGCGGGATAATCGTTCTGCGGGGTTGCAACGCGCCGGCGCAGAATTTCGTGGCCGCAGGCGTCGAGCGCGATCATCTCGATTTTGCTGCCGCCAAGGTCGATACCGAAACGTAGGGTGGGGGCCACGGTGTAAAATCTCCGACTATTCAATTTGCGTTGGAATCAACATGGCAGGACATTCGAAATGGGCCAACATCCAGCACCGCAAGGGTCGACAGGATGCCAAACGCGGCAAGATCTTCACCAAGCTTATCAAGGAAATCACCGTGGCCGCCAAAATGGGCGGCGGCGATCCCGCGATGAACCCGCGTTTGCGGCTGGCGATCGAGAAGGGCAAGGCCGAGTCGATGCCGAAGGACAATATCGAAAACGCGATCAAGCGCGGCACGGGCCAGCTCGAAGGCATGAACTATGAGGAAGTCCGCTACGAAGGCTACGGCATCGGCGGCGTGGCGGTAATGGTCGATTGCCTGACCGACAACAAGACGCGCACCGTCGCCGATGTGCGCCATGCCTTCACCAAGCACGGCGGTAACATGGGTACCGACGGCTGCGTGGCATTCCAGTTCAAGCACTGCGGCCAGATCGTCCTGGAACCCGGTGCCAGCGAAGAAGCAGTGATGGAAGTCGCGCTCGATGCCGGTGCCGATGACATCATTCCGAACGAGGACGGTTCGATCGAAGTCCTGACTTCACCCGATCCCAAGGCTTTCGAGGCGGTGAAGGAGGCGCTGGAACAGGCCGGATTCAAGCCGGCGGTAGCCGAGATCACCATGCGCCCGGAAGCCGAGACCGAACTCACGGGCGACGATGCGGTGAAGATGCAGAAAATCCTCGATGCACTCGACTCGCTCGATGACGTGCAGGATGTCTACACCAACGCCGTGCTGCCGGAGTAGGCCTTCCTTTGCGCATCCTAGGGATTGATCCGGGTCTGCGCCTCACCGGTTTTGGATTGGTCGAACAGACCGGGCAGAAACTGGCCTACGTGGCCAGCGGCGTGATCAAGAGCGGCGAGGGCAGCCTGCCGCAGCGGCTGGGTGTATTGTTCGCCGGATTGAACGAAGTCATCGCCACCTATCAGCCCGATACCTGCGCGGTGGAAATCGTTTTCGTCAACGTCAACCCGCAGTCGACGCTTCTGCTCGGGCAGGCTCGTGGTGCCGCCATCTGTTCGGCGGTGTCAAACGAACTTCTCGTCGCGGAATACACGGCGCTGCAAATCAAGCAGTCCGTTGTCGGTCATGGCAAGGCTGCCAAGGAACAGGTGCAGGAAATGGTCAAACGCTTGCTGAATTTGCCCGTCGCCCCCACTGCGGATGCCGCCGACGCACTCGCCTGCGCGATCACCCACGCGCATGGTAGCCGGCTGGGGGGACACTCTACCTCGGGTTATCGGGTCAAGGGCGGACGGCTGGTATGAAGACGGCCCGGACGCCGATCGAACCTTCGCGCGAGCGCCTCGCCAATCCGTTCGCCCGCTATCTGCTGGCCACGCGCCCGGCCTTTCTCACCATCACGCTGGCAGGTTGCCTGCTGGGTTTCGCCACGGCAGTTGACGGCGGCGCGGCGTTCGATTGGGTGCGTGCGCTGGTCACAATGGTGCTGGCGCTGCTCGCGCATGCCGGCATCAATGTGCTCAACGATTACTGTGATCACCGGAACGGCACCGACGCCCGCAACACGCAGCGCATCTATCCTTTTACCGGTGGCAGTCGCTTCATCCAGAATGGCGTGCTGACACCGCGCGAGGTCCTGGCTTTCGCCGCTGTGCTGTTCATCGCCACCATCGCCGGCGGCCTCTGGCTGCTCAGCGTGGCGGGAGCGGGCCTGTTCTGGATCGGCCTGGCGGGGTTGGTCATCGGCTGGGCCTACTCGGCGCCGCCGCTGCAACTGAACAGCCGGGGCGTTGGGGAGGTTTGCGTGGCGGCCGGATTCCTGCTCGTCGTCGTCGGCGCGGATTATGCGCAGCGCGGCGCTTTCACGTCCTTGCCCTGGCTGGCCGGGGTGCCGTATGCGCTGCTGGTTGTCAACATTCTTTACATCAACCAGTTTCCCGATCGCGAGGCCGATCGTGCCAGCGGCAAGCTGCATTGGGTGGCGCGGCTGCAACCGGATACCGCCGCCTGGGGCTATGGCCTGATTCTGCTGATGGCGGCCCTGGCACTGGCAGAAGGCATCCTGCTGGATCTGTTGCCGCTGGCGGCTTTGGGCGCGCTCGTCGCGTGGATTCCCGCATTGCAGGCATGGCGGCAATTGCGACTTTTTGCAGCCACGCCGGAACGGCTCGCACCAGCCATCAAGCAGACGCTGCTCGCCGCGCACGCGCTGCCCCTGCTGCTTGCGGCTGTGCTGCTGGTTTCCGGAGCTTTCCAATGATCGGTCGTATTTGCGGCATCCTCGCCACCAAGCAGCCGCCGCAGGTGCTGGTGGACGTCAATGGCGTCGGCTATGAAATCGACGTGCCGATGAGTACCTTCTACAACCTGCCCGCGCTGGGCGAGAAAATCTGCCTGCTGACACACCTGGCGATCCGCGAGGACGCGCACCTGCTGTACGGCTTTGGCAGCGAGGTCGAACGCACTGCGTTTCGCGAGTTGCTCAAGGTGTCGGGCATCGGCGCCAAGACCGCCTTGTCGGTATTGTCGGGACTGTCGGTCAACGACCTGTCGATGGCGATCGCCGCGCAGGAAGTCGGTCGCATCGTCAAGGTTCCAGGCATCGGCAAGAAAACCGCCGAACGCCTGCTGCTCGAACTGAAGGGCAAGCCGGTATTCGCCGGCGCCATCGCCGCAGCGCCCGGGACCGAACATGTCTCGGACGACGTGCGGCAAGCCTTGCTCGCGCTGGGATACAACGAGCGGGAAGCCGGACTTGCGTTGCAGAAGCTGCCCGCCGACCTGCCCGTTTCCGAGGCAATCCGCCAGGCCTTGAAGCTGCTTTCAAAAGGTTAAGATGCGAGCATGATCGAAACCGACCGCCTCATCGCCCCCGCCGCCGTCAGCCCGGTCGAGGAACAGATCGAGCGCGCGCTGCGGCCGCGCACACTGGCCGAATATGTCGGCCAGGCGAAGGCGCGCGAGCAGCTCGAAATCTTCATTCATGCTGCCCGCAAGCGCAGCGAAGCGCTCGACCATGTGCTGCTGTTCGGCCCCCCGGGACTGGGCAAGACGACGCTGGCGCACATCATCGCGCGCGAGATGGGCGTCAACCTGCGCCAGACCTCGGGACCGGTGCTGGAGCGCGCAGGCGACCTTGCCGCCTTGCTGACCAACCTGGAACCGCACGACGTGCTGTTCATCGACGAGATCCACCGGCTCTCACCCGTGGTCGAAGAAGTGCTCTACCCCGCGCTGGAGGACTTCCAGATCGACATCATGATCGGCGAAGGCCCTGCTGCGCGCTCGGTCAAGCTCGATCTGCCGCCGTTCACCCTGGTCGGCGCGACGACGCGCGCGGGCATGCTCACCAATCCGCTGCGCGACCGCTTCGGCATCGTCGCGCGGCTGGAGTTCTATTCGGCGGAAGAGCTTGGCTTCATCGTGCACCGCTCGGCCGGCCTGCTGCAGATGAATCTGGACGAGGCCGGCGCATTGGAAATCGCCCGCCGCTCGCGCGGCACCCCGCGCATTGCCAATCGTCTGTTGCGGCGGGTGCGCGATTACGCCGAGGTGAAGGCAGAGGGGCGAGCGACCGGCGAAGTGGCCGATGCCGCCCTGGTGATGCTCGACGTCGACCGCGCCGGGCTCGACGTCATGGACCGCAAGCTGTTGTCGGCGGTGGTTGAGAAATTCATGGGCGGCCCGGTCGGGCTGGACAACCTCGCTGCCGCCATCGGCGAAGAGCGCGACACCATCGAGGACGTGCTCGAACCCTTTCTGATTCAGCAGGGTTACCTGCAGCGGACGCCACGCGGGCGCATCGCCACGCCGCTGGCGTATCGCCATCTCGGGTTCGCCCCGCCTGCCGGCGAGTCCGGCATGGACCTGTTCTGAACATGGCTTTTCACTGGCCGGTTCGCGTGTATTGGGAGGATACAGACGCCGGCGGCGTGGTGTATTACGCAACCTATCTCAAATTCATGGAGCGTGCGCGCTCGGAATGGCTGCGCGCGCATGGCTTCGAGCAGGATGCTGTGCGCGACGAGGCCGGGGTGGTGTTCGTGGTCCGGCGGGTGGAAGTCGATTACCTGTCGCCCGCACGATTCAACGAGCAGATCGACGTGTCGGTCGACCTGCACGAACTTGGGCGTGCCAGCCTTAGCGTTGAGCAGACGCTCACGCGCGGGGCAACCCGGTTGGTCTCGGCGCGGGTCACGCTTGCCTGTGTCGACGCAGCGCGATTCAAACCCGTTAAAATACCCCTGCCCATCCTCCAAGCGCTGACCAGAAAACGTGAATCCTGAACTCAATCAAGACCTTTCGCTGCTCCACCTCATCATCAACGCCTCGTTGCCAGTGCAGCTTGTGTTGGGGCTGCTGCTCATCGCGTCGATGATGTCGTGGTGGTACATCTTCCTCAAGATGTTTGCTCTCAAGCGTGCCATGCGGGTCACCAACAAATTCGAAAGCGAGTTCTGGGGCGGCGGCGACATCAATACCATGTACCAGCGGGTGGCGGCCGAACGCGAAAACGCGGGCGAAATGGAGCGCATCTTCGAGGCGGGTTTTCGCGAGTTCATGAAACTGAGGCGACAGGCAGGCCTATCGAGCAACCTCATCATCGACGGTACGCGCCGCGCGATGCGTGCGACTTACCAGCGTGAGCTCGATGGCCTCGAATCGCATCTGGCCTTCCTGGCCACCGTCGGGTCGGTGTCACCCTATGTCGGACTGTTCGGCACGGTATGGGGGATCATGCTGGCGTTTCAGGGTCTGGCCACCGTGGCACAGGCCACACTCGCGCAAGTCGCTCCCGGCATCGCCGAGGCGCTGATCGCAACCGCCATGGGCCTGTTCGCTGCCATTCCCGCCGTGGTCGGCTACAACCGTTATACGCACGACATCGACCGTTTGGCCAACCGCATGGAAAGCTTCATGGAAGAGTTTTCGAACATCCTGCAGCGCCAGTCCATCAAACCGGTGTAAACGTGGCGCGTTCCCGCAAACAAATCGCCCAGATCAACGTCGTGCCGATGATCGACGTCATGCTGGTGCTGCTCGTCATATTCATGGTGACGGCTCCCTTCATCAATCCTGGTCAGGTCGATTTGCCGAGCGTCAGCAAGACTGCGCAGACGCCTTCGCAGCCGCTGGAAATCATCATCAAGGAATCGGGTGAATATGTGCTGCGCAACCGAGCGGCCGGTGGTGAAGAGCAGCGGGTGTCGAAGTCGAAACTGGCCGCTGAAATCGCCGCGCTGCATCGTGCCTATCCGGACCAGCCTGTAGTCATCGCGGCGGACAAGAATGTCCGCTACGAAGAGGTGATGAACACCATGAGCTTGCTGCAGAACTCCCAGATTACCCGGATCGGATTGCTCGCTCGCCCGGCGCCATGAGCCTGTCAGCCGACTCGCCCTTCATCTCGCGCCCCGCACCCAATATCGCGGCCGGCGCGCTGGCACTGGGTGTGCATGCACTGTTCGTGCTGCTGCTGGTGTTCGGCGTGTCATGGCAGACGCAGCATCCGGCGCCGGTGATGGTGGATTTGTGGAGCGCATTTCCTCAAATCGCGTCTCCCGAACCGGTCAAACCGGCCGTGCCGCAACCCGAGCCGGTTCCCGAACGTCCACCCGAGCCGAAACCCGTGAAGGTGCCGGAGCCGGTCAAGGAGGTTGTCAAAGCACCGGAACCGGTCAAAGCACCGGAACCGGTCAAAGCACCGGAACCGGCCAAGGTCGTGCCGGCACCCAAACCTCAACCCGTGGTCAAGGAGCCGCCGCCGGTGAAAGCCCCCGACATTGCGCTCGAGAAAAAGAAGGCGGAGGAAGAAAGCCTGAAACGGATGAGAGCGCTGCAGGCAGCCGAGGAGAGAGAACTGGAGGAAGCCGCGCGTGCCGAGGCCGAGACCATGAAAAAAGTGCGCGAGAAGCAGCTGGCCGATCAGAAAAAGCGTGAATTGCTGAGTCAGATGGCAGAAGAAGATTTGATGCAGCGCATGATGGAAGAGGAGGCCGCAAATGAAATGCGGCAGATGAAGCAGTCCCAGGCAGCCGCCAGACGGCAGTCCGAGTTGGCCAGCACCATTGGACAATACCGCGACATGATCAGCGCCAAGGTACGCGGCAACACCCGGCTGCCCGACAGCCTCGAGGGCAATCCGGAAGTGCGCTGTCTGGTAAAACTGTTGCCGACCGGCGAGGTTCAGAGCGTGCGCGTGACGCAGTCGAGCGGAAACAAGGCCTATGATGAAGCCGTGGTGCGCGCCATCGAAAAATCCTCCCCGCTGCCATTGCCGAGCGAACGCGAGGCACGCGACGCTTTTGTACCGGAACTTTCCTTCATCCATCACCCCAAAGAGTGAGCCGGGTACGCGGCCGCGGATGACGCGGGGCGGTCGGCCCGGTGTTAGGGCTGTGCTAAACTTGCACGCCAAAGCATCATTCATTTACCGAGATTCCCGTCACCATGTTTCGTGCTGTTGCGCTGCTTCCCTTGTACTGCCTCGCATTGCTGAGCGCGTCGTTTTCTGCGCGCGCCACGATGGAAATCCAGGTGTTCGGCGGTGCCGCCGACAAGATCGCGGTGGCATTGGTGCCGTTCCAGACTGCGCCGGGCCAGCCCATGCCTGCACTGACCCAGATTGTCGGCGACGATCTCAATCGCAGCGGCCAGTTCAAGATGGTCGACGTCAGTGGCACCCAGCATCCAGTCGAGCCCGCCCAGGTCAACTATAACGTCTGGCGCGGCAAGGGCGCGGAGGCCATCGTTATCGGACAGGTCTTGGCGTTGCCCGGCGGACGCTTCGATGTGCGGTTCCGTTTGCTGGATGTGGTCAAGCAGACGCAACTGGCAGGCTTCAGTTACAACATTTCACCCGCTCAGTGGCGCGCTACCGCTCACCAGATCGCCGACATCGTGTATGAGAAACTGACCGGCACGCCGGGTGCGTTCAGCAGCCGCATTGCCTATGTGCAGAAGCAGGGCAAGCGCTATGAACTGAAAGTGGCTGATGCCGACGGACAGAATCCCAGAACGGTGGTGCGTTCCAGTGAGTCGGTGATATCACCGATGTTCTCGCCGGACGGCGACAGCTTGGTGTATGTCTCATTCGAGGACAAGAAGCCGGTGGTCTATGTGCAGTCGTTGCGGGACGGCAGCCGCCGCAAGGTTGCAGCATTCAAAGGTTCCAATTCAGCGCCGGCATGGGCGCCCGATGGCAAACGTCTCGCCGTGGTACTGACACGTGACGAGGCATCACAGATTTACCTGATCAACGCCGACGGCACGGGTCTCTCGCGTTTGACCCGAGGTGGCAACCTCGATACCGAGCCTGCGTTCTCGCCTGATGGGCAGACACTGTATTTCGCTTCTGACCGCGGCGGCAGTCCACAGATCTACCGCATGGCTGTCAGCGGTGGCGAACCCAAGCGAGTGACCTTCAGCGGCAGTTACAACGTCTCCCCGACGATCAGCCCCGATGGCAAGTATCTGGCCTATATCGGCCGGGAAGACGGACGATTCCGCGTGGAACTGATGGAACTGGCTTCCGGACAAACCCGTGTGCTCACCGATACCGCGCGCGATGAGTCCCCCAGTTTTGCGCCAAATAGCCAATCTGTCTTGTACGCCACGGTGCAGGACGGGCGCGGCATTCTGGGGACGGTCAGCCTGGATGGGAGAACCCGTGCGCGCCTCTCCGAATCTGGAGTCGATGCGCGCGAACCTTCCTGGGGGCCGTAAGGCGGTGTGCAGGATTCGCAATCACGCAAGTAGAATGCGGGAATGATCGCTGTTGTGGACTTCCGGCAGACTGCTTCGAGCAAAATCGCCGCCATTGGCTGCAGCGTGGGATGCCTCCGGGCTCTTGGGCGCCTTTGGCCATCGCTGACTGAAGCCTCAGTTGCCATTGCGACCAAGGTTTAACCCTGTTTTTTGGGAATACTTAGAGGAGAGAACGATGAATAAAATAATTTGGCCCATCCTGCTTGTGTTGGCCCTTTCCGGATGCAGCAGCACCAGTGATACGCAAGCCACGGTGGAGGATCGCACTGCCACCAAGACCGATGCAGCGAAGGCTGCTACGGCGGGGAAGGACGCGAGCGACAAGGCCGCCACTGCCGGCGGGGCTCAAACAACCCCGCTCGATGGCGCCGGGGTGAAGGGCAGCTCGCTTGACGGCAAGCAGATTGGCGAAGGCAGCAGCTATACGGGCGACCCCCGTAAAGACCCGGCAAGCCCATTGGCTACCCGTGAAATCTTCTTTGATTACGACAGCTATGTCGTAAAGGAAGAGTATCGCCCCATGCTCGAGGCCCATGCGGCCTACCTGATGTCACATCGTGACGCACGCCTGATTCTGCAGGGCAATGCGGACGAACGTGGCAGTCGCGAATACAACCTGGCACTGGGCCAAAAGCGCGCCGAAGCCGTTCGCAAGGCGCTGGCCGTGATGGGGGTGAGCGATGCGCAAGATGAGGCGGTGAGTTTCGGCGAAGAGAAGTTGCGCGACGAGGGACATACCGAGGAAGCGCATGCAGTCAATCGCCGGGTCGATCTGGTGTATGCCGACGAGTAATTGGTCTTGAGGCAGCGTTTTGTCCTGAAGCTGGTTCCGGCGTTGTTGCTGGTGCCGGCTTTTTTCATTCAGGCTCTGCCAGCATGGGGGCAAACCCCCGATATCGCCCGTCAGGTCCAGGCGTTGCAGCAGGCGACCGATTCCCTGAATGAGCGGCTCGCCAAACTCGAAGGCGTCATACAACAAAACCAGCAGTTGCTGGGCCTGCTGCAGGAGGTCGAAACGCTCAAGGCCGAAGTCGCCAGGATACGCGGGCAGGCCGAAGTACAGGTACACCAGCTGGACACCTTGGGAAAACGTCAAAACGACTTGTACGTCGATCTCGACCAGCGCATCTCGGATCTGGCCAAGGCAGCCAAGCCAGCACCGGTCGCCGAGACGGCGCAGGCCACGGTGCCGAGCCCGCAAGCTCCGGCTGCGCCTGCGGCACCCGCAGAGGCCCCTGTTGCAGAGGCGGCTCAACCGTCGCCCGCCCCCGTGGTGGCGACGCCGCAGCTTGATCCCTTGGTTGAATCGCGTACCTATGAAACCGCACTCAATCATTTTCGCGAGGCCAACTATGCCGGGGCGATCGCAGGCTTCAAAGGCTTTCTGAAAGCCTATCCTGACAGTGCGCTGGCACCCAATGCGCAATACTGGATCGGCTATTCCTATTACGCCTTGAAGGACTACAAATCGGCACTGGCGCACCAGCAAAAGCTGGTGGTGGCCTACCCCACCAGCGCCAAGGTGCCTGATGCCATGCTCAACATTGCTTCCAACCAGATCGCGCTCGACGACCTCGCAGGCGGGCGCAAGACACTGGAAGAACTGGTGGACAAGCACTCCGGCACCAACGCGGCCAAGCTTGCTGCCCGCCGGCTCGCAGCCCTCAAGTAGGTGGGCATTGTGTTCGGGTCAGGTGTGCACCATCCGCTCGAGGCAGACCACGCTTGTGAGCATGAGCATCCTGAAGGGCGTGAGGGAGGGGCTGCGCCATCGCACTCGGCAAACCGGGACGCCAAAGCCAATGGATCCCTGAAGGACTCCGATCCGCTGCGTGCTGAAGCGCGTGCGGAATCGTATGCCCTAAAGGACTCCGATCCACTACGCACTGAAGTGCGTGTGGAGTCGTATGCGGCAACAACCACGCTCCACCCGCAAGGGGCAGGCCGTGACTGTAAAGACGCTGAAGCGTCAACAGTCACGCTCCACCCGCAAGGAGTAGGCCGTGACTGTAAAGACGCTAAAGCGTCAACAGTCACGCTCCGCCTGACGGAGGTGTTTCTTTCCTTGCAGGGCGAGACGCGACGGGCCGGCTTGCCGACTGTGTTTATCCGCCTGACGGGGTGCCCGTTGCGTTGCCGGTGGTGCGATACGACATACAGCTTCCAGGGCGGTGAGACAGTCACCCTGACTTCGTTAATGGCTCGAGTGGCGGAGTATGGCGTACCGACCGTGTGCGTGACCGGGGGTGAACCACTGGCGCAAAAAGGCTGCCTGCCGTTGCTATCCGCATTATGCGACGCCGGATACTCGGTCTCGCTTGAAACCAGTGGCGCCCTCGATGTCAGCATGGTGGATCCACGCGTCTCGCGCATTGTCGATATCAAGCCGCCGGACTCTGGCGAGGAATCCCGCAATCGCTGGGAGAATCTTATTCACCTCAACGCCCATGACGAGATCAAGTTCGTTCTGGCCAGTCGTTCCGACTATGAATGGGCGCGCGAAGTTGTCCGTGCCCAAGGCCTCAACCAAGTGTGCCCCATCCTGTTTTCGCCAGTCCAAGGCGAGATGCAGCCAGCGCAACTGGCAGACTGGATTCTCGCCGACAGAATGCCCGTGAGAATGCAGGTGCAATTGCACAAGGTGCTATGGGGGAATGTACCCGGCAAATGAAGCCCGCGGTCATCCTGCTTTCTGGCGGCCTGGATTCCGCAACCGTACTGGCGATCGCGCGTGAATCGGGTTTCGCCTGTCATGCACTGAGCCTGGACTATGGCCAGCGACACAATGCCGAACTGGGCGCCGCTGCGCGCCTGGCGCTCACCTTGGGCGCCCACGAACATCGGGTCATCCGTCTGGGGCTCGGTGATCTGGGCGGCTCCGCGCTGACCGACGATTCAATCGCCGTGCCCGAAAGGCCGACCGAGGGCATTCCGGTAACCTACGTGCCCGCGCGTAACACCGTCATGTTGGCGCTGGCACTCGCTTGGGCAGAAGTGCTGGGTGCGCGAGACATCTTCATCGGCGTCAATGCCGTCGATTATTCCGGCTACCCGGACTGTCGCCCGGAATTTATCGCAGCGTTCGAGCAGATGGCCAATCTCGCAACCCGTGCCGGGGTCGAGGGTGTCAAACTCAGCATTCACGCGCCCCTGCAGTATCTGTCCAAGGCGCAAATCATTCAGCGCGGCATCGCACTCGGCGTCGACTACACGCAGACTGTGAGTTGCTATCAGGCCGACGCCGAGGGCCGCGCCTGCGGTGCGTGCGACGCCTGCCGCCTGCGTCGCCAGGGTTTCAAGGACGCAGGGGTGGCCGACCTCACGCGCTACAAGTAAAGCGGCAAGCACATAGAGGCGACCTATCAGATTAATAGAATTGACCTATTTGATAAAAGGATCCTGATGGTCGATAATTATTTGGTTTTGCAATTCAACAACTTTCAATAACAGTTCACTCGGAGACCCGCCCAGCATGGAAGGAATCGATTTAATCAGCCAGGTACTGAATGCGCTGGGTTGGGACGCCAACGACGCCTATGTCAAGATCAGGACCGTGGCAGGATTGGGCTTTGTTCTGGCCTTCATCTTTGGCTATGTCGGCAATAAGACGCACTTCTGCACCATGGGGGCAGTGTCCGATATCGTCAACATGAATCACTGGGACCGCATGCGCGCCTGGGTGCTGGCCATCGCCGTGGCCATCATCGGAACCAGCCTGCTGGTTTACACAGGATCGATCGATGTCTCAAAGACCATCTACACGGGGGCTGTTTTCTACTGGCTGGCCATGCTGGTTGGCGGTTTCACCTTCGGCGTCGGCATGACGCTTGCGGGGGGGTGCGCACAGCGCACCCTGGTACGTCTGGGTGGCGGTAATCTCAAGTCTGTCGTCGTTTTTCTTTTCCTCGGCTATTCGGCCCTGGTCACGCTGTCAGGCATCTTCGGCGCCTTCCGTGTCAACTATCTGCAGGCCGAGCCGGTAACGGTCTATCTTGACGGCATGCAAACGCTCCCGGCTCTGCTGGGAATGGCCACCCCGACCGGCACGCTGCTGGTCGGGTTGGCCATCGGCATCGCGATGCTGCTGTTTGTGTTTTTGAACAAGGAATTTCGCGGTAATGCCGACAACATTTTGTCAGGCATCGTCGTTGGCCTGGTCGTGGTGGCAGGCTGGTACGTCACCGGCCGCTTCGGTTTCGGCGAAGATCCGGACACCCTGGAAATGGTCTACCTCGGAACCAACTCCCATCTTGCAGAGTCCATGACTTTTGTAGCCCCGCTTGGCTACACAATGAATTTCTGGGCGTACTGGACCGACACGGCGACCATCGTGACCTTCGGGGTGGCCAGCGTGTTCGGCGTGGTGATTGGCTCGCTTGTTTACGCGCTTGCGCACAAGACCTTCCGCTGGGAGGCCTTCAACTCCCCCCAGGATCTGTTCCGCCATATCATCGGTGCCGGTCTCATGGGGTTTGGTGGAGTGACCGCGCTGGGATGCACGATCGGCCAAGGGGTAACCGGGATATCGACCCTTGCTGTTTCATCGTTTCTGGTCCTCGCCGCAATCATTGCGGGAGCGGCCATCACCATGAAAGTGCAATACATCCTGTTGATGCGTGAGGGATAAAAAGCCACAAATATTGTAGGTTTATCAAAAGATGGTTCAATTGAACCTTGACCCGGCGACACAGGGTTGTTACGGTTAACCCATACGGCCCTCCGGCCTAAAGGACTAATTTTGAAAAAGTGGTTCAGCACATTCTGTTTTGCTCTCATTGCCGGATTCGCGTCGCAGGCTCACGCTGGCAAGGCGATCAATTTCAACTTCACGGACAGCAATGGCAAAACCCAGAAGTTGTCCGACTATCGCGGCAAATGGGTTCTGGTCAATTTCTGGGCTCCCTGGTGTCCGCGCTGCAAGATGGAGTTCAACGAACTGAACGACCTCGATGCACGACCTGAATTCGTCGTGATCGGAGTCGCCATGGACTACGGCATCGATGAAGGATCCGTCCGTACCACCATGCAGCGCTACAACCTGCGTTTCCCGCAGGTGATCGGAGGCAACCGCCGTGATGCTGATAGCCCGGCATTGCAGGTTGGTCCGGTCGATTACTACCCGACCTCCTATCTGTACGCGCCGGACGGCGAAATCGTCATGTTTGTCCCCGGCGTCATCAGCAAGCAGAAAATGATTGCCTTCACCCAGCAGTATCAGTCGGCCAACCCGACTGCCGTCGCCAAGACCGAACCGACGCCAGATTTGACGCCTCCTGCCAAGCCAAGCGTTCAAAAGGCAAGCATGAAAAAGACCTCCACAAAATCAACGATGAAAAAAAAAGTGACGGTGTACTGAAATAATTGGCCGTTTCATTAGACAGGCAATGAAAAATGGCGGGTTCCCCGCCTTTTTTGTTGCCTGAAGTTCCAGTTTGAATCAGGGCCGACGCTTCATCTCGTCCGCAGGTTTGCCCATATTGAGAGGCACCCTTGGCTCAACATGATTAGACCAGGTCACAAATTGACATAAGCCCAGTTTGAAGGCCTTAACACGGACGGACTCACAGACAAAAGTGCCGGATCAATAAGCAAAAGGCCGCATTGGCACTTTACCCGGCCCTTGAGCATCGGCTATAATCTTGCGCTTTCGTGGATCAGGTTTCCACCTTGTCCACGGGTCGGTAGCTCAGCCGGTAGAGCAGCGGACTTTTAATCCGTTGGTCGCGAGTTCGAATCTCGCCCGACCCACCAGAATTTAAAAAGCCACGCACCCGCGTGGCTTTTTTCATGCAGGCCTGGTCATCTGGGTGACAAAAATCGTCACCTCGTGCCGCATCCGGGCAGGGCGGCTGTCTCGCTTTTTAAGCCGCGAGTCGCCCATTATGCCTGGATTGAGAAATTCATAATCAAGCAATTCCAGTATCGACGCGCCTTCCGGGCCGATCTTGCCAAGAATTGGGGGCTGTTCCTAAAGTTGGCACGCCCCATGCTCGTTAATGAGCCAGACACGGCGGCCCCGTGTTCAACTTGCCCATCCTAAGGAGATTTGAAATGCGTAAAGTACAACAAGGTTTTACCCTGATCGAACTGATGATCGTCGTGGCGATTATCGGTATTCTGGCTGCGATCGCGATTCCGGCTTACACCGACTACACGATTCGCGCCAAGGTGGCTGAAGGCGTTGCCGTCGGCAGCTCGGCGAAAGTCACGGTCTCGGAGAACTATGCGAACGGCGTTACCGATCCATGTTCTGGTGTTAATGTTGGCACGGTAGGCCTGACCACGGTTAGCTGCAACGCTGGCACCATTGGCTTGTCGGTTGCCACGGGGATCAACGGCGTGACTGTCACCTTCAACCTCGTTCCCACTTCGGGTACGCAAGGCGTTGTATGGGATTGTACCGGCGCCAGCAGCAACAAATATGTGCCGGCCGAATGCCGCTCCTAAGTTAGCTTAGGCATGGTGTGAAAAACGCCCCGCCTAGCGGGGCGTTTTTCCATGTCAGGTAAACGAACATGACGCGCCTCGTTCAACACGCAGTGGATCGAATGACAGGGAGCATCGCCAGGCTGTTCGACAACGGCCTGCTCTATGTCGCCATTTATTGCGGAATTGTCCTGCTGGTATATGCCGGTGGCATGGCGGGCCAATTTGGAATCTCGGAAGATTTCCAATCTGTTATTCTCGAAACGCTCGGGTCTTCGCGTACGCTCCTGCTCCAACTCGGCCTGTTCGCCGCCACGGTTCTTGCGCTCAACTTGATTCCGCTGATCGCGCTGCTGGCAAGTATGCGGGCCGCTGCGCCATTGATGCGGCGACTGAGAATCGGCCGTTTCACTTATTTCCTGCTCGCCGTCCTGTGCTTTTGGATCGGCGTGCTTGCGCTCAACAAGCTACTCTTCCCGAAATCCTCGTTCGGCTTTTTGCTGCCCAGCGCCTTGGACGCTCTGCTGGCGTGGTTGGGCGGGCTTGCGCTCGGAGTGTTTGTCGTCATGGGGGTGCTACCCGTGGCATGGCACGTGTTGAGGCGGTCGATGAACCTGCTCAAGAAGCCGCTTTTCAGCTTGATCGTCGGCGCGGCGCTGCTTGTCGGCATCACGCCGCCGCTGTTCTCGCACTGGGCGGCACCCATGCCCGCTGCCGGGCAGCCGAACATCATCGTCATCGGGCTGGATTCGTTTTCACCCCAGCATATGGCGCATCATCCGGGTGCGCTGCCCATACTTGAATCCCTGTTGGCGCAATCTACAGTTTTCACGCAGACGCTGACCCCGCTGGCGCGCACCTTCCCGGCATGGATCAGCATCCTCACGGCAAAATACCCGGTGCATAATGGCGCACGATTCAATCTGACCGCATTTGACCAGGTCCATGACAGAGACTCCTTGCCGAAGCGGCTCAAGGCGCGCGGCTACGCGACGGTCTATGCGCTGGATGCGCGCGATTTCAACAATATCGACGAGCATTTCGGCTTCGATGCGACGGTGGGGCCCCAGCCCGGGGCAGCCGAATTCGTTCTGGTCAAAGCCGCCGACCAGCCTCTGGTCAACCTGGCCCTGCTATCGCCGTGGGCACAGCGGCTGTTTCCCTTCGTTGCTCTGAACCGCGCGGCCGCGGTGCAATACGAGCCGAGCGAATTCGTCGATGCCATCGTGCGGAGCCTGCCTGACAACACAGCGCAGCCGCTGTTCTTGGCAACGCATTTTTGTCTCGCCCACTATCCCTACAAATGGCGCAACCAAACGCGCCAGGGCGGCGAAAGCCTGTCGCCGGAGCAGAAACATATCTATGCGCTGCAGGTACTGGAAAACCAGATCGACCGTCTGCTGGGGGCGCTCAAGGCATCGGGTCGACTGGACAATGCGATCGTGGTGCTGATGTCGGATCATGGCGAATCGATGGGCTATGCTGACGGCCTCTGGGTTTCCCGGGAGAAGAATGCCGCGCCGCAGCGTGAAGCCAGTCAGGTCGGTCCCTACCAGGCATTTGCATTCAAGCCGGGTTTCGACGGACACGGGGCGAATGTGCTCGACCGCACCGCGAATTCGACCCTGCTGGCATTCCAGGCTTACGGGCCGATGACGAGCCGATTTCCACCGGGTGAACGCGCTCGGTTGGCATCGCTGGTGGACATCATGCCGACCTTGCTTCATGCGCTGAATGTGGAGACACCTTCCGGGCTGGACGGTCTGAACCTGATGGCAGGCGAAGTGGCAATGCCGCGCGTGGTGCCGACCGAGACGGGCATTCGTTTCAATGCGCTAAGTTCAGTCGTGCATGTAGACGAGAATGCGTTGCTGGCGGAGTCCAAGGACTTCTACCGCGTCGAGCCTGATTCAGCGCGCCTGATCGTGAAACCTGAACGATATGCAGGCTTGGTCTCGACCAAGGACATTGCGCTCCACACGCAAGATTGGATGCTGGCCCTGCTGAGGAAGGACGGCAGCCCTCATTTTCGGCGTGTCGCGTTGTTGGTGCATAAGCCAACCGGCGCCTGGACGCTGGGCGAGGACAAGGCCCTCATCGCACGCGCGCCCATCAAGACCTTGCGGAAGACCGCGAAAAATCTGTATGCGGGGGAAATGGACGATTTCGCGGGAACCTGGGTATTCAATTGACACAAGACAAGCCCGACCGCGGGCCTGCTCTAGTGGCAACGGAAGTGGAGCGTAAGGTGCAGCGAACCATGGCCGCCATAGTGCTGATCGGAGCGTGCTGGTTCGCAGCCTGGCCCTACATGGGGCTGTGTCATGACTCGCGGCTCTATGCGCTCGAGGCGTTTGCACGACTGTCGCCGGGCATCTTTGATCGTGACCTGTTTCTGGCGTATGGCTCGCAGGGCGGATTCACTCTGTTTCCCAGCTTGTTTGGCGGGATGATCAAATGGCTTGGCCTGGAATCCGCTGCCTTTTCACTTGCGCTGGCCGGCAAACTGTTCTGGTTCGCCGCGCTGGTTTATCTGGCACGCCAGTTGATGCCTGCGCCGATCTGGTTCTTTGCCTGCCTGCCAGCGCTGGCATTCCCGGCTTTTTACGACAGCCACGAGGTTTTTTCCTATGGCGAATCGTTTGCCACACCACGCATCTTTGCTGAAGCTTTCACCATGCTGGCCCTGGCTGCCTGGGCGAGGGGACGTCACATCATGGCTGCGGGCCTGGTTTTCGCGGCCGGCGCGATGCACCCCCTGATGGCGCTACCGGGCGGCGTCTTGCTTGCCTTGCTTGCGTGGGCCGAGTTTGGGCGAAAGCGTCTGGCATGGCTGGCACTCGGGGGCTTGGCGGTGTTGGCCGCAACGGTGGCGGTCTACCCTGATCTGGGAAGCCGGCTTATTTCCTCGTATGACCCTGCCTGGTACGATGCCGTTCGATCCCGCAATCCCTTCGTGTTCCTGGATACGTGGGATTTGGCGGCGTTCGACCGTATGGCCTGGCTAGGCGTGGTGCTGGCGTTGGTGGCAACAGAAGGGGCTGGCCCGCAGAGACGATTCGCGCTCGCGGCGCTGCTGACAGCCTGTGGTTTGCTGGCGCTGTCTTGGCTCGGAGCGGTTGTCTGGAAAAACATTCTGCTGACCCAACTCCAGCTCTGGCGCGCGCTCTGGCTCGCGCAGATTGTTGCGCTATTGTTGAGTGCGCCCCTGCTGCTCAGGTTATGGAAGACGGATTACGCGAGCAGGATCCTGGCGAGCTGCCTGGTTGCCGCCTATGCGCTGGGCCCCAACTGGATGGTCCTGATCACGCTGGCGGGTGTGGGGTTGCGCATGCTGTTGAGGCGGTTCGAATCGGCAATCGATACGAGTGCACCCCTCTGGCGTGGTTTGCCCTACATGATCACGCTGCCCGTGCTGTTCATGCACTTGATGGAGATGCCGCAGCGGGCGACGTTCGATGAATTGCTTACGGGAAGATCATCGTGGCGTATGGTGCTGGCCGACCGGCTGGTGCTGGTTCTGATAGGGGTGGCCGCATATTGGGGGGCTAGCCAGATGGGCAAACACGCAAGGTATTTTGTTCTTGCGCTATCCGGAGCAGCCTGCGTGGTTGCGGCTTCGAGCTGGCAGCCCATAGGCGTGGCCGAGGACTTGCCGGAAGTGCAGGCAATGTTCGTGCAGATGAAACAGGATATTCCGCCGGGTGCTGTCGTTCAAAGCACTGTGGGTGGCGGGAGTGGTGCACTCTGGTTTGTGCTGGAACGGGCGGGCTACATCAGCCAGTGGCAAACAGCCGGCGCGTTGTTCAATCGCGAAAATGCCCTGGAAGGCGTCAGGCGCCTCATATTGCTGGGTCAGGCCGGATTCCCTGACGCCAACGTCAAGTGGCATGAAAAAGCACTTGGCGCTCAAGTTCCTCTGACGTCGGATTCAGTAAGAATCCTCTGCAGCGACGAGGTGCTCGACTATGTGGTGATGGGTGGAAGCTGGGCACATGCGCAACACCGCTATCAGAGCGGTTCGAGAAAACTGTCGCTGTTTGCATGCGAGGCGTTCAGATGAGTCAGATGTTATTGACTTGCTGTGATCAGTCCATGAGACCGCTCATGAGCTGCAAGAAGTTCTCTGGAACAGGGCAATCGTGCGGGTAATCAATTGATACTGGATAAGCTGGATATCCGTGTGGCCTGGAGGCAATGGAAGGAGGATCGGAACGCCCAGCGCGCCACGGCGGCGCTTATGCTGGTCGCGGCGTGCTGGTTCGCTGCCTGGCCCTACATGGGTCTGTGGCATGACTCGCGGCTCTATGCGCTTGAGGCGCTTGCGCGCCTGACCCCCGGGAATTTCGATCGTGATATTTTTCTGGCGTATGGATCGCAGGGAAAATTCACGCTTTTCCCCGGCATCTTTGCCGCACTCATAGAACGGTTTGGACTGGAAGATGCCGCGTTTGCGCTGACGCTGGCGGGAAAGGTTCTATGGATCGGCTCGCTCGCGTTCCTGACACGCCAGCTGCTCCCGTGGCCGCAGGCGCTATTCGGATTGCTTCTGGTACTGGCATATCCGCCTTTCTACGATAGCTACAAGGTTTTCTCCTACGGAGAGTCTTTCGCAACCCCCCGACTGTACGCCGAAGCATTGGCGTTCCTGGCGCTGGGCGCATGGCTTCGAGGACGTCATGCCGTTGCATGGCTGGTGCTTCTGCTGGCTGGCCTGTTTCATCCCCTGATGGCGATTCCCGGGGCAGCGCTGCTCGCCTGGATGACGGCGGCCGGGTTCAGACGACAGCAAATCGCATGGTTGGCGCTCGGATCGTCGGTGGCGGTCGTGTCCGCTCTTCTGGCGTTCCCGGATCTGCAGGTACGGCTGTTTTCCGTTTACGACCCGGCCTGGTTCGATGCGATTGCACTGCGCAATCCGTATGTGTTCGTCGATCGGTGGGGGGGCGCTGCGTTTGGCCGCATGGCCTGGATCGCGGTGGTGCTGGCCCTGGTTGCGCGCGAGGAGACCGGAATGCTTCGCAGATTCGCATTCGCGGTGCTGCTGATCACGGCCAGCTTGTTGGTGGTGTCGTGGCTGGGGACAAGCGTCTGGAGGAACATATTGCTCACGCAGCTCCAGCTGTGGCGTGCGCTGTGGCTTGCTCAAGTCGTCGCACTTGTCTTGCTGGCAGTCCTGCTGCCCAGGCTCTGGAAATCCAGTTACGCGGACAGAATATTGGCAAGCTGCCTGGTTGCCGCAATGCTGCAGGACACCTGGACCATGGGGTTGCTAGCGCTTGGAGGAGTCGTGCTCAGCGAAGCTTTGAAACGTGCTTCCGCGTCGGTCGACACCAGGGCGTTTTTCTGGCGGATCCTGCCGTATCTGATTGTCATGCCATGGCTGTTGATGCACTTTCTCGACATGCGGTATTGGCTGCTGATCAATGATTTCTATCTCGACAAGGCGGGATGGCGCGTGTTTCTGGCAGACCGGGTCGTGATGTTTGCCACTGGCCTCGCGGCATACTGGGTATTGGCGCAGGCGGGCGCGGGTACGGTCAGGGCGCTTCTGGGTACCGCAGGTGCTGCGCTGCTCGTGGCGGTTATTGCCTGGTCGCCAAGCTCTGGAAGATCCGGGTCGGCAGGCTGGAATGACGTCTATGCCCAATTGAAGCAGGACATTCCGCCGGGAAGTGTGGTCGCAAGCACGGTTCAGGGTGGTGTTCGTTTCATCTGGTTCGGGCTGGAAAGGCCAAGTTATGTCAGTCAGGTTCAGATGGCAGGCGGGCTATTCAACCGCGACACGGCTTTGGAGGGCATAAGGCGGCTTCAATCGCTGGAGAAGGCGGGGTTCCCTTTCAGCAGCCCGGAGTGGGGCGGCAAGAACCCCGACCCTGGGAACAGGAAGGTGTCCCTTCAGTCGATCGCTGCCCTGTGTACTGATTCCGGGCTGGATTATGTGATCATGGACGGTGGACGGGAGGGGGCCAAGCAGTATTTCCAGAATGGCAGACCGATGCTTTCGCTTTTTGCATGCAGGGACTTCAGAGACGGCAGGGGTGCGCCGTTGTAGTCCTAATGAAAACCAGGTGGCAATCCATGGACATGATTTCAAAGAGGAATTCGCTTAGAAGCGAGTTTGTCCGCTATGTTGCAGTCGGCGGAGCAGCCTTCGCAGCCGATTTTGCACTTCTGGCGGTTCTGACCGAGCTGTTCGGTGTCCATTACCTGGTCGCGGCCTTGTTCGCATTCCTGCTGGGCACCGCCGTCAACTACTGGCTTTCCGTGCGCTGGGTGTTCAGCTATCGGGCCATCGACGTGCGCGGTGCGGAGTTCGGCCTGTTTCTGCTGGTCGGCGTGATCACGCTCGGCGTGTCACTCGGACTGATGTCGCTGCTCGTCGAAGGGTTGGCAATGCATGTGCTGATCGCCAAATGCGTGGTCACGGCTTTCACCCTGGTCGCCAATTTCGCCGGGCGGCGCGCGTTGCTGTTCACGCGCTGGGGTCGTGCTGCGATGATTTCAACTTCACGCTGACAGCATGAAAAAGACCGCTCTCATCATTGGCGCAGGCCCTGCCGGGCTGACCGCTGCGCTCGAACTGCTGCGCCGCAGCGACATTATTCCCATCGTGCTGGAAGCCGACACCCAGGTAGGCGGCATTTCGCGCACGGTAAACCATCTGGGCAACCGCATCGACATCGGCGGCCACCGGTTCTTTTCCAAATCCGACTGGGTCATGAACTGGTGGAAGGAGATCCTGCCTGTCAGCGTGGACAACGCCGATACGGTTCGCATCACCTATCAGAACAAGTCGCGCGAAATCGACGTGGCACCGATGGCGGGCGGGGATCCCGATCGTGCCATGCTGCTGCGTGGGCGGCTGTCGCGCATCTATTATCTGCGCCGTTTCTTCGATTACCCGATCAAGCTCTCGGCAAGCACATTGGGCAACCTGGGACCCGTGCGGGTGCTGAAAATCGGCACCAGCTATGCGTGGGCGCGACTGTTTCCGCGCAAGACCGAACGTTCGCTGGAGGACTTTCTGGTCAACCGCTTCGGTCGACAGCTCTACCTCACCTTCTTCAGGGACTACACGGAAAAAGTATGGGGCGTGCCCTGCCATGAAATCAGTGCCGAGTGGGGCGCGCAACGCATCAAGGGCCTGTCGGTGAGTTCCGCGCTCAAGCACGCGCTGCGCAAGCTGCTGGGGCTGGAGCAGAAGGCCGTCAACACCTCGCTCATCGAACGATTCCTCTACCCGAAGTTCGGCCCCGGCCAGATGTGGGAAGAAGTCGCCAGTCAAGTACGCGATCATGGCGGGAAGATCCACTTTGGTCATCAGGTACGCGGCCTGAGAATTGAAAATGGCCGCGTTGCTGCAGTGACCGCATGGGATGCAGCGGCGGGCCGGGAGGTCGAATTCGCTTGCGACTACGCGTTTTCCACCATGCCGGTGCGCGATCTGGTCCGTGGCATGAACGAGGTGCCCGCAGAGGTGCGCGAAGTGGCCGAGACGCTGCCTTACCGCGACTTCATTACCGTGGGACTGCTGGCGAAAAAAATGCGTGCGAACCCGCAATCGCGCTCGGTCGATGCCAACAACATGCCGCCCGATAACTGGATCTACATCCAGGAGAGCGACGTGAAGGTCGGTCGCCTGCAGATATTCAACAACTGGAGCCCAGGCATGGTTGCCGACCCGTCCAAGGTGTGGATGGGACTGGAATACTTCTGCAACGAGGGCGATGCGTTGTGGTCGATGACCGACGACGAACTCAAGACGCTCGGCAAGCGCGAAATGGCACAAATCGGCCTGCTCGACGAGGCGGACGTCGAGGATGCCGTGGTCATCCGCATGCCCAAGGCTTACCCGGCCTATTTTGGCAGCTATGCGCGCTTCGATGTCGTGCGGGAATACCTGGACGGCATCCGGAACCTGTTCCCGGTCGGCCGCAACGGCATGCACCGCTACAACAACCAGGACCACTCCATGCTCACTGCAAAAATGTCTGTCGACAACATTCTTGCCGGCGTGACCAGCAAGGCCAATATCTGGGCGGTGAACGTCGACGACGATTATCATGAGGAGGTTCGCGAGCCCCGGGTTCCTGATCGTCCTGCGAAGCAGGAAAAACTTGCGGAGGCCTCTTATTGATCTTTCTGAAAATCATGACAATTAGCGACTCCCGTTCGGGCTGAGCTTGTCGAAGCCGTGTGCCCACTCGGATATGCCCTTCGATCGTTCGACAGGCTCACGATCAGGGCGAATCGAGACTTGTCATGAGTTATGGAAACCTCAATGAATGAGTGCCTACCTGAGAATCGGCAAGCAGTGCATGTAGAGTGACGTTCAATCCATGTCTTACGCTGTTCCACTTTCTGATGTCATGACGTCGAGCGAAATTCTTGTCTCGGCTGTCATGCCTTGCCTCAACGAAGAAAAAACGCTGGGCCTTTGCATAGAAAAAATTCAGCGTGCCTTCGACGAGATGGGCGTGGCCGGCGAAATCGTGGTGGCCGACAATGGCTCGTCCGACCGTTCCGTGGAGATCGCCGAGTCGCTTGGTGCGCGCGTCGTGCGTGAGCGGCGCAAAGGTTACGGCTCGGCCTTGCTGGCCGGGATATCTGCCGCGCGCGGACGTATCGTCGTGATGGCGGACGCCGATGATTCGTACGATTGGGCGGTGTTGGGCGACTTCGTGCGGAAGATCGATGACGGGTACGATCTGGTCATGGGCAACCGTTTCAAGGGCGGCATCGAGCCCGGGGCCATGCCGCCTTTGCATCGCTACCTTGGAAACCCCGTTCTTTCGATGCTGGCGCGCGTGATGTACCGAATTCCCATCAACGATTTCCATTGCGGCATGCGTGCGTTCACGCGCGAATCGTTCGATCGCATGAAGGTTCGCACCGCCGGTATGGAGTTCGCCACCGAAATGGTGGTCAGCGCCTCGCATGCCGGCCTGCGCATCGCCGAAATCCCGACTCGCCTGTATCCGGACAAGCGTGACCGGCCACCCCACCTGCGATCGTTCCGGGACGGCTGGCGGCATTTGCGCTTCATGCTGACCTACGCGCCGGATTGGCTTTATCTGGTACCGGGAGGCATGCTGTCCCTGCTGGGCGTGGTGGGCATGGCGATGCTGGCCACCGGGCCGGTTGAGATCGGAAAGATCAATCTGGGCATCCATTTTCTGGCTTTGGCCAGCTTGTTCACCCTGCTTGGCGCGAACGTGATTGGATTCGGCATCCTTGCGCGTCTGATCGGCGCCCGGCGAAACCCGATTGCGCCGGAAAGCGCCATTGGGCGTCTGCTCTCCTGGTTCAGCCTGGAGCGGGGACTGGTCATCGGTGGTTTATTCGCCGTGACGGGGTTGATCTTTGATGGCTGGATACTCGCCGAATGGGTCTTGCGGGGCTTCGGCGATATGACGGGGACGGTGCACGTGGCATTTGTAGCCACCACGATCATGCTGCTGGGCGTAAACGCGCTCTTTGCATCCTTTCTGTTCAACATGTTGCGCGAGGAATATCTGGGATGATGGAAGCGGCTTCTCTCAGGATTCCAAACAATACCGCGATGCTCAACGTGCCACGCTGGCTAGCTGATATGGCTGTATTTTGAACCAATGCATTAAACGTACAGGTCCCGGTTCGCAAAGTATGAGCAAGAAACCCATTTATGTAACTGAGCCCTACCTGCCTCCACTGGAGGAGTTCATCCCTTATCTGGAACAGATCTGGGATAGCAGACGCCTGACCAATAATGGCCCGTTTCACAAGCAGCTTGAAGAAACGCTGTGCGATTTCCTGGGCGTGGAACATTTGGCGCTGTTTGCCAATGGCACTATAGCGCTCGTTACCGCGCTGCAAACTCTGCGCATTACCGGCGAGGTGATCACCACGCCATATTCCTTTGTTGCAACAGCGCATTCTCTGGTTTGGAACAACATCAAGCCGGTATTTGTGGACATCGACCCGATTACCTGCAACCTCGATCCAGACAAGATCGAAGCAGCTATCACTCCGCAGACCACTGCAATCCTGCCTGTGCACTGCTATGGAAACCCCTGTGATGTGGAACGCATCCAGAGGATTGCTGATACCTACGGTCTCAAAGTTATCTATGATGCTGCGCATGCCTTTGGCGTCCGTCACCACGGGGAAAGCTTGTTCAAGCACGGCGATCTTTCGGTGCTGAGTTTCCACGCCACCAAAGTATTCAATACCTTTGAAGGCGGGGCCATCGTTTGCCCCGATGCAAAAACCAAACAACGAATTGATTATCTGAAGAATTTTGGCTTCGCTGACGAAGTTACCGTGATGGCTGCCGGCATCAATGGCAAGATGAACGAAGTGCAGGCTGCTTTCGGCCTGCTGCAACTCAAGCATATTGACCATGCTATCGAACAACGCAGGGCCATCGATACGCGCTACCGTCAGACTCTCTTGGGCATCTCCGGGATTACCTGTTTGGCCGAGCCAGTTCACACGGTAAGAAACTACGCCTATTTCCCTATTCTGGTGGGCGAGGAATATCCCATGAGCCGGGATGCTCTCTACCAAAGACTCCGGGATCACGGCATCTTTGCTCGGCGCTACTTCTATCCCCTGATCAGCAGCATGCCGATGTATCGCGGACTGTCGTCGGCCAACGCAGCGAATCTGCCGCAAGCAAATGCGATAGCGGAAAGGATCTTGTGTCTGCCGATTTACCCGGATCTGGCAGCGGAACAGGTAGACGCCATCGCGGTGATGGTTTCTGGCGCGGGACTTTGAGCCATCTCCGCATCCTATACATTTAGGAGCTGACATGAAGCTCGCCATCATGCAACCCTATCTGTTCCCGTACCTAAGCTATTTTCAGTTGATACATGCTGTGGATGCATTTGTTGTCTATGACGATGTCAATTACATCAAGGGCGGCTGGATCAATCGAAACTTCATCCTCGGGCAGGGACAGCAGCAACGGATTACATTGTCACTGTCACACGCCAGTCCCAATAGCAAGATTAATCAAGTCTCGGTGGGTGGCAATTCGGGGAATCTGCTAAAGACCATCAGGCAACACTATGCAAAAAGTTCGAACTTTGCAGCGGGGTTTCCTGTTATTGAAGAAATACTCCTCCAGCACGAGACCAATCTCGCAAAATTTCTCGACGCTGGCTTGCGGCGGATCTGTGCCCACCTCGGACTGCAGTGTGAATGGCATATTTCCTCTGACCTTCAGAAGGACAACAGCCTGCGCGGGCAGGAGAAGGTGCTTGCGATCTGCGAAGAGCTTGGGGCGACCCACTACATCAATTTGCCGGGAGGAAAGTCACTCTACGATAGGGTGGCGTTCGCAAGCAGAGGGATCCAGCTCTCGTTCATTCAGCCGAAAACTGCGCCCTATCGCCAATTCGGAAAAGAGTTCGTGCCCAACCTCTCCATCATCGATGTGATTATGTTCAACGACAGAATACGGTGCACAAAATTACTTGAGGAGTATGACCTTGTCTGACGACAGCGTCGCACCGATTGGCGGATACTTTGAACTGGAGCTTCCCAGCATGCGGCAGCTACCTTATCCTGGTTCCGCAAAATTCCAGTCGGCAAGAGCGGCTTTTCTTGCATTGCTTCGCGCAGGCAAGCCCAAACGAGTTTGGCTACCAAGATATATCTGCAATGCAATGCTCGCCCCTCTGGAGGAAGCGGGAATCGAGTGCGTATGGTATGACGTGAACGAGCAGCTGGAAGTTGATAGCGCCACAAGAATTGATATCGATGACTGGCTGCTTTATGTCAACTACTTTGGCATTTGCAACAAGAAAGTGGAGAAGTTGCTTGAGCGCTATTCACCCAAACAGGTCGTGCTGGATTTTTCCCAATCGTTCTTCTCATCCCCTGTTAACAAAGCCTTGGCAACGATCTATTCACCCAGAAAATTCTTTGGTGTTCCAGATGGGGGGCTGTTGATAAGCCAGATTCCGGTATCACTCCCCGAGATGCAGGATACAGGCTCTCTCGGACGGATGTCACATCTGATGCGACGACTTGGCGATTCCCCGGAGGCAGGATATCCCGAATACAAACGTGCTGAAGAGGGCTTGGCTGCATGTGAGCCAAAACGGATGTCAAAGCTGTCGGAGCGGGTCTTTTCGTCGATTGATTTCGATAATGCCAGAAAGAGGCGCAGGGAGAATTTCTTGTTCCTTCACGAAGAATTGTGCGCAGAAAATCAACTCGCTATAGACGTTTCGAGCATTACGGCTCCATTGTGCTATCCATTCCGGACCTGTGACAAAGACCTTAGGCACCGACTAATAAAGAAGAGGGTCTTTGTTGCAACTTACTGGACCGATGCGGTCAGCCGGGTGAGCGATGAATGGGCAGACAAGATGGTTAGGAATCTACTACCTCTTCCTATCGATCAGAGATATGGAAGGAAAGAAATGGAAAGACTGGTATCGGTCATTCTTCATCAGAACGCATGAACACAAAACCAAGTTCCACGAACGGAAGAACAGCAACCTTCTCTCGGAATCTTCGATTAGAGGCGCTATTAAAGGATATCAACACGTCACTGTGGATATCCGAAGAGAAGATTTTGGGAAGTTATCAAGCGATGAACTTTCCAGTGGTGCTGATTATGGGTCCGATGCGGAGCGGCACTACCTTGCTGATGCAATGGTTGGCCAACATGGACATTGTTGCCTATCCGACCAACCTGCTTTCGCGGTTTTATCAGGTGCCAATTATCGGGGCGAAGATACAACTCTTGCTGACTGATCCTGACTACAACTTCCGCGATGAACTTGGCGAATTCGTTCAGCAAGCCGAATACAAATCAGAAAATGGGAAGACCAAAGGTGTGTTGGGACCCAACGAATTCTGGTATTTCTGGCGGCGCTTCCTGGTTGAGTCGACGCGGGATGTCTGGTCGGACGATGAATTACGGCAGAGCATGGACACACAGACCATGTTGGCCGAACTGGCGGGGATGATGGATGTATTCAAGAAGCCGTTTGCGGCCAAGGGCATGCTCTTCAACTACAACATTCCCTTCCTCGATTCGATTCTTGAGAAGGTGGTGTTCGTTCAGATCAAGCGTGATCCGGTGGCCAATGTGGCATCGGTTTTGGACGCAAGAAAACGACAACTTGGAAGCGAGGGCGCCTGGTACTCGTTCAAGATTCCAGAATACGAACAACTGAAAACCCTTGACCCGGTCGTGCAGGCGGCGGGGCAGGTGCATTTCATCAATCAGGCCGTGTCAAAAGGCTTGGCAGAGGTTGCTGATGAACGCAAGTTCTCTGTCGACTATGAAGAATTCTGCGCCAATCCGGCTCATTTGTTTGTCTCGCTGTGCGACAAACTTGGGTATGCTGATCGGCCTTATACGGGGCCAGAGTCGTTCCGTACTAGCCGTGATCTTGGGGAACGAGAAAGAGCGGCAATAGCTACAGCGCTCGCGCGGTTCGGCTACCCATGAAGACGCAGCTGTTTGCAAATCTGAACTGGCTTTTTGCCGACCGTATCTTGCGGATAGTCGGTAGCCTGGTTATCGGCATTTGGGTAGCGCGTTACCTTGGTCCTGGTAATTTTGGCCTGCTAAATTTCGCCCTCTCCTTTGTTGCATTGTTTGGGATGGTAGGGAGATTAAGCATCGATCAGGTTGCAGTACGGGAACTCACCAAGTTTCCCGAGAGAGAAAAGGAAATCTTGGGGAGTACCTTCCGCCTCAAGCTTTGGGGCAGCCTGGCTGCCACGGTCCTGGTGTTGCCTGCCGCGTGGCTGGCGCAGCCGGATAATCCACTGTTTCTCCTGCTAGTGGCAATTATGGCGTTCGGCATTCTCTTCAATGCCTTGGATGCCATTGATATCTTCTATCAGGCCAGAGTCTTGTCAAAATACGTGGTCCAAGCCCGTTCCATCGCCTTCCTTATCTTAAGTGCCATAAGGGTTGGATTGATCTTTGGCAATTTCTCTGTGCTCTGGTTCGCACTAGCCAGCACGATGGAAATTGCGCTTTATGCCGGTCTGCTGGTCTGGATTTACCGCCACAAGGAAGGGCGAGGCTCTGGCTGGAATTGGCAAAGAAGCACAGCCAGACACCTTATCAAGGATGGATGGCCCCTCATCGCCGGGTCGTTGCTTTTCATTCTCCATACTCGTATCGATCAGGTGATGATCGGGCAAATGCTTGGCGAGGTGCACGTGGGCCTCTACAGTGCGGCCATTAGTATTTCGGAAGCCTGGATGTTTGTCCCCGTGTTGATAGTCCAAGCTGTCATGCCATATTTCGTCCAACTACGGGAGAGTGACCCCACAGGCTACCGGCATCGCCTAATTCAACTATATAGTGCGATGTTCTGGGCGGGCGTGGCTGTCGGCATCATTACTATGCTCATTGGTCAGCGAGCCATAGTATTTCTGTTTGGCGAGGCCTATTCAGGTGCAAGTGCGCCGCTGGTGCTAATCATCTGGACCGGAATATTCGTTGCCCAGGCGCTCGTGCGGGGAATATGGGTTATTTCTGAGAACCTTCAGTTATTCCGTCTGTTTAGCAGCCTGATTGCCGTACCTATCAACATAGTGCTCAACTTATTCTGGATACAAAAATACGGCATCGAAGGTGCAGCTGCAGCGAGTTTGATCAGTATTGGGGTTGGAACCTGGCTTGTCCCGCTAATTTTCAAGCCGATGCGGCAATCGAATCTTGACATGATGCGGAGTATGAACCCCCGATATCTATTCGTCAGGTCCTAGAAGAAATATGACGAGCGATACTTTGACGTCCTCAAAAGGTAGTGTGGGCAACGCGCAATTATTGCGCTTGCTCCTCGATAACTATCAGCATGTCCCGGTTATTGAGCATCCTCACTCGGTTCCGGACGGCGTGAAGATTTCTATTTGTGTACCAACCTATCAGCACATTAAAACAATAGAAAAATGCCTTGAATCGCTTCTGGATCAGGACGTTGATTTTTCCTATGAAATTTTGCTTGGTGAGGATGGTTCTACGGACGGGACGCGAGAGTTGTGTTTGGAGTACGCAAAGAAGCATCCTGAAAAAATTCGCTTTTTTCTACATAGCAGGGAAAACAACATAAGGATCAATGGCCAGCCAACTGGCAGATTCAATTTTCTCTATCTGCTGGGTAAGACGAATGGTGAATATATAGCGATATGCGAGGGTGACGATTGGTGGACCGATAAGAACAAATTGCGTCTACAAGTTCAGTCCATGGCGCGTTTTCCACAGTGCAATGTCAGCTGCCACCCTGCGTATGCTGAATCTTCATACTATGGACGATATGGCGGGATTATTGGATACCATGGTGACGCACAAAAAGTCATTCCAGCAAGTGAAACCATTCTTCCTGGCGGTGGGTTTTGTCCTACCCTGTCAATCATGTTTCGCCGCAATATTGTCAACAGCTTGCCTGAGTGGTTGATCCGTGCACCGGTTATGGATTTCTATCTGCTGGTTCTTGCGTCTAATGCTGGAGGGTGTTTGTATATTCCAAGAACAATCGGCGTATACGGGAGTTGTGACGCTTCCGAATCGTGGACCAACCGCTTGTTATCGAATCCAAAATTCGCAGTGGATTTTGAGATGTCTTTTCTTGAGTATTTGGACAGGCTCGCCGATGAAGTGGATGCTCCGAATCGGATGGCCGTTGAATGCCTGCGCAAGGAAAGAAGCGGGGCTCTATTATTTGCCCGACACTTGCCAAGGGAGTTCAGGGTTTCGCTATACGAAGACATGAAGTCCACATTGGGTTTGAAATTTAGACTGGCTTGGTATTTGAGTGTATTTGGTCGACATCCTGGCTTTGTACTGCAGATCTATTGGTATTTGCGGCCTTTGCTTGGAAACAAGACTCAATAATCGAAATGAAGTTCGGTGGCAGTGAGAGCGTCTGGATAATTAGGGGGAACTGTTTCAGGCAAGTGGCGACATGCTCCCATGCCTATAAAATCTCTCCCGCAGGGAATTCTTGAATTTATTCCCAAAACTGGCGGAGACAAAGCTGATTTGTTCCATGGGTAGGGGCTAACGCATCAAGTTATGAACGTTATGCGTGAAACGCGGGTTTGTTCAGGACTACCCCCAGGAATCTGGCTTACTTGGGCTCAGTTAGTTGCCCGGCCATTTGTATGCATTGTTGCACGTCTGTTCATCGCTTCTCACGCAGGATGTCCTCATAGAGTGGGATGACACGCATCCTGACTATGTTGCGCCAATCAAAACCACTAACGGAATCTCGTGCACACGCTGCCAAGCATACCTGCTGCCCTGGGTTATGAAGCAGGCTTAGCATTGCATGGCCGTAGTCTTCGTAGCTGTCGCCGCAGAGCAAGCCATTGACCTTGTCTTGTATGAACATTCTGTTGCCAGTCGTATTAGTTGCGATGACAGGAAGCCCTTGTGCCAGATACTCAATGGTCTTTGTTGGCGGCTGATGCTGGAATCTGGGGTCCATGACGACGAAGGCAAGTGCGATGGTTGTGATTGAGAGGTATGCGGGGATGTCGCTGTAGGGGATGTAACCAGTAAAAACAACCCTGCTGGCCAGGTTCAGGTCGCGAGCCTGCCGTTTCAACTCTTCTAGTGCGGAACCGTCTCCAATCATGAGCAAAACAGCATCTGGTGCATGTGCGTTGGTCAATGCAAAAGCGGAAATCAGTCTATCCATGTGACGGTTGTGGTCTAAAGTGCCACAGTACGTTAGTACCTGGGCATCTGGCGAGATGCCAAGTTTTTCAAACAAATATGTTTGTGCAGTTTGAGGGCGGAAATGGTCAAAGTCTGCACCTAGTGGCACGATAGCTTCCACAGCGGCTCTTGGCCCAAACACGATATCCCGGATGCCTTCGGACAACACGGTGATGACGTCGTAACTCCAAGACTCTGCTCGTATGAGAACGTTCTGGAGCCACAACAGGGGTGGCTTAATGGCGCTAGTCTGGCAGTCGTACAACCAACGAGCGCGGTGACGGCCAGCCAACCAGGGTAGCAGTCCGGCGCCAACAAAAGCGTAGACATGGATCAAATCAAAGTCATTCTTGCGCAAAATGCGCGAGGCCTGAATCAGAAACCAAAGCCTGTCGAGGGAAAACCGCCCAATGGAACGCAATGGAACTCGGTGTATACGAACGCCATCCTTGATCTCAAAGGCCGGCTCGTCCGGACGCCCTGGCGCTATCGCGAATACCCCCAGACCTTGCCGAGCCTGATGGCGTGCAAATTCGTAAAAGATGGTCAGACCCTGGCCAGGGAAAAAATTGAATCCGATGTGACAGACACTCAGGTTTGACATTAAACGGCAGGAAGGAAAAATAATGCGCAAGACACCATTGTCGGCATGGGCCATGCTGAGCGACCGGAATCAAAAATATTTCTCCGCAAACCGGTTGGCGAGACGTTCATGTCAAGCCTTGCTAGCTATACAGACTCCCGGGAAGAATTTTAATGATTTCAGTCGGGGTAGCTCAGCGTGCGACAAGGATTTTGGAGTGTTCTGCGTATTTGCCGGGACATTATGAACCCCGGTGAGCCAGAGCTTTACGCGAGGCATGCGTTCGACGATATTCCGTAAAGACCGAAAGCGGCCTGCGTACAAAATCAATCGCGATGTCAATCTATGAGCGACAGCTTGGTTCTTCGCAATGTCATCGGTCGCTGTGTAGTCGACAAGGGACTTAACAAACCCAACCATTCCAAAATGATGGCTTGGAATTTTCTTGGCAATTTTGTCGGCGGATCCAGGCACTATGCTGTCCGTGAAGCGTCCACCATCCATCCATGTATCCCAATAGCCGGTTCCCCAATCTTCGATGATATAGAGGCCGCCACTTCTGACGTGGGGAAAGACGCTATTGAAGGTTAATCTGGAGAGGTGTCCGATATGGGAGGCGTCATCAATCACAAGGTCGACGCCATCAGGAAAGTTGTCTCTGCAAATTGACTGAAGCTTGGCACTGTCCGTTTGGTCGCACTGGAGATAATGTACATTCTCATAACCTGAAAAATCGATTTTCCGCAGGTTCAAATCTACAGCAACGATATGTGCGGTTGGGAAACATTTGGCGAGGGCCTTCGTGCTCTCCCCTTCGTATACGCCAATTTCCAATATGAATTTCGGGGACAGGCCTTCTTCGCGCAACGCTTGCTCATAAATCTCGTAATACCGCAAAGGCTTGGTCACGGGATCGCTGGAATAATTGGATTTGGCGAGTTCGAGCAAAGAGGACATGGTGTTAAAACCGCGCTGAACTTTGGACAGGTTCCAGAATACCATAGGGCTGTTAACCGTATCGCTATGCAGGATGGGCAAGAAGATGGCTGAATCGGGTCGCAAAGACCATCATCAGATATTTGCGTCAGTTATTATCCTCACCAAAAATGGGGAGCGATATTTGCGCTCCCTGTTGGATGGATTGTTGGCACAGAACCTTGCCGAGCAATTCGAGATCATTCTGATTGACTCCGGTTCCACTGACGGCACTTTGAAAATTGTTGCCGACTATCCAGCCGTCCGGCTTTTCGAAATCCAACCGGATGAGTTTGGCCATGGCAAGACCCGTAATCTGGGTTCCCGTTTGGCGGGAGGTGAATTCCTTGTCTATATCCCACAGGATGCAACGCCAGTCGGACACGATTGGCTCGACACCCTCTTGAGGCCGTTTGAAAATCCATCTGTTGCTGGTGTCTACGCAAGACAAATTCCCCGGACGGATGCGAGCGCTATGGAGAAGTTTTTCCTTCTTGACGCTTATCGCCCCAATCCCGAAATCAGATCGCTTGCACACGGGGATGAAATTTCATTGGCGCGTTGCTTTTTCTCTACTGTAAGCGGTGCGGTGCGCGCCTCGATGTCATCAAGCCACCCGTTTCGTGAGGACATTATCATGAGCGAGGACCAGGCTTGGGCAAGTGAGGTCATGCGGGCGGGATTTTCCATTGCCTACGAGCCCCGTGCGTGCGTGCTGCATTCTCATCAATACGGGGTGGTGGAAATTTTTCGCAGGAATTTCGATAGCGGATACTCAATACATCAGATTTTTGCGGGCAAGACGGGTATCCCACTTTTTCATGCATTGAAGAAGTTGGCGAAAGAAGCAGTCTTTATCTTGCATAACGGAGGGGGCGCTGATTTGTTGCGATTTCTGCCCTATGAAATCGCACGCCACACGGGTTTTCTGCTTGGGCTGCGGGCCGAAAAGCTTCCTGTTTCAGTGCGCAAGGCGTGCGGTAATCTTCGCTATTTCTGGGAGCAGTCCCCTCCCGTGATATCCAAATGAAGCCGGCGAGCAATCAGCCCCGGCAGCGAAAATGCAATGTGTGCTGCTGGGGCTGGCCGCCGCATTCAACTTCATGACACTTCCACGCATCAATTTCTTGGCCGTCGGCATAACTCTCCTGGCCATCGTTTTTATTCTGACAAATGGTGAGTCGAACGGCCCTATTTTTTGGCATCTACTAGCAGTTCATGATTTGCAAGCCGCCTGGCTGATGCTTTTGATATTGATGTTCGGCCACTTGTGTAGTAGACAGCATTCAGGAGACGGTGTCTGGGTTGAGCGGCTGCTGCTGACACTTGATCGCCAGCGATACACGGCTGGCTTCATTCTGTGGGTGGTTCTGTGCGCGGGATCGTTGTGGGTGTACAACAATCATCCGCTGTCCATGGATGAATACGCTGCAGTGTTTCAGGCCAAGGTATTCGCGGCGGGCGCCATGCATGGACAGTTTCCGCCTGACTTGCTGGATAACCTGATTCCACGTGGATTTCAGAACCAATTCCTGATGATTAACCGGGAAACAGGTGCTGTAGTCTCGGCCTATTGGCCTGGATTTTCGTTGTTACTCACCCCTTTTGTGTGGCTCGGAATTCCTTGGGCATGCAACCCCACGCTGGTAGTGGCGAGTTTCCTGTTGATTGGCCGCATTGCACGTGGCCTGAGTGATTCGCCGTTTGCGGCGAGCTGGGCGATGTTGTTTGCCATAGCTTCGCCGGCGTTTGTGGCCAACGGCATCACCTATTATTCGATGCCGGCCCACTTGCTGTTTAACCTGGGATTCGCGTGGCTTTTATTATTTCCTTCTCCGCTGCGCTTGTTTCTGGCTGGACTTGCAGGCGGTTTTTCTTTGGCGCTGCACAATCCGTTTCCGCATGCTGTCTTTGCTCTGCCATGGATTATTTGGTTGGCGACGCGCGGCGGCCAGATTCTGCGTAATTTGTTCTTTCTCGCTTTGGGCTATTTGCCGGTGGTTTTATCACTTGGGCTCGGCTGGTGGCTGTGGCGGCAGGACGTATTGCGCGAGAGCCTACAGGCATCTGTAGTTATGCATGCTGTTGGCGGGGCCACTCCTGCCTTGCTGGATCGGCTGCTGGGCATGTTGCGAGGTTTTATCAGCCTTCTCAACTGGCCTGACGATCTGATTGTCATCGCCCGTTTGGGTGGAATGGTGAAATTGTGGCTTTGGGCTTCGCCCATGCTTCTATTGCTGGCGTGGTGGGGGGCTCGGGGGGAAAGGAAGCCCGGAATAAGGCTGATGTGGGCATCTGCTCTGCTGACCTTTTTTGCCTACTTCCTCATCCGCTTTGATCAAGGCCATGGTTGGGGCTATCGCTATTTTCATTCCGCCTGGGGCGTTTTGCCGGTTTTGGCGGCCTTGGGCACGATCAAACTGGCGGCGGTGGATGGCCAGCGCGTATTCAAACAGGTTGCCATGCTCGCCCTGATCAGCCTGGTTGCAGCGAACGCGCTCCGGTTCGTGCAGATGGGCGAATTCATGCAAGCGCAACTGGCCCAATTCCCGCCGCGCGTGGAAGCGGAACGAAGGATCGTTCTGCATAACGGCCTAGGCTACTATCCCTATGATCTTGTCCAGAACGACCCGTGGCTGCGGGGCGACGAAATCATCATGTTTGCGCGGACCCCAGATGACATGGAGAAAATCAGGAAGCATTTTCCGGAGGCACGCGAGATAGCATCAAATCGCTACGGGAAAACTCTGGTCGATGCCGGGGCAGGGCAATAGGCTCGTTCCGGGTGAATGCCGCGTTTGCCTATTCAGCAGGCCGTTTCTCCACTTGTCAGCACGCGGTCGATGACGCTTTGAGAGAATCCCCGACCTTGGAGGAATCTGATTTGTCTTGCTCGTTCATGGGCATTTGCTGGAGCCACGCTGAACTTCTTCCTCCAAGCGTCACGCGCCCGATCGATTTCACTGCCGCGGTTGTCGCTCAGCGTACCAGGCGCCGGACTTGTCGACGAACTTGTGGGTGACGCCGAGCTCGATGATCCCGCCTTCGTGCGAGATGCCCTGGCCGTAGAGGATGTCGAGAAAAGCTTCCTTGAACGGCGGCGAAACCTTGTTCTTGAGGACCTCGACCTTGGTCTCGTTACCGATGGAAATAAATGGGTGACCCCATTTCTCGCATCAAGCAACCAGCCGCTTCCCTGCCAAATGGCCGATTTAAACCAGGATGACGCTGTCGCTATAAAGGCCGAGTGTGGCGTCGTGGGTCAATAATCTGAGGGGCTCGGCAAGCGCTTGCGCTATTAAAAGGCGGTCGAATGGGTCAGCATGATGGGGCGGCAGGGTTTCGATCTGGGCAATGTGCGCATTGACAACGGGGAGTTCGATATAGCCCGCTGCCCGAAAGTAGGTGGCAGCTTGCGTGCCGGACACCGGCATGTCGCCCTTGCCGAGCATATGTTTGATGGTGATTTCCCACACTGAGGCTGTGCTGATGTAAATGCTGTTTGCGGAATCGAGAATCAGGCTGCGGGCGTGTGCCGCCAAACGCGGGGAATCGGTGATCGCCCAAAGTGCGACGTGCGTGTCCAGAAGCAGACGCACGTCATGCGCCAATCATCAAATCGAGGATGTCCGCGTTATGCGCATCGATGTTGTCGGGCACTTCAAACAGGCCGGCGGCAATGCCGATGCGCTTGGCACTGTCGGCCTGGGGGATTGGAACCAGGCGGGCGACCGGTTGGCCGTGGCGAGCAATGGTGATTTCGGTTTCATCGCCGTTGACGATTTGCTCGATCAATCCGGATAAATGGGTTTTGGCATTGAACAGGCTGACGGTTTGCATGGAATGTCTCCACAAATTGGTTTGACTAGTATAACCAATAGCTTGTCGGTGGCAAGGCGCAACGCGGGGCTTCGGCGTGGAGCACGCACTGCCTGCTCAAAGTGTCGGTAACGTACCTATGCCATTTCCATCGGGAACCCCGTTTTCTACTCGTCGATTGCGCACCGAATAATATCGGCTGTGAAGCCCCGGCTTTGCAGGAAGCGCATCTGCCGGGCTTTTTCGATATCGGAGGGTGCTGTGCCGAACTTCTTCCTCCACACTTCGCGCGCCCGATCGAGTTCGCTTTCGCGGTTGTCGTTCAGTGCGGCTTCGATAATGTTGTCGCTCACGCCGCGCTGACGCAGGTCGTATGCCAGCTTGATGCCGCCGGCGCGCGCGCGATGGTCCGCGACATAGCTCTCGGCAAAGCGCTGGTCCGAAAGCCAGCCTTTTTGCTCGAACTCGTCGAGCAGGTGTTGGATATCGCTCGTATCAAATTCCGCCTGTTCCAGTTTGCGGACAAGTTCGGCCCGGCTGTGCTCGCGCCGCGCCAGCAGGCGCAGGGCGCGTTCACGCAGGTCGCCGGGTTCAGGCTTCGATTTCACTTTCGGCGACCGCAGTCGGGTTGTTGACGCCGACGGCGGCGCGGATCTTGGCTTCGATTTCCTGCGCGATTTCCGGGTGCTCCTTTAGGTACTCGCGCGCGTTGTCCTTACCCTGGCCGATCTTCTCGCCGTTGTAGGCGTACCAGGCGCCGGATTTGTCGATGAACTTGTGAGTGACGCCGAGTTCGATGATCTCGCCTTCGTGCGAAATGCCCTGGCCGTAGAGGATGTCGAAGAAGGCTTCCTTGAACGGCGGCGATACCTTGTTCTTGACGACCTTGACCTTGGTTTCGTTGCCGATGATTTCGTCGCCCTTCTTGATCGCGCCGATGCGGCGAATGTCGAGACGGACCGAGGCGTAGAACTTGAGTGCGTTGCCGCCGGTGGTGGTTTCTGGGTTGCCGAACATGACGCCGATTTTCATGCGGATCTGGTTGATGAAGATGACCAGGGTGTTGGTGCGCTTGATGTTGGCGGTGAGTTTCCTCAGCGCCTGGCTCATCAGGCGGGCCTGCAGCCCCATGTGCGAATCGCCCATCTCGCCTTCGATTTCGGCCTTGGGGGTGAGTGCGGCGACGGAGTCGATGACGACGACGTCAACCGAGCCGGAGCGCACGAGCATGTCGGCGATTTCCAGCGCCTGCTCGCCGGTGTCGGGCTGCGAGACCAGCAGGTTGTCGACGTCTACGCCGAGCTTGCCGGCGTAGACGGGGTCGAGCGCGTGTTCGGCGTCGATGAAGGCGGCGGTGCCGCCCATTTTCTGCATTTCGGCGATGACCTGCAGGGTGAGCGTGGTCTTGCCGGAAGATTCCGGGCCGTAGATTTCGACCACGCGGCCGCGCGGCAGGCCGCCGACGCCCAGCGCGATGTCGAGACCGAGTGAACCCGTGGAGACGGCCTGGATGTCGCGCGAGACGTCGTGGTCGCCCAGGCGCATCACCGAACCCTTGCCGAACTGCTTGTCGATCTGGCTCAGCGCGGCGGCGAGCGCCTTCGATTTGTCTTCTGCCAATGCGGGGGATGCCATGGTTTCTCTCCTGGGTCGGTTGGGAATTTAGTTTGCGGGCAGGCAATGCGCTGCACCATGACGCCAATTTAGGTTATATATTTTATAGTGTCAATAAAAAATATCACCTATATAAAAGATATGACGTAATTGTTTGTATTCGAGGCGCGTCCCCCTATAATTTTCAGGGACAAAAGCCCGCGCGGAGCGAGTGAGATGATTACAAGGGAAAAAATGCGCCTCGACGTGAAGTGGGCAACGCGTCAGCGGCTGCAATACATCGAGATCATGGCCTGGTATACCGGGGTGGTGACGCGCAGTGATGTCGCCCGCGCCTTCGGCCTGTCCGACCCCGCGGCCACCAAGGACCTCAAGCTCTACAGCGATCTGGCGCCCGGCAACCTCGTCTACAACCACAGCGTGTTCGGATTCGTGCCGGCCGACAGCTTCGGTTCCGTCTTTGCAGACCTCTCGCCTGCCATCGTGCTACCCATCATCGCGGCCAATCTGGCGGTGGCGAACGGGCCGTATGGCGCGGAATCCATTTACGGCCTGCCAACCGCCGCGCTGCCGTTGCCCGCCCGCCTGCCGGGTCCGCAGACTCTGGCGCAGATCACCCGTGCGATTCATGGTCGTCGGAAGCTGCGCGTCACCTACCGCTCGCTTTCGAACCGCGAGGGCGATGAAAGCCCGGCGCAGCGGATCATCGAGCCCCACACCCTGGTCAATGCCGGCATCCGCTGGCATGCCCGTGCCTACAATGAGGAAAGCTGCGATTTTCGAGATTTCGTGCTGTCCCGCATCGAACAGGCGGAATGCCTGCAAACCCTGGCCGAATCGAGCATGCAGTACGATGACGACTGGATGGAGACCGTCAAACTGCGCCTCACCCCCCATGCAGGGCTGGATGCGGTCAAGCGGGCGAGCCTGTTGCTGGATTATGGCGCGGCGGCAGACGCCGTAATCGAGATCGACGTGAAGCGCGCCTTGCTGGGCTACCTGTTGCAGCGGCTCAATGTCGACACCACGCCGAAGCATGCAATGAATCCCGATGTCTGCCAGTTGATGCTGCTCAATCGCGACGAGATCGAGCCGTTCGCCGAGTGGGCGTTCAAATAGGATGGTCCGGGGCGCGCGGTCGCTCAGGATGGACGATGATGCGATTTCGAAATGCGAATGTGCGTCAGGCGGGCGCGTACCTAAAGGCCGCAAGACGGTTGTATGATCTTTGCATGAATGCAATAGGAGCCATGATGAAACCCATGCGTGTTTTTCCCTTGCTGCTGGCTACGCTGCTGCTGCAGACGGCGCACGCCGACACGATCTACAAATCGGTCGATAGCGCCGGGAATGTGACCTATTCATCCACGCCGCCGGAGGGAGTCAAGTCGGAGCGCCTCGACGTTTCGCCGCCGCCCACCGAGGAAGAGATTCGCCAGGCGAAGGCGCGGGTGAAACAGGCAGAAGAGAGGTCTGGCGAAATGGAGAACGTTCGCCTCGAACAGCAAGCCAAGGAGCAGGCCAGGGCAGCCGAGGAAGCGCAGCAGCGCGCGGCACAACAGCCGGGCGTGATTCAGCAGCCGGTTTATGTACCGCAGCAGGGCTACTATCCGCCGATTCAGGCAAGGCCGCCTGTGAACCGTCCTACTCCGCTTCCGTCTTCGCCTCCTGCACGACCCGGGGCTAGGCCGGGGGCTGGCTCCGAATGAACAGCCGTACGTTCCTGATCAAATGGAATTGATCAGTTCGATCAGACCACGCAAGGCCGCCGCCACGGCACGCGAGCGGATTTCCTCGCGGTCGCCGTCGAGACGGCAGGTGGACGACATGAGCGTGCCGTCCGCCAGCGCCCAGCCGTAGCAGACCAGGCCGACCGGCTTTTGCCGGGTGCCGCCGCCGGGACCGGCGATGCCTGAGATGGCGAGCGCGGCCTGGGCATGACTGTGCGCCAGCGCGCCCGCCGCCATGGCGCTCGCGGTTTGCTCGGAGACGGCGCCGTGTTCGTCGAGGGTTGCGGCAGGGACGTCGAGCATTTCGATCTTGGCGGCATTGGCGTAGGTGATGAAGCCGCGTTCGTACCACTGCGAGCTGCCCGGCAGCGCGGTGACCAGTTGCCCGACCCAGCCGCCGGTGCACGATTCCGCGGTGGCCAGCATCCAGCCGCGTGCGCGCAGTATTTCGCCGAGCTCGCCGGCGAGCTGGTGGAGTTCTTCGTCGCTTACACGAGCCATTGGAGTCCCTTGATTGCGGCGATGGCATAGCCTGCCGCCAGAAGATCGTCGAACATCACGCCGAAACCGTTTTTCAGATGCGCATCCGCAGCACGGATCGGCCAGGGTTTCAGGATATCGAACAGGCGGAATAGCGCAAATGCCAGCGCAATCCACAGCCAGCTTGCCGGGGTGAACAGCAGGACGAGTGCGAAGGCGACGATCTCGTCCCATACCATGCCGCCGTGGTCGGCGACGCCGAGCGCGCGACCGGTGCGGCCGCACGCCCAGACGCCGAGCAGGAAGGCGGCGATGAGGAGCACGATCCGGTTCGGCAGATCGGGCGCGGCGGCTTCGATCAGCCAGAACAGCGGCAGCCCGAGCAGGGTGCCGACCGTTCCCGGCGCCTTGGGCGCGAGCCCGCTGCCGAAGCCGAACGCGATCAGATGCGCCGGATGCGCGAACAGGAACTTGAGGTCAAGCCGCAAAGTGGTCATAGCCGGTCCGCTCGATGGGCAGCGGCTGGCCGTCGCCGTCGATGACGACGAGTCCGGGCGCGGCGGTGATGCAGCCGATGCGCGTCACCGCCACGTCTGCGGAGCGGGCGGCAGCCTCGACCGCGTCACGCCTGTCGGCGGGCGCGGTGAAGCAGAGTTCGTAATCGTCGCCACCCGCCAGCACGCAATCGCGCGCAACGGCTTCATGCAAGTAGGCCTGCACGACTGGCAGCACCGGCAAAGCGGCCAATTCGAGCCGGGCGCCGATCGGCCTGGCGCCGGTTTGCGAGCGCTCAAGAATATGCCCGAGGTCGCCCAGCAGCCCGTCCGAAATGTCGATCGCGCTGGTCGCGATCCCGCGCAGCGCGATGCCGAGCTCCACACGCGGCGTCGGCAGATAGAGCGCGGGCAGCACCCTGGCAGCATCGATCTGCTCCATGAACAAGCGACCCTGGCGAAACGCCAGCGCCATCGCTGCCGAGCCGAGCACGCCTGATACCCAGATGTCGTCCCCGGGCTGCGCGCCGTCGCGGCGCAGCGCCTGTCCCGGCGGCACTTCGCCCATCACGGTGATGCTGATCGTTAGCGCACCGCGCGTGGTGTCGCCGCCGACCAGCTCGATGCCGTGCAGGTCGGCCAGGCGGAAAAAGCCGCGGGTGAACGCGGTGAGCCAGGCGTCGTTTTCTTCCGGCAGCGCGATCGCGAGGGTGGCCCAGCGCGGCGTCGCACCCATCGCGGCGAGGTCGGACAGGTTCACTGCCAGCGACTTGTGGCCGATGCCGGCGGGACTGTCCTGCGGCGAGAAATGGCGGCCCTCGAGCAGCATGTCGGACGACACCGCCAGTTGCATGCCGGGCGTCGGCGCCAGCAGGGCGCAGTCATCGCCCACACCCAGCACGGCACCGGGCGTGGTGCGGGTGAAGTGTCTGGCGATGAGGTCGAATTCCATCTAGGGGCTAGGGGGCTAGGGGCTAGGGGCTAGGGGCTAGGGGCTAGGGGCTAGTTGAATTTCGCGGCCTCCGGCCGCTCATCCCCTAAATCCTAGCTCCCAGATCCTAGCCCCTGCTCTTCGACGCCTCGATCTCAACCGCGCGCACATCCTGCGCCAGCTTGTCGAGCACACCGTTTATGTATTTGTGGCCGTCGGTGCCGCCGAATTTCTTGGCGAGTTCGACGCCTTCGTTGATGGCGACGCGCCACGGCACGTCGGGGCAGTGCACCAGTTCATAGGCACCGATGAGCAGGATGCCGCGCTCGACGGGAGAGAGTTCGGCCAACGGGCGGTCGAGACACGGCGCAATGCGTGAACTCAACAGGTCTTCGTCCTTGATCACGCCATACAGCAGGGTGCGGAAATAGGCTTCGTCGGCGCGTTTGAACTGTTCGTCTTCCTTGAGGTTGGCGGCGATCAGGGTGATGTCGGCGCCACCCACCAGCCAGGCGTAAACGCCTTGCAGGGTGAATTCACGGGCACTCTTGCGGGAACCAGCCATCAACGTTCATCCTTGCGAAGAAAGACCCTGTCCCCCTCCCCCTTGAGGGGGAGGGCGGGGAGAGGGTGACGTGCACGATCGAACTTGGCTGCCATCCTGGTCATATCCGTTTCAGCAGATTGGCCATTTCGATGGCCACGCGCGCGGCGTCGCGGCCTTTTTCGTGCATGCGCTTGTGGCCCTGCTCTTCGGTGTCCACGGTGAGAATCGCGTTGGCGATCGGCACGCCGGTTTCGAGTTGCACGTCGAGAATGCCGCGCGAGGACTCGTTCGAGACGACTTCGAAATGATAGGTGTCGCCGCGTACCACGGCGCCGAGCGCGATGAGCGCATCGAATTTGCCGGACTGCGCCATTTTCTGCAGCGCCAGCGGGTGCTCGAGCGCGCCCGGTACGTCGACCAGCAGCACGTCGTCCTTGGCGACGCCGAGCCGGGCCAGCTCGATTTCGCAGGCTGACAGCAGGCCTTCGCATATGTCCTTGTTGAAACGGCTCATGACGATGCCGATTTTGAGTCCAGCGCCCTGATAGACGGGATCGAGTTCGGAAATATCGTTGCTGGTTCCCATGTGTTGTCCTTTCAATGATTGGTCCGAATGCGTTCAGGGCCGGGCCAACCCGGCACCCATCCGCTTGCGCCTATGCCTTTTCAGAGTAGCCGGTGACTTCCAGCCCGAACCCGTCCATCGCAGGCATCTTGCGCGGACTGGCCAACAGCTTCATTTTTCCGACGCCGAGGTCGCGCAGGATCTGTGCCCCGATGCCGTAATCGCGCAGATCGTATTTGCGCGTTGCGGCAGGGGCAGGGTGGATGCGCTCGAGCAGCGCATCGGCGGTTTCCGGCCGATGCAGCAGTACGATGACGCCGCATTGCGATTCGGCGATGCGCTCCATCGCGCCCAGGATCGGCCAGGAATGGCCGCCCCCGGTGACGTCGAGAAAGTCCATCACGCTGAGCGGCTCGTGCACGCGCACCAGGGTTTCCTGGTCGGCGTGGATTTCGCCCTTGACCAGTGCCAGATGCGTCTCCTTGGCGCACTTGTCGCGATAGGCGACCAGGCGGAACGCGCCGTACACCGTCTGGATCAGGCGGTCGGCCGCGCGCTCGACCAGACTTTCGGTCTGGTTGCGGTAATGGATCAGGTCGGCGATGGCGCCGATCTTCAGGCCGTGTTCCTGTGCGAACGGAATCAGGTCGGGCAGCCGCGCCATGGTGCCGTCGTCTTTCAGAATCTCGCAGATCACCGAGGCGGGCTGCAGTCCGGCCAGCCCCCCCAGGTCGCAGCCGGCTTCGGTGTGGCCGGCGCGCACCAGCACGCCGCCGGGCTGCGCGCGCAGCGGGAAGATATGGCCGGGCTGGATGATATCGGTTGGCTTGGCGTCATGCTTCACGGCCGCCTGGATGGTGACCGCGCGATCGGCCGCGGATATGCCGGTGGTCACGCCTTCGGCTGCCTCGATCGACACAGTGAACGCCGTCCCGTGCGGCGTCATGTTGTCGTTCACCATCTGCTTCAGGCCGAGCTGGCGGCAACGCTCGTCGGTCAGCGTGAGGCAGATCAGGCCGCGACCGTACCTGGCCATGAAGTTGATCGCGTCCGGGGTGGCGAATTCGGCGGCCATCACCAGGTCGCCCTCGTTTTCGCGGTCTTCCTCGTCGACCAGCACGACCATGCGGCCGGCTTTCAGTTCTTCGATGATTTCAAGGGTGGAGGCGAGGCTCATCAGTCTTTATCCGTTGTTTGGGTGAATTGCATCATGCGTTCGACATAGCGCGCGATCATGTCGACTTCAAGGTTGACGCGGCTGCCCGTCGCGAGGTGCTTGAGCGTGGTCATCTCAAGCGTGTGCGGGATCAGATTGAGGGCGAAGCGTGCGCCTTCGACCGCATTCACCGTCAGCGACACGCCGTTCACGGTGATCGATCCCTTGCGGATGATGTAGCGTGCGAGTTCTGGCGGGGCATCGATTTCGAGCAGGTGCGATTCGCCCACCGGAACGAAGCGGTGTACCGTGCCGACGCCGTCGACATGCCCCGACGCCAGATGGCCGCCGAGGCGGTCGGCCAGCCGCAGCGCTTTTTCCAGATTGACCTCGGCGCCAGGCGCGAACCCTTCGGTGCAGCGCAGGGTTTCGGCCGAGACGTCGACGCTGAAGCTGTCGGGTGACAGCGCCACCGCGGTCAGGCAGACGCCGTTGACCGCGATGCTGTCGCCGAGACCGACGTCGGAAAAGTCGAGCCCGCCGCCGCTGATGACCATGCGCGCGTCGGCGCCGCGCGCTTCGTATTCGTGGATGCGGCCAATGGATTGAATGATGCCTGTGAACATACGCGTGAAGGCCAGCCAGTAAGACCCAGCATTGTAGGCGTTTAGGCAGGGCGGGAGAACCCCGCTCAAGCGCAAGCGTAAGTGGGTCGACGTCGGGTTCGTGGCAAAAGGGTCAGGCTGCCTGCGCGTAGCTCACCCTGTCGCGGCCCTTCTGCTTGGATTGGTAAAGGTAGCCGTCTGCCGCTGAAATCAGGGCATCCAGCGTGGCGTGATCGGCATCCTTCTGCGCCACCCCGAAACTCGCCGTGATCGCGGTTTCTCCCTGTGCATGGGGAACGCGGATCTGCGCGATTGCGGCGCGCAGACGCTCCGCCAGTGCCACTGCTTCTTTCAGGCTCGTTTCCGGCATGAAGACGATGAATTCCTCGCCGCCCCAGCGGGCCAGCACATCGCCCTGGCGGATCGACCGGGAGAGCGCCGCCGCGACCGCAGTCAGGGTTTCGTCGCCGTGCTCATGGCCATGGCTGTCGTTGATCTGCTTGAACAGGTCGATATCGAGCGCGATGACGGCGGCATCGCGCCCCTTGCGGCGCGCGGTGCTCCATATCGGTTCGGTTTTCTCGTAGAAGGAGCGCCGGTTGTTCAGGCCGGTAAGCGGGTCCAGATGCGCCAGCTGTTCAGCGCTCAGCTTGGCTGCCTGCAGCATGCGGAACTGGTGCGACAGGGCCAGCGCCAGCAGGGTCGCATCAACCATCATCCCGAGTTCGACCGCCCGGAATGTCCAGCTGGAAAACGGGATGAATCCCCAGGTGGACAGCGTGGTCAGCACCGCACCGGACATGCCGGCAATGGACGCGAGCAAAAAGTATCGGGCCGGCTTCTGCCCGGAATGGACGGATAGCGCGCCCAGCAGCAGCATGATGAGCGTAAACAGGAAGACGAAGGTGAAGGAGACAAGCAGTGCAGCCCGTTGGTCGGCATACAGCGCGGCCATCGCAAACATCCCGCCGAAGACCAGGCAGTAGGCGATGATCACACGGCGAACGCGCGGGAAATGCGTTTCCACATCGAGAAAACGATTGGCGAACAGCAAACCGCTTATCCCATAGAGAAACATCAGGATCGGATTCGACCATTGCTGCCATCGCACCGCCCCGGGCCAGATCCAGGCAAAGCCGTGGCCGGTGTAGGCGATGTTCATGGTCATGAACAGCGTCAGGTACAGCGAATAAAAAAGGTATCTGGAACTGCGAAAGCTCGCTGACAGAATGGCGTTATAGGCGATCAGCGCGAGCAGGAAGCCATACAACAGACCGTAGCTGATTTCCTGCCGTGCCTCACGGATGCGTGCTCCTTCGGTGTCCATGAGGTAGATTGGAACGACCATGGGGTCTGGCGTTTCGACACGGATGAATACATCGCTGAGTCCTGGCTCGAATTGCGGGTCAAAGACAAAAAAGCGGCTGTTGACCGAACGCTGGCCGAACGGCTGGTCGTCGCCTACGCGATAGTTGGACAGGGTTTTGCCGCCCTGGCGAATGTAGACCTGAACGCTGTCAAGCCAGGCATTTTCGATGGCCAGCCTTCTGTGCGTGGGCACCGGAGTCGGATTGTCCACCGTGAAATGAATCCAGACCGGCTGCGAGCCGATCCCGAAATTCAGCACCGCACGGCGCCCGGGGGAGAACTTTCCTGCCCGTTGCGCGGTGATTGCCTGAACGGGATCGAGTGGTCCTGCCGTTTCTTTCAGGTAAGTGGTGTAGAGGCCGATGGCTGTTTCATGGGCTTGCGCCAGCGAGAGTGGCATAGCCCCAATTGATGCGCTCCAGAAGATCGCAAGCACGAGGCAATACCGGGAGAGTCTGCTGAATCCCATGGAGTCTGAATGAAACAGGTTGATCCGAAACGCGGAGCCGGGAAGGTGCCGCAGCGAAGCATGAAATATACAGGCACCTGCTCCTAAAAAGCGCTTTGCGGTGCACCTGCGCATGCAGGATGACTGGCCGGTATTCGCTTCTGATTGCACGATGGCGAAGCACGAAGGTGTCAGGAGCCATTCGGTTGCAAAGCGGTGCCTTGCCGCCTTGGCGGAATGCCCTAGTGGAAAAATCCACAGATTCCCTGATCGGGGGTGTGCCTTGCTGTCACGGCGGTGCCGAACGTTTCCGGTCGTCGCCGTGTTCTTGTCACCATTCGCTGCCTCCGCGGCAGAGACCCCGAGCTGGCGTGTGCCCATCCTGCTCGGCTCGGACTTCACGCTGCCGGCAAGCCCGTCGGGATCAACGAACACATCGGACGTCGTCTGGTGACCGCGTTCGGCAACTCCGACGGCGACCAGCAGATGCTTGAATGGACGCAGGCCGGCAACGGTGCGCGCCTGATGATGCTTGTGCATCACGACGACGCCGTGCGCGAGTGGGCCTACGGGCCGAAGTCGAAGATCGGCACGTTCAGCGACGCCCTAATGGCCGAAGCCAGCAAGCGGGGCTGGACGGTCATCAGCATGAAGAACGACTGGAAGAAGGGCTTTCCGTTCGAGTAGACGGATCGCCGAAGCGTCATCGCTGCGTGGCCGGAAGCGGCCGGCGTCCGGCATCTGAATTGACGGGCGGCCGCGAGCGGCGCTGCCAGCCGACTGCGGCTTCCCGGCCGGCTGGCCTATGCCACTTGGGCTGCGCTGGGCGGCAGTGCGATTTTCTGGTCGGTGCTGAACTGATAATCGTGGAAGATGTGTTCGGCGCTCAGCATCTGGTAGCTGCCGTCCGCCAGGCGGTGGCTGGTGTCCTTGAGCCGCCAGGTGGTCTGGCCGCAGGTCCAGATGTCGAAATTGCGCATGTGGGTGCACAGGCAGGTCTTGTCCTTGACCGATATCTTCTTTGCGTCGGGGTGCAGGGCGACTTCGCGGTTGTAGGCATCGATATAGGCGCAGTTTCCCTTGGCGTCGAGCAGGTAGCCATAGGCCTCGCAGTTGGGACGGATGCCCGCGCCGATGCCGGGGCTTCCTTTGAGCATGCGCATCGGGTAGCCGGTCGGCGACAGCAGGTTGACCTCGATATCGTCGTCGCTGGCCTTGAAATACTCCTGCTTGACCTTGTCCGGCAGGCCGCATTCGTGGCTGACGGTGAAGCGGGTCGCCACCTGGACGGCGGCCGCACCCTGCTGCAGGAAGGCGGTGGCGTCGCTGCCGGTGAAGATGCCGCCGGCCGCAATGACCGGGATGTCGAGTTGTTCGGCCTTGAGGTAGGCCAGCACTTCGTCGACGATGGTATGCAGGTCGTATTTCGCCCAGTCCAGGCCGAAGCCGAGGTGGCCGCCGGCGAGCGGCCCCTCGACCACGATGAAGTCGGGCAGGCGGTTGAGCCGGGCATTCTTGCGCAGGAACAGCGCCAGCGCGCGCGGCGAGGAGACGATGATGCCGAGCTTGGCGTCGCGGAATCGCGGGTGGTCTTCCATCAGGGCGAACGAACCGAGGTGCAGGCCGGCACTGAGCGTGATGCCGTCGATGCCGGCGTCGAGCGCAGCCGATAAACGCACGCGCAGCGTATCGCCGGGCGCGTTCATGGTCAGCTTTTCCATGCAGTTGACGAAAATCATGCCGTCGCCGCGCTTGGCTTCCATGGTCCGGCCGACGTGGTTGCGCGTGGCCTCTGCGAGCGTCGAGAGGCAGAACTTCACCGAGGACTTGTCGCTGCTGGCGACGTTGTGCTTGTACTGCTTGAGCTTCTGACTGACGAATTTGGTGTCGAAGCGCTGGTCCGACACGGTCTGCACCATGGCGTCGGAAATATGCCCGATGCCGCCCAAGCGGGCGGCCTCGAGCGCTAGGTCGGCGGTGGAGATGTCCACGCCCATGCCGCCGACCACGATGGGCACCAGTTCCTGCTTGCCGAAGTGCAGGCGAAAATCATCGACACGTTTCATTCTGTTCCTTGGAATTTCGTTGACAGGATCGAGCGGCATTTGCGCCGGCTTCATCCCTAAGTTCATTGTCACCGCAGGCGGGCAAGTGAATCAAGTAAAACGTCCCCTTAACGATAAGCGCCGCGTTGCTTGCACCCGCTTGATCCATGACAGCAGTGCGGCGGCAGGGCATGCATTCATGCCATGGCCTTTGCAGACACCCCTGGCCGGATGCGGACAATTCTTCGCAGACGTGGGGATCCCTGCCGGAAGATTTGATGTTCGCAAGCATGCCAGGAACCCGCAAAGGCGTTGAACTGCGTGTGCTTAAGTATATAAGGATAAGCCAATCTGAATTTCATCTTGACACAAACACAACATGAAGTATGTTTAACGATAACAAAACACAATATGTAGTCAACCAGGAGGCGGTCATGTCAGATGTGGGCAGGGAGTCCGTGGTGGCGATGCCGCCGCGCGAGGTGGTCAAGCGCGACGGGCGGCGCGTGGCATTCGATGCCGGCAAGATTCGTTCGGCTTTGCTGCGGGCCGGGCAGGCCAGCGGCGAATGCGGCGAGGCCGAGGCCGATCTGCTGACCGCCCAGGTGGTCAAGGTGCTGCGCCACAGCTTCCGCAATACCCCGCCGGACATCGAGCGCATCCAGGACGTGGTCGAGCAGAGCCTCATCGCCTCCAATCATTTGCAGACTGCGCGTGCCTACATTGCCTACCGCGAAAGTCACAAAAAGCTGCGTGAAGACCGCAAGACCGTGGTCGATGTCGAAGCCGCGATCAACGAATACCTGTCGCGCCAGGACTGGCGCGTCAACGCCAACGCCAACCAGGGCTATTCGCTGGGCGGGCTCATTCTAAACGTCTCGGGCAAGGTGGTGGCCAACTACTGGCTCAATCACGTCTATTCGCCCGAACTCGGCGCCGCCCATCGCGACGGCTCGCTGCACGTCCACGACCTCGACATGCTCGCCGGCTACTGCGCGGGCTGGTCGCTGCGTACCCTGCTGCACGAAGGCCTCAACGGCGTGCCGGGCAAGGTCGAGGCGGGGCCGCCGAAGCACATGTCAAGTGCGGTCGGCCAGATCGTCAACTTCCTCGGCACGCTGCAGAACGAATGGGCCGGCGCGCAGGCGTTCTCGTCCTTCGACACCTACATGGCGCCGTTCATCCGCCAGGATGGCATGAGTTATGAAAGCGTGAAGCAGTGCATCCAGGAACTGATCTACAACCTCAACGTGCCGTCGCGCTGGGGCACGCAGACGCCGTTCACCAACCTGACCTTCGACTGGACCTGCCCCGAGGACCTGCGCGAGCAGGTGCCGGTCATCGCCGGCGAGGAAATGCCTTTCACCTACGGTGATCTGCAACTCGAGATGGACATGATCAACCGCGCCTACATCGAGGTCATGACCACCGGCGACGCCAAGGGCCGGGTGTTCACCTTCCCCATCCCGACCTACAACATGACGCCGGATTTTCCGTGGGAGTCTGAAAACGCCGACCGGCTGTTCGCCATGACCGCGCGCTACGGCCTGCCGTATTTCCAGAACTTCATCAATTCGGAGATGAAGCCGAATCACATCCGCTCGATGTGCTGCCGCCTGCAGCTCGACCTCAGGGAATTGCTGAAGCGCGGCAACGGCCTGTTCGGCTCGGCCGAGCAGACCGGTTCGGTCGGTGTGGTGACGGTCAACTGCGCGCGCCTGGGCCATGAATACCATGGTGACGAAGCCGGTCTGCTGCGTCGGCTCGATCTGCTGCTCGACATGGCGAAGAACGGCCTGGAAATCAAGCGCAAGGAAATCCAGCGCCTGATGGATCAAGGCCTGTTCCCCTACACCAAGCGCTATCTCGGCACGCTGCGCAATCACTTCTCGACGATAGGCGTCAACGGCGTCAACGAGATGATCCGCAACTTCACAAATGATGGGCACGACATCACGAGCGAGTGGGGCCACGATTTCGCGCTGAGCCTGCTCGACCATATCCGCGGCCGCATCGCCGCGTTCCAGGAAGAAACCGGCCATATGTACAACCTCGAAGCCACGCCGGCCGAAGGCACCACCTATCGCTTCGCCAAGGAAGACAGGAAGCGCTATCCGGACATCCTGCAGGCGGGCACCGACGAGGCGCCGTATTACACCAATTCGTCGCAGTTGCCCGTGGGCTTCACCGACGACGCCTTCGAGGCGCTGGAGCGGCAGGACGACCTGCAGCGCAAGTACACCGGCGGCACCGTGCTGCATTTGTACATGTCGGAGAATATTTCATCGATCAACGCCTGCCGCAATCTGGTGCGCCGATCGCTGACGCGCTTCCGCCTGCCCTACATCACGATCACGCCGACTTTTTCCATCTGCCCCAAACACGGATACCTCGCCGGCGAGCACGAGTTCTGTCCCGTTTGCGATGAAGAAGCCCTGACCCGCAAACGCGCGGTTGCTGCCTGACCCCAAGGAGACCGATATGAACGACATGAGTGTTATTAAACGAGTCCATTCCGCCATCACCCTCAAGGACGAAGAGCGTACCCGCTGTGAAGTGTGGACCCGCGTGATGGGCTACCACCGCCCGACCACCAGCTTCAACAAGGGCAAGCAGAGCGAGCACCGCGAGCGGCAGTTCTTTATCGAGGGACGCTGCAAGCTGGGCTGATCCTGCCATGCAGCAGCAACGAGCATGAGGCTGCGCCAACCATCATGACGCTGCGCGTGGGCGGCCTGACGCCGCTTTCCACCACCGACTGGCCCGGCATGCTGGCCGCGGTGGTGTTTTGTCAGGGCTGTCCGTGGCGCTGCGGCTATTGCCACAATCCCGGCCTGATCCCGCCCCGTGGCGAGCGCGAAGTGCCTTGGCCAGACGTGATGGCTTTTCTGCGCCGCCGCCAGGGACTGCTCGACGGCGTGGTGTTTTCCGGCGGCGAGCCGACGCTGCAGGCCGGTCTGGCCGACGCGATGCGCGACGTGCGCGACCTCGGCTTCAAGATCGGCCTGCACACCGGCGGCATGGTTGCCGACAATCTGGCTGCGGTGCTGCCGCTGGTCGACTGGGTGGGGCTGGATGTGAAGGCACCCTTCGCGGATTACCCGCGCATCACCGGCGCGGCCGGCAGCGGCGAACGTGCCTATGCCGGCCTGCAGCAGGTGCTGGCGTCCGGTATCGCACATGAAATCCGCACCACCGTGCATCCGGCGCTGCTGAACGACGCGGACCTGATCGGCATGGCGCGCGATCTCGCCGCGCGCGGGGTGAAGCATTACGTCATTCAGGCTTTCCGCAGCCAGGGCTGCAAGGACGAAAGCTTGTGCCGGAATACGACGCGCGCGCGAGCGTTGCAGGATGTGGGTGTGGAACTGGCCGGATTGTGCGAGGAATTAACGGTGCGTGCGTAGCATCCGCCGCAGTCTGAATATGGATTACTTCAAACCATACTTTTCCAGCAAGCGATAAATGTTGCGCTCGCTCACCCCGATTATCTCGGCGATCCGACTCCTGTGCCCGTCATATTTGTTCAGCAGGGTTTCCAGGTAGCGCTTTTCGATTTCTTCCAGACTGGGGTCGTGTTCGAAACGGAGTTCGACTTGCCCAGGGCGTTCGGCTGCACCATCGAGGGCAAAGTGTTCCGGGCGGATTTCCTCGCTGGCGCCGGAAAGAATGACCGCGCGTTCGATCATGTTGCGCAATTCACGCACGTTGCCGGGATAGTTGTAATCCATGAGCAATCGCATCGCGGCGGGGCTGACGCGCTTGCTGTAGCGCCGGGAAAAATCATGATGAGCAAGAATATGCTGTACCAGTTTGGGGATGTCCTGCAGGCGTTCGCGCAGTGGCGGAATGCGCAGCGAGAAGGCGGTCAGACGGTAATAGAGATCCATGCGGAAACGCCCTTCGGTGCCCATTTGCATCAGGTCCCGGTTGGTCGCGGCGACGATTCGCACATTGGCCTGCAAATCCCTGACCCCACCCAGACGGCGGTATTGCCCGGTTTCCAGCACCCGCAGCAATTTGGCCTGAATGGCCGGTTCGATTTCGCCGATTTCGTCCAGGAACAGCGTGCCGCCGCTTGCCGCTTCGATGAGGCCGGGCTTTTGTCGTTCGGCACCGGTGAACGCGCCCTTTTCGTGGCCGAACAGTTCCGACTCGAAAAGCTTCTCCTGCAGGGTGCAACAGTCGACGGCGACGAAATTGCGCGCGGCCCGGGGACTGCGGGCATGGATGGCATTCGCCACCAGTTCCTTGCCGGACCCGCTTTCACCCAGCACCAGCACGGTGGCATCAGACGCCGCCACCGCATCGATGAGATGTTGCACTTCGGCCATGGCCGGGCTGTCTCCCACCATCAGGGCGTTGGGGTCGGGGCGCAGACGTGACTTGCAGAACTGGTGGTCGCGTTGCATGGCGCTGAGGGCGAGCACGCGTTCGACTTTCAGTTCCAACTCGTCCGGATTGAAGGGCTTGGCGAGGTATTCCAAGGCGCCCGCCTTCATCGCCGCCACTGCTTCCTGCACCGTACTGTAGGCCGTTAACACGATTACCGGGTGCTCGCTCGCCAAAGTGGGCAGGATGTCCATGGTATTGACATCGGGCAGGCGCACATCGGTGATGATGAGGCTGGGGTCGCGCCGGCCAAGAAGCGTGCGTGCCTCGGCCCAGTTATGCGCGCCCTCGACCTCGTAGCCCATTCGTTTGAGATCCTCGAGCAACAGCCGGTTGAGCAGGCGGTCGTCCTCGACGACGAGAAGAAAGGGCTTGGAGGTCATGGGGCGAGTCGGGAAGCGGCGTCGGGTAACTCTACGACAAAACGGCTGCCGTGGCCGGGCTGACTCTCAAAATGAATACGCCCGCCGTAGTTCTGAATGATGGATTGGCATATCGACAAGCCCAGGCCGGTGCCTTTTTCGCTGTCGGCACGGCGGCTGAAGAAGGGCTCAAAGATATGTGCTGCATCGGCGGGTTGAATGCCGACGCCTGTGTCAGTAAAGATGATTTCCACCTTGTCGCCCTGTTGTCGCGTTTCGACACGCAGTTCACCGCCGTCCGGCATGGCGTGCAGGGCGTTCTGCACAAGATTCAGCACGACCATGCGCAGCTCGCTGTCCGAAGCCAGCACGCGCGGTGAGGGCTGTGCGTAGTCGTCACTGCGGATGGTTACCTTGCCGGCCTCGGCTTCCCAATCCAGCAGCGAGAGGGTTTCTGCTACCGCCGGATTGACTGACACCAGTTGCGCACTGGCAGGAGAAGTCGTGCCGAGTTTGAGCAGCCGTTCGGTAATTTCGATGCAGCGGTCCACTTCGCCATCGACCAGTTTCAGGTAGGTGTGGATTTCGCGGCTGCCCTCAATGTCCGTTCCAGTGGAACGCAACATGGCGTGCAGGGCGATACGCACCGAAGCCAATGGATTGTGGATTTCGTGTGCCACGCCGGTAGCGAGCTGCGCAATTTCGGCGAGCTTTTGCTCATGTGAGAATTTCACCAGTTGGGCCAGGTCACGGCAGGCTTCCACCACAAAGGATTTTTCCACTCCACCCACGCTCATCTGCATGGGGGCCGCGATGATTTCCACCTGTCGGGTGCTGCCATCGGCACGTCTGAACGCCATCAAGGTTTTGCAGGGCTCGCCGTTGCGGCGTATTTCTTGCACCGGGCATAGCGTCAGCGAAGGAGGGCAGGGCTCTGCTCGACCATGGCTGGAAGCATGGCAGGTCTGCCCGCGGCAGGGCTGGTCAGTGCGCTGCCCGATGAGCGCCCGATAGGCGCGGTTGTCGAGCGCAATGTTGTAGGTATCCGGGTCTATCACGCGGATGCCATCGGGAAAGGCGTCGACCAGCGCCTGCAAAAAGGCTTCCTGCTCGTGGATGCGTTGCACCTGCTCCTCGATATTGGCGGCCATCTGGTTGAAGGTATTACCCAGTTGTGACAACTCGTCCTGGCCGGTCAGGTGCACCCTGCTGTCAAGCCGGCCTGCCGCCAGCGCGCTGCTGCTGTCGGACAAGAGCTTCACCGGCAGCAAAACGTGACGGCGGATGAACCACCCGCCGCCAGCCAGGGTGAACCCCAGCAGCAGCGCGCCCATGACTGCCAGGCTGGCGGCAGACTGGGCAGCGCGCTGGCGTATCGGCGCGGCATCGTAGTCCACCACCAGCGCGCCGTTGATCGGATGCGTACTGAGTGCACCGTGACAACCTACGCACTGCTTCTTGTTGGCCACAATGTTGACGCTGCGCATGACCTCGCGTCCCTGACTGTCCACAGTGAATACACCCGGCAAAATCAGAGCGGATGGCGGATTAGGGCAGTCCAGGCAAACACCATGCACCTCCAGTGGAAAACGCTGCCCCAGGAGCACCGGGTCGGAAGCGAAACGAACTTTAAGGTTGGGTGCGACGATGGACACGCTGTGGATGCCAGGCTGTTGCCCCAGTTTCCTGATGATCCCATTCAAGCCCGGCAAATCACGCTTCAACATCGCGTTTTCCAGCGTGGTCTGCAGCAACCGGTTAACTTCAGCGGCAGCCTGGCTGCGTTCCTGCGTCAACTGCTGGCGATAGAGCGTCCAACTCAAGCCCAACAGGATAAATGACAACAGGGTGAGGCCCACGGCCGCATAGATGAGGAATTTGCGGCGCAGCCCGGCCGTTTGCATCAGGCCCATGCTTGGGATGCCCCGGATTCCCGAGTCGGTTGTTGGCCGATCCTGAAGATGCCTCCAGGCGGGCGCCTGCCACGAAGCAGAGAGCGTGTGGCTGTTGCTGCAATGGCAGCATTACAGCCGTGTTTTGCACCGTGGGGCTGTATGGCTGATCGAGGGCCTTTACGGGATCCCTGACCAAGTACTTCGACAGGATCAGGACGAGCGGCAAGGGGTTGATTTCGTTTGAGGTGAGCCCTTCGAATTCGCTCGGGACAGGCCCTTCGACGGGGCTCAGGACAGGCCCTTTGACGGGGCTCAGGACATGCTTGTCGAACGACCCGGCCAACCGACTTGTTCAGCGCTTCCTTCACAGCATGTGATAAACGCATGGGCGCGAACAGGCCGTTCCTGAAAGACATGATTGTCAGCAGGCGTGTTGCGAACTGGTCCAACGATTGAGTGTGATCGAAAGCTGTAATCATCAATTCAGCCTGGTATTCAGGCGGTGGGTGAGCGGTCAGCGGCCGTTTCTGGAATATGGGTAATCCATTTCATCTAGTCATCTAGCACGAACAATGCCGGGAAAATCCGGACATTCCAGGCGGAAACCCGGTGGATTTGCCTGAAATTGAGGCGATGACACACTGAATCCGCCAGCCACTAAACAACGATGTGACAAATTGGCATACCTCTGGGCGCGCAGTCATAGCCTTGCTTTCGTAACCATTCATGGCTTTTTCAGAGACTGATAAAGGAAGGGTAATCTGACAAATTGTCAGGTTATGAGGCTGCATTTGTTCCATGAGTAGATTTGCCCTGACATTTTGGCATTCCTCTGCTCTCGTCCATCGATTCCTCGCCACGCCAAGATAAAAAATCCTTTTTATTCATGGCATTAAAAAACACATTCTGGCTGGCACGCCCCGTGCTATTCGCTTGGTCATGCGGAACATTCACCAGGCAGCGGGAGGCGTTTCAATGGTTCATGGCTATACAAGATTGGCAGCGCTGACTGCCATCTTATTCTTTTTCAGCGGTGCGGCGGCGGCCTACGACTATCCCATTGCAGGGCTTGAACCGTCGGTCCGGCCGGCGGGCGCGCCCATGATCTTGATTTATCCGAAAAATGCTGCCTGGTATCGCCATGCCCTTACCGGCATCGTTCCTCCCTATCCCGCAAGCCTCCGTTTTCTGGAATACCAGGGTGCCTGGTACACCCCATTTAACCGTCCGGGCATGACGGGTCCCTACGACATTCGAAATTGGCACGCCCCCTCTGCTGGGGGAGCAAGTCAAGCTGCTGAAAAGCGGTAGATCGGGCGCGTCCCCCTTTGGGCGCAATTCAAAGCTGGTTTATCGGTCGTGGGGAATTGTTGTCCTGCGTAGTCGATTCCGGTTTCACATCAAATAGGAGATGGTCATGAATCGAATGAATAAGACGAAATTGGTGATGGCGATGATCGGGATGCTGGGCCTGGGGGTTGCACAGGCTGGTAATCAAACCGGTATGTCCGGCATGTCGGGTATGGGAGGGATGTCCGGCATGAGTGGCATGTACGGCATGAACCCCGGCATGGGCGGCATGAGCGGCATGAACCCCGGCATGGGTGGCATGAGCGGCATGTATGGCATGAACCCCGGCATGGGTGGCATGAGCGGCATGTATGGCATGAACCCCGGCATGGGCGGCATGAGCGGCATGTACGGCATGAACCCCGGTATGGGTGGCATGAGTGGCATGTACGGCATGAACCCCGGTATGGGTGGCATGTCTGGAATGTCCGGCATGGGTGGCATGTCCGGGATGTCCGGCATGGGTGGCATGTCCGGGATGTCCGGCATGGGTGGCATGTCTGGAATGAGTGGCATGTCCGGCATGAGCGGCTATTTCCGCATTTCTCCCACGGGTGAAATCTTCTTCTATCCCGTTCAGCAAGGCATGAGCGGCATGAGCGGCATGAGCGGCATGTCGGGCATGGGCGGCATGTCCGGTATGTCCGGTATGTCCGGTATGTCCGGGATGTCCGGGATGTCCGGGATGGGTGGCATGAGCGGCATGTCCGGGATGGGTGGCATGAGCGGCATGAGCGGCATGTCCGGCATGTCCGGCATGAACCCCGGGATGGGCGGCATGAGCGGCATGTACGGCATGAACCCCGGGATGGGTGGCATGAGCGGCATGGGCGGCATGTCCGGTATGTCTGGCATGGGTGGCATGTCTGGAATGTCTGGCATGGGTGGCATGTCTGGAATGAGCGGCATGTCTGGCATGAGCGGCTATTTCCGCATTTCTCCCACGGGTGAAATCTTCTTCTATCCCGTTCAGCAAGGCATGAGCGGCATGTCTGGCATGGGCGGCATGTCCGGGATGGGCGGCATGTCCGGCATGTCCGGAATGGGTGGCATGAGTGGCATGGACGGCATGTCGGGAATGGGCGGCATGTCCGGCATGGGCTGGACGCCACCTAACTAAGGCACGCGAGGGTTGTCCGCACCCTTGCCGGGTGCGGACATTATTTGGCGGCTTATTAGCGATCCGAGGAGGACACCTTGAAGGAATTCGACGATACCTGTTGCAAGGGCCTGTGCGCGCTAGGCCTTGCGCTGACATTGTTGCTATGGGTTACGTTCGCCATTGCCAAAGACACAGGTTATGAAGCGGCGCGCTGGTATCCCATTCATTTCAAGCCTGCGATCGACAAGGCTGAAGACGAGCAGTGCATGGCCTGCCATGCCGAAGTGCTTGCACCGAGCGTGCGTAAGCAATCACCCGCCGGGGTCGAGGCCGACAAATCGCTGGCCTGGTATCAAACCCTGGATACCTATTCTGGAGATCAGGACACTTTCCATCGCCGTCACATGACGGACGCTTATGCCAAGCGCGTGATGAATCTGCGTTGCAATACCTGCCACCAGGGGCACGACCCGCGCGCCGAAGCGCCGGGCTCATCGGCGACCAGCCAGTTGAGTGGCTATAACCTGCGCAAGCAGGTGAATGCCAGGACCTGCCTGATGTGCCACGGCCAGTTCAACGCGGAAGTGATGGGCTTGCCAGGGGGTTGGACGCAAAACCGCGAGGCCATGGGAAACAATTGCCTGCTGTGTCACGAGGCCATCCGCACCACGCGACATCACGTCAATTTTCTCAAGCCGGAAGCCATCGAGGCGGCCGGCAAGGAGTCGGGAGACAGCTGCTACGGCTGCCATGGCGGCCGTGCCTGGTATCGCATCGGCTATCCCTACCCGCGTCATGAATGGCCCGGCATGGACAAGGAAGTGCCGGATTGGGCAAAGAATCGTCCTACCCAGTCTGAGTTGCGCTTCCAGATGGACAGCGTAAAGACGGACAAGCCCCTGGCCGCAGTCGTGCCGAGAAAAACCTTGGCCAAGCCAGTGCGCAGGCCTCGCCTGGAGGCGACAACGAGCACGGGTAGCAAGAAAGGTCCGCTTAACGTGAAGGGGGAAACCCATGTCCAGTAAATACGATTTGAACATGATTGCCGATCGTCTGAACAACGTTGGACGGCGCGATTTTCTCAAAACAACGGCGGTCGGTGCCGGGGTGATGGCGGCCGGTGGTCTGGTGGATCTGGCCCTGCCGAAGGAAGCCAAGGCATTCGCCTACGAGCCGTATCCCGTCGACGACCAACTCACCACCATGGTGACTTCGTGTGCGCATAACTGCGGCTCGCGCCATGTGCTGGTGGCGCACAAGAAAGGGGATGTCGTGGTGCGCCTGTCCACCGACGATGGGCGCTACCAGAAGGATGGCTATTTCGGCAAGGACACGTTCGAGGAACCACAACTGCGTGGCTGCCTGCGTGGCCGCTCCTACCGCCAGCGCCTTTATTCAGCGGAGCGACTGTTGTACCCGATGGGCCGGGTCGGCAAGCGGGGAGAGGGCAAATTCAAGCGCATTTCATGGGACGAGGCGCTGGATTACGTGAGCAGGAAGATGATCGAGATCAAGGACAAATACGGCCCCACGGCACTCCTCGATCAATCTTACGCGGGCGCCTCCTACGGCGTGCTGCACAAGTCCGATCAGATCGAGGGGCTGCTGGGACGATTCATGGGCATGTTCGGCTGCCGTACCAATTCATGGTCGGTACCATCCTATCAAGCGACCACGACCAGTTCGCGCTGGACTTTCGGCACCATTCAGGATGGCAACGAGGACGACACGTTCGCCCACGCCAAGCTCATCATCATGTGGGGCTGGAATCCGGCCTATACCTTCCACGGCGGCAACACCTTCTATTACATGCGCATGGCCAAGCAGAACGGTTGCAAGTTCGTGCTGGTCGACCCGCAATATACCGACTCCGGCGCGGCCTACGATACCTGGTGGATACCCATCAAGCCGAATACCGATGCCGCAATGATGGCGGGGATGGCGCACTATATTTTTGCCAACAATCTTCAGGATCAGGCTTTCATCGACAAGTTCTGCATGGGCATGGATGCCGGCACCATGCCGGATTGGGCAAACGCAACGCCCAATGGCCGCGAGAACTTCAAGGACTACATTCTCGGCACTTACGACGGCGTGCCGAAAACACCGGAATGGGCAGCGGAAATCTGCGGCGTACCAGCAGCCGACATCAAGAAACTGGCCCACATGTACGCCTCCACCAAACCGGCTGCGCTGAAGGCTTCCTGGGCGCCGGGACGCAACGCGTATGGCGAACAATACAGCCGAATGGCGGCGGCATTGCAGGCCATGACGGGCAACATCGGCGTGCTGGGCGGTTGCGCCGAAGGCGTCGGCAAGGCCTGGCACGCGGAGGCTGTGGCCTACCCTTACGATCAATATTCCAACATCTGGTTTGCCTCGATCAAGAGCGACCGCTGGGCGCATTGCGTGCTGAATTACCCCAACGTGACACGCCAGGAGATAGGCTGCTGGCCGCGTCCGGATGCGACCGATGGACAGATCCCCAACATCAAGGGCATCTTCTGGCAAGGCTCGGACTGGTTCAACCAACTCACCAACATCAACAAGGAAATCGAGGCCATCAAGAAGCTCGAGCTCGTGGTGTGCATGGATTCCACCATCACGCCTTCCGGGCTGTGGGCGGACGTGCTGCTGCCCGTGTCGACCCATTTCGAGCGTCATGATGTGGCTCTGCCCTGGTACAAGGGGCACTACTACATCCACCGTCCCAAGGTCATCGAGCCTTTGGGCGAGAGCAAAACCGATTTCCAGATTTTCACCGAACTGGCCTGGCGCATCGGCGGACCCACTTTCGGAGAGGCCTACAACCCCAAGGCCAATCGCGACTATTTCCACTACAACGATGCCGTCGATGAGGCATACCTGCGCGAATGGTGGGAGCAGAGGGTCATGGCGCACCAGGGCGTGACCATGCCATGGGAGGAATTCAAGCGGCTAGGTGTCTACAAGTTCAAACTGGACAAGCCCCATGTCGCATTTCGCGAACAGATCGAGGACGGCAAACCGTTTGAAACGCCATCCGGGAAGATCGAAATCCTGACCACCGAGCTGGCCCAAATCAGTGACTGGACCAAGACCAAATATGGTTCGCACATTCCCTCCATCCCGAAATGGATCGAGCCTTGGGAGTCGCTCAATAGTCCCAAAACAAAGCGATACCCCTTCCATCTGATTTCGCCGCATCCGCGTCATCGTACCCATTCCATATTCGCCAATTGCGGTTGGCTTCAGGAAGTATTCGAGCAGGAGTGCACGATCAACGCAACCGATGCCAGGCGGCTGGGGGTTCAGACCGGCGATACCGTCGAAGTGTGGAATGAGCGTGGGAAAGTGGTTGTGCCAGTTTACGTGAGCGAACGCGTCATGCCTGGGGTGGCTGTCATCTACGAGGGTGCCTGGATGCAACTGGACGAGAACGGCATCGACCGCGGTGGCAACCCGGATTTCCTGACCCTGGACGAACCCAGTCCCGCAGGGGCCTTTGCCTACAACACGGTGCTGGTCGACATCAGGAAAACCCTCCTCGAGCACAACCCGGGACGGGACAAGTCGGCCATCTCACGTTGCCAAGTGTTTCGCCGCGACAACTGATAGGAGTCTGAGAAATGTCCGATGAAAAAGATCTGTCCAGAATCAAGGAGGCGGTGAGACGGCACAAAAAGGAGGTCTATGTTCCGGTGGTGCCGGACATGCAGCTGGGGTTTGTGCATAACAACGTCGATTGCATCGGCTGTCGCGCCTGCGAAATCGCCTGCAAGGACAAGAACGGTCTGGAGCCCGGTCCGCGCTTCCGCAATGTCATGTACATCGAAGGCGGCACGTTTCCCGAGCCGTATGCCTACAAGGTGAACATGTCGTGCAACCATTGCGCGGAGCCGGCCTGCCTGCCGACCTGCCCCACCGGCGCCATCTACAAGCGCAAGAAAGACGGCATCGTCGACATCGACTCCACGCTGTGTATCGGCTGTCGCCGTTGCGAAGCGGCCTGCCCCTTCGGGGCACCGCAGTTCATACCGGACCGCAATATCGTCTCCAAATGCAATATGTGCGTCGACGAGATCGATGCCGGGCGCAAGCCTTATTGCGTCATGGCCTGCATGATGCGCGTGCTGGACATTGGTGATATCGCCCAGTTGAGGGCGGGAACCTGGGTCACCAAGGCCATGGGTCCGCACGATGTGCCTGTGAGAGCGGTAAAAAACATGGCCGACCCTGAACTGACCAACCCATCGATCGTGTTTGTTGCCCACAGCAAAGGCCGGGTGGAGTGAACATGGACGGCAATTTACCCGACGACGGCACCGGCGATTTACTGGCGCAATTCTGTGCTGCTGCTGCCGCCGATCTCCTAACCCTGGCCAGCCTGCATCATGTCGAGGTCGACGACGTGCTGTTGATCGACCTAAATGTGCAGGGCTTTCCCGACACGCTTGGAATAAAACTGACGCAAGCGCAGAGCGTGGAGGCCACTTCCTTCATGCGGCAGGCGCTGAGCGCAATGACGGCGCCACTTCGCACGGGGCAGCACGACGAGCTGGCGGCGGATTACGCGGCGATTTACCTCAACCACAGCTATCACGCCTCGCCTTATGAATCGGTGTGGCTGGACGAAGAGAACCTCGCCATGCAGGCGCCGATGTTTCAGGTGCGTGAAATCTACAGGCGGCATGGCCTGGGCGTGGCCGACTGGCGAAAACGCAGCGAAGACCACCTGGTGGTGGAACTGCTGTTTGTCGCCCGTTTGCTGCAAAGCGCGCAAGCGGATTCGCTCGGGGAGGCCGCTCGTTTCATGGATGAACACCTGCTGCGCTGGCTGCCGCAATTCGGCGAGCGCGTCGCCAAACGTTGCGCGACCCCGTTCTATGCCGCTGCCGCCTGGCTCACCGCGGCCTATTGCGACGAATTGCGTGATTGCTTGGCGGAGATTATGGGCGAGCCGCGGCCGAGCGCCGAGGAAATTGAAGCGCGCATGCGTCCGAAAGCCGCGCAGACCGTACCTGTGAAGTTTGTGCCGGGAGTCGCCCCGTCATGGTAGGCATTCTTGCAAGTCAGCAGTGACCCGGGAGACCCAAACCATTAGCGAATCCTCCATAGCTGACGGCGTGCTTCCCGCACTGGATGCGTCGCGCTGTGTTCATGAGCTCTTGCCCAATGCCTCATGTCGCGCCTGCGTGGACGCCTGCCCAGATGGCGCGTTGACGCTGGATGACGCCGCACTGCACTTCGAGAATGGATCCTGCGACGCTTGCGGGCTGTGCGTGCCCGCGTGCCCACAACAGGCGATCCGTCTGCCCTTGCCCATTGAACAGCGTACGCTGTCTGATGCGCCCATCCTGCTTGCGTGCTGCGAATTCAGCGAGGGTGACGGCGAAGCGGGGCGGTTGCCCTGCCTGCACAGTATTAGCCTGATGGATCTGCTGCGCAACCGACAGCATGGGTCACTCTCCTGGCTGGTCATGCGTGGCGATTGTGATCACTGCGCGCGCGGCACTGGAGAGCGTTTGGAGGCGCGCATCGCTTTGCTCAATGCGGCACTGGCTGAGCGCAGGCAGCCCGTCATCCTGTTGCGCGAGATTTCCATAGCCGTCTGGACGCACCTGATCGTTCGACAGGCGAATTCCGTCGCGGCGCGGCGCGGCTTTTTTGGGGCGCTGGCAAAACGTCCGCTTAGTGCATTGATAACGGACAGCGTCAGCGTGCAGGATGAAACGCCGCGGGCGCCAGGCGAGTTGATGCCGATGCAGCGGGTGGGAGTGCTGCCCTGGAGCATCCAACTCGATGCCGAACGTTGCACCGGCTGTCATGCCTGCGCGCGGCTCTGCCCGCAGGGAGCGATCGAGCAGGATGGGGGTGAACCCCCGACTTATCGTTTGCGGCATGCTCGCTGCACGGGCTGTGGGCTGTGCAGCGACGTGTGCCAATCGAACGCGGTGTCGCCGCAATCATGGTGCGAGGCGGAAATCGACGAGGTGACCCTGAAGACGCACCGATGCGTCGCCTGCGGCATAAGTTTCGAGATGCCAGCTGTTCGCGGCTCGGTGTCTTTGTGCTGGGTGTGTTCCCGCGCACTTCCGGTGCGGCGCTTGCGTCAGGTCATGACGTGACGCCGAAAAAAGTGGGATTGGCGTTCCGGCATGCCGGACAAGTTCAAATTAAACGAAGGAGCAATACATGGCTGATTTACAGAAGGTTCTAGCTATCCCCGGCGCGTATGCAGCCGGTGAATTTACCGATACCGGCGAGTTGGTCGCCTATGTCGGCAGCATCAGTCTGCAGACCGCGAAGATGGCGGCAAAAATGTGCGCCGCCAACAAGATGATGGGAAAGATGCAGGCTTCCGGCTGGACGGATTACACCGGCAAGGACGGTTTCGAGCCCTGCAACGGTTTTGCCGTATCCGGCCCCGACAACAGCGCCCTGGTTTACGGCAACGTCGGCCTCTTCGTCCGCAACAAGGACACCGATTTCGACCGCGCCTTCGCCGCCCTCGCCACACTCTAAAAGGAGACTCAAATGGCTGACCTAAACAAACTGCTGCAAATCAAGGGCGTCTTCGCCGCCGGTACTTTCGACGATGCCGGCAACCTCACCGGTTATGCCGGCGACATCAGCGAAGACCACGCTGCCATGGCCGCGTCCATGAGCGCCGCCAACATGCACATGGCGCGCATGCAGTGCGACGGCTTCACCGCCATGAGCGGCGAGGGCGGCTGGACGCCGGCTACAGGATTTGCCTTGTCCGGCCCAGGCTTCAGCGTATGCGTGATGGGCAATACCGGCGTCTTCGCGCGCAACGGAGAAGCCTCGTTCAACGAGGTTTTCAAGGCATTGCAAAACTGAGCAACCCCGGGTGGCAGCTTTGCCACCCGTATACAAAAATGGAGCAAGCGATGTCGCACCAATTTCTTTCCGCAGACTGGCTGCGTGATTATCAGTCTGCCTGGAATGCCGATCCGGAAGTGGTCGGCGGGCTCAAGGGTTTCAGCGCCTGGATCGAATACGGTTGGGCCGAAAGTGACTTTCCCAGCGTTTATCTTCAGGTTGATAGCGGGAGCGCCGCCGCAGTGGCGGAAAACGCTCCCACAAAAATCGATTTTGTCATGCATGCCACGCCAGAGAACTGGCGCAAGATCTGTTGCGGCGAATTGAATGGGCGCGCGGCCTTGTTGACGCGCAAACTTCAGTTCAAGGGCTCGATGATTACAGCGATGCGTTACATGGGTCCATTCAACGCCACCATCGCATTGCTGGGACGGGTGCCGCATGATGGCGATCGCATGGCGGCTTGCAAGGACAAGCCGGCCAGCGGGTAAGACGCGAGGCCGTGATCTCCTGCATCAATTCAGTTTCCAGCGGTGAGCACAGCCCTGTCATCGCCATTTCCAGCGGCGTGGATTTCGAAGTGTTGGCCGCACGCGGACCAGTATCCTTGTGTTGGGAATATTTCTGAGCCCGTCTAGTGCCCCACAGGCGCCAGCTCATGAGCTGAAAATGGGCTGGCTCTTTACGAATATTGCAGCCAGATGGGGTGAATCACGCTTCAAGCAGCCTGCCGACCTTCATGAACAGCGGCCATTGCAGCTGCAGGGTGTTGCTCGAGTCGCCCCACAGTGGATCGAGTTCGGCCAGCAATGCGGGCAGGGGATCGTGCCCTTGCGTGTCCCGGTAGCGCTTTACCGCTGACCAGGTGGAAAGATAATCCATCAAGCGCGGCAGGGTCCAATCGACCTCGATGGAGAATGCCGGCGCAGCGATTTCCGCAAACGGAAAATCCAGGCTGCGATAGGCGTCGTCGATCAATGCGCGTTCGGGCGGCCAGAAAGGGCCGACGGTTTCGGCATGGAAGCGTCGGAGCGGCATGTCCATCTCCCCCGGCAGCACCATGCGGCCGTAGCCCCACAAGGCGACCGCCCCGCCGGGTTTCAGCACGCGCGTGACTTCGGCGTAAAAGCGCGGCAGTTCCAACCAGTGTGCCGCCTGCGCGACGGTGACGAGATCGACGCTGTGATCGGCCAGCCCGCTGTCCTCGGCCTGCGCCACCCGGTAGTCGATCGATGGATGCACCACGGCATGACGAACCTGCTCGGCGGAAGCATCGGTGGCGAAGACGCGGCGGAAATGCGCCGCCAGTCCCAGCGCTGCCTGGCCGCTGCCAGTGGCGCAATCCCAGGCGGCGCCGCATTCTGCGCTTGTCCCCGGATGGGGGCTTGTCCCCGTATGGGGACACAGGCCGGCGAGCCAGTCGAACAGGGCGGCGGGATAGTCGGGACGATAGGCGGCGTAGCGGTCGGACGCGGCCGAGAAGTGGTCCTTGAAGCTGCTCAAGCGGGCAGCAGCGTCAGGCGCAGGTCGCCGCCGATCTGTCGCACATCGGCCAGCCGGAAGCGCGCGGCGTCGGCCAGCGTCGCCAGCGGCGGCTGTGCGAACAGCCCGCGCGCATCGTCACCGACCGCCATCGGCGCCAGGTAGGCCACCCATTCGTCGATCAGACCAGCGGCGAGCAGCGCACCGTTCATGCGCGCACCGGCCTCGACATGCAGTTCGTTGATGCCGCGCTGCGCCAGCAGCGTGAGCAGGGCCGCCAGATCGACGCGGCCATCAGACCCGGGCAATTCGATTACCTCGGCACCGGCTTGTTCGAGCGCGGCGCGATCAGCGGGCGCTGCGTGATGACAAACGATGAGCGCTGGCAGGATCAGCGCATCCGTCGGCGTGCGCAAGGTGGAATCGACGACGACGCGCAGCAGTTGGCGACCAGTGTCGATGTCGCGCACGTTCATGCGCGGGTTGTCGGCCAGCACCGTGCCGCTGCCGGTGAGGACGGCGCAGGCGCGCGCGCGCAGCCGCTGGACGTCGGCACGCGCAGCCTCGCCGGTGATCCACTGCGAGGTGCCATTGGCGAGCGCGGTCTTGCCGTCCAGCGTGGAAGCGGTCTTGAGTCGCAGCCACGGACGCTGGCGGGTCATGCGCGAGACGAATCCGGGATTGAGCGCCTGCGCCTCGGCTTCCATGAGCCCGGTTTCTGCTTCGATGCCAGCCAGGGTCAGCATGTCGATGCCGTTACCCGCAACCAGAGGATTGGGGTCGCGCATCGCCGCGACCACGCGGGTGACGCCGGCCTGAATCAATGCCTCGGCGCATGGCGGGGTACGGCCGTGGTGCGAGCAGGGTTCCAGCGTCACGTACACGGTCGCGCCGCGGGCAGATTCGCCGGCCGCTTTCAGCGCATGGATTTCGGCGTGCGGCGTGCCGGCACGTTGATGCCAGCCCTCGCCGACGACGCGATCGTCCTTGACGATGACGCAGCCGACGCGCGGGTTGGGGCTTGTGGTGCAGAGGCCATTCGCTGCAAGTTGCAGCGCGCGCGCCATGTGGGCATGGTCGGCGACGCTGTAACGATTTGCGGCAGGCATGTCAGGGCTGGTCGATGTCGCGGATGACGTCGCGGAAATCGTCGACGTCCTGGAAGCTGCGATAGACCGAGGCAAAGCGGATGTAGGCGATCTTGTCGAGCTTCTTCAGCTCGCTCATCACCAACTCGCCGATTTCGCGCGCGGGTATTTCGCGTTCGCCCAGCGTCAGCAGGCGCTGACGGATGCGATCGACGGCGGCGTCGACCAGCTCGGTCGACACCGGGCGCTTGTGCAACGCACGGCGAAAGCCTTCCCGCAGCTTGGCCTCGGAAAAATCTTCACGGGTGCCGTTGGTCTTGACAATCTGCGGCGGCCGCAACTCGGCGGTTTCCCAGGTGGTGAAGCGCTTGTCGCAGGCGGTGCAGCGGCGGCGCCGGCGAATTGCATCGCCCGCCTCGTTGACGCGGGAGTCGATGACCTGGGTGTCGAGGGAACCGCAGAAGGGACACTTCATTATCTAGGGGCCAGGATTCAGGGGCCAGGATTCAGGGGGTGGTGCGGCATTGCCGCGCCAATCAGGAAAACGCGAAGCGACATCCCCTGATCCCTGAATCCTGACCCCTGACCCCGCTCAGCCATACACCGGAAATTTCGCCGTCAGCTTCGCCACGTCGCCCTTGACCCGCGCGATCACCGCCTCGTCGTTCGGCGCGTCGAGCACGTCGGCGATCAGGTGCGCCAGCTGCTCGGCTTCGAGTTCCTTGAAGCCGCGCGTGGTCATCGCCGGGGTGCCGATGCGGATGCCGCTGGTGACGAAGGGCTTCTGCGGGTCGTTGGGGATGGCGTTCTTGTTGACCGTGATGTGGGCGCGCCCGAGCAGGTCCTCGGCGTCCTTGCCGGTAAGATTCTTGGCGCGCAGGTCGACCAGGAATACGTGGCTCTCGGTGCGACCTGAGATGATGCGCAGGCCGCGCTCGACCAGCACCTTGCACATCACCAGCGCGTTGTCGATGACCTGTTCCTGGTAGCGCTTGAATTCCCTTGTCGAGGCTTCCTTGAATGCAGTGGCCTTGCCGGCGATGACGTGCATCAGCGGACCGCCCTGCAGGCCGGGAAAGATCGCGGAATTGATCGCCTTCTCGTGCTCGGCCTTCATCAGGATGATGCCGCCGCGCGGGCCGCGCAGCGTCTTGTGGGTGGTCGAGGTGACGACGTCGGCATGCGGCACCGGGTTGGGGTAGACGCCGGCTGCGATGAGGCCGGCATAGTGCGCCATGTCGACCATGAAGATCGCGCCGATTTCCTTGGCGACTTTTGCGAAGCGCTCGAAGTCGATGCGCAGCGCGTAGGCCGACGCGCCGGCGATGATCAGTTTCGGCTTGTGTTCGCGCGCCAGCGCTTCCATTTTCTCGTAGTCGATTTCTTCCTTCTCGTCGAGACCGTAGGCCACCACGTTGAACCACTTGCCCGACATGTTCAGCTTCATGCCGTGCGTGAGGTGGCCGCCTTCGGCCAGGCTCATGCCCATGATGGTGTCGCCGGGCTGGAGGAAGGCCATGAACACCGCCTGGTTGGCCTGCGAGCCGGAGTTGGGCTGCACGTTGGCCGCATCGGCGCCGAACAGCGCCTTGACGCGGTCGATCGCCAGCTGCTCGACGATGTCGACGTATTCGCAGCCGCCGTAGTAGCGCTTGGCGGGGTAGCCTTCGGCATATTTGTTGGTGAGCTGCGAGCCCTGTGCCTGCATCACTGCCGGGCTGGTGTAGTTTTCCGACGCGATCAGCTCGATGTGATCCTGCTGGCGCTGGTCTTCTTTCTGGATCGCCGCCCACAGGTCGGGATCGGTCTTGGCGAGGGTGTCTTGGCGGTTGAACATGGTTGTTGGGGCAGGACTTGAAAGACCGCGATTTTAACACGCGGCGCTATGCGGTTGCGGCTCGTATAATCGGCCAAAACACGAGGCTGACTCATGCAAAGACGAGACTTTCTGACCGGCGCAGGTGTGGCCGCCATGCTGCCATTGGCGACCGCGCGGGCCGCACCCGTTGATTTGAAACAGTTGCCCGCGATTCGCTGGCGGCTTGCATCGAGCTTTCCAAAAAGCCTGGACACCATTTACGGCGCCGCGGAAACCCTGTCCAGGCGGGTGGCAGCGCTCACCGGAGGCCAGTTCCAGATTCGCGTGTTCGCTGGTGGCGAACTGGTGCCGGGTTTGCAGGTGCTCGACGCGGTCGGTAACGGCACCGCCGAGTGCGGGCACTCGGCGGGCTACTACTACGTCGGCAAGAATCTTGCGCTGGCCTTCGACACCGCGGTGCCGTTCGGCCTCACGGCGCGCCAGCAGAACGCCTGGATGTATGCTGGCGGCGGTATCGAGGCGATGCGTGCGCTTTACGCCAAATACAACGTGCTGCAGTTTCCAGGGGGCAACACCGGCACCCAGATGGGTGGCTGGTTCCGCAAGGAGATCAAGTCGCTGCCTGACCTCAAGGGACTGAAAATGCGCATTCCCGGCATCGGCGGCATGATCATGGCGCGGCTCGGCGCGGTGCCGCAAACCCTGCCCGGCGGTGATATCTACCCAGCACTGGAACGCGGCGCGCTCGACGCCGCCGAGTGGGTAGGCCCGTATGACGACGAGAAGCTCGGCTTCCACAAGATTGCCCAGCATTACTATTACCCCGGCTGGTGGGAAGGTGGGCCGCAACTGAGCTTCTACGTCAACCAGGCCGCGTGGCGCGCACTGCCAGAAGCGTATCGGCAGGCCTTCGAAGTCGCCACCGCCGAAGCCAACCAACTGATGCTCGCGCAATACGACGCCAAGAATCCGCCCGCTCTGCTGCGGCTGGTGGGGCAGGGCGTGAAGCTGCATCCCTATCCCAAGGACGTGATGCTCGCTGCGCGTCGCGCGACCTTCAGGCTTTACGAGGAAGAAGCGAAGACCAATGCCGACTTCGCTGCCATCTATCGCCCTTGGAAGCAGTTCCGCGATACCCAGTTCCAGTGGTTCAAGGTCGCCGAAGCCGCGTATTCCAACTTCAACTACTACGTGAAGTGATTTAGCAATAACATAAATCTTCATTCGGGCTGAGCTTGTCGAAGCCCTTGTTCGCCAGAGAGAAACCCGAGACAACCATGAACCGACTCGACCAAATCATCACCACCTTCGACCTCGGACTGCGCACCGTGTTCGCCAGTCCGCACGCCGGCCGCCCCTATCCCGCAACCGCGGCGGAAGCGGAATTGAGCGATGCCGAACGCACACGGGCGGCTGCCCTCATGCGCGTCAACCATGTCGGCGAAGTCTGCGCGCAGGCGCTGTATGCCGGGCAGGCGCTCACCGCGAAAAACGAGCGGGTGCGTGCCGAACTCGAGCAGGCCGCGCGCGAGGAAACCGATCACCTCGCCTGGTGCGAGACGCGCATCAACGAACTCGGCGGCCGCAAGAGCCTGCTCAACCCGCTTTGGTTCGGCGGCGCGTTCGGTATCGGCGTGGTCGCCGGCGTGCTCGGCGACAAGTGGAACCTCGGTTTCCTGGCCGAAACCGAGCGCCAGGTCGAAGCGCATCTGGACGGCCATCTGCAGCAATTGCCGGAAGCCGATGCAAAGAGCCGTGCCGTCGTCGAGCAGATGAAGGAGGACGAAGCCCGTCACGCGCAGACCGCCGTCGACCATGGCGGCGCGCCCTTGCCGGCCCCGGTAAAGGGGGCGATGCGAATGGCGGCAGAGGTGATGCGGCAGACTGCGAGCCGTGTGTAGGGTGATTGGCCGAACCTGGGTCACGTCAATGCGGGCGTGGACGCTGGATATCACTGCAAGGGTTCTTGTTCGGCCAGGAAGGTGACGGTAGATTTGTACACATGGTGAAATTAGTTGGCCCCAAGTCGCGTTTATTACGATATAAATGCCGCCTATGGGCTGCAATGCATGGCCCATAGAAATCAAAATATAAGGAGACCACCATGTTTAAGCGTTTATTGGCCATCGCGGCCGTCCTCGTTCTCACCCCCGCTGTCGCCTCGGCGGATCCGATTGTCATCAAGTACTCCCACGTCGTCGCCGAGCAGACGCCGAAGGGACAGGCCGCGCTGAAGTTCAAGGAGTTGGCCGAAAAGAAATTTCCCGGTAGGGTCGAAGTTCAGGTTTTTCCGAACAGCCAGCTTTTCGGTGACGGCAAGGAAATGGAAGCCCTGCTGCTCGGCGACGTGCAGATCATCGCGCCGTCGCTGTCGAAATTCAGCAAATACACCCCCAAGCTGCAGGTCTTCGACCTGCCCTTCCTGTTCGACAATCTCCAGGCCGTCGACCGCTTCCAGGCCGGACCCCATGGCCAGGCATTGCTGGACTCGATGAGCGATAAAGGTCTCAAGGGACTGGGCTATCTGCACAACGGCATGAAGCAGCTATCCGCCAACAAGCCCTTGCACCTGCCCGCGGATGCCAAAGGCCTGAAATTCCGCATTCAGAGTTCGGACGTTCTGGAAGCGCAGTTCAAGGTGCTTGGCGCGAACCCGCAAAAGATTGCCTTTGCCGAGGTCTACCAGGCGCTGCAATCCGGCGTCGTGGACGGCACGGAGAATCCGTGGTCCAACACGTATACGAAGAAATTCTACGAGGTGCAGAAATACATCATGGAGTCCGACCACGGCGTGCTCGACTACATGGTCGTTACCAACGCGCCCTGGTGGAACAGCCTGCCCGCAGACATTCGCAAGGGTCTGGGCGAGGCCATGACCGAGGCGATCAATCACGGTAACAAGATCGCGTTTGATGAGGCCGCCGGGTATCGCCAGAAGGTGATCGACGACAAGAAGGCCGAAGTGTTGCCCATGACCCGGGCAGAACTCAACCAGTGGCGCAAGGCCATGGCGCCTGTCTGGAGGCAGTTCGAACCGGAGATCGGCAGAGATGTCATCAACGCGGCACTCAAGGCCAACAACCGCACCGCCATGAAAGCCGCGAGCAACACCAAGTAGGCCTGCGCGCTAAGGTCGCCAGCACTTACCCCCATCCAGTGCGATGTTCGGGGGAGGTGCTTATCCGGCCTGTTGGGAGTCATTCATGAAAATTCTCGACCGCATCGAGGAACTGATAGTCGTCGTCATGCTGGCGCTGATGACGCTGCTGACCTTTCTGCAGGTTGTCATGCGCTACGGCTTCAATTCCGGCTTCTCGTGGGCGCTGGAACTGACCACGGTATTTTTCGCCATCATGATCTTCGTCGGCATCTCGTACGGCGTGCGCATCGGCGCACACATCGGGGTCGACGCGCTGGTGAAGAAATTTCCGCCCGGTCCGCGTCGCGCCACCTCGATCGTCGTCGTGCTGCTGTGCCTGCTCTACGCGGGTCTGGTGCTCTACGGCTCGTGGGTGTATGTCGCCAAGATGAAAATAGTGGGCGTCGAACTGGAGGATCTGCCCATCCCGATCTGGGTCGTTCGATCGATCCTGCCTTTCGGCTATGCGCTGCTGGCGCTGCGCTTCGGCCAAGTCTTGTGGGCGCTTGCTACCGGCCGCTCCGACAGTCTGCACCTGGGCAACGAAGTGGATGACGCGCTCAAACTCAAGAGCGAAGAGGCGGCTCCATGACAACCGCCTTCCTTTTCATCAGCCTCTTCCTGTTCATGGCGCTCGGCATGCCGGTGGCCATTTCGCTGGGCCTGTCGAGCCTGCTGACGATCCTGATGTTCGCCGATGATTCGCTGGCGAGCCTGTCGATCAAGCTGTACGAAACCAGCGAGCACTACACGCTGATGTCGATTCCATTCTTCATCCTGGCCGGCACCATGATGAGCACCGGCGGAGTGGCCAAGCGCATGGTGCGCTTTGCGATCGCGGCCGTTGGCCACCTGCGTGGCGGACTGGCCATCGCCAGCGTGCTGGCGTGCACCCTGTTTGCGGCCGTGTCCGGATCGAGCCCTGCAACCGTGGTGGCGATCGGTTCCATCGTGATCGCGGGCATGGTCAGGAGTGGCTATCCAAAGGAATTTGCCGCCGGCGTGATTTGCAACGCCGGCACGCTGGGCATCCTGATACCGCCTTCCATCGTGATGGTGGTGTATGCCTCCGTCACCGAACTTTCGGTCGGCCGCATGTTCATGGCCGGCATCATCCCCGGCCTGCTGCTCGCCAGCCTGCTGGCCCTTGCGGTCTGGTGGCGTGCCGGCAAGCTGACGCTGACGCGCTCCGAGCGCGCGAATCCTCGCGAGCTGTTGATTGCATTCAAGGATTCGGTCTGGGGTTTGGCGCTGCTCGTCATCATCATGGGCGGCATCTACGGTGGCATATTCACGCCGACCGAGGCAGCGGCTGTTGCTGCAGTGTATGCAACGTTCATCGCAGTGTTCGTCTATCGCGACATCGGCGTGCGTCAACTTCCGGAAGTCCTGATGGAATCCGGCAGGACGACCGTGATGCTGATGTTCATCGTCGCCAACGCACTGCTGTTCGCCCATGTGCTGACGACCGAGCGTATTCCGCAGACCATCGCGGAGCACATCGTTGCTGCCGGCATGGCACCGTGGATGTTCCTTCTGGTGGTCAACTTCATCCTGCTGGTGGCGGGAAACTTCATGGAGCCCACCGGAATTATCCTGATCCTGGCGCCGATCCTTTTCCCGATCGCCACCCATCTTGGCATCGATCCGATCCATCTGGGCATCATCATCGTGGTCAACATGGAGATCGGGATGATCACGCCGCCAGTGGGCCTGAACCTTTTTGTCACCAGCGGCATCACCGGCATGAGCCTGATGCAGGTCACGCGCGCGGCGTTGCCGTGGCTGGCGGTTTTGCTGCTGTTCCTGATGATGGTCACCTACATTCCGCAGATCAGCCTGTGGCTGCCGGACATGCTTTACGACTGACGTGACGGATGACGGCTGCCGGTCGCATGACTGGTTTGCAAATGCTTGGTGCTTCTCCTCGTGCCGCCAAATATAAAGCTGGGATTTCCCTTCCATGCGCCTATGATCTGACTATGTCGGGATGGCGCGCATAGCGCCAGCCCGGCTGGATGGAGTTTTCCGAGGTGCTTGCAAGGAGAAAGACCATGGCCAAAGGCCAGTTACGTGGAAACAAGGAAGCAAAGAAGCCCAAGAAGCCGAAGCAGGTTGTCGTTCCGGTGAGTTCGTTCATCACCCCGTCCAAAGCCGGCAAGCCGGCAAAAACCCCGCACTGATCAAAAAGAGAACGCAGACAAAGCGCCACCGCCAAGGTGGCGTTTGCGTGTCCGGCCCGGCCATGGGCGTCGGGTGGAATCGGGCAGGTTTTGCGGATGGCTTCAAATGGCGACAATAGAAGCCATATGGCCACCGCCACCTTTCGCTTTTACGAAGAACTGAACGACTTCCTGGCGCCAGATCGGCGCAAGCGGGAATTCGCCGTGACGTGCGCGCGGGCGGCGGACCACCAAGCACATGATCGAGGCGCTGGGCGTGCCACACACCGAGGTCGAGGTGATCCTGGTGAACGGCGAATCGGTGGATTTCAGCCGGCCGCTCATGGACGGTGATCGCGTGGCGGTATATCCCCGTTTCGAGGCGATGGACGTGGCGCCGTTGCTGCGGGTTCGCGACAAGCCTCTGAGAGCAACGCGCTTCGTGGCCGACGCGCACCTGGGCGGCTTGGCCCACATGCTGCGCATGCTGGGGTTCGATACGCTGTATGACAATCACTTTCAAGACGATGCCATCGTGGCGCTGGCCGAGCAGGAGGGGCGCATCGTGCTGACGCGCGATCGGGAACTGTTGAAGCGCCGTACGGTGACACATGGCTGTTATGTGCATGCCATGAAATCGGAACAGCAGTTGCGCGAGATTGTCGAACGGCTGGATCTGGCACGCACTGCCCGACCGTTTACCCTATGCCTGCACTGCAACGCGCCGCTGCGGCCGGTCGACAAGGCCCGCGTGCTGGATCGCCTTCCCCCGAAGGTGCAGGCGCACTATGATCGCTTCAGCACCTGCGATGCGTGCGGTCGTGTGTACTGGGAAGGCTCGCACTGGCGCAATATGAAAAAAGTGCTGGACGGGCTGTTGTCAAACGTGCATCCGCCAGGGACGGACAATTCCGGTTGAAGCTGCTGTGCTCAAAGAACGGATCCCTGTGAATCAGTCGAACGCTTCCATCGTGGTTGCAATGCTGGCAGCTTTGGCGCTGGGCGCCTGCGACAAGAGCCCCGAACCGGCGCAGACGCACGAAGCTGTTGCCAGCGGCTCCGACGTGGCGCCGCTGGACCGTAACCTGGATCCTGCGCAGATCGCACGCGGCCTGGCGGTGTACAAACAGCACTGTGTGGAATGTCACGGCGTGGCGGGCACGGGGCTGCCAGGCGACTGGCGCGTCCGTGATGCTGAAGGCAAGTATCCGCCGCCCCCGCTCGACGACAGTGCGCACGTCTGGCATCACCCGACGACGGTGCTGCTGGAGGCGATACGAGACGGCAGCCCGCAGGGCGAGGGCAATATGCCTGCCTGGAAAGGCAGGCTCTCGGAACAGGAGATGCAGGACGTGGTGGCCTACATCAAGTCGCTCTGGTCCGATCAGGTCTATCGGCTGTGGCTGAAGATGGAGCAGCAGTCCCGGGAATTCTGATGGCACCGCGGTTCCTGTCGCGGTGGAGCGGTTAAAATGTTCGCCATTGAACCCCATCAGACAGGAGCAACAACATGAGCCAATACGGATTCGCCGTCACCATCAGCGGTCCCTTCGACGCAGCCGTGGAAAAGGTCACCGCCGCCCTGAAAACCGAAGGCTTCGGCGTGCTGACCGACATCGACGTGCAGGCCACCATGAAGGCCAAGCTCAACGTCGACGGCCGTCCCTACCGCATTCTCGGCGCCTGCAACCCGCCGCTCGCGCACCAGGCCATCAGCGCCGAACCCGATGTCGGCATGCTGCTGCCCTGCAACGTCGTGGTGCGCGAGGAAGCCGACGGCAAGGTGACCGTGTCCTTCCTCGACCCTGGCATCATGGAAAAACTGGTCAACAATCCGGCCGTGCATGGCGTTGCGACCGAGGCACGTGCCCGCCTGATGCGCGTGAGGGACGGCCTGGCCGCCTGAGCGGTTTGAGCCCGCAAGCAAGCCCGCATTTGCGGGCTTGCTTGCATATGGATTTTAGAGCGGCGCTACGATTCCAGTTCTTTCTGTACTTCCTGCACCAGCACCCACGGCGCCACCACCACCGCCCAGAACATCGGCTGGCGTGCGTGCCAGTCCTCGGCATCACTCATCTCGGCACGCGCGATGCGGCCTTCGGCCAGCCATGCCTGCACGGCGGCGGCATTGTTCTCGGCAACATGTAGGGCGGTGTCGACCAGATCGGTTCCGGCGGCAACCTTGATGACGCTGCCGCGCGCGAAGTGGCGTTCCAGTTCGGGCCAGGCGAGCGTGGCGGTCTCGAGGTTGAGCTTGGCGCGGAGGATGTCGCTCGGGTGGGTCATGTGTAGGAGGGGCACCCTCGCCCCGAATGGGTTGATGATTGTAACGGCATGACGATCGGGGCGAGGGCGCCCCTCCTACCGGGATTTGCCCCCACCGCGGCGCTGGCTGAGGGGATGCTTCGGAACCTGGTGCGGGCGGCCGTCACCGGCTGGCGCGGGCTTGCCCGGCTTGGGTCGGGGCGCCGCGGGCTTTGCCGGCGCTGGCTTGGCGTGCGCGGGCTTGCTCGCAGCCGGTTTGCCGCGGCCACCTTCCGCACGTGGGGTGCGCGCGCCTTCCGGTTGCTTGCCGGTGCCGGCAGGCTGGTATGACGGGATCAGGTGCTTCTTGCTGTTGCCGATCAGGTCCTCGCGGCCCATTGCCTTCAGCGCCTCGCGCAGCAGCGGCCAGTTGTCCGCGTCGTGATAGCGCAAAAACGCCTTGTGCAGACGCCGGGTGCGGCCCTGTTTGACGACAGACACCGGCTCGCCCTTGCCGCCGAGCACTTTCTTCAGCGGGTTCTTCTCGGTGTGGTACATGGCCGTCGCCAGCGCCATCGGGGTGGGCAGGAAGGTCTGCACCTGGTCGAGGCGGAAGTCATGTTGCTTCAGCCACAGCGCCAGGTTCAGCATGTCCTCGTCGGTGGTGCCGGGGTGCGCCGCGATGAAGTAGGGGATCAGATACTGCTTCTTGCCGACCGCTTTCGACGCCGCCTCGAACATTTCCTTGAAGCGGTCGTAGGCGCCCATGCCCGGCTTCATCATCTTCGACAGCGGCCCCGCCTCGGTGTGCTCGGGCGCGATCTTGAGATAACCGCCGACGTGGTGCTGCACCAGTTCCTTGACGTATTCGGGCGAGCGCACGGCGAGGTCGTATCTGAGGCCCGAGCTGATGAGGATCTTTTTGATGCCCGGCAGCGCGCGGGCGCGGCGGTACATGTGGATCAGCGGCGTGTGGTCGGTGTTGAGGTTGTCGCAGATGTCGGGGAACACGCAGGACAGGCGGCGGCAGGCCTTCTCGATTTTTTCCGACTTGCACGCCATGCGGTACATGTTGGCGGTCGGCCCGCCAAGGTCGGAGATGATGCCGGTGAAGCCGGGCGTCTTGTCGCGGATCGCCTCGATCTCCTTGATCACCGAATCCTCGGAGCGGCTCTGGATGATGCGGCCCTCGTGCTCGGTGATCGAGCAGAAGGTGCAGCCGCCGAAGCAGCCGCGCATGATGTTGACCGAGAAACGGATCATCTCCCAGGCCGGAATCTTGGCGTGGCCGTAGCTCGGGTGCGGCGCGCGCGCGTAGGGCAGGTCGTAGACCGCATCCATCTCCGGCGTGGTGAGCGGAATCGGCGGCGGGTTGAGCCAGACGTCGCGTTCGCCGTGTGCCTGGCGCAGCGCACGCGCATTGCCGGGATTGGACTCGAGATGGAACACGCGCGAGGCGTGTGCGTAAAACGACGGGTTGTTCTTCACCTGGTCATAGTCTGGCAGGCGGATCACCGTGCGCGCGCGCACTTCCTGTCGGGCGGCGAGCCGCGCGGCCTTCGGCACAATGCGGATCGGCTCGGTCTTGATCGAGTCGGCGCCTTCTGGCGTCTGCGCAGTGGGACCGTCCGGGGTCATGGCGTAAGGATCGACGTGGGCGTCGATCGCGCCGGGCGTGTCGAGTTCGGTCGACAGCACTTCGATCCAGCTGGCTTCAGGCTTCCAGTCGCGCGCCACCATGAAGCCGGTGCCGCGCACGTCGCGGATATCGGAAAGTTTTTCGCCCTTTGCCAGGCGGTGCGTGACGTCGAGCAGTGCGCGCTCGGCGTTGCCGAAAATCAGCAGGTCGGCCTTGGAGTCCGGCAGCACGGAGCGGCGTACGGTGTCGGACCAGTAGTCGTAATGCGCGATGCGGCGAAGGCTTGCCTCGATCGAGCCGATGATCACCGGGGTGCCGGGAAAGGCCTCGCGGCAACGCTGGGCGTACACGGTGACGGCACGGTCGGGCCGCTTGTCGGGTGCGGCGTTGGGCGTGTAGGCGTCGTCTGAGCGGATCTTGCGGTCCGAGGTATAGCGGTTGACCATCGAGTCCATGTTGCCCGCGGTGACGCCAAAATACAGCGTCGGCTGGCCGAGCGCGCGGAAGGCGTCGGCCGAGTGCCAGTCCGGCTGGCTGATGATGCCGACGCGGAACCCCTGCGCTTCCAGAAGCCTGCCGACCAGCGCCATGCCGAAGCTGGGGTGGTCGATGTAGGCATCACCCGTCACCAGGATGACGTCGCACGCATCCCAGCCGAGCGCGGCCATTTCGGCGCGCGACATCGGCAGGAACGGAGCGGTGCCGAGGCGTGCCGCCCAGTGCTTGCGGTGCGAAAACAGGGTCTGGGTCATGAGGGGATTTTACCCGTGGTTAAAAGCAAAGGAGGGAACGGGGCAGCCAATACGGCGTGCCGCGTTCCCTCCTGGAAGGAAACCGGGATTAAGACTCAGCGTATGCCCAGCAGTTCCACCTCGAACACCAGCGTGGCGTTCGGCGGGATCACGCCGCCGGCACCGCGTGCGCCGTAGGCCAGCTCGGGCGGGATGGTGAGCTTGCGCTTGCCGCCGACCTGCATGCCAGCCACGCCCTGGTCCCAGCCGGGAATGACGTGGCCCATGCCGAGATTGAATTCGAAGGGATCGTTGCGGTCGACGCTGGAATCGAACTTCTGGCCATTGGTGAGCCAGCCGGTGTAGTGCACGGAAACGGATTGCCCGGCGGTAGCGGTGGGGCCATTGCCAACAGTCAATTCTTCAATGATGAGTTCGCTCATGGGATTCAGTCCTTGGGGATTTTGATTTCGCGTTCGACAAAGCTGCCGGATTCGGAACGAGTGTGGCAGGCAATGCAGTTCGCTCGGCTGCCAATTTTCGCACGTTTCCATACGTAGGCGGGCACCTCGTCGTGCAGGTAGCCGAAGTACGGCGTTTCGGTAAAACGCAGCGGCGCGGCATTCGATGGGATGCCGCCGGCGATGCGGCGCATGCGATCGTTGGCGTGCGCACTGTCGGCAGCGTTGTCCTGCAGATAGCGGGTGACGGCCCGGGTCTCTTCGGCACTGAGGCTGGCGTCTTCGCCGAAATGGTTTTCCAGGTCGCGCATCATGCGTGTCCACGAGCGCGCGGGCAGCAACCCGGCCGGGTAGGCCATGTGGCAGGCGCTGCACTCCGTGGCGGCGGTCTTGTCGGAAACCGGCGGGAAAGTGGGTGTGCTGCCGTCGCCCCAACTGGTGCCGAGCCAGGTGCCGCTGGCGACGAGGGCGGCCAGAAGGATTCCGAGGTTCTTGAATGTCACGCCCATGTCATTTCACCGAGATCAGGAACGCCACGAAATCCGCCTTCTCCTGCACCGTGCATTCACGTTCCAGCACGTCCTTGCAGTTGCGTTTGAACCATTTCTCGACCTTGGCTGGATCGGTGAAGCGCTCGCGGTTGGCGACCGGTGCCAGCGGCTCGATCGTCTTGTGCGCGCGGGTCTTGCCGATGGCCTTGGGGTTCTCGGTATGGCAACTGGAGCAGCCGACCGATTCCCCATTGGGCTTGGCAAGCTTGGCGAAAAAGAATTTCTCGCCACGTGTAGCCGAGGCGCTGCCGGCTTGCTGCTGGTAGGCGGCGAGGATTTGCTGCGGTGACTCCGCAGTGGCGAGGCCGGGCAGCATGGCCAGGAATGAGAGCAGAAAGAGGCGGGTCATGACGGTTCCGTTTGGGGGGGCAGATACTGCACGCCGGTGATCATGCTCTGGGCAACCGGTAAGCGATGAAAATGGCCATGCAGCCACAGTGCAGCCAGATGCAGCACCACAAAGGCAAGGACGGCGTAGCCGGCGCTCTGATGCGGAAGCGTCAGGACCGCAGCATACGCCGCGTGCCAGCCGAGCCAGGGTGCAAAGGGTCCGATGCCCTGTGAGACCGCCAGCAACAGCAGACCGCTGACCGCCAACACCAGCAGCAAGCCGTACAGCAGCAGATAGGCCAGACTGGCGGCGGGGTGATGGCCGGGACGCTGTGGTGCGCTGAAGAAACGCCGCGAGCGCCAGGACTCGAGCCACACGGCGGGGTGCCAGAGGTCGGACAGGCGTGCGTGGCGGGTGCCGACAAGACCCCACACGAGCCGTCCGGCCAGCCCCAGGACCAGACCCGCACCGAGCCAGCCGTGCTGCTGGTGCAGCCAGCCCGACAGCGCGCCGGGTTCGATCCCTTGCGCGATCATGCCACTCACCAGCAGCAGCACGATCACCACGGCGTTGAACCAGTGCAGCAAACGCAGCACCGGGTCGTACACGCGATGGCGGGAAAGCGCGGCCGGCGGCTGCATGGCTCGCACGCAGGCTTTAAGGCGCGGAGGCCAGGATGTCTTCGTCGCCGCGCATGCCCGGAATGGCCAGGAAGGGCTTGCCCAGTTTCTGGTAGTAGGCAGACACGTCAGCCACGTCCTGATCGTTCAGGCTCATGACGGCCAGGTTCATCATCGGCGAAATCAACTTGCCGCTGCGGTATTTGTTGGTCTTGGTGGCGATCTTGTCCGCGTCGCGGCCGCCCAGTTGTACCAGCGGGAAAATGCCGGGGAATGAGGCGCTGCCGTGGCAGGCCATGCAGGTGGTGGCCTTGCGCTCGCCGGTAACGGGGTCGCCCGACGCAACGGCATGGGTGGACAGGACAACAGCGGCGAGGGCAAGTGCTTGAATGGCTTTCATGATGACGCTCCAAAAGATGTGAATAAAGAGAATTGGAAAACTGAATATTAGAATATTAGATAGAACCAAATCGTGTCAATGCTCGCCACATGAAAATATTCAATTCGTCTATGACGAAGTTGCAAATATGAGACTTGCGGCAGACAATCAGGCCTTATTGTCTATGACAATAAGGCCTTTTACCTAACGCCACTCGGCGGGCAGGTAGTAGGCGTCGGGGTCGACGTCGATGGGAATTTCGGTGACGCTGCTGGCGTCGGCAGGGGCGTCGCGCAGCACGATCTGGGGAACACCCAGCACGACGATGACCATCACGAGCTGGATGACGAGAAAGGGGATTGCCCCCCAATAGATGTCGGCGGTGGCGATTGACCTTGGGGCGACGCTCTTGAGGTAAAACAGCGCAAAGCCGAACGGCGGATGCATGAAGGCGGTCTGCATGTTGACCGCGAGCATCACGCCGAACCAGATCGGATCGATGCCGAGCTTGTAGGCGATGGGGCCCACGAGCGGCACCACGATGAAGGCGATCTCGAAGAAGTCGAGAAAGAACGCCAGCGTGAACACCAGCAGGTTGACCACGACGAGGAATCCGAGCACGCCGCCGGGCAGCTGGTTGAACAGGTGTTCGACCCAGACGTCACCGTCGAGCCCGCGGAACACCAGCGTGAAAATGGTCGAGCCGATAAGGATGAAGACGACGAAGGTGGTGAGCCGGGTGGTGCTGTCCATCGCCTGCGTCAACTGCAGGCGCGACAGCCGTCCGCGCGCCAGCGCCAGCAGCAGTGCGCCCGCCGCCCCCATCGCGCCGCCTTCGGTCGGGGTGGCGACGCCGATGAAAATGGTGCCGAGCACGAGGAAGATCAGCAGCAATGGCGGCAGCAGCGTGGTCAGCACGCGCAGCAGCAGGGCGAAGCCTCTCAGAGTGCGCGCGCTGGCTGGCATGGCGGGGGCGGCGCCAGGGCGGAACAGCGTCACGAGGAATACATAGGTCAGGTAGAGACCGACCAGCAGCAGGCCGGGCAGCAGCGCGCCCTTGTACATGTCGCCGACCGAGGCACCGAGCTGATCGGCCAGCACGATCAGCACGAGCGAAGGCGGAACGATCTGCGCCAGCGTGCCGGAGGCCGCGATGACGCCGGTGGCCAGGCGCTTGTCGTAGCCGTGGCGCAGCATCACCGGCAGCGAGATCAGGCCCATCGCGATGACCGTGGCGGCGACCACGCCGGTGGTGGCAGCGAGCAGTCCCCCGACCAGGACCACCGCATAGGCCAGCCCGCCGCGCAGCGAGCCGAATAGCTGGCCGATCGTGTCGAGCAGGTCCTCTGCCATGCCGGAGCGTTCGAGGATCAGGCCCATGAAGGCGAAGAAGGGGATCGCCAGCAGCGTCGGATTGGCGACGATGCCGTAGACGCGCTCGGGCAGCGCCTGCATCAGCGAAAAGTCAAAATAGCCGGCGGCAATGCCGATGCCGGCGAACAACAGGCCGTTGGCGGCGAGCGCGAACGCGACCGGATAGCCCAGCAGCAGGAACATCACGAGGCCGAGGAACATCAGCGGCGCCATATTATCCAGCAGTGCGGCAGCCATCACACCTCTTCCTCCGGAGTCTCATGCGGCAGGGTGACATGGCCACTGAGGACCCCGATCCGCTTGATGACCTCAGCCACGCCCTGCAGGGCGAGCAGCGCAAATCCCAGCGGCAGCAGCAGCTTGACCGGCCAGCGCACGAGCCCGCCGGCGTCGGGCGACATCTCGTGGCTGAGCCAGGCATCCAGGAACATCGGCCAGGCCAGCCAGGTTAGGAGCCCGGCCATCGGCAGCAGGAACAGCAGGCCGCCGAAAAGGTCGATCCAGGCCTGACCGCGCGCGCCGAAGTGGTTGTACAGGATGTCGATGCGGACATGCCCGTTGTGCTTGAGCGTATAGCCAGCTGCCAGCAGGAACATCGCGCCGAACAGATACCACTGGATTTCGAGCCACGCGTTCGAGCTTTCGCCCAGCGCATAGCGGGCCAGCGCATTTCCAGCGGAAATCAGCGTGGCGATCAGCACCAGCCAGATGACCACGCGGCCGACGCGTTCAGTCAGCGCGTCGATCAGGCGGGCGAGGGCGAGCAGGGTGTTCACAGCGCGCCAGCTTGCTTGAGGAACTCGGCCAGCCGCTCGGCGACCTTCCGGTAACCGGCGGCGTTGGCGTGGATGGCGTCCGCCTTCAGGTGGTTGTCCTTCAGCACGTCATTGAAGACCTCATCTTCCAGCGGCAGCCGCAGCTCTTCCGCCACCCGGGCGTAGAAATCGGGTGCACCGCCGAACAGCTTCGGTTCCGGCACCCCGATCAGCACGACGTTGGCACCACTGGCGCGGATGGCCTGCACCAGCCGGCGCAGATTGCTTTCGGTGGTGGCTGCGGGCTGCCGCCTCAGCATGTCGTTGCCGCCCAGGCACAGCAGCACCAGACGAGGCTGGTATTCAGCCAGCACTTCCGGCAGGCGCTGCAAGCCCGAGGTCGTGGTATCGCCGGGAACGCCGGCGTTGATCACGATGTGTCCGGTGAGCGAGGCCAGCACGGCTGGGTAGGCGGTATCTTCACTCGCGCCGGTGCCGTGGGTAAGGCTGTCGCCGAAAGCAACGACGACATCCTGCGGCTCGAGCCTCGGAAGGGTTGGCGCTCGGTCGCACGCGGCCAGCAGCAGGACAACACAAACCGCGAACAGGAAGCGGCCTGCGTTGAGCATCCTAGTTGCCTGCCACCGTCATCCTGTCGATCAGGATCGAGCCGACCTGCTTGGAGCCGCGTTTCTCGATGTCATTGCCGACGGCGACGATGCCCTTGAACATGTCGGCAAGATTGCCGGCGATGGTGATTTCCTCGACCGGGTACTGAATCTCGCCGTCCTCGACCCAGAAGCCGGCGGCGCCGCGCGAATAGTCGCCCGTCACCATGTTGGCGCCGTGGCCGAGCAGTTCGGTGACCAGCAGGCCGCTGCCCATCTGCCCGAGCAATCCTTCGAGGCCATGCTCGCCCGGGGTGACGATGAGATTGTGGCTGCCGCCTGCATTGCCGGTCGTCTCCATGCCCAGCTTGCGCGCCGAATAGCTAGACAGGAAATAACCCTGCAGCACGCCGTCCTTCACCATGTAGCGATCGAGGCAGGCGACGCCTTCGCTGTCGAAGGGTGCGCTGCCGAGTCCCGATGGGATGAAGGGCTGCTCGCGGATGTTCACCAGCGGCGCGAATACCTGCTGCCCCAGGCTGTCGAGCAGGAACGACGATTTGCGGTAGAGGCTGCCGCCGGAGACCGCCGCGACGAAATTGCCGATCAGGCCGGTGGCGATCGGCGCCTCGAACACGACCGGGCAGATGCGGGTATCGAGCTTCCTGCCGTTGAGGCGCCGCACCGTGCGCGCGCCCGCCATGCGCCCCACAGACTCCGCGGATTCAAGCTCGTCGGCGTTGCGTGCACTGCTGTACCAGTAGTCGCGCTGCATCGCGCCCTTGTCCTCGCCGATCACCGCGACCGAGATGCCGTGGCGCGAGCCGGCGTAGCCGTTGCAGAAGCCGAGACTGTTGGCATAGATGAAATGCGAGTCATGGAGGCTGACGCCCGCACCTTCCGAGTTGGTCAGCCGCTTGTCGACTGCCAGTGCTGCGGCCTCGCAGGCCTTGGCGCGCTCGGCCGCTTCTTCCACGCTGAGCGCCCAGGGATGGTAGAGGTCGAGGTCCGGCACATCCCTCGCCAGCCTGTCGGCGTCAGGCAGGCCGGCAGCTTCGTCCTCGGCAGTGTAGCGCGCGATGGTCAGCGCCTTTTCGACCGCGCTTTTCAGCGCCGTCTCCGACAGGTCAGAGGTCGAGGCATGGCCGCGCCGCTGGCCGATGTAGACCGTCACCCCGGCGCCCTTGTCCTTGTTGTATTCGATGGTCTCGATCTCGCCCTGGCGCACGCTGACGCTCTGGCCCACGCCCTCGGAGATCTCGGTGTCGGCCGCGGTGGCGCCCTGCCGGGCAGCGTGCTCGATGACAATCTGGGATAGCGCGATGAGCTGGTCGCGGGTATAGCTGAATTGGGAGCGGGACATGTCGGCTTGAGAGAGGAATAAGTAGGGACGCGAGGGTTTGATTCGGCACGTTTCAGGCATCAGAAACTACAATGTCGATAATAACAGCAACCGAAAGCCCCACCGTGCGCCTGATCGATCCTGATGCCGAACTGGAGTTCGACCCCGACGAGGTCTACGACGGACCCAGCAGAAGCCAACAAAAACGCGAAGTCGAAGCCCTGCAGGCACTGGGCGAAATCCTCGTCAAACTCCCCGATGCGCAGTTCAAGCGCATCGACCTGCCGGAGGAATTGCGCAGCGCGGTCGCCGCCTGCCGCAAGATCACCCAGAACGGCGCGCTGCGGCGGCAGAAGCAGTACATCGGCAAGCTGATGCGCTCGGTCGATCCGGTACCGATCCAGGCACAGATCGACGTATTCAATGGCGTCTCCGCCGCCGAAAACGCCAGGCTGCATCAGGCCGAGAAGTGGCGCGAGAAGCTCATCGCCGACAACGAGGCGCTGACGCTTTTCCTCAACAACTACCCTGATACGGACGCCACGCACTTGCGGCACCTGATCCGCAACGCGCGCGACGAGGCAGCTCGCAGCAAGCCGCCGAAGGCTTTCCGCGAGATATTCAGGGTGATTCGGGAGGCCATGCAAGAATCCGATTGATCCGCGAAGTGCGCGAAAGCGCGCGAGGAATAGCACTCAAGAATTTCGTTCGTGGGCCTTCGCGTTCTTGGTGGAGAAAATTTCAGTAGGGGGCCTTATGTGGGGACGTGTCGTCAAGATTGCATTCAGCCTGCCGGTTCTGATCGTCGCCGGCCTGTATGCGCTGTACCTTGTTTTCGGATTTTTCCTGGTCGACCCGCTGGCCCACAAGCTGCTGCCCTGGGTGGGCGAAAACAAGCTTGCCAGCCAGTTGAGCGCGCAGCGGGTCAGCTTCAATCCCTTCACGCTTGAAGCCACGGTCGACGACCTGCGGCTCGCCGAGCAGGACGGCAAACCGTTGGCCGGCTTCGACCGGCTCTATGTCAATCTCGAAACCACCGGCCTGTTTCGCTGGGCCCTGCGCATCCAGGACATCCAGCTCGATGGCCCCGACGTCAACCTCGCCGTTCTCCCTGGCGGCAAGCTGAACTGGGCGGCACTGATCGCCAGGCTCAACGAAGACAAGGAACCGCCGTCGGACAGCATCGTAAGAATGCTGATCGAGCATATCAGGATCGACGATGGACATGTCGAGTACACCGACGCCAACCGTCCGGGCAAGCCGTTCAAGGCGGTGCTCAAACCGCTTGGGATTGAGCTCGACGGATTGTCCACCCTGCCCGAGGACCGCGGCGATTACCTGATCGCGGCCAAATTGCCGGAACAGGGCGGCACGCTGAAGTGGAAGGGCGAAGTGGGGCTTAATCCGGTGGTGTCGACCGGTGAGGTGCAGCTCGAGGGTATGAAGCTCGATCGATTGATTCGCGTGGTGAAGCAGGCCGAACTGGCGATCAAACCCACCCAGGGCGACATCCAGGCCGGCCTGGCCTACCATTTCGCGATCGTCGACGACAAACCGCAGGCGGTACTGGCACGTATTCAACTGGCGCTCGACAATTTTGCGGCCGCGCCCGCACAGGGTAGCGGCACCCTGGCGATCGGGCATGCCGATCTGTCGCTGCCACGGCTGGATTTTTCCATGCAGTCGGGCACTCAGGTGAAATTCTCCGGGCTGGCGATCGGGCTGCGCGACGTTCGTCTGGCGATCGACGAATCGCCGCTGTTCAAGCTGCCGCAGGCTGACATCAATGGCGTGGATTTTGACCTGCTGGCAGGCAGGGCGCGCGTGGCGCGCGTGGCGTTGACGGGCGGCGAGGTATCGGTCACACGCTTCGCCGACGGCAGCTACGATTTGACGAACGCCTGGAAACCCGTGGCTGGAACAGCAGCTGAAGCACGAGCGCAGTCTTCGGCGGCGGCAGGCAAGCCCTTTGCTTTTGAAGTGGCCGCGGTGCATCTGCAGAACTGGCGTGCCCAAGAGCTGGATCGCTCGTTCGAGCAGCCGATGCGCCTGGAAGTGGGGAATCTGGATATGCGTCTGGCGCTGTCGAATCTCGACGGCCCGCTGCAAATCACGGAATTCAACAGCGAAATCAGTGCGCTCAAGCTGACATCGGCACTGCAAGCCGAGCCCGCCGCCACGCTGGCCAAGCTCCAGGTGAGTGGCGGCGAATTCGACCTCGATGCCCATGCCGTATCGATGCAGGCCGTCGTGCTGTCGGGCTTGCGCACCCGTGTGGAACGCCGCGACGGACAGCCACTCAACTGGCAGGCCATGCTGAAACAGGTCAGGGTGGCGTCGCCTGCGTCCGAACGCGCGGTGGTCAAACTGGCAGCCGGGGCAGAGCGGGATTGGACCCTCGCGCTGCAGCGACTGGCGCTCGAAGATGCCGCAGTTCACGTGGAAGACAGCGGCAAGGGCGCGCCCGTTCTGCTGGATATCGAGCAGGGGAGTATCGAAGCGCGCAAGCTGTCGCTCGACATGGCGCGCGCCATTCCGCTCAAGCTGGCATTCAGGGTCAGGCAGGGCGGCCGATTCAATGCCAGCGGCAGCGTCGTTCCCGGCAAGCCCTCGGGCAAGCTGGACCTCAGGCTGGAAGGCCTGTCCCTGAAGCCTTTTGCGCCCTATGTCAACCAGTTTGCCCGGCTCTACCTGCGTTCGGGAGAAGCCTCGACGCGCGGCAAGCTGGTGTTCGCACAAGCGAAGTCGGACATGAAACTCGATTTCGAAGGCGGCTTCGTGGTGGATGACCTGGCGATTACGGAAGAGGAAACCGAGGAGGCATTTCTCGGCTGGAAGCAACTGTCTTCTGACAGCCTGACGCTCAGTCTCGCCCCGGATCGCGTGCACATAGACGAACTGGTGGCGCTGAACCCCTTCGGCAAGGTGATCATTTTCGAGGACAAGTCGATCAACCTGCGGCGCATTCTGCGCACGCCGGCAACGGACAAACCAGCGACCGCAGCCGCTGCCGAGACCCGCCCCGCGGAGGAAACCGATGTCTTTCCGCTGGATATCGCGCGTCTGCGCATCGTCGATGCGAATGCGGAATTCGCCGATTTGTCCTTGCCGCAACAATTCGGCACGCGCATGCACGGCCTGTCGGGCGTGGTGACCGGGCTCGCAACGAATCCTGCGTCGACGGCGCAGGTGGAGCTCGACGGCAAGGTCGATGATTTCGGCTCGGCACGCGTGCGCGGCTCGATCCAGCCTTTCCGGGCAACCGACTTCACCGATCTGACGCTCACCTTCCGCAACCTGGAAATGACCAGGCTGACGCCGTATTCCGGAAAGTTCGCCGGGCGCAAGATCGATTCGGGCAGGCTCTCGGTCGACCTCGAATACAAGATCAAGCAGCGCCAGCTGGCCGGCGAGAACAAGTTCGTGATCAACAAGTTGAAGCTCGGCGAGAAGGTCGACAGCCCCGATGCGATGAAGCTGCCGCTCGATCTCGCCATCGCCCTGCTGGAGGACAGCAACGGCATCATCGACCTCGACCTGCCGATTTCGGGCAGTCTCGACGACCCGCAGTTCAGCTACGGAAAAATAATCTGGAAGGCCATCGTCAACGTGCTGACCAAGCTGGTGACGGCGCCGTTCCGCGCGCTCGGCAAACTGCTCGGCGTCAGTTCGGAAAAGCTCGAAGCCGTCAGCTTCGATCCAGGCAGCAGTTTGCTGCTGCCGCCCGAACAGGAAAAGCTCAAGATGCTGAGTGAAGCCATGGCCAAACGCCCGGCGCTGACGCTCACGCTCGAGCCGGGCTATGACCCGGTCGCGGACAGGCGTGCGCTGCAGGTGCAGGCCATGCGCCGCGAAGTCGCGGCTGGCACCGGGCTCAAGCTCGCGCCGAACGCGGAACCCGGTCCCGTGGACGTCAACAACTACGAGGTCCAAACCTGGCTCGAAGACCGGTACACCGAGCGTGTCGGCAAGGCGGAATACCAGAAGCTGCGCGCCAGCTATAAGGAGAAGCAGGCGGGCGGTACCAACCCGATCACCGACAGCGCATTCGTCGAGCGGCTCGGCCGCAGCTTCAAGACCCGCGATACCGGCCCGGTCTCCGCTTTCCATACCGAGTTGCTGGAGCAACTCACGCAGAAGACGCTCATCGACGACGCCGTTCTCGTCAAGCTGGCGCAGGCGCGCGGGCAGGCCATGCGCGAGGACCTGGTCCGCAATGGCCTGGATGGAGGGCGCGTCAGTGTCGGCGCGCCTGTCGAGCTGGCGGCCAAGGACAATCAGGTCGGCAGCAAGATGAGCCTGGGCGCCGGCAAGGCAATGGTGTCCACGCCGTCGACAGCGCCCGCTGCCGTCGTGCCGTGACATCGGCTCAATGGCCGGGCTGCCTGGCCGTTAAGGTTGGGATGCCTACCCGACCCTCGCCGCCATGACTTTTCGCCGGATTCGAATTCTGCTCCTGCTGGGCGCGCTGGCGGCAGCGATCGGCCTGACCTGGCTCGAGCAGTCCATAGTGCGTGCCTGGCGGGCGCCGCTGCTGGTGGATGTCATCCCGATCAATGGCGACGATTCGGGGCAGGCGCGCGAGGCGATCGGTGCACTGCGGGCGAGCGACTTCGACGACATCAATGCCTTTCTGCGGCGCGAGATCGCGCGTTACGGCGTCAGGCAGCCGCAAGCCGCGCGAATCAGGGTGCTGGAGCAGGTGCATGCACTGCCGCCCGACCCGCCGCGCGACGGCAGCGTGCTGAAGACCGTGTGGTGGAGCCTGAAGCTGCGCTGGTGGGTGTACCGCCAATCGGGTGCCTGGCTGCCGCAACTCGGCAGGATCAAGCTGTTCGTGCTGTACCACGCGCCTGAAGATGGCGTGGCGCTGGAACATTCGCTGGGCCTGCAGAAAGGGCTGATCGGGGTGGTGCATGCGTTCGCCGATCCCAGTCAGGAAGGCCAGAACAACGTTGTCATTGCGCACGAACTATTGCACACCCTGGGTGCGACGGACAAATACGCCGCCGACGGCACGCCGGTTTACCCGCAGGGCTATGCCGATCCGGAGTTACCGCAATTCGTGCCGCGTCAGAAGGCAGAAATCATGGCGGGAAGGCTGGTGAACGGTGCCGGAAATTTGGTAATGCCGTCCAGCCTGGAACGCTGTGTCATCGGTCCGCAAACCGCCCACGAAATCAATCTCGACGAAGGTTTCCGGCAGCGTTTCTCGGATTCCCGCTAACGCCTCGATCGACCGGGGGGCATTTCATGGCGGCCACGACGGCCCGCAGCAGAGCTCAAGCCGCTGCTGACGTCCGTTCTTGCTTTAGGCGCGCCAGGCCGTAATGAATGAAGGCAAGCGCGGCGAGGACCGGGGCGAGCAGATTCAGCAGCGGGACGAACTGCACGAGGCCGGTCAGCAAGCCCAGTCCCCACCAGCCGCCCCGAGCGTTCCTGAATAAAGCGGTCATTTCCTCGGCACTGGCGTGCTCGGCGATAGCGTCGTAGCGGAACAGACGCTGGTTCAGGTAGGCGGCGGCAACGAAGGGAATGATCACGCCGACGCCGATCAGCCACAAGGGCAGGGCAAACACCCACAAAATCACGAAGACGGTGATGGCGATCACTGCATTCCACAGGCTGCCGACGAGGCCGCCCCCCGCCGCGCGCCCGAGTAGCGGATAGTCGCGCTCGGCCACCACGCGGATCAGGGCAGGCATGCCGAACAGTGCGGTGAGAACCAGCGCGGTCAGCATCACCAAAGGCACGAACAACGTCAAATGCAGCAGCGCCTGAATGCCGTTGGCGATCCACACAGGTTCGAGGTCGGTCAGCCAGTCCTGGATCCCGATGGCGTCAAGCCCCTGCGCGATCCAGGCCGAGAAAGTGCCCCAGAAGGTGATGCCCAGCGCCAGCCACAGCAGCATGGCGAGCAGCATCGGCCAGACCACCACCCACAGCACGCGCAGGCTGAAAAGGTCGCGCAGGGCGCGCGCAAACGCGTCGAGAACGGCCGTCATGCGCCCGACCTCAATGCGGATTTGGGCCGGAATACGGCAATCGTGTCCGCTTGCGTTTCGAGGTAAGGCCCGCCGAGGAGGTCGATGCAGTAGGGCACCGCGGCGAAGATGCCGTCGAGCGTTTCCTTGATCGCCTTCGGCTGGCCGGGCAGATTCAGGATCAGACTGGCACCGCGGGTGACGCCGACCTGGCGCGAAAGAATGGCGGTCGGCACGTATTTCAGCGACACTGCGCGCATCGCTTCGCCGAAGCCGGGCAGCACCTTGTGCGCCACCGCCAGCGTTGCTTCCGGCGTGACGTCGCGCAGCGCCGGGCCGGTACCGCCGGTGGTGAGAATCAGCGAACAGTGCCCACTGTCGGCGAGTTCGATCAATGTGGCTTCGATCAGCGCCTGCTCGTCCGGAATCAGCCGGGTGACGTATTCAGCAGGATTTTTCAGCACCCCGCCGAACCAGGCTTCGAGCGCGGGCAGCCCCTTGTCCTCGTAGGTGCCGCTGCTGGCGCGGTCGCTGATGGAAACCAGGCCGATGCGAACGCTGTCATGTGTCATGTGGTCATAAAAGAGGGTTGCGTGAATGGCTGAACTTAACAGAATGAAGACAGTGAACGGAAGGGGATCAGGATGAACGCGATCAGGATGTTGCTGGCAACGAGCTTGTTGTGGGTATCGGTGGTGTGGGCCGACCCGCCGCCGGGCTACCCGTTCGTCAGTTTCGATGCCGGCCTCAAGGCGGCGCGCGCGAGTGGAAAGCCGATTTTCCTCTACTTCGGGCGCTATGGCTGCGCGTGGTGCGACCACACCAACAAGAAGACCTTTTCGGACGCCTCGCTGAAAAAGCTGTATAGCGACAACTACGAGCTGGTCTACGTCGACGCCGAATCCGGACGGCGTCTGACCTTGCCGAGTGGAGAGCGCATCACCGAGGCCGAACTGGGTGTGCGGCTGCAGGCGTTCGCCACGCCGCTGTTCGTTTACCTTACGCCGCAGGGCGAAAAAATCGTGCAGATTCCGGGCTTCAAGACGGTGCAGGATTTTCGCGATTACGACCGCTATGTGCGCGGCGGTTATTACAAGCAGAAGACCCTGCTCGAGTTCCTGGGCGGCAAGTCGTGAGGCTGCTGCCGTTGCTGCTGGTGCTGGCATGGCCGGCGCATGCCGCCTGGACGTGGAGCGAGCCGCTGACCGTCAATTCGGCCGCGGGCCCGGCGATTTTCCCGCATCTGGAATCAGCCAACCGCCAGAATGTTGCGGTATCGGGTGATGCGGTCGCCGTGGTGTGGGAAGACAATCGCGACGGCAGCCCGCAATGTTATCTAGCGACCAAGCCTGAAACAGCGGACACGTTCCAGCCGGAGACTCGACTGAGCCAATCCGAATGTTTCGAACCGGTGGTGGTGGCATTGGGGGCAGGCCGTTTCGCGGCGGCGTGGGAGGAAGCCGGCAAGGTGCGCGCACAGGTGCTGCCGGGCGGCACCCCGATCAATCTGAGCGGGGTCGAATCGGCACAGGCGACGCTGGCTTTTGGTGCAGGCAGCCTCTATGCCGCGTGGGCCGAGCAGGCGGGACGCTTCCGGCGCATCGTGGTAGCCCGGCTGGAAGCCGATTCCAGCGCGCCTGGCATCCGTTTTGCGCAGCCGGTGGAGGCCAGGCAACCGAGCGATGGACAGAGCTGGCCGGCGCTGGCCGTGACGGGCGATGGCGGCGTGACGGTGGCGTGGGAGGATCGTCGCGAACACCATACTGTGCCGATGGTGAGCCACAGCCGCGATGACGGGGATTTTGCAGCGCCAGCCCAACTGACGGATTTGAAGCATGGCGGGGGTACAGGCGCCGCGCTGGGTCTGGGTGCCGGCACCGGAGCGATGCGGCCGACGCTTTCCGCATGGGGCGGGCAGGGCGTTGCCGCAGCCTGGCTCGACAAGCGCGACTTTCTCTCAGGCTATGACGTGTATGCGGCGCTGGATGCAGGAACGCGCCGTTTTGGCCGCAATATCCAGGTGCAGGACAGCTTCGGCGACAACATGGCGCAGTGGCACGCGAAAATCGTCGGCGACGCCAGCGGCCGGCTGCTGGCACTGTGGGATGACGCGCGCGATGGCACCCCGGATGTGTGGCTGTCCGTCTGGAACGGCACGGCGTTTGGCGATGACGTGGCGGTGCCGGCGGGTTCCGGGCCGGGGGCACAGACCGACCCATCGGCGACGCTGGATGGCGCCGGCAGGCTGCATCTGGTGTGGCTGGACCGCGGCGATCCGCAATCCGCGACGCGCATCCGCTATGTGCGAGGCGGCTGGCGCTAGATCCAGCCGCGCCGTTTCAGCCGCTTGTACAGCAGCAGCATCCCCACGCCCGTCAACAGCAGGAGGATAGGGTATGCCCATGGCCATTTCAGTTCGGGCATGAATTCAAAGTTCATGCCGTAGAGACTGAATATCACCGTGGGCAATGCCAGCAGGGCGCCCCAGCCGGCCAGTTTCTGCACCGATTCACTTTGCTTCACTGACAAACTGGCGAGATGGAACTGCATGGCGTCCGAGCTTGAGACGCGCAGGCGGTCGATGGCAGCCGACACGCGTACCGCATGGTCGTGGATGTCCCGGTAATACGCCTTGAGTTCCTTGGTGGACAATTCCGGATGCAGCCGGATCAGGTTCAGGGTGATTTCCTGCATCGGCTCGGCGGCATCGCGCAACGCGGTCAGATTGCGTTTTATATCGTACAGCCGCTCCAGCAGGCCGCGCCCCGCCTTTTCTCCACTCATCAACTGGCTTTCCAGTGAATGGAACTGTTCCTGCATGCTCATGATCACCGGCCTGAACTGGTCGACGATGAGGTCGAGCACAAGATACAGCGCGAAGGGCGTGGACGCCTTGATGCCGCCGGGAGGGCGTTGCAGGCGGTCGCTCACCCGCTGGTAGCCGCTGCCGTTGTCGTGACGGATGGCGACGACGTAATTGCTGCCGGCAAACAAGTGGGTTTCGCCCAATACGATGCGCGTCTCCCACAACTGTGCGGTGCGCGTGGCGATGAATACGTGCCCTTCATATTCTTCGAGCTTGGGGCGTTGTTGGGTTGAAATCGCATCTTCCAGCGCCAGCGCGTGCAGGCCGAGCTCTTCGCCCAAGCGGGTGATGGCCTGGGTGTCAGGCGATTTCAGTTCGATCCAGATAAAGCAATCCGGCTGGCCGACATGATCGCTGATGGCATCGAAATCGATCGATTGGGCGCTGGATTCTTGGAAAAGCAGGCAGTCGATGATGAACTCCGCAACGAAGAAAGCGAATCGATTAATTCTGGAAGGTGAGCAGGATTGTTTTGCGGTCAACCCCGAGACTTTGTCGGCAGCTTGATTTCAGCGATCAAGGCCCACGCGTACTATCCAGACTATAGAGCATCCGCACGCTGATTACGGTTGCGCGGACCCTGCCAAAAGAAGGACGCGGCTGCCGCGCTTTCTGGACAAGGGCTCCCGGGGGGCTAGAAGGGCAGGCTGAGTTCGGGGGACGCCTCATGGAGCACGCGACGGAAATCCGCCTGGATTCTTTCTAGCGCGTCGGTGTTGTCGGCCTCGAAGCGCAGCACGATCACTGGCGTGGTATTGGAAGGGCGCGCGAGGCCGAAGCCGTCGGCGTATTCCACGCGCAGGCCGTCGAGCGTGATGATTTCCCGGGCATCTGGGAAGTGTGCCGTCTTCTGCAGCGTATCCATCAGCGTGTAATGCGCGCCCTCGGCCATCTTGATGTTGAGCTCGGGCGTATTCACCGTGTCTGGCAGGCCGTGCAGTGTGGCGTCGATGTCAGCCTGCTTGCTCAGGTATTCGAGCAGCCGCGCGCCGGCATAAAGACCGTCGTCGAAGCCGAACCAGCGTTCCTTGAAAAACACGTGGCCGGACATCTCGCCCGCCAGCAGTGCACCGGTCTCCTTCATCTTCGCCTTGATGAAGCTGTGGCCGGTTTTCCACAGCAGCGGGCGGCCGCCGCGGTCTGTGATCCAGTTGAACAGATTGCGCGTCGATTTGACGTCGAAAATGATTTCGGCGCCGGGGTTTCGACTGAGCACGTCGTCGGCGAACAGCATGAGCTGGCGGTCAGGGAAGATGATGCTGCCGTCCTTGGTGACCACGCCGAGGCGGTCGCCGTCGCCGTCGAAGGCGAGGCCGATTTCGGCGTCGCTGGTCTTCAGCGCGGCGATAAGGTCCTGCAGGTTCTTCGGCTGCGAAGGGTCGGGGTGGTGGTTGGGAAAATTGCCGTCGACGTCGCAGAACAGTTCTTCCACCTGGCAGCCCATGTCGCGGTAGAGTCTGGGTGCGAAGGCGCCGGGCACTCCGTTGCCGCAGTCGATAATGATTTTCATGGGCCGCGCGAGCTTGACGTCGGAGACGATGCGCGCGAGATATTCGCCAGCGATGTCGTACTCGCGGTAGCTGCCGTCACCATGGGCCAGGTCATTGTTCAGCAGTCGCTCGCGCAGTTTCTGGATGGTGTCGCCGGACAGGGTTTCGCCACCGAGCACCATCTTCAGGCCGTTGTAGTCGGGCGGGTTGTGGCTGCCGGTGACCATCACGGCGCTGTTCGTCCCTAATTGATACGCTGCGAAATAGGTCATCGGCGTGGCGACCATGCCCAAATCCACGACACCGATGCCGGCCTTGCGGATGCCGCGCGCCAGGGCGGCCGCCATGTCGGGGCCGGACAGGCGACCATCGCGGCCGATGCAGATTTCCTTCTGGCCGCGCGCCATGGCCTCGCTGCCGATGGCGTGCCCGATGGCCTCGACGATTTCCGCCGTGAAGGTTTTGCCGACGATGCCGCGAATGTCGTAGGCCTTGAAGATTTCCTTGGGATATTCCACAACGTGCTCTCTGACAAGTGATGCGCGGATTTTACCTGTGCCGGTCGAAATACTGCATCAGACGCCGCGGCAGCCAGTCGAGATTGCCGGGAAAGGGGCCTGACGGGAAAGCCACATGACCGCCGCCCGCGGGCTGATCGAGGGTGACTTGCGGTGCGACATCATCGGTTGTCGGCAGTGCCCACGCCGGCAGGAAGGGGTCGTTGCGGGCGTTGATGACGAGCGTGGGAACGCGGATGGAGTTGAGCAGGGGCTTCGATGACACGCGCAGCCAGTAGTCTTCGGCATCGCGAAAGCCATGCAGGTGCGCCGTGACCAGGGTGTCGAACTCGCGGAAGGTGGTGGCGGCGGCGATGGCAGGGACGTCCAGCAAGCCTGGAAAAAGTGCAGCCTTGCGCAGGGCCTTGGCTTTCAGGGTTTTTAGAAAGCGTGCCGTGTAGACGCGCCGGTTGAAGCCGCGATCGAGGGCCTTGCCGGCGGCGGTCAGATCGACCGGCGCCGAGATGGCGGCCGCACGTTCCACCAGCGCACGCGCGGCGTCGCCCTGCTCGCCCAGCCATTTCAGCAGTGCGTTGCCGCCGAGCGAGACGCCGACGGCGTGAAGCGGCGCAGCGGGATGTTGTGACTTGAGATGCTGCAGGATGTGGGCGATGTCCTGGCTGTCGCCGGCAAAATAGGCGCGCGGCAACCGGTTGTCCTCGCCCGAGCAGCCGCGGAAATGAGCCACCACGCCCTGCCATCCGCGTGCCTGCACCCTGTCCATCAGGCCGCGTGCATAGTGACTGTCGGCGCTGCCTTCCAGTCCGTGAAACAGCACCACCTTGGGCGCATTCTGCGGGCCGTCTACGCGGTCGAAATCGATGAAGTCGCCATCCGGCAACTCCAGTCGCTCGCGCCGGTAGGCAATCGGCCTGGCATGAATGAACAGGCTCGAATAGATGGTTTGCAAATGGCCGCCCGGCAACCAGGCAGGCGCGCGATATTCCGTGTCATCCCGGTAATGCATGGCTGCGGGTCCGGCGCTCGTGCAGCCTGCGGCGTTCTAGTGCAACACGACCGATGGCGGGTGCGCAGGCCGTACATCACCGACCTGGAGTGGCGAGGCATGATGCAGTACCAGGTTCCAGCCCTCGCCCTCCTTGCGATACAGGTTGGTCGCCAGGATCGGAGGGCGCGGCCCGGCTTCCTGTCCGATAACCAGATATTCACGCACGATTCGTACGGCCTGGGTTGCCTCGAGAATTTCGTGTGCGACTTCCACCTGGATCCGGAACTGGCCGGCGGCCTCGAACATGCTGTGCCAGCCCGCTGACACGGCAACTCGTCCGTCGAGTGGTGCTGACAGGGGGTGGATGCAGGCGATGCTGTCGTCGTCGGCCCAGACCGCCATCATGGCATCGAGATTTCGGCTCTCGAAGGCGGCATAGAAAGCGGCTTCAGCGGCTTCTGGCGTTGAAAAGATCATTTCTTGACGACCACGAGGAGGGCGGGGCGATTCGCGATCCCCGCATGCCGGGAATGCTGTGACCGCGCCAACGGATCAGCAGTTCTATTCGATGATTTTCGCCAACAGCGCGTTCTCTTCCTCGGCGAATTGCTTCAGCAAGGGCGCGAAGGCCGGCGTTGCCATCTGGGCCATCAGTTCCGTGTTCGGCTTGGCAATGTAGACCTTGCCGTCGTTCCCCTCGAAAACACTGAGTCGGCAGGGCGCGAACGGCATGGCCTTTTGCGCGACCTGGGCCTTGATCAGGTTCTCGGCAAGGTCCTTGTTGCACATCACCAGCATCTTGAAAGGCTTGGCAGTCTTGTGGCCGGCCTTGATCATGGCTTCCTGCATGTCCATGACCGGGCCGATTTCCCAGCCCCGCTTCTTGGCGGCGTCCTGCAGGGCGCTGACGGTTTCGTTGAATCCGAAGCGGCTCTTCTTGTCCACCATCATCGAGGCCATCAGCTTGGCCTGCGCTTCCTGCATTCTCTGCATTGCCGCCTGCATGTCCTGCTGGGTGCCGGCTGCCCAGACGCCGTGGCTGGACAGCATGAACAGTGCGGCGAGGGTGACGATACGCTTCATGGAAATCTCCTTGTCTGAGGGGGTGGCGCTCAGTGCGAGCCGCCGCTGGGTTTGCCTTTGAGGCGATAGAGCGTGCCGCAATAGGGGCAAAGCGCACTGCCGCTCGATTCAATCGGGAGATACACACGGGGATGGGCGTTCCAGTCCACATGCTGCGGCATCGGACAATGCAGCGGCAGGTCGCTTTCCGTTACCTCGATGAGGCGCTGGGAATTGATGGCCTTATGCTCGTCTGTCTGCTTGGGGGAACTATCGTGCCGATCGCTCATGCGGTGCTCGCCTAGTTGACCGGGGTGAGCCAGTCGGTGTGGGAGGCCGCCCGGCCGTGCACGCAGTCGAAATACATCGCCTGCAGCCTGGCAGTGAGCGGGCCGCGCGTGCCTTCGCCAATCGCCCGATTGTCGAGTTCGCGGATCGGCGTGACTTCGGCGGCAGTGCCGGTGAAAAAGGCTTCGTCGGCGGAATATACCTCGTCACGGGTGATGCGCTTTTCAACGAGCTGGAGGCCGATTTCGGCTGCCAGCTGGATGATGGTGTCGCGCGTGATGCCTTCCAGGGCGCTGGTCAGGTCAGGCGTAAAAAGCTTGCCATTGCGGATGATGAAGATGTTTTCACCCGAGCCTTCGGCGACGAAGCCGTCGACGTCGAGCAGCAGTGCCTCATCGTAGCCGTCCATCTCGGCTTCCCTGTGCGCGAGGATGGAATTCATGTAGTTGCCGTTGGCCTTGGCCTTGCACATGGTGATGTTTACATGATGGCGTGCGAACGACGAGGTCTTCACGCGGATGCCGTTGTCGAGCGCTTCCTGCCCGAGATAAGCCCCCCAGGGCCAGGCGGCGACGATGACATGCACCGACAGGTTCTTGGCCGAGATACCCATGGCTTCCGAGCCGTAGAATGCCATCGGACGCAGATAGCCGGATTCGAGCTTGTTTTCCCGCACCACGGTGCGCTGCGCCTCAGATATCGTCGCCTTGTCGAAGGGCATTTTCATGCCGAGGATGTGGGCGGAGCGAAATAGCCTGTCGGTGTGTTCCTGAAGGCGGAATATTGCCGTGCCCTGTTCGGCCTTGTATGCCCGTACCCCCTCGAAGACGCCCATGCCGTAATGCAGGGTGTGGGTCAGAACGTGGGTGGTGGCGTCGCGCCAGGGAACGAGTTTGCCGTCGTACCAGATGACGCCGTCGCGGTCGGCCATGGACATGGTGAAAAATCTCTTTGCATTTGGGAACGATGATTTTACCGGATTCCGGGCGCTGCGATGTGCCAATAATGATCTTCGGCTGAGGGTTGACGAAAGCTGTGTCGTCGTTGTGTTCACCATCTCTATGGCACGATTCGCCCCTGGAGAAAACTGAAATGAAATTGAATTGGACGGTTTTGTTGCTGGTGCTGGGGGGCACGCTGGCACGCGCCGATGATTGTCACGACGCGCTGGCCTCGTTTGATTACGCCAGCGCCGGGCAGAGGGCGCAGGCGCAACTGGCGGCGGCGCCCGCCGATGCCATGGCGCTCATGTGCGCCGCCCGCGCCGCTTACGAAACCGGGCACTTCGGCAAGGCGCTGCAGTCCTTGCGGGCGGTCGAACAAAAGCGACCGCAGGGAGAATTGCGGACCTACGCCTATAACTGGCTGACGGTCACCCTGCGGAGGCTGGGACGCGAAAGCGAGGCCATGCAATACGGCCAGGCGGCGCTTGCATGGGCGCGTCGCGAGACGAGCCGGCAGAATCTGGCGACCGCGCTGCACAACATGGCCGGGCTGGCCTATGCGCAGGGAAATGTGGCCATGGCCCGGGCACTCTACCTTGCGTCGATCCCGCTCAATCCTGACCTGTCCGAGCGTTCGGCCAGCATCAACAATCTGGGGCTGATCCTGCAGGCGCAGGGCGACCATGCTGCAGCCGAAAAATGGCTGCTGGAGGCCATCGCGCTGAATCGCTCCGAAGGTCATTTCCACCATCTGGGCAAACATTTGATGAACCTGGGCAACCTGTATCGTGAAGCAGGAAGGTTCGATGACGCCGAGGCCATGCTCGACGAAGGTGCGGCATTGATCGAGCGAGCGGGTGACCAGTACTGGCTGGCCGTTGCTGCACGCTATCGCGGCTGGCTGGCGCGTGACCAGCGCGACTGGGCGCTGGCAGGGCGCTGGCTGGCGCTGGCAGCGCGTACCTATGACCACGCCGGTGCGGTCGCAGACGGCAACGCTACGCGGGAAGAACTGTCGCGCTTCTGATCAGGCTGGACAGCGTGCAGGATGAAGCCGGCTAATGCAGGGGTTGTTCAATGGGTTGTGCGGGGAACGACTGCAGGCGGATTTTGACTCTGGCAGCGCTGCCGGATACTTACAAGTAGGCCTTGGCTTCCTCGCCCGGGTTCGGCAAGCCGGCCACGCGCCAGGCTTCGCGCGGGCTGGGGAACAGATGCTGCATGCAATCGGCGCTCTGTCCGGTGAGGTGACAGACATGGCTCAGTGCCATCACCGTTCCATGTTTTGCAAACTCGCGCCGTAAAGCGAGCAGAAGTCCGATCTGCAGTTCGTTGAGCTCGCCCAGACCATCGTTCTGCGCGATACGGTCGGCGAGACTCTCGCTCCACATGCTCGGGTCGAGCAAGAATCCATCCTCGTCAAAGATGGCCGGGCCTGGCTTACGGTTCGGTGTATCCATAACACCTCCTGCCGCTGATATTCACTTTCTTGTTTATAGCATCACGCCTGCCACATGCTGCCCATTTGAGGCAATCAAAGCAGGAGAGGCTCAGACGCCTGCGAGCTGCGTGACCAGTTTGCGAACAGGCGCTGGCAGCGCAGCGTCGAGCGCGTCGGCGGGGTGCAACCAGATCTGGCCTGGCGGGCTTGTTCGGCGCGGGGCAAGCTGCACCTGCACGGGCTGGATGTGCAGTCTGAAGTGCGTGAAGCTGTGGCTGAAATCATTCAAGGTGAGCTGTGCCCGGGCCGTGAAGCCGAAATGCGCATGGCAATGGCTGGCCGGGTCCACCCCGGGAGGGATCTCGGGCAGGCTCCACATCCCGCCCCAGATGCCGCGTGCCGGCCGTTTTTCCAGCATCAGTTCCCCCCGGTCCAGCAGCAGCAGCATCTGCACCCGCCTTTCGGGCAAGACGCGTTTCGGGCGCGGTGCAGGCAAATCGGCGGTGCGGTTCTGGATGCGGGCACTGCAGTCGTCCTTGAGCGGGCAGTCCGCACAGGCCGGTTGGCCGCGGGTGCAGACGAGCGCGCCAAGATCCATCATGCCTTGGGTATAGGCCTCGATATTCCTCGTGGGCAGAAGGGCTTCCGCCCGCTGCCACAGTTCGGTTTCGACTTTATTGTCGCCCGGCCACCCCGTCACTCCGCCATGGCGTGCCAGCACGCGTTTGACATTGCCGTCAAGAATGGCGCAGCGCTGGCCGAATGCGAGCGCTGCCACCGCGGCCGCTGTCGAGCGACCAACGCCCGGAAGCCGTTCGATAGCATCCGGCTCGGCTGGAAACTTGCCCTCGTGGAGGTGGATGATGGTGCGTGCGGCAGCATGCAGATTGCGGGCGCGACTGTAATAGCCCAGTCCGCTCCACAGGGAGAGCACTTCATCTTCGTGTGCCGTTGCCAGCGCCGGCAGATCGGGGAAGCGCGCCACAAAACGTTCGAAATAGGGGATGACCGTTGCGACCTGGGTCTGCTGCAACATTATCTCCGACAGCCAGATGCGGTAGGGGTCGCGGCAGGCCTGCCATGGCAAGCTGTGGCGACCGTGGCTTTGTTGCCAGCGGATGACGCGGGATGCAAACGATTTCACCCCGACAGGGTAGCCGGGGCGAGGTTGCTAATCAATGGCAGAAATGGGTAAGCCCGTCTATTGGCAGGGGGGCACGCGTCGATGAGAAGGCGGCCGGGTCGTGAACGCGGATAAATCTACTGCAGTCTTGTTCTCAAACGTGGCTGAGTTTCTGGCGGAACAGATTCATCAACTTGCCAAATGCCGATTCAGTGATGGATTTACGTTCGACCAGCACGGCTTCGCCACGCCGCAGCTTGTCTGCCAGGCGGTGCAGCCCGATGGAGAAGCTGTTCATGCCGTCCTGATCCGAGAACAGGTAGGTGTTCTTGACGCCGCTTACCCAACCCAGACGCGCCCAGCGGAAGGTGCCGTCATCGTAATGGAATTCCACCCAGTCTCCCTTGTTGAGGGCACGTGCACGCAGGGTGAACTCGTCCTCGACTTCCGGCACGACGGCTTCAGCGGGCGCAGGGACCTCGATTTTGGCGGCAGCCTCGATAGCAGCCTCGGCAGCGGCAACCGTGACCACTTCCTGAGTGGCCATTTCCTCGATTTCCTCGGGGCTGATTTCGGGCAGCGGCACCGGCTGCGCGTTGGGCCGGACCGCATTGGCATGCAGGATGACCAGATTCGCAAAGAATCGATCCGCCAGCTTGGACGGCAGTTCGATTTCAGCCGACCCTTCGCGCAGGCGCTTCAGCAGCCCCGGCAGAATGCGCACCAGCATCAGTCGGGCGTCCATGTCGGCCTTGGCTTGCACGCTCCACACCAGCTCGCGCATGGTCTCGACATGGCTGTTGAAGTGCGCACCTTCCTCGCCTTCGTTGATGTAATCGGTCATCAGGAGCTGCGCCCAGTCGCGGCGCAGGAACTCGCGCACGGCTTCCGCCACGGGCTGGTCATGCAGCGCGCGATTGATGAAGTCATGCACGATGACGGGAGCGAGCTCGGCACGTTCGGCCTGCTTGATGTGGTCGATATCCTGCTGCAGGCTGACGTCAGCGGTTTCCTCCAGCGTTTCTTCCAGCAGCGTGCCCATCGCCTCGAGCTCTGCCGCTGCCGATTCGAAGACCTCGAAATCGTCTTCGAAATTCTCCAGCACCCGGCTGACCACCTTGGAAATGGCTTCCAGGCGAGCGTTCCCCGCTTCGGTTTCGGGCAGGTGGACGGACAGCGTGGCAATCGCGTCCAGCATGCGGCGTACAGGGTGATTCGGTTGCGAGAAAAACTTGCGATCCAGCATGGCCGCCTTCAGCACGGGAATTTGCAGGCGTGCGATTTGTGCCTTGAGCCGGTCGGGAATGGCCGCCTCGTCGAATACCACATCGAACAGCATCGCCACGGCATCCACCAGCACCGCGTCCAGAGGGGTGGCCGCCTGCATGACAGGGCTTTGCTGCAGGCTGCGTAATATGTTCTGGATGCTGGCTGCTTCCAGCAGGGGCAATTCGAAGCGGGCTCCGCCCGGCAACGTAATGGCGCCTGCCTGCAACTGGCTGAGCGAATCGAGCAGGCTGAACCCGCCTAAACCTGCCTGAGCCCCGCCGCCGGCAAATCCCCGCGAACCCGCCGCGACGTGGTCACCAGAACCGCCAGCGGCATATCCGCCCAGTCCTCCTGCAGCGTAGCCACCCAAACCTCCTGCGGTCTGGCCCCCTGAACTTCCCGGGGCATGGCCACCGAGCCCCGCCAGTTGCTCGAACAGATTGAACATGTCGCCGCCTGTTTGTGCGGGCGCTGCTACAGTCGAAACCTGTGCAGGGGCAGGACTCGATGCGCCAGATGTCTGACGTGCGCGATTGTGTCGGCCGACCTTGAGGTCAGGCAGGATGCCGTGATCGATCAGGTAGCGGTTGATGGTCTGGTAGATGTGTGCGAGTTCCGTGGTTAACACCAGATCGAACTGGTTCAGCAGCACGATCTTCACGCTCTGGTCCAAGTGCATGCTGCCGATGCCGTCGAGCAAGGCTTCGCACAGCGTACGCGGACCCAGCGGGTTGTCGTTTTCAGTCAAATCGGATCGACCCAACAGCTTGGCGATGCGGGCATCCAGCGCAACCATTTCCTCCGCGCAGTTGTAGCGCAGGCGTGATGTAGCCTTGTCGACGGCCAGGGTGATCTCATAATCCTGATCGCCGACCAATGACAGTTCAGACGAATCGGGCACAGCGATTTTCTCGCGACGGTTATGGACAAAGTCGTTGAAGACCTGGCAATACCTGTCCTTGCAGGCACTGAGCAATTCGTTGGCCTGCTTGTTGAGGATGCCCTGGGCACCGTAATAGGTGTTGCGGGTTTCCAGCAGGGGGGAGCGGTCGGCCATCGCGAGCAGCGTGTTTTCCATCGCTTCGGATTGCCGGGTCAGGACGCGGGTCGCGCCTTCGATCAGCAGGTCGCGGCTGCCATGAAGAATGGTCAGTGTCTCGGCAGAGACCTGAGCTCGGCGCGAACGCTCGAATTCGTTGAGGTTAACAACGACTGAATTGTCAGGCATGTCAGGCTCCATTTGGCTCACCTCGCGGGTTGGGCGGTTGGCCGACATGGAACGGGAGGAAGGTGCATGACCGGAGAGTTGCCGGCGGTCCCGCTGTCTCTATTCTGTGTGGAATAACAGAGACCGGTAACTTTGCGTCCCCGTCTCGCGGCGGGTTTGCCCTGTTCGGTAGTCGGCGATTGCGTCAGAAAATTGACACACAACCGCACAACTGGACTTACGGTAATGACGGCAAAAAACTTTAAGGGGTCCGAGAAAAAAACTTCTCAATTGGCATCTGAAATGTAGGGCTGTCGTAACGGCCGCGCCTGGCAAGTGAGTGACCGCTTACAGGAAGCGGAGAGTCATTTGAAAAGGGGACGGGTCTGGATGGAGTGGAGCGGGCGAAGGGAATCGAACCCTCCTCATGAGCTTGGGAAGCTCAGGTAATGCCACTATACGACGCCCGCTTTCATGCCCGGCATGGTGCTTCAGGGTAGAATCCGGAATCATACTGAAACTCACGCCCGGATAGAAGTTGTGATTGAACTGGCCATCAATGGCGAACCCCGTCGCTTCCCCGCACCGCTGAATCTTGCCCAGCTGATCGAGTCGCTCGATCTGGCGGGTAAGCGCATCGCCATCGAAAAGAATGGCGAGATCATCCCTCGCAGCCAGCATGCCGAGACGCCGCTGGTCGACGGCGACCGCCTGGAAATCGTGGTCGCCGTGGGCGGCGGCTGAAGCGTCTTTATTCCTAGCTCTATTACCCTGAATTCATGGAACCACTCGTCATCGCCGGTCAATCCTATGCCTCACGCCTGTTGGTCGGCACCGGCAAATACAAGGATTTTGAACAAACCCGTCTCGCGGTCGAGGCCTCGGGCGCGGAAATCGTCACCGTTGCCATCCGGCGAACCAATATCGGCCAGGATGCCGGCCAGCCCAGTCTGCTCGACGCGCTGCCGCCGTCGAAATACACCTACCTGCCCAACACGGCGGGCTGCTACACGGCCGACGACGCGATCCGTACCCTGCGCCTGGCGCGTGAACTGCTGGATGGCCATAGCCTGGTCAAGCTCGAAGTGCTGGGTGACGCCGAATCGCTGTATCCCAACGTGGCGGAAACGGTGAAGGCGGCCGGGGTGCTGGTGAAGGACGGCTTCCAGGTGATGGTCTATACGTCGGACGACCCCATCGTCGCCAAACAGCTGGAAGAGATCGGCTGCGTCGCAGTGATGCCGCTGGCGAGCCTGATCGGCTCCGGCATGGGCATCCTCAATCCGTGGAACCTGCAGATCATCATCGACCGCCTCTCGGTGCCGGTGATCGTCGACGCGGGCGTCGGCACCGCCAGCGACGCTACCATCGCGATGGAGCTCGGCTGCGACGCGGTGCTGATGAATACGGCGATCGCCGGTGCCGGCAATCCGGTGCTGATGGCCTCGGCGATGAAAAAGGCCGTGGAAGCAGGCCGCGAAGCCTTCCTGGCCGGACGGATGCCGAAAAAAATCTATCAGGCCAGCCCCAGCTCGCCCACCAGCGGCCTCATTGCCGGCAACAAATAAGCATGACAACTGACGCCGGCGCGCATCCGCGCATCCGTTCCTATGTGCTGCGCGCCGGGCGCGTCGGATCGGGGCAGGCGCGCGCGCTGGCGGAGATCGGGCCGCAGTTCATGCTGGCTTACCAGCCGGCCGTACTCGACCTCGACGCGGTGTTTGGCCGTGCCGCCCCGCGCATCCTGGAAATCGGATTCGGCATGGCCGAGGGACTGGCCGAGATTGCTGCCGCCCATCCTGAAAACGACTATCTTGGCGTTGAAGTGCATACGCCGGGGGTGGGGGCGCTGCTGAAGCAGATCGGCGAGCGCGGCCTGACCAATGTTCGCATCATTCAGCACGACGCTGTTGACGTCCTGACCCGGATGCTGGCACCTGCCAGCCTGGCCGGTATCCACATATTTTTCCCCGATCCCTGGCACAAGAAGCGTCACCACAAGCGCCGCCTGATCCAGCCACCGCTTGTGCATTTGTTGGCCGGCCGTCTTCGGCCCGCCGGCTACGTTCATCTGGCCACCGACTGGCAGGAGTATGCCGAGCAGATGCTCGCAGTCCTATCGGCCGAACAACAGCTGAAAAATACAGCGGGCGACTATGCGCCGCGCCCCGATACGCGGCCGCTCACCAAGTTCGAGCAACGCGGCATCCGTCTGGGACATGGAGTGTGGGATCTGGTGTTTCGCCGGATCTGAGGCGTTGCAGCGCCCCGCGGCTATCATGCAACCATGGATATGCTCGAACTCATCAAGGCGACGCTCGCGCTGTTTGCCATTGTCGATCCGGTCGGCGTCATACCGATTTTCCTGCTTGCCACGCGGGGCTATACCCTCATGCAAAGCCGTTCAGCAGCACGTATAGCTGCGCTGACGGTGCTGGGGGTTCTGACCCTGTTCACATTCCTGGGCCAGCCCATGCTCGCGGTTTTCGGCATTCGCCTCGCGTCCTTTTCTGTAGCCGGCGGCCTGTTGCTCCTGTTGCTGGCCTTGTCGATGGTGCAGGCACGTGTGAGCCCGCAGCGGCAAACCGAGGACGAAGCCGTGGAAGCCGAAGAAAAGGACGCGGTCGGCGTGGTGCCGCTGGGGATCCCGCTTCTGGCGGGGCCGGGCGCGATCACCCATATGATCGTGGCGGCAGGCGCAGCCAAAGGCGAGGTGCTGCATCAGGCAGCATTGCTGATTCCAGTGGCGCTGGTCGCCTTGTCGGTGTGGCTCTCGTTTCGTGCCGCGCCGACGATCGCCAGGCAGTTGGGCAAGACCGGCATTCACGTCGTCACCCGCCTGATGGGTCTGATCATCGCGGCAATTTCGATTGAAATGATCGCGAGCGGGCTCGGTACGCTGTTTCCCGGTCTGCTGGCCTGATACGGTGCATCGTGCACCGACTTGTCGCGCGCCGGACACTGCACGCCTGTCATCCGCCCCTACTATCATGGGTTTACCGCTGGCGCGATCGTTGCGTCAGCTTCATGGATTTCAAATACAGGAGCACGACATGGAATTCGGTATCGTCGGATTGGGTCGCATGGGTGGCAATATGGCGCGGCGGCTGGCTCGCAAGAACATCCGGATCGCTCTCAACAACCGCAGCCATGAAGTGAGCGAGGCCATCGCCGTGGAAACCGGCCACCTTGCCTGCGCCACCCTGGCTGACTTGGTAGACGCCTTGCAGGCGCCACGCATCGTGTGGCTGATGTTGCCAGCAGGTGAAGCGACCGAATCTGCGCTGGCAACGCTGATGCCGCTGTTGAGTGCGGGTGATCTGGTGGTCGATGGTGCCAATGCCTATTACAAGGACGACCAGCGTCGCGCCGAGTTGCTGGCGGCGCAGCAGATCGAGTTCGCCGATGCGGGCGTGTCAGGCGGCGTGTGGGGGCTGGACAACGGCTACTGCATCATGTTCGGCGCCAGTGATGCGGCGGCGGTGCGACTCAAGCCCTACATGGAAGCGCTGGCGCCCACGCCCACTACCGGTTGGCTGCACACCGGTCCGGTCGGCTCGGGCCACTTCGTCAAGATGGTTCACAACGGCATCGAGTACGGCATGATGCAGGCGTTCGCCGAAGGCTTCGCGCTGATGAAAAACAAGCCGGGTTTCGACCTCGATGTCGGCGAGATCGCCGAGTTGTGGCGGCACGGCAGCGTGGTGCGTTCATGGCTGCTGGATCTGTCGGCGGATTTCCTGGCGCATGACCAGGCGCTGGAAAATATCGAACCGTTCGTCGCCGATTCGGGCGAGGGACGCTGGACGGCACTGGAGTCGGTCGAGCAGGGCATCCCCACGCCCGTGATGACCTTGTCCCTGATGATGCGATTCGCCACCCAGGGCAGGAATGACTATGCGGCAAAAATGCTGGCCAAGATGCGCCAGGGATTCGGTGGCCACGCCGTGAAGGAGGGCTGAGATGAATCTCGCCAAGAACACGTCGCCCGACAACCTTCCGTGCTCGTTCGTGATTTTCGGCGCCACGGGCAACCTCGCATCGAACAAGCTGCTGCCCGCGCTGTATCACCTGGAGGCTGCGGCACGACTGTCCGAATCGCTTTCGATCATTGCGTTCTCGCGCCGCGAATGGACAACCGAGACCTGGCGCGAACACATGCGGGAGGTTCTCAAGGACAAGATCAAAGGGTCGCTCGACACCCCGGTTTTCGAACGTTTCATCGCGCGTTTCAAATATATGCGCGGCGACCTTAACGATGTCGAATCCTATCGGGCCCTCGCCGAACGATTGCCGCCTGAGGCGGCATGCTCAAGCACGGTTTTTTATCTGGCGATCAAGCCGGCCGAATTCGGCGCGGTGATCCAGAACCTCGAAGCCGTGGGACTCAACAAGCCGCGCGGCGTCAATCGGGTGGTGATCGAAAAGCCCTTCGGCGAGGACATCGAGTCGGCGCAGATGCTCAATCGCCTGCTGCACCAGCATTTCGACGAGGAGCAGGTTTATCGCATCGATCATTTTCTCGGCAAGGAAACGGTGCAGAATCTGCTCGTCTTCCGCTTCGCCAACACGCTGATCGAGCCGCTGTGGAATCGCAATTTCATCGACCATGTACAGATAACCGTGGCGGAGTCGGTCGGCATCGAAAAGCGCGCCGACTATTACGATCACGCAGGCGCACTGCGCGACATGCTGCAGAACCACCTGATGCAGTTGCTCACCGTGGTGGCCATGGAGCCGCCGCCCGCGCTCGAGGCCGACGCCCTGCGCGACGAAAAGGTGAAGGTGCTGCGATCGATCCGACCGATCGCCAAGCGCGCGGTGCACGCCCACGCGATTCGTGCGCAATACGCGCGTGGGGTGGTCGACGGCGAGACCGTGCTGGGCTACCAGCAGGAAGATAGTGTCGAGCCGAATTCCGTCACCGAAACCTTCGTCGCCGCCAAGTTCTACATCGACAACTGGCGCTGGCGCGGCGTGCCGTTCTATCTGCGCACCGGCAAGCGCATGCCGCATCAGACTTCGATGATCGCGATCCGCTTCCGCCATCCGCCGCAGCAGCTGTTTCGCGAAACGCCGCTCGAAACGATCGATCCCAACTGGATCCTGCTGTCGATCCAGCCGGAAGAATCGATGCGCATGGAAATCCACGTCAAGCAGCCGGGCCTCGACATGGATACACGACTGATGCAGATGAACGCGAGCTTCCTCAAGACCGACGAACAGACGCTCGATGCCTACGAGACGCTGCTGCTCGACGTCATCGAAGGCGATCGCTCGCTGTTCATCCGCTTCGATGAAGTCGAGTGGGCGTGGCGCGTGGTCGATCCCATCCTCAAGAACTGGGCAGTCGAGCGCGAATACATCCCGACCTACCCTGCGGGCAGTTGGGGGCCGCCCGACGCAAACCGCCTGTTCGACAGCGACGACCAGGCATGGCGCAACGCGTTATGAGACTGCCCGAGTGGCGCGTATTTCCCGATGCCGATGAACTGGTGCCGGCGCTCGCCGATGCGCTGTGCGCCGAAGCCGCAGCCGCGATTGCAGCTCGCGGTGCGTTCCACCTGGTGCTGGCCGGCGGCAGCACGCCGCGTGCCCTGTATCGCGCACTGGCGGAGCGCCAGGTGGGCGATGTGAACTGGCATGTCTGGTACGGCGACGAGCGCTGTCTGCCGGAGGCCCACCCAGAGCGCAACAACGTCATGGCTGAAACCGCATGGCTGTCCGCTTCGCGCATCCCTCCTGAAAACCGTCGTCCCATTCCGGCGGAACAGGGAGCGCAGCAGGCCGCCGCCCGGTATGCGGGCTGGCTGGCCGGCGTTGCGAATTTTGATCTGGTGTTGCTCGGCATGGGTGAGGACGGCCACACCGCCAGCCTGTTTCCCGATCACGCCTGGGGAACGGCGCCGGACAGCGTCGACGTGCTGGCTGTGCATGGCGCGCCGAAGCCGCCGCCTGAGCGCGTGAGCCTGTCGGCTGCGCGACTGAGTCGCAGTCAGCGTGTCTGGTTTGTCGTTACCGGTTCCGGCAAGCGGCATGCAATGCGGCGCTGGGCATGGCAGGAGGCGCTGCCGGTGACGGTCGTGCAGGGCAGGCAGCAAACCATCGCCTGGGTCGACGCCCTGGCCTGGCCTGCCGACGACTGACTACGCATCGGTGTCGGGTCCCGGCGTCTTGGCCCTGGCTGGCTTGGCTGCCGCGGTCGCCAACATCGCCTGCCGCGTTGCCGGTGTTTCCAGGCTGATGCGGCCGAGCGTGCCACTACGGTAATCGGTCAGCAGGATCATCGCCGCCTTTTCCAGATCGAGTTCGCCACCGCGTCCCTTCAGGATGCAGCCGCGCTTCTTCGCCACCGCTTCCAGCACGCCGGTCGCGTCAAGCCCTTCCAGCGAAAAGCCGTAACGCGCCTTCAGCAATGCCGGGTAGCGTTCGAGCAGGATGCCCGCCAGGAAAATCGCCACTTCCTCGTCGATCACGGCGTTGCGGCCGATCGCGTGGCTGGCCGCCAGCATGAAGCCGTCAGAATCGTGCTCGATCTTCGGCCAGGTCATGCCCGGCGTGTCGACCAGGATCAGGCGCGGCGACAGGTTGATGCGCTGCTGCGACTTGGTCACCGCCGGTTCGTCGCCGACGGCCGCGACCTTGCGCTTGACCCAGGTGTTCATCAGCGTCGATTTGCCGACGTTGGGAATGCCCATGATCATCAGCCGCAGTGGCTTGAAGGTGTCGTCGCGATGCGGCGCGAGCTTCTGTGCCAGCGCCGGCAGCTTTGCTACGTCGCTGGCCTTTTTGGCCGAAATGGCCACCGCCAGTACGCCCGACTGCTTGTTGTAGTAATCCAGCCAGGCACGCGTCGCCTCCGGGTCGGCCAGGTCGGCCTTGTTCAGCAACTTGAGACAGGCGCGCTGACGATGTGCACGCAACTCGTGGATCATCGGATTGCTGCCCGCTTCCGGCAGGCGCGCATCGAGCACCTCGACCACCACGTCGATCTGTGCCATCGTCTCCGCGGCTTTCTTGCGCGCGGTGGTCATGTGACCGGGGAACCACTGGATAGGCATGTCGGGCTTTATGTTCGGAGAAAAAATGTCATGCCAGTGAGCCCTTAACCGGCACCGCCGCCACTCCCGACCCCATGCGCCGCCTGCAGTACCAGCGCATCGAAATCCGCCGCGCTCATCAGCCCGCGTTCGGCGACGATGTCGCGTACCGGGCGGCCGGACTTTTCAGATTCCTTGGCGACCTCGGCGGCCTGGTTGTAACCGATCCGGGTGTTGAGCAGGGTGGCGAGCGCGACGCTCTGGTGGATGAAGAAGGCGCAGCGTTCACGGTTGACGACGATGCCCTTGAGGTTCTTTTCGGTGGCGGCATTCATGGCGTTGGTCAGCCAGTCCATGGCGTCGAACAGCGCGCTGCCGAGTGCCGGCATCATCACGTTGAGTTCCATCTGCCCGGCCTGCACCATGTAGGACACGGCGGCGTCCTGCCCCAGCACCTGGAAGCACACCTGGTTGAGCATCTCGAACATGACCGGATTGACCTTGCCGGGCATGATGGAAGAACCCGGCTGTACCGGCGGCAGCTGGATTTCGCCCAGGCCGGTACGCGGGCCCGAGGCGAGCAGGCGCAGGTCGTTGGAGACGCGGGTGAGTTCCAGCGCGAGATTGCGGATTTCGCCGGAGAGCCGTGCGAGGTCGTTCATCGATTGCATCTGCGCGACCAGCTGGCCGACACGGATCGGCTCGCCGGTGAGCCTGGCCAGCTCCGCCGCGGCGCGCGCCGGGTAGTCGGGCGAGGTGTTGAGCCCGGTGCCGGCGGCGGAACCGCCGAGCCCGATCTCGCACAGCGCCGGGCGCACCGCCTCCAGACTCGTGGCGCAGCGGGTCAGCGTCCAGGCGTAGCCGGCGAATTCCAGTCCCAGCGTGGTGGGCACCGCGTCCTGCAAATGGGTGCGGCCGGATTTCACCGTGTCCTTTTCGCGTGCGGCCAAGCGGGAAAACTCCGCCGCCATCGCGTGCACCGCTGCGGTGAGGCGCGGCAGCTTGGCCAGCACGGCCAGCCGGATCGCGGTGGGAATGGTGTCGTTGGTCGACTGCCCCATGTTGACATCGTCGTTGGGGTTGACCGGCTTGTAAGCCCCTTTCTCGCCACCCAGCGCCACGCTGGCGAGGTTGGCAATAACTTCGTTGCTGTTCATGTTGTGGCTGGTACCGGCACCGGCCTGGAAGCGGTCGACCACGAATTCGTCGCTATACTCGCCAGCGAGTATTTTTTCGCAGGCGGCGACGATGGCATCGCGCTTGTTTTCGGAGAGCCAGCCCGGCTGACAGTTGGCACGTGCGGCGGCAAGCTTGATGCGGACATGGGCTAGTACGAAATCCCTGTCCGGACGGCGGCCGGAAATGGGAAAATTGCCAATGGCACGCGCAGTTTGTGCACCAAACCAGGCATCCTTGGGAACCTGGACTTCGCCAAGCGAGTCTTTCTCGATGCGAAATTTGTTCGTGGCGGATTCATTCATGATGGGAAAACCAATGCAGACATTACAAAGGTATCGATTTTATCCGATGTGGATGGCCGGGCTGTTGCTGGCACTGCTGGCGTCATGGGTACAGGCGGACGGCTTCAAGATGACCGATACTGCGGGCAAGACCCACACGCTGGCGGGCTACAAGGGCAAATGGGTGCTGGTGAATTACTGGGCGACCTGGTGTCCCCCCTGTCTCGAAGAGATTCCCGACCTGATCGCCCTGCACGAGAACAAGAAAAACAATCTCGTCGTCATCGGCGTGGCACTCGATTTCCGCAGCGCCAGTCAGGTGACCGATTTTGCCGACAGCATGCTGGTGAGCTATCCCATCGTGCTCGGCAGTCCACAGGTGGTGGACCAGATCGGCCCGGTGCAGGGTCTGCCGACTACCTATCTATACAACCCGGAAGGTAAAATGGTCGCTCAGCAGGTGGGCGCGGTGACGCGTAAAACGGTGGAAACCTACATTTCCAGCAAAAGCGGCCGCGCAGGCAAGTAATTTCTGTACACATCCAAGGAAACAGCATGCGACAACTGCTCATCGCGTTTTTGGTTTTGCTTGTCGCGCCTGCCTGGGCGGAAACGCGCGACCCCGGCAACCACTTCTTCCAGCCCAAGTTCGGCGACCTGAAGGCAGACCTCGACATCGCCAGGCAACAGGGCAAGAAGGGCATTTTCCTGTTCTTTGAAATGGACGATTGCCCATTCTGCGAGCGCATGAAAACCACCATACTCAATCAGCCCGATGTGCAGGATGCATTTCGGAAACTGTTCCTCATCTATCCGATCGACGTCAACGGCGATACCCAGATGATTGACTTCCAGGGCAAGGAAACCACCGAGAAGGCCTTCGCCTTCTCGCATCGCGTGCGCGCCACGCCGACCATGCTGTTCTTCGATCTCGACGGCAAGCTGGTCACGCGTCATACCGGCCCCACCAAGAACAAGGAGGAATTCCTGCTACTCGGCCAGTATGTCGCCGATGGCGTCTACGCAACCGAGCCCTTCACCAAATACAAGCAAGGCAAGTAATGGCGCGGTTTGGCTGGTGCATTTTGCTGCTGTGTGCGTTGTCTGCTCCAGCCCTAGCTGAGCGGTTGACGCTGGACGAGGCGCTGGCGAGCGTGACTGCCCCTCACCCCGAATTGCGCATTGCAGAGAGCGACCTGGCGCTGGCGCGCGCAGACCGCGATCAGGCCGACAGCCGGCAGGCTTTCAGCCTGTCCATCGATGGCGATCTGCGCACCGGCTACCGCCAGACCGGCGATTGGGAGCCCAACAATGTCGGTGTGATCATCCTGCGCAAGCCGCTGTTCGATTTTGGTCGCAGCAGCCAGGCCGTCGCGGCAGCGGACCAGGAGATTGCAGCGCGCCAGATGGCGCTTTTCAATGTCGAGAACCTGCGCCGCATCGACATCATGGCGCGCTATTTCGACGTGCTGCTGGCGGACATGCAGTACGCCGCGGACAATGAATTTCTTGCCGTCGCCTACACGGAGTGGGACAAAGCGAAGGATCGCTACAAGGTGGGGCAGATCAGTCAACCCGAGCTGATGAGGGTTGAAGCCGGCTACCAGGATGTTCGCGAGCGTCGCAATGCCAGCCAGCAGCGACTTCGCAGCACGCGGCAGAGGCTTGCCAATGCCATGTATCGTCCCGACAAATTGCCCACCGATCTGGTTGAGCCGGCCCTGAAGGACAATGCGCGCCCGGTGCCGGCATACGAATCCCTGCTGCCCTGGGTGATGGCAAAGAACCCGCGCCTGAATATATTGCAGGCCCAGATCGCTGCCGCGGACGCCCGGCTGGGCTCGATTCGGGCGGAAAGCAACCCGACGGTGAACGCCGATGTGTATGCCGGCAGCTACAGTCGCTTCTCGAATACGCGCGATGACTACAGTGCCGGGCTGGTGTTCAACCTGCCGCTCTACCAGGGCGGCCGCGTGGATGCGCGGGTCGCGCGTGAACTGGCGCTCAAGGAGCGTACCGCCGCCGAGTACGACAAACTGAAACTCGACCTGGCGGACACGCTGCTGGTCACCCTGCAGGAAATCGAATGGCTGCGCGGTAGCAGCCGCAGCGCTGCCGACAAGCAGATCGAATACCGTGACTGGGCGCTGGAACGGGCCCGTGCGGAATACGAACTGGAGTTGAAAACCACACTGGGCAACAGCATGGCCGAAACACAGGCGGCGCGCTTGCGCCGCAAGCAGGTGGAATATCGGCTGGCGCTGGCGCTGGCACGGCTGGAAGCATTGTCTGGCGGCAGTTTGCCGCCTGTCGAGGGAGCAAAAAAATGAAACTGGGCGTATGGGCCGCGGCGCTGACCGGCTGGGGCGTGATGGCGACGGGGACGCTCTGGGCTGCAGAAGACATCCTATTGACCACCCCGGTTTCAGGTGTGGTGGAAAAGGTGTTTGTGAAGCCTGGGCAGCGCGTCAGCAAGGGCACGCTGCTGCTGCAACTGGACAAGACCATCCTTCAGGCGCGTCTGGACGAGGCCGTTGCAGAACAGTCGCGCGCGCAGGCTGAGGAGAGTGACGCAAAACGCGACCTGGATCGGGCGCAGGAACTGTTCGACCGCACCGTTTCTTCGGCCACCGAACTGGAAGCGGCGGCATTGCGTCATGCGCGCGCGCAGGCTGTCCTGGCAACGGCCAGCGCACGTCGTGTGATCGCGGAAAAGAATTTGCAGGACGCAGAGCTGAAGGCGCCGTTCAACGCAGTGGTCAGGGCGGTCCCTGGCATGCCAGGGACCGTGGTGACTGCGGAATGCCAGCCCAAGACACTGGTTGTCCTCAGTCCAAAATGACCCTGGGTGCCTGGGCATCGGGCATGTCTGTCCGGTGTGGCACTCTATCCTCCTGCGCTCATTCATCGGGCAAGAACAGAACCCACTGAGGCTTCCCGTTGAAGCGGTACAACAACCGCAATCATCCCGCTGCCGTGTATCAGGCAATCTGGCAGCGGGAACCCAGGCGTGAAATCACTATAGACAGACTGCAGCCGTTTGAAGCAAGAAGGCAAGCCGGGCATCACGTGCAAACAATGTGCCCTGTCCGTTAGACCGGGCCGTATGAGATCGAAATTGTCAGCTGCGCGAGGCGGCTGAAGCGTCTGCCGATCTGGTGGCGGGAACGTAGTCCCAGTGGCGTTTCCAGGCACCGACCACGAGCGTGGGGTACTCCGGACGCCCCAGGCTTCCGTTGTAGCGTCCGAGCGCACGGTACAAATCGCCGTGCTCGATGTCGATGTAATGGCGCAGGATCAGTGCGCCATAGCGAAGATTGGTGCGCAATTGGAACAGGTTGTGGTCGGGGCTGCCGATGGCCTTGACCCAGAACGGCATCACCTGGGTGTAGCCGCGTGCGCCCACCGGCGAGACTGCATACTTTCTGAAGCCGCTCTCCACCTGGATCAACCCCAGCATCAGCTGTGGATCGACCCCGGCGCGTGAGGCCTCCCAATGCAAAGTGGTCAGGAATTCAAGCCGCTCGGCTTCATCGGGCATGCGCTTGGCGAGTCGGCGCGACATTTCCTTCAGCCATGCGGCTCCGTCGGCAGGGTTGCGAAATGCGGTACGGGTGACCGCGGTATCGGCCATCGCACGCTGCAGGGAAGCGCGCACGTTGGCCGACATCGCCTCTTCCCGTTGCCCACCCGCTTGGGCGGGGTGGGCCAGAAAGAGCGCGGTCAGCAACAAACCGATGTGCGTCGTCTTCTTCATGTCAGTGTTTCAGCAATTCCGTCAGATACTCCAGTGCCGCGTCCAGGGCGATTTTTTGCGGCTCGCCTGTTTGTCCATGCCCGGCATGCCGCGGCTGGTATTCGATGACGCCATCCTTCAGGCCGCGCTCGCCCATCGTGATGCGGTGCGGTATACCGATCAGTTCGGCATCGGCGAACATCACGCCGGGGCGTTCGTCGCGGTCGTCCAGCAACACGTCAAACCCGGCATCCAATATCTCAGCATAGAACCTATTGGCGGCAGTTCTAACCATCTCGCTCTTGCCATAGCCGATTGCCACGATCACCAGCAAGAACGGTGCCATGGCCACGGGCCAGATGATGCCCCTGTCATCGTGATGCTGCTCGATGGCGGAGGCCACGATGCGCGATACGCCGATGCCGTAGCAGCCCATCTCCATCGCCTTTGAAAGCCCCGCCTCATCCAGATACGAGGCGTTCATCGCCTGCGAGTACTTGCTGCCGAGCTGGAACACGTGGCCGACCTCGATGCCACGGCACAGTTGCAGGGGGCCCCGGCCATCCGGGCTGGGGTCGCCGGGAACGACATTCCGTATATCGGCCACAACATCCGGTTCCTGCAGGTCGCGGCCGAAGTTGACGCCGGCGAGGTGGAGTTTCGGCTTGTTCGCGCCGCAGACGAAATCGTTCATCGTCGCGACCGTGCGGTCGGCGATGACCCGTGACCGGGTACGATCGATCCCGACCGGCCCCAGGAAGCCGGGCGGGCAATCGAAGGCGGCGCGTATCTCGGCTTCGTTTGCCAGCCGGAAATCCGTGAGACCTTCCAGCTTGCCGAGCTTGACTTCGTTGAGCATGTGGTCGCCGCGCAGCAGCAGCACAACCATTTGCTCGCCCGCTTCACTTCTGACCATGCCGGCGATGAGCTTCACGGTGCGGGAAAGCGGGATGTCGAGCAGGGCGGCAACTTCCTCGCAGGTAATCTGTTTCGGCGTGTCCACTTCGCGCAGCGTTTCCTGCGGCACTGTACGAGGGGTGGCGGGGGCGAGCGCCTCGGCCAGTTCCACGTTGGCGGCGTAGTCGGAATCAGGGCAGTAGGCGATAAGGTCTTCGCCGGAGTCCGCCAGCACGTGGAATTCGTGCGAGGCCGAACCGCCGATGGCGCCGGTGTCGGCCGCCACGGCACGGAAAGTCAGTCCCAGCCGGGAGAACACACGCGTATAGGCTTCGTACATCGTCTGGTAGGTGGCGGCGAGGCTTTCCTTGCTGGCGTGGAAGGAGTAGGCATCCTTCATCAGGAATTCGCGCGCGCGCATGACGCCGAAACGCGGGCGGATCTCGTCGCGAAACTTCATCTGGATCTGATAGAAATTCACCGGCAGCTGGCGATAACTCTTGATTTCGCGGCGCGCCACGTCGGTGATGACTTCCTCGTGGGTCGGCCCGAAGCAGAAATCGCGCTGGTGGCGATCCTTGATCTTCAGCATCTGCGGGCCGAACACCGCCCAGCGCCCGGTTTCTTCCCACAGTTCGGCGGGCTGCACTGCCGGCATCAGCAGTTCGATCGCGCCGGCACGATTCATCTCCTCGCGCACGACGGCCTCGACCCGGCGCAGTACGCGCAGGCCCAGCGGCATCCAGGTATAGAGGCCCGAACCGAGGCGCTTGATGAGCCCGGCACGCAGCATGAGTTTGTGGCTGACGAGTTCGGCTTCGGAAGGGGCTTCCTTGGTGGTGGAAATGAAAAACTGGGTGGCACGCATGGAGAAAGAAGCGGAGTGGCAAAGAGCGGCATTTTACCGCGTGGAGGGGGAGTTTGCCTGTCAAAACAGGCGACAGAACTCGTGTGCGCGGTGAGATGAGGGGTGCTGCTGTCTTGTCACCGCAGCCGCTGACCGCAGCAACGATAGAATGGCGCCTTCGAGAAATGCCATCTGCAGGCCAATTTATTTAAACATGCCAGTCACACCCGATTTCATTCCGGTTACAGCCTTTTTGGCGGGGGCTGAAGTTGCTTGCCAACCTTCCCTCCCGGCCGAGTGGCCGCCATGCGCCTGAAGCTGGGCCGCCCAGGCCGCCGCGAGCAGCCGGGCGGCGAAGCCATCGAGGTGGTGGAGGAACGGGGGATGCGGATGCTGCACCTGGGCAGTCATGCCATCCAGAGTGCAATGCGGGTGACACGGCCGTGGGATCTCGAACTGGCCTACACGCGCGCGATGATGGGCTTCCTGATGTTCGATGACGCGCCTAGGGACGTGCTGATGATCGGGCTGGGTGGCGGTTCCCTTGCCAAGTTCATCCGCAAGCAGCGTCCCCAGACTCGCATCACCGCGGTGGAGATCGACCCGCGGGTAATCGCCGCTGCGCGAGCGCATTTCGAATTGCCACCCGACGACGAAACGCTGGCCGTGATCGAGGCCGACGGTGCGTTGTATGTGCGTCAGCATCCCGGCAGCGCCGACGTCATCCTGCTCGATGGTTTCGATGCCGGCAACCAGGTGGAGGCGCTGGCGACGCAGACCTTCTATGCTGCCTGCCGTCGCGTGCTGCGCCCTGGTGGCGTGCTGGTGGTCAATTTATGGGGGCGCGACAGGGAGTTTGCCGAGTACTTTGCGCGCCTGACACGGGCTTTCGACGGCGAAGTGGGCTGGTTGTCGGTGCAGAACAAGACCAACGTGATCGTGTTTGCATTTGCCGAACCGGGCGCAGCGGCAAGGCTTGCCGCTGCGCAGCCGCGCCTGGCCGATTTGTCTAAGCGCTACGGACTCGATTTGCGCGGGTTTGCACGGGACCTTCAGTGGGCGGAGGGCATCGCGCCGCTGCTGCCTTGAGACTCGGCGATTCGATACCGGTGTTTTTTGATGGCCCAGGCAGTACGCGCTTTTCCAGCGGGCGAGCGTGCTCTCTATTGCCTCGCGGGGTCCCCTGGCAGTTTTCACTTGCCGGCGGGGTGCATGAATATTCAGCGGCTGCGCCTGTCAATCCGCATTAGATGGATGCCCTTCAGATCAAACCCCCACCGTTTCACGTTTTTATTCGGGCCGCCCGACGATGCTGCCTTGTCAGTTCTCCAATCGGATTGTCGGCGCAAAAAATCAATTAAAACAATGCATAAGGGAAAGTTAGTGGTCATTTAAGGTTTGCAATTTCCGGTGGGTGTGAAAGAATGCAGATAATCGAAATCTTAAAGATGGTGGCGGCCATGATCGACCGAGAAGGGTACCGCCCGAACGTAGGCATAATTTTGTGCAATGCGCACAACCAGGTTTTCTGGGGCAAGCGCGTTAATCAGCACGCCTGGCAGTTTCCCCAGGGCGGCATCAATGCAGGGGAAACGCCGGAACAGGCCATGTTCCGGGAACTGGAAGAAGAAGTTGGGTTGCAGCCTGACCATGTGCGTATCCTTGGACGCACGCGTGAATGGTTGCGATATGAAGTGCCGGCCCACTGGACGCGGCGCGACAATCGCGGCCTCTACCGCGGCCAGAAGCAGATCTGGTTTCTGCTGCGCCTGACTGGGCGCGACTGCGATGTCTCGCTTCGGGCCAGCAGTCATCCGGAGTTCGACGCTTGGCGCTGGAATGAATACTGGGTTCCAATGGACTCGGTCGTCGAGTTCAAGCGCGAAGTCTACCGGCTCGCACTTGAGGAGTTGGAGCGCTACCTGCACAAGGACATCCGCTTCCTGCGGCAACGCGCTCGCCGGATGTGCGACCGGCGCGGCGCGGCGCCGGATTTGCAGTTCAAGCCCTGAAACCCGGGAAGCTGAGGCGTGATGAAGATACGGATTTATGCTTCTTCCACGCTGACAACGCGATCAGAATCCCGGCCGGGGCTGCCATTGTGGCAACTGGCGCCCACCCGTGACAGTACCGGACGCCGTCTGACCGATTTCATGATGTTGATTCCCCGGTTACGCAGCCGCACACCTGAAGACATTGAACGTGCATCGCGCGATATCCAGTCGGTGCTGGCGCTCCATCAGGATGTGGTATTTGCCGATCTCAACCTGAAACTGAACCTGCTGTGGGTGTCTTTGCGCCCCAGCCCGGGCGCGATCAGCGAGTTGGCGGCCGCCATCCGGTTGCGGGTGCCGGAAGCCGTGCTGGTTGCCCATTACGCCGAGCCCCACTGAGTCGAGCCCGGTTAAATCACGTCACATCTTGGTGCCAAGGTTTGTCGGCAACACACGATTAGGGAGAGAAAACGTATGAGCGCACCCAAAAAACTGCGCAGTGTTATTGCCGCGTTGCTGCTGGCTCCCAGCCTGGCAGCCGCTGCCGACGTCGAGATCGCCGTGTCGAACGAACAGCCGATTCCCGATCAGGTGACGTCTGCGATGAAGCCGGACATGGTGCCGCCGGTTTTGATGTGGCCACCGATGATGCCCGCAGCCAGGCCGATGGTGTATTACTGGGCGCCTCCACCCGGCATGATGTGGCCGGTCCTGCCGCAGTACCCGGCTCCCATGCCGATGCCGGCCGTCGTGTGGGTGATGGTGCCGGTACCGGCGACCTCCCTGACCCCTGCTGCGGTCGACTATGGCCCGGTCGCCGACACCCCTGTGGTGGAGCTTCCCCCGGTTTATGGGGCGCCGGAGGCGATGATGCTGGAGGGCGGGGCTTCGCCCGCACCGGCCATGGTCGACTATGGCCCGGTGGCCGACACCCCTGTGATGGAGTTGCCGCAGAGCGAGCCGGACATTGCGCAGGCCGTGGCGGAAGACGCGGCGCTGGCCGCAGCGCTGGCACAGGAAGGCAAAGTGAATGCAGGGCCGGCCGAAATTGTGTTCGGCGTCGAATCCGTCACCGTGAACGGACAGGCTTCCGTTGCGGGTGAACCAGCAACGCCGACTGTCGCCGTGCCGGTGAACGAGATACCGGTCGATTACGGTTCGGTTGCGCCCACCCCGGTGGTCGACCTGCTGGCCTTGGAGTCCCAGGCGTCGAAGGCCCCGGGCGCCTCGCAGCCCCCCTCCAAGCCCGCGCGGAAACCGGGCACACCGGTTTCGCCGAAGCCCGTTGCCAAGACCAAATCCGAGCCATCCAAACGCTTGTGCTGGACCAAAGGCGTGGTCGCTCCCTGTCGTTAACGGTCGTCAATATCCCTGCAAACGGCAGGGAAACCCGCGTGTTTTCTGGCTTTCAGTTTACCCAAAGCGGCAGAATTCGTTAAAATGAGCGATTGCTAATTAACCCGCTGGAGCAAGCATGGCCGTTACTGACCTACAGGTGCAGACCGCACTAAAAGAGCTGGTTGACCCCAACACTCAAAAAGACTTCGTATCGACCAAATCCGTCCGCAACATCAAGGTCGACGGATCAAACGTCTCAGTCGATGTTCTGCTGGGCTATCCGGCACAGAGCCAGCTGGCCACCATCAAGCAGCAGATCGAAGACAAGTTCAGGACGATCGACGGCGTGACCGGCGCCACCGCAAACGTCAGCTTCAAGATCGTTTCGCACAGCGTGCAGCGCGGCGTCAAGCTCATTCCCAATGTCAAGAACATCATCGCCGTGGCTTCTGGCAAGGGCGGCGTCGGAAAATCCACCACCGCCGTCAACCTGGCACTGGCACTGTCTGCCGAAGGCGCGCGAGTCGGCATGCTGGATGCGGATATCTATGGTCCGTCGCAACCCACCATGCTCGGCATCACCGACAAGCCTGAGTCGACTGATGGCAAAAACCTCGAGCCACTCATGGGGCATGGCATTCAGGCGATGTCAATCGGCTTCCTGATCGATGTCGAAACCCCCATGGTGTGGCGTGGCCCGATGGTGACGCAGGCGCTGGAACAGTTGCTGAACAACACCAACTGGAACGATCTCGACTATCTGGTGGTCGACTTGCCCCCGGGTACCGGCGACATCCAGCTGACGCTGGCTCAGCGTGTGCCGGTGACGGGGGCGGTCATCGTGACTACCCCGCAGGACATCGCATTGATCGACGCGCGCAAGGGCCTGAAGATGTTCGAGAAAGTTGGCATTCCCATCATAGGGGTGGTCGAAAACATGAGCCTGCATATCTGCTCGAACTGCGGCCACGAAGAACGCATCTTCGGCGAAGGCGGCGGCGAGCGCATGTGCAAAGACTACAATGTCGAATTCCTTGGCGCCCTACCGCTCGATGGGGCGATCCGCGCCGATACCGATTCAGGCAAGCCGTCGGTGGTGTCTGATCCGGACGGACGCGTGACCGAAATCTACAAGCAGATCGCGCGCCGCGTGGCGGTGAAGATCGGCGAGACAGCGGTGGATCACTCCAACAAGTTTCCCAACATCGTCATTTCCAACACCTGATGAGCATCAAGTCCGACCGATGGATCCGGCGCATGGCGGCGGAACATGGCATGATCGAACCGTTCGAGCCGGGGCAGATCAAGCAGATGGGTGGCCGTTCCATCGTGTCGTATGGCACGTCGAGCTACGGCTACGACGTGCGCTGCGCCAGCGAATTCAAGCTGTTCACCAATCTCAACAGCACCATCGTCGATCCCAAGGCATTCGACCCGAGCTCTTTTGTCGAGGTCAAGGGCGATTCCTGCATCATCCCGCCCAATTCGTTCGCGCTGGCGCGTACCGTGGAGTACTTTCGCATTCCGCGCAGTGTCCTGACGATCTGCCTGGGCAAGAGCACCTATGCGCGCTGCGGCATCATCGTCAACGTGACGCCGCTGGAACCCGAATGGGAAGGCCACGTGACGCTGGAGTTTTCCAACACCACGCCCCTGCCAGCACGTATCTATGCCAACGAAGGCGTCGCGCAGATGCTGTTCCTCGAATCCGATGAAGTTTGCGAAACCTCGTACCGTGACCGTGGCGGCAAGTATCAGGGGCAGGTCGGCGTGACGCTGCCGAAGATTTAATCCCCGGGTCGCCGGGGATTCGTATAATCCGCTTTTTCCAATCCGCCCGACGGCTTCCCTCTGGAGCAGGCCATGCGCTTTCGTTTTCCCATTGTCATCATCGACGAAGACTTCCGTTCCGAAAATGCGTCCGGGCTGGGCATACGCACCCTGGCCGAGGCGATCGAAAAGGAAGGCATGGAAGTGCTCGGCGTCACCAATTACGGTGACCTGACCTCGTTCGCCCAGCAGCAGGCCCGTGCATCGGCTTTCGTGCTGTCGATCGACGACGAGGAACTCGCCGGCTCGGCCGAGGATGCCAACACGGCGCTGCAGAAGTTGCGAGCCTTCGTCGAGGAGGTACGCTTCCGCAACGCAGAAATTCCCATTTTCCTGCATGGCGAAACCCGCACCGCCCGCCATATTCCCAACGACATCCTGCGCGAACTCAACGGTTTCATCCACATGCTGGAGGACACACCGGAATTTCTCGCACGTTACATCGGGCGCGAAGCACGCGCCTATCTCGACTCGCTGGTGCCACCGTTCTTCCGCGCGCTCACGCATTACGCGGCCGACGGCTCCTACTCCTGGCACTGCCCTGGCCATTCCGGCGGGGTGGCGTTCCTGAAGTCGCCGATCGGCCAGATGTTCCACCAGTTCTTCGGCGAGAACCTGCTGCGCGCCGACGTCTGCAACGCAGTGGACGAGCTCGGGCAATTGCTCGACCACACCGGTCCGGTGGGGGCGTCGGAGCGCAACGCGGCGCGCATTTTCAACTGCGACCACCTGTTCTTCGTCACCAACGGTACCTCGTCGTCCAACAAGATGGTGTGGCACGCGACCGTCGCGCCGGGCGATATCGTCGTGGTCGACCGCAACTGCCACAAGTCCATCCTGCACGCCATCATGATGTGCGGCGCGATCCCGATCTTTCTGACGCCGACGCGCAACCACTACGGCATCATCGGCCCGATCCCGCTGGACGAATTCCGTCCAGAGAATATCGAGAAAAAGATCGCGGCGCATCCGTTTGCCAAGGATGTCAAGCGCAAGCCGCGCATTCTCACCATTACCCAGTCGACCTACGACGGCATTCTCTACAACGTCGACATGATCAAGGAACTGCTGGGCGACTACATCGACACGCTGCACTTCGACGAAGCCTGGCTGCCGCACGCGACCTTCCACGACTTCTACCGCGGCATGCACGCCATCGGCAAGGATCGTCCGCGCGCCAAGGATGCGCTCGTGTTTGCTACCCAGTCGACCCACAAGCTGCTGGCTGGTCTGAGCCAGGCCTCGCAAATCCTGGTGCAGGATTCCGAGACGCGCAAGCTCGATTTCCATCGTTTCAACGAGGCCTACCTGATGCATACCTCGACCTCGCCGCAGTATGCCATCATCGCCTCGTGCGACGTGGCGGCGGCGATGATGGAGCCGCCCGGCGGCCCTGCGCTGGTGGAGGAGTCGATCCGCGAAGCGCTGGACTTCCGCCGCGCCATCCGCAAGGTCGAAGAAGAATTCGGCGACTCCTGGTGGTTCAAGGTGTGGGGACCGGAGAAACTGGCGGAAGAGGGTGTGGGCGACCGCGAAGACTGGATGCTGGAGACGGGCGCACGCTGGCACGAATTCGGCAAGATCGCGCCGGGCTTCAACATGCTCGACCCGATCAAGGCCACGGTCATTACACCCGGGCTGGACATGGACGGCGCCTTCGCCGACTGGGGAATCCCGGCGGCGATCGTCACCAAGTACCTGGCCGAGCACGGCGTCATCGTCGAGAAGACCGGCCTCTATTCCTTTTTCATCATGTTCACCATCGGCATCACCAAGGGCCGCTGGAACACGCTGGTGACGGCGCTGCAGCAGTTCAAGGCCGACTACGATGAAAACCAGCCGCTATGGCGCGTACTGCCCGAGTTCATCGAAAAGCATCCACGCTATGAAAAAACCGGTCTCAAGGACCTGTGCGACCAGATCCACACCATCTACAAGGCCAACGACGTTGCGCGCCTGACGACCGAAATGTACCTATCGGAAATGGCGCCGGCGATGAAGCCGGCCGAAGCCTTCGCCAAGATGGCGCATCGTGAGATCGAGCGGGTCGAGATCGACCGCTTGGAGGGGCGCATCACCGCCATGCTGGTGACGCCATACCCGCCGGGCATTCCGCTGCTGATCCCGGGCGAGCGCTTCAATGCCACCATCGTGCGCTATCTGCAGTTCACGCGTGATTTCAACGACAAATTCCCCGGCTTCGAGACGGACGTGCACGGTCTGGTCGAGGACGCCGTGAATGGCAAGCCGCGGTATTACGTCGACTGCGTGATCTGAATGTCGACCTGTAACGCCCCGAGCAGCTTGATTAGTCAGGAAAAAAGCGTATGATTCTCAGTCCCCGGTTTGCCGGGGATTGTTCTTTTTAGCAGTATTGACCTTGCTCCACCGCACCGCAGCGGGGGGCTGAACCGAAAGGAAACTTGATGCGGCATTATGAAATCGTATTTATTGTCCACCCCGATCAGAGCGAGCAGGTGCCCGCCATGATCGAACGCTATCGCAGCAACATCGCCACGCGCGGCGGCAGCGTCCATCGTCTGGAAGACTGGGGTCGCCGCCAGATGGCCTACCCGATCCAGAAAGTCCACAAGGCGCACTACGTGCTGATGAACATCGAGTGCGACCAGGAAACCCTGGAAGAGCTCGAGCATGGATTCAAGTTCAACGATGCCGTGCTGCGTCACCTGACCATCAAGCGTGACGATGCCGTTACCACGGCTTCGCCGATGATGAAGGAAGAAAAGTCGCGCGACATCCTGGAATCCGCCAAGCCGGAAGCTCCGCAGACAGAAGCTGCAGCCGAACAGCCTGCCGCTGCCTGAGCTTAGTCAGTGGTTTGAATGATTGAATAGGCTGATCATCAGCGGAGCCCTGATCCAGATTGAACCATTGCGATACAGCCCGGCTGGCGTGCCCATCGCTGAAGCGGTAATCCATCACCGCAGCAGTCAGGCAGTGGCAACGCAAACCCGGGAAGTCGAATGCGAATTGACGGTGCAGGCAAGTGGATCACTTGCCACCCGGCTGGCGCAACAGACCACTGGAACGCAGGTCATATTGGAAGGTGTGCTGAATCGACGCAGTGTGAACAGCCGGCAATTGATCTTGATATTGAATCGAATCGAAAAGGAATAATCATGGCACGTCCCATGGGTGGTAAATCAGGCGGCAAGTTCGCCAAAAAAGGTGGTCGCGACAGCGGCAACCGTGGTCTCTTCAAGCGTCGCAAGTTCTGTCGCTTCACCGCTGAAAAGGTGGTCGAAGTCGATTACAAGGACATCGATGTGCTGAAGGAATTCATCGCCGAGAACGGTCGCATCATCCCGGCCCGCATCACCGGTACCAAGGCACACTATCAGCGCCAGTTGGGCACCGCGATCAAGCGTGCGCGCTTTCTGGCGCTCATGCCCTACACCGACCTGCATTGATTAGGAGACGACCATGCAAGTGATACTGATGGATAAAGTCGTCAACCTGGGCAATCTGGGTGACGTGGTCAAGGTGAAAGATGGATATGCCCGCAACTTTCTGATCCCCACCGGCCGTGCACGTCGCGCCACGCAAGCCAACATGGATGCGTTTGCGGCGCAGAAGGCCGAACTGGAGCGGGTTGCTGCCGAGAAACTGGCCGATGCTCAGCGCCGTGCCGAAAAAGTCGAAGGCTTCGTGGTCACGATCCGCCAGAAGGCCGGCGTCGATGGCCGGCTGTTCGGCTCCATAACCAACGCAGACATTGCAGACGCCCTCAAGGCGCAAGGCCATGACACGGCAAAATCGGAAGTCCGCATGCCGGAAGGTCCGTTCAAGGCGATCGGGGAATACCCGGTGGTGCTGGGTCTGCATCACGACGTGACCGCCAGCATTAAGGTGGTTGTGGCAGGCGAGCAGTAATCCAGCTCGAAACGTCTCGAAAGGGAGCCGCTGGCTCCCTTTTTTATCCCCGGCTGTTCAGGCCTTATCCACAGGATTATCCCTTGGTCAGGGCGGGACTGAAGACTAGAATTCCGCCATGGCCGCCGTCCACACATTGACAACGAACCCCGATCCCCAGCTGGCGCAGATGCGCCTGCCACCGCACTCACTGGAAGCGGAGCAGGCGGTCCTGGGCGGTTTGCTGCTGGACAATAGCGCTTGGGATCGCATCGGTGACGTGGTTTCCGAAAGTGACTTTTACCGCCAGGATCATCGTCAGATCCTGCGTGCGATCGTGCGGCAGATTGCTGAGAATCGACCGGCAGATGCGGTAACGGTGGCCGAGGCGCTGCAATCCCTGGGACAACTCGAAAGCGTCGGCGGGTTGGCCTACATTGTCGCGCTGGCTAGCAATACTCCATCGGCCGCCAACATCCGCCGCTATGCCGAAATCGTGCGCGAGCGCTCGGTGATGCGACGTCTGGCCGAGGTGGCGACCGGGATCGCCGATACCGCCTACGCCCCGGCTGGGCGCAGTGCCTCGCAACTGCTCGACGAGGCCGAGGCCAAGGTGTTCGAAATTGCCGAATCCGGCAGTCGGGGGCAGGCGGGCTTCACCGAAATCAAGCCGCTGCTGAAAGAAGTGGTCGAGCGCATCGACGAGTTGTATCACCGCGACAACGATTCCGGCATCACCGGCGTGCCCACGGGTTTCCATGATCTGGACCAGAAGACGTCGGGCCTGCAGCCGGGCGATCTAATCATCGTCGCCGGACGGCCGTCCATGGGCAAGACCGCGTTCTCGCTCAACATGGCCGAGAACGTCGCGCTCGATACCGGCCTCCCGGTGGCGGTGTTCTCGATGGAAATGGGCGGCACCCAACTGGTGATGCGGATGATCGGCTCGGTCGGCAAGCTCGACCAGCACCGGCTGCGAACTGGCAAACTGGGGGAAGACGACTGGCAGCGCCTCACCTATGCGCTCGGCAAGCTCAACGAGGCGCCCGTATTCATCGACGAGACGCCCGGCCTCAACGTGCTGGAACTGCGCGCACGTGCACGGCGGCTGATGCGCCAGTGCGGCCAGCTCGGCCTCATCGTGATCGATTACCTGCAGTTGATGTCGGCCAGCAGTTCGGGTGAAAACCGCGCCACCGAGATTTCCGAGATCTCGCGTGCACTCAAGGGTCTGGCAAAGGAGTTGCACGTTCCCGTGGTCGCGCTGTCACAGCTAAATCGCGGACTGGAACAGCGTCCCAACAAGCGCCCGGTCATGTCCGACCTGCGCGAGTCGGGCGCCATCGAACAGGATGCCGACGTCATCCTGTTCATTTATCGCGACGAGGTCTACAACCCCGATACGCAGGACAAGGGCACGGCCGAAATCATCATCAGCAAGCAACGCAACGGCCCCATCGGCACCGTGCGGCTGGCGTTCATCGGCGAATATACGCGTTTCGAGTCGCTCGCTCAGCCGGGGTCCTACTAAGCTCGGTTTTTCAATTGGCCTGCCCGTGTTCGGTCCCTGTCAGCCATTCAAGAAACTGTTCAGCCGGGTGTTTGAGTGAGCATGCGGTTCCTTCACAACATTTCCCGGCCGGCCGAATTTCGGCGCGAACGTCGGGCGAATCGCTGAGGCATCACGGCTGATTTCATGCGCCCCATCAAAGCACGAATTTCCGTCGATGCCATGGCGCACAACCTGCGGGTGGCGCGCGACCATGCCGGGACAGCGCGCACGTTTGCGGTCGTCAAGGCCAACGCCTACGGGCATGGACTGTCGCGCGCGCGCCGCGCATTCGCGGCGGCGGACGGATTCGCCGTGCTGACGCTGGAAGAGGCAGCGAACCTGCGCTTGATGGGGGTAGAGCAGCCGATCATACTGCTGGAAGGGATATTCGGCGTGGATGAAATCGCCGCTTGTGCCGATCTGGATTTGTGGCCGGTGCTGCACCATGTGATGCAACTCGACTGGTTGCAGCAACAGCCACCGGCACGCCCCCTCCAGATTTTCCTCAAGTTCGACAGCGGCATGCACCGGCTGGGGTTTCCCCTGGCGGACCATGCCGACCTCATCGCACGGGTGCAGCGCCTTCCCGGGGTGGCAGGCGTTACGCTGATGACCCACTTCGCCCAGGCAGATGAAGCGGCAGGGGTTAATTGGCAGCTACAGCCATTCTTGAGCGAAACGGCCGTCCATGGCCTGCCGTGGAGCACGGCCAACTCGGCGGCACTGCTGCGTTATCCGGAGACCCAGGGAGCCTGGGTGCGCCCAGGCATCATGCTGTACGGCGCGTCGCCATTTGCCGACGTGTCGGCCGCACAACTGGGACTGCGGCCGGCGATGACCCTGCAGTCCGAAATCATCAGCGTACAGACCCTGAAGGCAGGCGAGGGGGTGGGCTACGGACAGTTGTTCCGGGCCGAGCGCGCGATACGCGTGGGCGTGGTCGCATGCGGCTATGCGGACGGCTACCCGCGCCATGCGCCGACCGGCACCCCGGTTCAGGTCGCTGGCCGCATCAGCCAGACCCTGGGACGGGTATCGATGGACATGCTGTGCGTTGACCTGAGCGGATGCGACGATGCGGTCCTGGGCAGTCCGGTCGTGCTGTGGGGAGAAGGCTTGCCGGTGGACACGGTGGCCGCCTCCGCCGGCACGACCGCATATGAACTACTGTGCGCGCTGGCCGCGCGCGTTCCGGTGGAAGAAACCGACTAGTGCGTGGTGCCGAATGACGGATCGCGCGTGCCCGGCGGCATCGGCAGCCCCGCGTAGCGCGTGGCCTGGGCGACGGGACCCAGCGGGAACAGATTGTAGAGAAACTTGTGCCCGCCGAGCCCGGCGAACTCTTCTTCCAGTGAGCGCATGAGCATCCTTGCGTTGACCGTGCCGCCGTGGTCGGCGTAGCAGTCGCGCAGATAGCGGATGATGCCCATGTGGTCATCGGTCAGTTCCAGCCCGTCCTGTCGCGCCATCTCGATGGCTTGGTCTTCGGTCCAGGTATCCAGTTCGATCAGGTGACCGCGCATCTCGGGCCCGCTGTGCTCCTGTGCCACCATCTTGTTGATGTCCAGCATCGTCGTCTCCTTAGAATCGAGGATGAGTCCTTTTTATAGGACGCACGATCAAAAAGCCAAGATGTCGCCAGACAGAACCGACACGCCCAACTCGCTGACCGGTGCACTCCGCTTGGCTGGGCAATAGATCCGGTGTCCATTGTCCGGGAGGTGGTCAGTGCAGAACCTGCTCAGCTTGGGTTGGGAAGTAGAAAACACTCCAGATGGCGCCCGCCCGGGGTGAATGACGAACAATCGAGGGTACTTTCCGCCCTAGCCAGCGCTGCGGCAAACGCGGGAAAGTCGATGATGTCCTCGTAAATTTCCATCCACGTCGATGCATCGTCACAGCGCATCAGGCGTCGTGGCGGCTGGCTGCAATAAGCGGCCATGCGGATCAACAGGGCATCGATCCGCGCAGCGGCATGGGCTGCCTGCCCTGGATTGATCCGGTAATAGACATAGGCCTGCCTCACCTATTCGGGCAGGGCATAGGGCAGGGGCTTCAGGCGCAGGGCGGCACCGTCTGCAGCCTTCAAGTGGAGGGTCTGCGTGCTCGCGCTCTCGACCAGGGCCACGGCCAGCACGTCGAAGCCGCCGATCGGCGCCGGTGCCGCATTGACCACCATGCCCGTGGCCTGGCCTTCGATATCGGCGCTGTAGAGGTTGTCGCCCGGGGCAGCTTCCGCGTCCACATGCGCCAGGAACATGCGACGCTTGAGTTTGCCCAGGTACTGGCTGCGGGCGACGATTTCCTGGCCGGGATAGCAGCCTTTCTGGAAACTCACGCCGCCGATGACTTCGAGGTTGACCATCTGCGGCACGAATTGCTCCTGCGTCGCGGCGACGATCATCGGGATGCCTGCGTTGAGCCGCAGCCAGTCCCACACCGGTGCCCCGACCGGCGTGGCCGACTGGCAGAGTGTCTGCCAGACAGCCGGTGCGTGTTCGGGGACGATCGACAGCACGAACTTGTCGTCGCCGACACGAATCACCTGGCCGGCCGCGGTGGCCACGGAATGCATGGCGGATGCGGGCACTGCACCCATCGCGGCATTCACCGACGCCAGCGCGCCCTTTCCGGCCACCACCAGCCGCACGGTTTCATCGCTGGCGTCGCGGCCCTGCACCTTGGCACGCAGAATGAACATGGAAAGGCGCTTGAGCAGGCCTGGGAGGATGTCCCCCGATAATTGCAGCCAATAATCCGCGCCCTGCCGCCACATCAGGAAATTGCCGAGCAACCGCCCTTTGGGACTGCAATAGCCATTCCATTGCGCGCTGTCGGCGTTCAAGCCACGCACGTCATTGGTGAGCTGGCCTTGCAGGAAGGACATGCTGTCTTCGCCGTGGAATGCGATGACGCCGAGTTGCGAAAGATCGGCCACAATGGTGCCGTCGACGCCGGCCAAGCGTTCCGCATCGGGATCACCATAGTGCAGGACGGTGGCATTCTCGATTGCAGCGCCTTGGGATTGCAGAAAATTTTTCCAGGATTCGATCACGATGCGGTCCAGTCAGAAAATGGGTGCCATAAAGCGCAAAAGTGTACACGCTGATGCGAGAGATTGAACTCAAACCCTCACGCCTGTTGGGGCTGTTGCTGCTGGGGATGACCGTGCTGGCGCTCATGGCCGTTTATTCCTCAGCCCTGCCCGGCGCTGTCCAACTGGTACTGGCGGTGGCGCTCATCGGCTTGAGTGCATGGAGCTGGCGGCAAGCGCGTCATACGGAGGCATTGCGCCTGATCATGGACGGCCGGCTGCAAAGCATGAATGAGCAGGGAGAATGGGGCGACGTCGAGGTACTGGGAGACAGTCTGGTCACCTCTGCCCTGATCGTGCTGCGTTACCGCCGTCCTAATGGGCATGTCCGCAGCCTGACCTTGCTGCCTGACAGCACGACGCCAGACAACTTGCGCCGCCTCAGGGTGTCGCTTCGCTGGGCACGCCACACACGCTCGGACACAGCGAACCCGGGCGCGGGTTGAGCACCGTGTTGCCGGCGACCGGCAAGGTATCGGGATAATCGCGACTGTAGTGCAGCCCCCGGCTTTCCTGCCGCAGTTGTGCGGAACGGATGATGAGGTCGGCGCTTTGCACCAGGTTACGCAGCTCGATCAGGTCGTTGCTGACGCGAAAGTTGCGGTAGAACTCGTCGATTTCATCACGCAGCAGCCGAATGCGATGGGTGGCGCGCGTGAGCCGCTTGTTGGTCCGCACGATGCCGACGTAGTCCCACATGAAACGCCGTAACTCGTCCCAGTTGTGCGAGATCACCACCTCCTCGTCGGGGTCGGTAACCCGCGACGCATCCCACGGCGGAAGATCCAGCGCTGGGGCGGGCGGCGTGGCGAGGATGTCGCGCGCGGCTGCATGACCGAACACCAGGCATTCCAGCAGCGAATTCGATGCCAGCCGGTTGGCGCCGTGCAGTCCGGTAAACGTCACTTCGCCTACGGCGTGAAGGTTGCACAGGTCGGTGCGCGCGTGCATGTCGGTGACGACGCCGCCGCAGGTGTAGTGCGCAGCCGGCACCACCGGAATCGGCTGGCGCGTGATGTCGATGCCGAGTTCGAGGCAGCGGCGGTAAATGGTGGGGAAATGCTCGCGCACGAAGCCGGCCGGCTTTTGGCTGATGTCGAGATACACGCAGTCGATGCCACGTTTCTTCATCTCGAAGTCGATCGCGCGTGCCACGACGTCGCGTGGCGCGAGTTCGGCGCGTTCATCGTGATATTGCATGAAGCGGCTGCCATCGGGCAGCAGCAAATGACCGCCTTCGCCACGCACGGCCTCCGAAATCAGAAAGGACTTGGCGTGCGGGTGGTACAGGCAGGTGGGATGGAATTGCACGAATTCCAGATTGGCCACGCGACAGCCTGCCCGCCACGCCATTGCGATGCCGTCGCCGGTCGCGGTGTCGGGGTTGGTGGTGTAGAGATAGACCTTGCCGGCGCCGCCGGTGGCCAGCACGGTATGGCCGGCGGCAAAAGTTTCAACCTCGCCGCTTTCCTTGTTGAGCGCATAGACACCGTGGATCTGCCCCTCCTGGCCACCGGCGCGCTTGCCGGAGATGAGGTCGATCGCGACGTGTTGCTCGAAGAGGTCGATGCCGGGGTGGGCGCGCACCCGATCGAGCAGGCTGGTCTGCACCGCATGGCCGGTGGCGTCGGCAGCATGCACCACGCGGCGCCTGGAATGCCCGCCTTCGCGTGACAGGTGCAGACCGCCGGTGGCCTGCGGGTCGGGGGTGAAGGCAACGCCATTCTGGGTCAGCCACGTGATCATGTCACGCGCCTGGCTGGCGACCAGCCGGGTGACCGCCTCGTCGCACAGGCCTGCACCGGCCACCAGGGTGTCATGGACATGGGCTTCGATCGAGTCGCCGCTGTCCACCGCAGCAGCGATCCCGCCCTGCGCCCAGTCGCTGGCCCCGTCCGTCATGTGGCGCTTGGTGACAATGGCAATGCGGCGCTGGTCGGCAAGCTTGAGCGCAGTTGTCAGCGCAGCCAGGCCGCTGCCGAGGATGAGGACGTCGTGTCTGTGCATGGTGGTCGGGCGATGATAGCAGGCTTGGGGGCGAGGCAGCCTATTGAGACGGCCAGATGATGTTTGAATCGGTAAGGTATTCTTGCGTCGTCTTGAGCGCGTCAGTCTGCTGAGCCGTCCCAATGGAACGCTGTTTTTCGATGGGTATTGATTCGGCCGCCCGTGCTGCCCCACACAGCCCGGGCATGCCAGCCTTCAATAGCACTTCAGACCTCATCAGGCCGAATCAATAACCCCGTTTGCGGTGAACTATTTTCATCGGGCGCGCTCAGATGGTCGGTGGAATGCGGTCACGTATACTTAGATATAAACAAAAAACCGCAGGGAGATATGTCGGACCGCGAATTGGATCAGGTTCTGGTGGAACGCGCCCAGCAGGGCGACAAGCGTGCTTTCGAGCTGCTGGTGATCAAGTATCACCGCAAGCTTGGGCGTCTGTTGTCGCGCATGGTGCGCGATGCGGCGGAGGTCGAAGATATTACGCAGGAAGCTTTTATCAAGGCGTATCGCGCGTTGCCGGGGTTTCGTGGCGAGAGTGCCTTTTATACGTGGCTCTACCGGATCGCCGTGAACACCGCCAAGAATTATCTGGTGGCGCACAAGCGCATGCCGGTATCGAGCGATGTCATGGCGGAAGACGCGGAAAATTACGAGGAAGGCGATCTGCTGCGCGACATCGCGACGCCGGATGCGGAACTCCAGACCAAACAGATCGCCAAAGCCGTTAATGAGGCGGTTGACGCCTTGCCAGAGGAATTGAGGACGGCTATCACGCTGCGCGAAATCGATGGCTTGAGCTATGAGGAAATCGCGCAAATGATGGAATGCCCGATTGGCACCGTTCGCTCGCGGATTTTCCGTGCGCGCGAGGCCATCGCAGAAAGAATCCGCCCGATGCTGGGCACCAGTCAGGATAAAAGGTGGTAACCATGTCAGCTCTTCGCAAATCAGACGCCCTGTCGCGGTCCGCGCAAACCGATGACCCCATGCTCCTTGCCCTGTCGGCAGCCCTCGATGGCGAATCCCCTCGCGCCGAGACGGAAGCCTGCATCAAGGAAATGAAAGGCGATGCAGGGTTGCTGCAAAGCTGGTCCGAATACCATCTCATCGGTGATCTGATGAGGGGCCTGGCGCCTGCGCCGGATGATTTCATGGCGCGTTTCAAGGCAGAACTGGCAGCCGAGCCGACCGTGCTTGCGCCACGCCGCAGCATCTGGCCGCAGCGGGTGGCGGTAGCATCGTTCGCCACACTGGCTGTGTGGGGGGTGGTATCGATTACCGGCCTGGTATCGGAGTCGCCGGCCCCTGCGCCCGTGGTGGCGACTGTGGCGCCAGGCTTCCAGCAGGCCGCGCTGAGCCCGGAACCGGCCCCTGCCGATACCCGGCTCGTGCCCTATCTGGTGGCGCATCAGGAGTTTTCCCCGATGGCGGTGGCCTCACCCTATCAACGGCTGGCGGTGGTGTCGGTGGAGACTCGCTGATGCGGGCTGCGGTGAGTTGGCGGCAGGGCATGCTGTTGCTGGGGGTTGCCGGATTAGTGGCATGGTCCGGCATGGCGCGCGCGGATGCCGTGCTCGACTGGCTCAATCGCGCATCCGATGCGGCCAAGAAGCTGAATTACAGCGGTGTCTATGTGTATCAGCACGGCGAACACGTCGAGGTGCTGCGCGTGTTGCACCGTGCCGATGCCAAAAGTGAGCTGGAAAAAATCGAGGTGCTGGAGGGACATCCGCGACAGTTTCTTCGGGTCAACAACGATGTGTATTGCCACCTCCCGGACGGCAAGCAAGTGCGGCTGGAGCGCAATACCACTCGCCGTTTCTTCCCGGCTTTTCTGCCCGCGCAACCGGGCGACCTGCTCGAATATTACGAAGCAAGTCTCGGCGGAACCGAGCGCGTTGCAGGACGCACCTCCCAGGTGGTGACGCTGGAACCGCGTGACGGTTATCGCTATGCCTATAACCTGTGGCTGGACAAGAAGACCGGTTTGCCGCTCAAGTCCCGCATGATCAACAGCAATGGCGCAGCGGTGTCGATGTTCGTGTTCTCCGAAATCCAGATAGGCGAAGCACCCGACATCCAGCTGTTCCGGAACGACCTGGCCGGCAAGCGCATCCAGCGCGCCAGCCTCGAAAAGCAGTCCAGCGTGGCCTGGGAGGTGACACCCCCACCAGGGTTCAAGCAGGTGCAGGAAGCGGTCCGTTCGCTGCCTGGCAAGCAGGCACCCGTTACCCATCTGGTGTTTTCGGATGGGCTGAGCGTGTTGTCGATGTTCCTGGAGCCGGTCAATCCCAATATGCAAAGCCTGCAAGGGCTGTCCGCCGAAGGCGCGATCGGCGTCTATGGGCGGCAGGTCGATGGGTACAACGTGACGACGCTGGGTGAAGTGCCGAGCATGGCACTCATTGAAACCGGCGATTCGGTGAAGAGAAAGTAAGCACGACCATGCTGGAGCAAACGGCCAGGGTCACCCGAACGTCGCCGGAGGGCGTATGGGTGCAGGCGGTAGAACCCTCCGGTTGCGGTACCTGCGCCGGCCAGGGATGTTCATCGCGCCGGATTGCCGAATTGTTCCAGCGCAGCCCCCGCCAGTTCCTGGTCGACTGCGACTTGTCGCTGTCTCCGGGCGATCGGGTCGTGATCGGTATTGCAGAGGGCAGCGTGCTCTCGAGCGCGCTGCGCGCCTATGGTGTGCCGCTGGGATCGATGCTCGCCGGCGCACTCTTGGCGCAGGCCGTCCAGCCCGGCGACGGGCCCGCGCTGATCGGCGTCGTGCTGGGTGCACTGGTGGGCTGGCTGAGCGTGCGGGGCGGGCGGGCGGCGCGTCCCGCCGTGCTTCGACGCGAAGACAACAATCTGCTTCATCTGATGAAAGGATAGCCATGATGAGATCATTTCTTGCAATGACTGCGTTCCTCTTCACCCTTGCCACGCCTGCGCTGGCAAAGGATGTGATGGATGTCGCCGACCTGGTCGAAAAACAGGGGCCGGCTGTGGTCAATATAAGCACGACCAAGCTGGTGAGGCGCAGCCAGGAGGGTATGCCGTTCGTGATGCCGGACGAAGAGGATCTGCAGGAATTTTTCCGCAAGTTCTTTCCCGGTGGGCCGGGCGGCAAGGGCGGGCCCATGCAGGAAATCCCCTCGCGCGGTGCCGGCTCCGGCTTCATTGTCAGCAACGATGGCTACATTCTGACCAACGAACATGTGGTCAAGGATGCGGATGAGGTCGTCGTCAAGCTGATCGACAAGCGCACCTTCACCGCCAAGGTGGTCGGCACCGACCCGCGCACCGATGTGGCCGTCATCAAGATCACTGCCAGCAACTTGCCCGCAGTCAAACTGGGCGACCCCTCCAAGCTGCGTGTGGGTGAGGCCGTTGCGGCGATCGGTTCGCCGTTCGGCTTCGAGAACTCGGTTACCGCGGGAATCGTCTCCGCCAAGGGACGCATGCTGCCTTCCGATGGCTACGTGTCCTATATCCAGACCGATGTGCCGATCAATCCCGGGAATTCGGGGGGGCCGCTGTTCAACATGCGGGGCGAGGTGGTCGGCATGAACTCGCAGATCTACAGCCGCAGCGGGGGCTATCAGGGCGTATCGTTCGCCATCCCGATCGATGTGGCGATGGAGGTGGCCGACCAGCTGAAAAGCGGCGGCAAGGTGTCACGGGGCTGGCTGGGTGTCGTGATACAGGAAGTGACCGCAGATCTTGCCGAATCGTTCGGGCTGGATCGGCCGCGTGGCGCGCTGGTGGCACAGGTGCAGGAGGACAGCCCTGCCAGCAAGGCGGGCTTGCAGGCATCCGATGTGATCCTGACGTTTGACGGCAAGGCGGTCGAAAACTCGAGCGACCTGCCGCGCATGGTGGGACTGGTCAAGCCGGGCTCCCGGATTCCGCTGGAAGTCTGGCGCAAGGGCAAGGTCCAGCAGTTGAGTGTGGCGCTGGGTGAAGTGCCGACTGAAAAGCAGGTTGCGGGTGAGAGTGGAAAGTCCTTCTCGCGGGGCGGACTGGCCTTGTCGGAACTGGGCGAAGATCAGCGCCGTGCGCTCGGTATCGATCATGGTGTGCTGGTCGAGGACGCCACCGGCGATGCGGCGCGCGCCGGCATCCGCACGGGCGATGTCATCCTGGCCGTGAACAACACCAAGCTTGCTTCAGTGGCCGCCTTCCGCAAGGCCATCGCTGCGGTGCCGGTTGGCAAGAGTGCAGCGATTCTGGTGCGGCGGGGCGATGGCTCGCTCTATATTCCCCTGAAGATTTCGAGTGAGTAACACGCTTACCCTGATCACGCGGGCGGGTTGCCCCTTGTGCGAGGAGATGGAATCGGAAATCCAGGGCCTGCTTGCGGGGACCGGCCACCGCCTGGCGCGCGTCGATGTGGATGCCGATCCCTCGCTCAGGGCCCGATACGGCTGGGAGGTGCCACTGCTGTTTGATGGCGACACCGAGTTGTGCCGTCACGCACTTAATCTGACCGCGTTTCAGGATTGGCTGCGCGTCCGAGCTTGAAATCCGTTAAAATTCTGCTAGTTATCTCATCCCTAGTCGGGCACGGAAACGTGCCCGTTTTGTTGTGTCGCAGAATCTGATCCGCAATTTCTCCATCATCGCTCACATCGACCACGGCAAATCCACGCTGGCCGACCGTCTCATCCAGTTTTGCGGCGGCCTGTCCGCGCGCGAGATGGAGGCGCAGGTGCTCGATTCGATGGATCTGGAGAAGGAGCGCGGCATCACCATCAAGGCGCAGACGGCCGCGCTCAGCTACAAGGCGCAGGATGGTCAGATCTACCGCCTGAACCTCATCGATACGCCCGGTCACGTCGACTTTTCCTACGAGGTCAGCCGCTCGCTATCCGCCTGCGAGGGCGCCCTGCTGGTGGTCGACGCCTCGCAGGGCGTCGAGGCGCAGACGGTGGCGAACTGCTACACGGCGATCGAGCTTGGTGTCGAAGTGATCCCGGTGCTGAACAAGATCGACCTGCCCGCTGCGGACCCGGATCGCGTAGCGGACGAAATCGCCGATATCGTCGGGCTGGATGCAAGCGACGCGGTGCGCGCCTCGGCCAAGTCAGGTATCGGGATTCCCGAAATCCTCGAAGTGGTGGTGAAGCAGGTGCCGCCACCGCGTGGTAACGAAGACGCACCGCTCAAGGCGCTGATCATCGATTCGTGGTTCGACAACTATGTCGGCGTGGTGATGCTGGTGCGTGTCGTCGACGGCATGCTGAAACCCAAGGACAAGATTCGCTTCATGGCGACCGGCGCACAGCATCTGACCGAAAGCGTCGGTGTGTTCACGCCCAAGTCGGTCGACCGGTCGCAGTTGTCGGCCGGCGAAGTGGGCTTCGTGATCGCCGGCATCAAGGAGCTCAAGTCGGCGCAGGTGGGCGACACCATCACCCTGGTCGACCGGCCCGCCAGCGAGCCGCTGCCGGGCTTCAAGAAGGTGCAATCGCAGGTGTTCGCAGGCCTGTACCCGGTCGAGTCGCACGACTTCGAGGCGCTGCGCGACGCCCTTACCAAGTTGCAGCTCAATGATGCTGCGCTGCAGTTCGAGCCGGAAGTCTCGCAGGCGCTGGGCTTCGGCTTCCGCTGCGGCTTCCTCGGCCTGCTGCACATGGACATCGTGCAGGAGCGGCTGGAACGCGAGTACGACATGGATCTCATCACCACGGCACCAACGGTGGTGTATGAGGTGCTGATGAAGGACGGCAGCCTGATCAATGTCGAGAACCCGTTCAAGCTGCCTGAACTGTCGAAGATCGAGGAAGTCCGCGAGCCCATCATCACGGCGACGATTTTCGTTCCGGAAGAATTCGTCGGCAACGTCATCACCCTGTGCAACCAGAAGCGTGGCATGCAGATCGACATGCAGTACCACGGCCGCCAGGTGATGCTGCGCTACGACCTGCCGATGAACGAAGTGGTGATGGACTTCTTCGACAAGCTCAAATCGACCAGCCGCGGCTATGCTTCGCTCGACTACGAATTCAAGGAATACCGCGCGGGCGATCTGGTCAAGCTCGACATCCTGGTCAACAACGAGAAGGTCGATGCGCTGTCGCTGATCGTCCATCGCGCCACCAGCGTGTATCGCGGGCGCGAACTGGCGCACAAGATGCGCGAACTGATTCCGCGCCAGATGTTCGATGTGGCGGTACAGGCGGCGATCGGCGCCAACATCATCGCGCGCGAGAACGTCAAGGCGCTGCGCAAGAACGTTCTGGCCAAGTGCTACGGCGGCGACATCACGCGCAAGAAAAAGCTGCTGGAAAAGCAGAAAGCCGGCAAGCGCCGCATGAAGCAGGTTGGCAACGTCGAGATTCCACAGGAAGCCTTCCTGGCTATCCTGCAGGTTTCCGATAAATAAGCAGTGGACCTTTAACCATGAATTTCGCTCTCATCCTTTTCGTCGCGCTCGTTGTCACAGGGGGCATCTGGTTGCTGGATGCGCTGGTGCTGAAGCGGGGGCGTCACAAGACCGCCAAGGAACCCTTGCTGGTCGAATATGCAAAGAGCTTCTTCCCGGTCATCCTCGTCGTGTTTGCGTTGCGCTCGTTTCTGGTCGAACCGTTCAAGATTCCCTCCGGTTCGATGATGCCGACCCTCCTGATCGGGGACTTCATCCTGGTCAACAAGTACACCTACGGCATTCGGCTGCCGGTCATGAACAAGAAGGTCATGGAGATGAACAATCCGGAGCGTGGCGACGTCATGGTCTTCCGGTACCCGGCCGACCCCGGCCTCGATTACATCAAGCGCGTGATCGGCGTGCCGGGCGATCTGATCGAGTATCGCGACAAGAAGCTGACCGTCAACGGCCGGCCGGTGCCGACCACCAATGCCGGCACCTACAGTTATGTCGGCAGCGGCCTGAATTACATCACCGCCATCGTGCATGACGAGCATCTCAACGGCGTCGGTCATACGATGATGACGGAGCCCGGCAAGCCTTCGGTCTACCCGTCACAGGTGGTGGACTTCCCATACCGTGAAAACTGCTCCTACAATGCCGAGGGCGAAGGCTTTGCCTGCAAGGTACCGGCAGAGCATTATTTCATGATGGGTGATAATCGTGACGCCAGCAACGACAGCCGTTACTGGGGCTTCGTCCCCGACCGCAACATCGTCGGCAAGGCCTTTTTCATCTGGATGAATTTTGATGACTTGGGCCGCATCGGCACCACCATTCGATAAGGAGAAAGCATGTACCGCATAGCCCCAATGCACGCACAACAACGTGGCCTGACCATGTTCGGGTTTTTGTTCGTTGCCATCATGCTGGTCTTGGTGGCTCTGCTGGCGATGAAACTCGTGCCCGCCTACATCGAGTTTTTTACGGTGAAGGAGATTATCGCCACGATGGGGCATTCGCCTGACATCCGGACCAAGAGCAATCGAGACATTCGAAACGACTTCTCCGCGCGCGCCAATACAAGCTACGTCACCGTAGTCAAACCGGATGATCTCGTGATCACACGCGAGGGTGGCGTGCCGGTCATTTCTGTCGATTATGAGTACCGCACCAAACTCGTCGGCAATGTGAGCCTGGTGGTCGATTTCAGCGCCAGTTCCGACCCGGACGCGGCCCCTGCGCAGCTTGAATAGCCCCGTGTTGAGCCAGCGCCTGCAGCAGGCGCTGGGCTATACGTTCACCCGTGCCGACCTGCTGGTCCAGGCGCTGACGCACCGCAGCTATGGCGCGGTCAACAACGAGCGGCTCGAGTTTCTCGGCGACTCGGTGCTCAACTGTTCGGTGGCGCGTGCGCTCTATGACGCGTTCCCGGAATTGCCCGAGGGCAGCCTGTCCCGCCTGCGCGCCAACCTGGTACGTCAGGAGACCCTGGCCGACATCGCTGCCGGCCTGAAGTTGGGCGACACCCTGCGGCTTGGCGAGGGGGAACTCAAAAGCGGCGGGTTTCGCCGACCTTCGATCTTGGCCGATGCACTCGAGTCACTGTTTGGCGCCATTTTTCTGGATGCCGGATTTGACGAGGCGCAGCGCGTCGTGCGCGGTCTGTTCGATCCGCTGGTGGCAAGAATCGATCCCAAGGCGTCGGGCAAGGATGCCAAGACGCAGTTGCAGGAAATTCTGCAATCGCGCCGGCTGCCGCTACCGGACTATCGTCTGGTCGACACCCGGGGCGAAGCGCACGACCAGAGCTTCATTGTCGAGTGCGTGCTGGCCAAGCCGTCGTTGTGCACGCGAGGCGTGGGAAAAAGCCGCCGCGCAGCGGAGCAGGCGGCCGCGCTTCAGGCCTGCACCGAATTGAAACAATGAACGGGCTGCAAAAATGAGCGAATTCAAGTGCGGTCTCGTGGCTATCGTCGGGCGTCCCAATGTCGGCAAGTCGACGCTGCTCAACCGCATCGTCGGTCAGAAAATCAGCATCACGTCACGCAAGGCGCAAACCACACGTCATCGGGTGATGGGCATCCACACCACCGACGAGGCGCAGTTCGTTTTCGTCGATACACCGGGGTTCCAGACCCGTTACAGCGGCACCATGAACCGCGCGATGAACAAGCGGGTGCGCGAAACGCTGTCGGATACCGATGTGGTGATGATGCTGGTGGAAGCAGGGCGGCTGAAGAAAGAGGACCGTCAGGTGATGGAATTGCTGCCCAAGGATCGCCCGCTGATCCTGGTGGTGAACAAGATCGACCACGTCAAGGATCGTGCCGAACTCATGGCCTGCCTGCAGGAAGCCGCCGCCGCGCATGCGTTCACCGAGATCGTCCCGGTGTCGGCCAAGCAGGGCAGCAATCTGGATGAACTGCTGAAGACGCTGCAAACCCATTTGCCGGAAAATCCGCCGCTGTTCGACGAGGATGACGTCACCGACCAGACCGAACGCCAGTTGGCTGCCGAACTCATCCGCGAAAAGGTGTTCCGTCTGTGCGGCGAGGAGATTCCCTACGCGGTCGCCGTCACCATCGACAAGTTCGAGGAAGAGGGCGACCTGCGCCGCATCTTCGCCACCATCCTGGTCGACCGCGACAGCCACAAGCCCATCATCATCGGCAAGGGTGGCGAAAAGCTCAAGACCATTTCGACCCAGGCGCGCCTCGACATGGAACGCGCGTTCGGCGGCAAGGTGTATCTGGAAGTGTGGGTCAAGGTCAAGGGCGGCTGGGCCGACGACGTGCGCATGCTGAAATCGCTGGGCCTCGATTGATCGCAGCGCCGGACGGATGATCGATGTCCACGGACGTACGCGTTAACAACGAATCCGGTTTCATCCTCCACACCTATCCGTTCAAGGAAACCAGCGTGGTGGCGGAGGTGTTCACGCGCACCCACGGGCGCGTCGCGCTGATCGCGCGCGGGGCCCGCCGTCCGGCATCCGCGCTGCGCGGGCTCATGCAGCCGTTCACCCCGCTGCTGCTGTCATGGTTCGGCAAGTCAGAACTCAAGACCCTGCATGCGGCCGAATGGCAGGGCGGGCTGATGGCGCCGCAGGGGCGCGCGCTGATGTGCGGCTTCTATCTCAATGAGCTGCTGCTGCGCCTCCTTGCGCGCGGGGATGCGCACGACATCCTGTACGACCGCTACATCGCGACCCTGGACCAGCTGGCGGGCGAGGTTCGCAACGCCGACTATGAGCGCATTTTGCGGCGCTTCGAGAAAAATCTTCTGGGAGAGATCGGCTATGGTGCGACCTTCGACGTGGACGCCGACAGCGGTGCAGTCGTCGACGCGAACGCCCGCTATGTATTCCAGCCGGAGCGCGGTGCCCGGCGCAGGCTGGATGACAGCGCGGCAGGTGCACAGCCCGGCTGTGCGGTGTCCGGCCAGACCTTGATCGACCTCGCCGCCGATCGCTTCGAACGGCCGGCGACACTGGTCGAAGCCAAGTCGCTGATGCGCGCCCTGATCAACCATACCCTCGACGGCAAGCCGCTTTATACTCGGCAGCTGCTACGCGAACTCACAGACTTGAATCCAAACGGCTGAACCCATGAGCATCTTCCTCGGCGTCAATATCGACCACATTGCCACCCTGCGCCAGGCACGCAATACGCGTTACCCCAGCCCGGTCGAGGCCGCGCTCGTGGCCGAAACCGCCGGCGCCGACTCGATCACCCTGCATTTGCGCGAGGACCGGCGCCACATCCAGGACGCTGATGTCGCCATCCTGCGCCAGGTGCTGAAAACCAAGATGAATCTGGAGATGGCCGTCACCGACGAGATGCTCGCCATCGCCGTTGCCACGCAGCCGCAGGATGTCTGCCTGGTACCGGAAAAGCGCGAGGAACTCACTACCGAAGGCGGTCTCGATGTGGCAGGCCAGCTGCCCAAAATGCAGGCGGCCTGTGCACGGCTGGCGGATGCGGGCATCCGCGTGTCGCTGTTCATCGACGCCGATTTCGCCCAGCTCGACGCGGCGCATGCTGCTGGCGCGCCGGTGGTCGAAATCCACACCGGTCATTACGCCGATACGGCAGATGATGCCAGGCGAATCGTGGAGCTTGAGCGCATCCGCACGGCCGTGGCCTATGGCCGCAGCCTCGGCCTCACGGTCAACGCCGGGCACGGTCTGACCTATCACAACGTGCAGCCGATCGCCGCGCTGCCAGGCATCCACGAACTCAACATCGGCCATGCAATCGTTGCGCAAGCGCTGTTTGTCGGTTGGCGTGAGGCAGTGGCGGAGATGAAGCGCTTGATGGTCGCGGTGGCGAACTGAGTCCGGCAGGATCGGAGAATCGCAGGCTGAACGATCTTGCCACTTGTTGCGTGAACAGCGGAATCGGAGGCCGATAGCAGCCTTGGGTGGCTATCTTTAAAGTCGCCCCCGCAGAATCGCAGATGTTTTCCATGGGTGGCTTTCGGAAGACTGTTGGTGCTGCGGCTCCCGGCCATGAGCGGAAGTACAGGCTGAACGAAACGAATGTCTCAAGTTCGGTGCCAAAGCGGTCATGCAATACAAGGGGTACTGAACGTGCCACCGGGCTCGCTTTTCATAACGTAATACAAAAAACCGGGGTAACGACTAGATATTCTCTTTCAATGTTGTTAGACGTTTCCGGACGTCTATAAACAGAACGTTAGCCGCGCAACAAATGCTTGAAACTGTCGCGTTTTTAAGGGGGAATGAAATGGCTTGTTACATTAAGGGCGGACTAATTAGCGGCGAAAAAGTTACTCTCCCTAGGTGCATCAATAATAACTACATGATGAGCCAATACAGGTGGTTGGTATTGCTCTTAGGGTCAGTCCTCGCTTGCCAGGCTTGGGCAACTGAGAACTGGGTCGGTGAATACTCAGGCAAACTCAGTGAGGTGGCCGGTTTTGGAGGTGATGTCGGCGACCCATGCGACGTGGTGGTAGGCACTTCGGACGTGTACGGCGGTTCCTTAGTATTTGAGATCCGTAATACCGAAAAGATCTTGATGGAGACACGGAATGTGGAGCAGGCACTCAAGCGTAAATCCAATACGGTAAAGTTGATCACTCCTGGAAGTAGTAGCAGCAAGCTCGCTGAAATCGTGGTAATAACCCTCGGCGACGGGGGCACCATGAAAAGTTTGAAGTTGATGCGCAAATGGGGACAACAGCTCCAAGAAAAATCGGTCACTTGTGGTGACCTAATAAAGAAATAGGATTTCCAAAAGGCACGGTCAGCCAACGGGTGGCCGCTGAGCTTAAAATTTAGCCGTCCGCTTAGGCCGACAATCCGACGATTGACGAGGTCTGCATGAACGGATGCAATGGGTCGAAAGCGCCAGATCGTTAGCTTTGAAGACTGACATCCACACGTGAATTGTCGCATCCACGAGTCGAGTGGACACGGAAAACCCCAGGCGGTCGGTGTGCGTCTCGACGGTCTCACAAGGAGGGGGAGCGGGCTACAGCAAATCCAGAAGCCGGACCTTCATCCGCATGCCAACTCCCCGTTGGGCAATTCATCCCCAGGCTGAGGTACCGGGCCGAGTCCGGCCAACGACGCCAGGTCTTGATGTGGCTTCTTCCTCGCCGGCCCAGGCCCTCCGGTCGCGCTCAGTAGATCAGGTTCAGCATCAGCATCATCACGACCAGGAACAGCACGGACATGATGCCCCCCGCCCGCATGAAGTCGGCTACCCGGTAACCCGCCGGACCCATGATGAGCGCGTTGACCTGGTGGGTCGGCAGGAAGAAGGAGTTGGAGGTGGCCAGGGCAACGGTCAGCGCGAACACGGCCGGGTTGGCGCCGGCGCCGACAGCGATGTTCACCGCCAGTGGCACCAGCAGCACGGTGGCGCCGACGTTGGACATGACCAGGGTGAAGAAGGTCGCGAGGACGGCGATGGCCAGCTGCAGCATCCAGGTGGGCATATCGCCCAACAGGGACAGTGTCCGTTCAGCGATCCAGGCAGCGGTGCCGCTGGTTTCCACCGCCAGTCCCAGGGGGATCAGGCTGGCCAGGAGGAAGACCGACTTCCAGCTCACGGCCTGGTAGGCCTCCTCGATGCGCAGCACACCGGCAAGGATCATGCCGATGGCGCCCGTCATCAGCGCGATGGACAGGCGGACGTCGGTGAACAGCACCATGAAGAGGGCGATGCCGAAGAACACCAGGGCCGCGCCTACCTTCTGCGGGCGGAGTTCCTCGTGGGGATACTCGGTCGTCACCACGACGAAGTTCTTGTCCTTTTCCAGATGGGCAAGCGCCTCCCAGGTAGTGTGGACGACCAGCGCATCACCGGCCTGGAGGGGCAGGTTGCGGATGTCTTCGCCCTCGCGCAAGGTCTTGCCGCCACGGTGCAGCGCCACCATGGTGATGCCGTAGGTCTTGCGAAGCCAGACGTCCCTGGCGCTCTTGCCGATGAGTTCCGAACTCGGGGGGATGACCACCTCGGCGATGCCGGCCTTGGTTTCCGCGAGGGCCTCGGAGAAGGTCTCGAGATCATCCCGCCGTTGCAGGCCATAGGCTTCCACCAGGGTGGCGAGTCGTGCTGGCGAGGCAAGGATGCCCAGCACGGTATTGGCCTCGATGCCGATGTCCCGGGCGAGACCGCCGGGGCCGATGCGCATGTCCTCGGTGCCGCGCAGGGCTGCGATGACGCGCACCGTGCCATCCTGCTCGACGTCGTCGAGCATGCGGCCGATCAACGGGCTGCGGGCCGGGACCACCACCTCGAACAGGCCATAGTCCAGGCCATAGAGATCCTGGAAGTACTGCATGGTGTTGCTGGCCTGGGCAATATCCAGATTGCCCTTGCCCGGAAGAACGAAGCGGCCTGCGAGGACGAAATAGGCAATTCCGCTGGCCAGCAGGGCGACGCCGATGGGGGTGACCGAGAACAGCGACCAGACCTGCATCTGCTGCTCCGGCGGCAGGGCCTTGTTGGAAGTCAGGATCAGGTCGTTGAGCAGGATCAGGGGGCTGGAGCCGACCAGGGTGATGGTGCCCCCCAGGATGGCACAGAAACCCATGGGCATGAGCAGGCGCGACAGGGGCAGGCCAGTGCGGGCGGAGATGCGGCTCACCACAGGCAGAAAGAGGGCGGCCGCCCCCACGTTCTGCATGAAACTGGAGATGAAGCCGACGGTGCCCGAGATGGCCGGGATCACGCGGGCCTCGGTGCGGCCGGCAAGTTTGAGGATGGTGGCGGCGACCTTGCCCATGAGGCCGGTCTTGTCCAGTCCGGCGCCAATGATCATCACGGCGATGATGGACATGACCGCATTGCTCGAAAAGCCGCTAAAGAGTTCGGAGGTGGGGACCAGCGGCTGCGCCAGGCCCAGCAGATCGTTGAATGAACTGAGCAAGCCCAGCAGCACCATGACGGTCACCGCTGCCACGTCGACACCCACCACCTCGAAGGCGAACAGGAACACCGTCAGCAGGAGGATGCCCATGACCACGGCGATTTCAGGGCTGGGCACCACGCTGGAAACCCAGGCACCAAAGAGGAGAAAGATTATGGCAGCGATAAGGGTCTTGATCGGCGGCTTGGACATGTCAGGGATGGATGAGGGTGTGGTTGGGAAAACCTTCGGATTGTATCAAGTTGCACCCTTCGGCAAGGTCCATCGGGTGGGCCTGCCGAGAGGGAAGGCTTCAGGCGAGCATCGCCTGCTGCCCGTATCCGTCGAGAAATCGTGCAGTGACAGGGTTCGCCAGCTGTTTTCGAACGAAGTCGCTGGACGGGGGTCGGCGCGCTAGCGCAGGATCTTCTTCTTCAGCTTGATGCGCACGTAAAGCAGGATGATCACCGCGACCGCGCCCAGGGTGATCAGGGTGATCAGGTGCAGGTTGGCGCGGATCGCCTCTTCATTGTGGCCGAGGCTGTAGCCGAGCAGGGCGAGGATGGTGACCCAGATGCCGGCGCCGAGGCTGGTATAGAAACTGAATACGCCGAGATTCATGCGCGCCAGGCCGGCCGGCAGCGAGATGTATTGCCTTACCGCCGGAATCAGACGCCCGGTGAAGGTCGAAATGTGCCCATGGCGGGCAAAGAAGTCTTCCATGCGCTGCAGGCTGTGTTCCTTGAACAGCACGTACTTGCCGTAGCGCAGCAGAAACGGTCGCCCGAATTTCGTCGCCAGCCAGTAGTTGAACAGGGCACCGGCAAGGCTGCCGCTGATGCCCGACAGGATGGCGAGCAGCAGGTTCATTTCGCCCTTGTATGCCAGATAGCCGGCCGGGATCATCACCACTTCGCTGGGGAAGGGAAAGAAACTCGACTCCAGGGCCATCATCAGGAAGATGCCCGGATAGCCCCAGTTGCCGACGGTCGCGACGATGGTCTGGATCAGGTTGTGGAGCATGGGTCAGGGGTCAGGATTTAGGGGCTAGGATTTAGGGGTTAGGGAATGTGCGGCTGCGCCCGCTTCTTGAATTCATGAGCGCGGCGCGGCCTCACGAACCCCCTAAATCCTAATCCCTAGCCCCTGATCCCTACACAACCGCCTCTTCCTTCTTTTCCACCGGCTTGATGAAGTGCTCGCGCTTGACGCCGAACATCAGCAGCAGCGGCGAGGCGACCAGCACCGAGGAGTAGATGCCGAACATGATGCCGATGGTGAGCGCCAGCGCGAAGTTGTGCAGCGCCTCGCCGCCGAAGAACAGCATCGACAGCACCATGAGCTGGGTCGAACCGTGGGTGATGATGGTGCGGCTCATGGTGCGGGTGATGGCGTCGTCGATGATGTCGGGAATGGTGGCGCCGCGCATCTTGCGGATGTTTTCGCGGATCCGGTCGAACACCACCACGGATTCGTTGACCGAGTAGCCGAGGATCGCCAGCACGCCAGCCAGTACGGTCAGCGTGAACTCCCACTGGAAGAAGGCGAACACCCCGAGGATGATGACGATATCGTGCATGTTGGCCAGCATCCCCGCCACGGCAAAGCGCCATTCGAAGCGGATCGCCAGGTAGGCCATGATGCCGAACGCGACCACCAGCAATGCCAGGGCGCCACTGTCGTAGAGTTCCTTGCCGACCTGCGGGCCGACGAAATCGACGCGCTTGAGCACGACCGAATCGTCCGCGGCCCTGAGCGCGGTCATCACGGTATTGCTGGTTTGTGCCGCATTGCTGTCACTCTTGACCGGAAGACGGATCAGTACGTCACGGCTGGTGCCGAAGCTTTGCACCGACACTTCGGGCAGGCCGGTTTTTTCGAGCGCACTGCGAATGGCCGGCAGGTTGGCGGGCTGGCTGTAGCTGACCTCGATCACGGTACCGCCGGTGAAGTCGACGCCCAGATTCAGCCCTTTGTCCCACAGCGCCCAGACTGAAAAAAGGAAAGTGATCAGCGAAATGGAGGTCGTGATCTTCCCCCAACTCATGAAGGGGATGTTTTTCTTGAACGGGAAAAATTCCAGCATGGCGTGCCTCTAGCTTGAATGTCGCGCAGCGACGCTTTGCCGCCCTCTCCCGCAAGCGGGGGAGGGAGGGGTGGGGGAAACGCTCATGGTCTTGAGTTCTATTGCCATGAGCGTTAGATCGAGACTTTGGACAACCGCGCCTGGCGTCCGTAGGTGAGATTGGCCATGGCGCGCGAGACGGTCACGGCGCTGAACATGGAGGTGAGGATGCCCAGGCACAGCACCACGGCGAATCCGCGTACCGGGCCCGATCCCAGCCAGAACAGCGCGATGCCGGCGATCAGGGTGGTGAGGTTGGAGTCGAGAATGGTGGCCCAGGCGCGTTCATAACCTGCGTGGATGGCCGCCTGCGGGGTGGCGCCGTTGCGCAGTTCCTCGCGGATGCGTTCGTTGATCAGCACGTTGGCGTCGATCGCCATGCCCAGCGTGAGCGCGATGGCCGCCATGCCGGGCAGGGTGAGCGTGGCCTGCAGCATCGACAGCAATGCGATCAGGAAGAAGCCGTTGACAGCGAGCGCGATCGACGAGAACAGTCCGAACACGCGGTAGTAGATCACCATGAACAGCGTGACGGCCATGAAACCCCAGATGTTTGAATGGAAGCCTTTCTCGATGTTTTCGGCGCCCATGCTGGGACCGACGGTGCGCTCCTCGATGATCTGCATCGGCGCAGCGAGGGCTCCGGCGCGCAGCAGCAGGGCGACATCGGAAGCTTCCTGGGCCGATTCCATGCCGGTGATCTGGACGCGGCCGCCGCCGATTTCCTCGCGGATGACCGGAGAAGTGATCGACTCGGCGCGGCCTTTTTCGATCAGCAGGATGGCCATGCGCTTGCCGACATTTTCGCGCGTCACGTCCTTGAAGATGCGCGCGCCCTTGCCATCCAGGTTGACGTGCACGGCGGCCTGGCCGGTGTTGTTGTCGAATCCGGGCGAAGCGTCGGTGATCGAGTCGCCGGTCAGCACCACATCCTTTTTCACGGCAATGCTGCCGCCGTCACGACTGGGAACGATGTCGTCCCCGAATGGCGCCTGTCCCTGCGATACGGCAATCGGATCCGCCTGCTCGTCGACCATGCGGATTTCCAGGGTGGCGGTGCGGCCCAGAATGTCCTTGGCTTTCGCCGTGTCCTGCACACCTGGCAACTGCACCACGACCCGGGTTGCCCCCTGCTGCTGAATGACGGGCTCGGCCACGCCAAGTTCGTTGACGCGGTTTCTGAGCGTGGTGATGTTCTGCTGCAGGGCGAATTCCTGCACCCTGGTGATCGCTTCCGGCTTGAGGCGCGCGGTCAGGGTAAAGCCCTCTGCCTGGTCTTCGGACGTGAAGATCAGGTCGGTGAAAACGGTGCCCAGCTTGTTGGCAGCGGCGTCGCGCTGATCACGGGTGGAAAAATGAACCGTCACGGCATTGCCATCCCGGCTGATGCGGCCATAACGAATCTTGTCGCTGCGCAGCTCGGAGCGGAAATCGTTCTGGTAGCGGATGGCCGCCTTTTCCAGCGCAGCTTTCATGTCGACCTCGAGCAGGAAATGCACGCCGCCGCGCAAATCCAGGCCGAGATACATCGGCAGCGCATTGATGGCCGTGAGCCATGACGGCGAGGCCGACACCAGGTTCAATGCAACGGTGTAGCGTCCCCCCAGACTGTTCTGCAGCACATCCTTGGCCTTGATCTGCGCATCGGTGCTGGGAAAGCGCACCTTGACGCTGTTGCCCGCCAGCTCCACCCCGCTGTACGTTAGCTGGGCCGCCTTCAGCGCGGACTCCACCTGCCCCAGCAGCACGGTGTCGACCTTCTCGCTGGACCGCAGGGGAGAGAGCTGCACCGCGGGCACTTCGCCAAAGAAGTTGGGCAGGGTGTAAAGGAAGGCGACCACCAGCGTGATGCCGATGAGCACATATTTCCAGAGCGGGAAGCGGTTCATTTTTTTCCAGGGGCTAGGAGTTAGGGGCTAGGGACCGGGGTTTGGAATCAGGGCTGGCGACTGAAGAAGGCGCGGCAAAGCCGCTCGATCCGCAGTTCCTGGTCCCTAAATCCTGACGCCTACAGACCCTTGATCGTGCCCTTGGGCAGCAGTGTCTGCACTGCCGATTTCTGCACGTGGGTGATCACGCCGTCTGCGATTTCCAGTGACACATACTGGTCGCTGATCTTGGCGACCTTGCCCAACTGGCCGCTGGAGGTAATGACCTCGTCGCCCTTGCCCAGTTCGGACAGCATCTTCTTCTGTTCCTTGGCACGCTTCATCTGCGGCCGGATGAGCATGAACCAGAACAGGATGAAAATGATGATGAGCGGCAGAAACTGCTCGAAACCGGGAGAGGCCGCGGCGGCGGCTTGCGCGTGGGCAAGTGAAATCATGGGAAAACGCTCCGAAGTCAGACTGAATCAATAAAAACCGTGGGATTCTACCACCCGCGCGTTTGCATCTCGTGAAACTGCGCGGTGAACTCGGCAAAGCGCCCGTCCTCGATCGCGACGCGCATGTCGGCCATCAGACGATGGTAGTAGTGCAGATTGTGGAGGGTGGCGAGCCGCGCGCCCAGAATCTCGCCGGCACGGATCAGGTGATGGACGTAGGCGCGGCTGAAATGCGTGCAGGTGTGGCAGGTGCAGGCATCGTCGATCGGCGCGGCATCGGTTTTCCAGCGCGCGTTGCGGATGCGCATTTCGCCGCGGCGGGTGAACAGGATGCCGTGGCGGGCGTTGCGCGTCGGCAGCACGCAGTCGAACTGGTCGATCCCCTGGGCCACGGCTCCCACCAGATCGGATGGCGTACCGACGCCCATCAGGTAGCGTGGCTTGTCGGCGGGCAGCTGCGGCGCGGTGTGGGCGAGGATGCGGGCCATGTCGTCCTTGGGCTCGCCCACGGAGAGGCCGCCGATGGCGTAGCCGTCGAAATCCAGCGCGGTCAGCTCGCGCGTCGATTCGTCGCGCAGGGCTTCGTACATGCCGCCCTGCACGATGCCATACAGCGCGTTGGGGTTGCCGGCGTGGGCGGCTTTGGAACGCGCCGCCCAGCGCAGGCTCAGCCGCATCGAGTCGGCCGCTTCCTTTTCGGTGGCGGGGTAGGGGGTGCACTCGTCGAAAATCATCACGATGTCGGAATTCAGCGTGCGCTGGATCTGCATCGAAATCTCGGGGGTGAGGAACAGCTTATCGCCGTTGATCGGCGAGGCGAATTTCACCCCTTCCTCGGTGATCTTGCGCAGCTTGCCCAGGCTGAACACCTGGAAACCGCCCGAATCGGTCAGGATGGGCTTGTCCCATCCCATGAAACGATGCAGCCCGCCAAAGCGTTCGATTACCTCCAGCCCGGGCCGCAGCCACAGGTGGAAGGTGTTGGAGAGCACCATCTCGAAGCCGATATCCGTGAGTTCCGCCGGCGACATGGCCTTCACCGTGCCGTAGGTGCCTACCGGCATGAAGGCCGGGGTCTGGACGGTGCCGTGTGCGAGGCTGAGTTGGCCGCGCCGCGCGCCGCCGTCGGTGGTGAGAAGATCGAATTTCATGAGGCCGGGTTTATCCTGCCGCTTTTTTCCAGAAACATCGCATCGCCATAGCTGAAAAAGCGATAGCGCGCCAGGATGGCGTGGGCGTAGGCCGCACGAATGGCGTCGATGCCGGCAAAGGCGGAAACCAGCATGAGCAATGTGGACCGGGGCAGATGAAAATTGGTGATGAGCGCATCGACCACCCGGAAGCGGTAGCCGGGCGTAATGAAGATGTCCGTCTCGTCGGAGCCCGCGCGCAATTCCCCGGATTGTGACGCCGCCTCGAGGGCACGCAGGCTGGTGGTGCCCACCGCCACCACGCGGCCGCCGCGGTGGCGCGTCGCGCGGACCGCGTCGACCGTGGCCTGCGGAATCGTGTAACGCTCGCGGTGCATCCTGTGGTCGGCGATGTTGTCCACGCGCACCGGCTGGAAGGTGCCGGCGCCCACGTGCAGGGTGACTTGCGTCGTGTGGATGCCGCGTTCGTGCAAGTCGTCGAGCATCGCCTGGTCGAAATGGAGTCCGGCCGTTGGCGCCGCCACCGCGCCGGGCCGGTTCGCGTAAACGGTCTGATAGCGCGCCTCGTCGTCTGCAGTCGGGGTGTGCACGATATAGGGCGGCAACGGCAACTGGCCGTGTTCGTCCAGAACTTCCAGCACCGGTCGGGGAAAACGCAAGCGGGTCAGATCATCCTGTCTGGCCAGGACCTGCAGCGTCACCGCTGCGTCCAGATGAATTCTCGAACCTGCCCGGGGCGCGTGGCTCGCGCGGACGAAGGCCAGCGCCTCGAATTCGCCCAGCACCCGCTCCACCAGCAGTTCGACCTTGCCGCCGCTTTCCTTCTGGCCGAACAGGCGCGCCTTGATCACGCGCGTGTCGTTCATCACCAGCAGGTCGTTCGGACGCAGCAGCGTGGGCAGATCGGCAAACTCGCGGTCATGCAGCAGGCCGGATGCCTCGACGTGCAACAGACGGCTGCCGCCGCGCAACGCGGGCGGAAACTGCGCAACCAGTTCGTCAGGGAGATCAAAATCAAAATCGGCAACCTGCATGGGGCGCGATTATAGCCGCCGCCTTGCGGGCGTCAGCCCGATTCGGCGATAATAGGCGGCTTCTGTCACCGGACGCGTTCGTGTTCGGCTCCTATGCCGGGATGGCGGAATCGGTAGACGCAGCGGATTCAAAATCCGCCGCTGGTAACAGTGTGGGGGTTCGAGTCCCCCTCCCGGCACCAGTCGAACTCCTTTAAAAGATCAGGATCACTATTTTGGTGCCATGCCCTGACTTGGCCAGATCGAGGCACTATTACGGTGCGATTCTGGTTGCCAGAGATGCCTCGCCCTCGTTGTGCATGACCGAGAATGACGGTTTCATGGCCGTGTCATCAGGCCCACACCGGGTTTTCCTATAGTTCGAGTAGGGTTCGCAAATGATTCGGTCAGGTGGCACAGGCATTGCTCAAGATCATTCGGATAACAGAGTCACAATAGACGAGGGAGGCAGGATGTCTTCAGCAGTTCAGCCCGTTCCGGGCGATTCCGGCGGGTCGGCACGGTTGCCCTATCCGGCGAGTCGGGCTTTGCAGGCACATCAGGCCCAGATGACGGATATCCACCTGCGCAGGCTGTTCGCGTCCGATCCCGCCCGGGCAGAACGCTTTTCGCTGCGGGTGGGCGAGTTGCTGCTGGACTACTCGAAGAACCGCATCACCGAGGAAACCCTGGCGCTGCTGATCCAGTTGGCCGAAGAGGCTGATGTGGCAGGCTGGCGTGAACGGATGTTCAGGGGTGACAAAATCAACCATACGGAGAACCGCGCGGTGCTGCACGTGGCGCTGCGCAACCGCAGCAACCAGCCGGTGATGGTCGATGGCGAGGACGTGATGCCCAAGGTGAATGCGGTGATCGAGCGCATGGGCGCATTCGCCGAAAAGGTGCAGAGCGGGCTGTGGCGCGGCTATACCGGCAAGCGCATCACTGATGTGGTGAACATCGGCATCGGCGGCTCCGACCTCGGGCCGCAGATGGTGGTCCAGGCCCTGAAGCCGTACCGCCACCCTGAGCTGAGGCTGCACTTCATTTCCAACATCGACGGCGCGCACGCGCTGGAAACGCTGGAAACACTGGATCCGGAGACCACGCTGTTTATCGTGGCTTCGAAGACCTTTACGACGCAGGAGACGATGACCAACGCGCATCTTGCGCGCACCTGGTTCCTGCAACAGGCGCAGTCGGAACAGCATGTCGCGAAGCATTTCGTGGCGGTCTCGACCCATCGCGAGGCGGTGACGGCCTTTGGCATCGACCCGGCCAACATGTTCGAATTCTGGGAGTGGGTCGGCGGGCGCTATTCGCTGTGGTCGGCGATCGGTCTGTCGATCGTGCTGGCGGTGGGGAAGGAAGGTTTCATCGAACTGCTGGAAGGCGCGCACGAGATGGACGAGCATTTCCGGCAAGCACCGCTGGCGGCCAACATGCCGGTGATCCTCGCGTTGCTGGGGGTCTGGTACAACAATTTCTTTGGTGCCGATTCGCAAGCGATCCTGCCGTACGACCATTACCTGCGCAGCCTGCCCGCGTACCTGCAGCAGGCCGACATGGAGAGCAACGGCAAGTCGGTGGACCGCGACGGCAAGGTAGTGGATTACTCGACCGGCCCCATCATCTGGGGTGCCACCGGCATCAACGGTCAGCATGCGTTCTATCAGCTGTTGCACCAGGGCACCAAGATGATCCCGGCCGACTTTATCGTGACGCTCGAATCGCCCACCGAACTGCAGTCACACCACGATATCCTCGTCGCCAATTTCCTGGCACAGACCGAGGCCCTGATGCGCGGCCGCAATCGTGAGGAAACCGAGGCGCAGACTGGCGAGTTTGTCCAGCACAAGGTCTTCGCCGGCAACCACCCGAGCAATGCCATCCTGTTGCAGCAGCTCACGCCGCATGTGCTGGGCATGCTGATCGCCCTCTATGAGCACAAGATTTTCGTGCAGGGGGTGATGTGGAACCTGAACTCGTTTGATCAGTGGGGCGTCGAGCTTGGCAAGCAGCTGGCCAGCCGCATCCTGCCCGAACTCCATGCAGAAGCACCGGTGGACAGTCACGACGCATCGACCAATGCGCTGATCAACCTTTATCGCCGCATCAACCCAACGCACGGGGACCGCTAGCCTGAACATGGAACTGATCGCAGGCGATATCGGTGGAACCAAATGCCGGCTGGCATGGGTGGCCGTTGCGCCCTATGCCGCGCAGGTCGTGCGATTCGAGCAGGTGTACGCCAGTGCCGATTTCGCATCGGCCGACCACCTGCTGCGCCGGTTCGTGGCCGACGCGAACACGACATTCCGGCCCGATCATCTGATACTGGCCTTGCCGGGACCACTGCACGCGCAACGGGTCACGCTGACCAACCTCGGATGGACGCTCGATGCCGGGCAGCTGCAGACCGAATTCAAGCTCGTCGAAGCACGCTTCATCAACGATTTCCAGGCCGCTGCTGCAGGCGTGTCCACGCTGACGCCCGCCGATGTCGTCGCGCTCAATCCGTATCCCGCTGAACCTGGGGGTGTGCGGGCGATCACCGGCGCGGGCACGGGGCTCGGCCTGGCATTCATGCTGGCCGATGCCATCGGAAGTTGCCAGAGTTACCCCACCGAAGGCGGTCATATCGACTTTGCGCCGGCCAACGCGATGCAGGCACGCCTGCTCGAGCGCCTGCGTGCACAATACGGCCACGTGTCGTGGGAACGTGTGGTCTCTGGCCTCGCCATGGACGATCTGTATCGCTTCTGCTGCGCCGAATACGACCGACCGCTGCCGGATCAGGCCATGGAAGGCGCCGCAATCGTTGCACTCGCGGCATCGGGGGATGCCGCGGCCGCGGCCGCGCTCGACCTGTTTATCGATCTGTATGGCGCGTGGGTCGGTAATGTCGCGCTGCTGTATCAGCCAAGTGGCGGCCTCTATGTCGCCGGAGGCGTGGCGATGCACATGCAGTCGCGCATGCAGTCCGCGCGCTTCATGGCGGCAGCCACCGACAAGGGGCGGATGCGTCCCTTGGTCGAGCGCACCCCGATTTTCTTGATCACCTGCAAGCGGCTGGGTGTGCAGGGCGCGATTGCAAGCATGCTCGCCCAGCCATTGCACAGTCTGACGCATCACTTTAATTCCAATACAGCTACATACAGGAGTGGGACATGACGCTTTCGAAGGATGAACAGGCACGGCTCTATCGCTACTACACCGAGCCGAAAACAGTAACCGACCTGACGCGCAAGACACTGGCGCTGGTACTGGCAGGTGGCGAGGGCTCGCGGCTGAAGGACTTGACGGCCTGGCGCGCGAAGCCGGCAGTGCCGATCGGCGGCAAGTACCGCATTATCGATTTTCCGCTGTCGAACTGCGTCAACTCGGGAATCCGCCGCATCGGCGTGCTGACCCAGTACAAGTCGCATTCGCTGATTCGACATCTGCAGCGCGCCTGGGGCTTCATGCGCGCCGAGATCGGCGAGTTCGTGGAGATCCTGCCGGCGCAACAGCGCACCACCAAGAAGGAGTGGTACCAGGGCACGGCCGATGCGCTGTTCCAGAACATCGACATCATGCAGCGCCACCATCCTGAGTATGTCCTGGTACTGGGCGGCGATCACGTCTACACCATGGACTATTCGGAGATGCTGCTGCATCACGTCCAGACGGGTGCCGATTTCACCGTGGGCAGCATCGAGGTGCCGGTGGCCGAAGCCAGTGCCTTCGGCGTGATGACGGTGGATGAGAACATGCGCATCACCCATTTCACCGAAAAGCCGGCCAACCCGGACTGCATACCAGGCAAGCCCGGCGTCGCAATGGTGTCGACCGGCATCTACATCTTTTCCAAGGATTTCCTCTACAGGACCCTGATCGAGGATGCAGCGCACGCCCATTCCAGCCACGATTTCGGCAAGGACATCATTCCCTCGAAAATCGGCAACTCGAATGCGCTCGCCTTCCCCTTCCGCAACCCGAAGGGTGAACCGGCCTACTGGCGCGACGTCGGCACGCTGTATTCCTACTGGCAGACGAATATGGAGTTGTGCTCGGTCGAGCCCGAGCTCAACCTGTACAACCGCGACTGGCCGATCTGGACCTACCAGCCGCAATACCCGCCCGCCAAGTTCATCCTGGACGACGAAGGCCGGCGTGGCGAAGCCATCGATTCGCTGATTGCGGGGGGCTGCATCCTGTCGGGCGCCCGGGTCAAGCGCTCGGTGCTGTTTTTCGCCACCACAGTGGAAAACTACAGCCTGATCAAGGACAGCGTGATCCTGCCCAAGGTCAGCATCGGCAGCCATTGCCGCATTACGCGCGCCATCATCGACAAGGGCTGCGTCATCGAGGACGGCACGGTGATCGGCGAAGACCCGGTCGAGGATGCCAAGCGCTTCCACGTCACCCCGGAAGGCATTGTGCTGGTGACGCCCGCCATGCTCGGACAGAATCTCTATGCAAGGCTGCAGAACGACTATGACGGCTAAATCGCTCAACGTGGTGCTGTGCTGGCACATGCATCAGCCGTATTACCGCGAAGGCCTCAAGGGCGCGTATCACCTGCCCTGGGTGTACCTGCACGGCATCAAGGACTACAGCGACATGGCCGCGCACCTGGAGCGCTACCCGGCGATGCGAGCGGTGGTGAATTTTGCGCCGGTGCTGCTGGAGCAACTGGATGACTATGCGCAGCAGCTCAATGTGCTGCTGAAGCATGGCAAGCCCACCCAGGACCACATGCTGAACTTGCTGTCCGGCGTCGAGCGCATTCCGTCGGATGCCATCAGCCGCTTGCGCATCGTTCAGGACTGCCAGCGCTGCAACGCCGCGCGCATGATCCATCCCTATCCCCCATTCCGGCTTCTGCTGCAGATGGTCGGTGCCAACGATGCGATCGCCGAGGACGATAGCAGTCTGCGGGAGCACCTGAGTTACCTGTCCGAGCAGTATTTTCTCGACTTGCTGACCTGGTATCACCTCGCCTGGCTGGGGCACTCGCTCAGGCAGGGCCCGCTGGCGAAGCGGCTGATGAAGCAGGCGCGGGACTATTCCGCAGCCGACCGCCACGAGCTGCTGCACCTCATGCAGCAATGCATGGCTGGCCTGATTCCGCGTTACCGCGCGCTCGCCGAGCGTGGCCAGATCGAGCTGTCGATGACGCCTTACGGCCATCCCATCGTGCCGCTGCTGAACGACTTCGCCAACCTGCGCGACGCCCTGCCCGACGTTCCCGTCCCGGAAGCCGAATCGTATCCGGGGGGCGCGCAGCGTGCGTACTGGCATCTGCAGCATGGGGTCGAAGTATTTCAGCGCTACTTCGGCATGAAGCCGAAGGGGGTATGGCTGTCCGAAGGCGGGGTCAGCGAGGATGCGCTGGCCCAGCTCGACGAGATGGGCATGGCCTGGACCGCTTCGGGCGAGGGCGTGTGGCGCGGCAGTTGCATGAAATCGGGCTGCAAGGAGGACGAAACGCAGGCCAAGCGCGCGCTGTTCTCGCCGGCGCAGGTAGACGGTTTTTCCACCCGCGTGTTTTTCCGTGACGACGGCCTGTCGGACCTGATCGGCTTCAAGTACAGCGACTGGCACGCCGACGACGCGGTGGCCGATTTCGTCCAGCACCTGCAGAACATCGCGGGCTTTTTCGGCAAGGAAGCGGACCGCCACGTGGTCTCGGTCATTCTCGATGGCGAGAATGCCTGGGAGTACTACCCAGACAACGGGCACTATTTCCTGGATGCGCTCTATGCGGCACTGTCCAGTCACCCTACGCTTACGGTCAGCACCTTCGCCGAGCAGGTCGAACGCACGCCGTCGAGGCCGATCAAGCGGCTGGCGGCCGGCAGCTGGGTCTACGGCAGCTTTTCGACCTGGATCGGATCGGCCGACAAGAACCGCGGCTGGGATTATCTCGTCGCTGCCAAGCTGGCCTACGACAGCGTGGTGGCCACCGGCAAGCTGAGCGCCGATCAGCTCGCGCAGGCTACCCGCCAGCTTGCGGTCTGCGAAGGCTCCGACTGGTTCTGGTGGTTCGGCGACTACAACCCGGCGGGCAGTGTCAGCGACTTCGAGCAGTTGTATCGGACCCAGCTGCGCGAACTCTATCGCATGCTCGGCGTGGCGCCGCCTGCGCTGCTCGATGTGCCACTGTCGAGTGGGGGGGGCTCGGTGGAGAACGCCGGCACCATGCGCAGGAACGTCTGATGAAGTTCGACACCCATCACGCCGGTCTGCTGCTGCACCCAACTTCGCTGCCGTCGGGCACGCTGGTCGATGCCGAGCGCTGGCTGGATTTCCTGCAGGCAGCTGGCTTCGGCGTATGGCAAATGCTGCCGCTGGGGCTGCCGCTGGTGGGACTGTCGCCTTATCAGTGCGCTTCGGCGTTTGCGGTCAACCCCATCCTGTTCCCCTATGCGCGGGCCGACATGCGCGGTTTTGCCGACTGGCGCGCCATGCAGCGTCACTGGCTCGACGACTATGCGCGCTTCATGGTCATCAAGGGTGAGCATGGCGGCGCATCCTGGACAGACTGGCCGCAAAACCTGCGCGATCGCGACCCGAATACCCTGGCTGACTTCGATGCCGGCCATGCCGAGGCGCTGACCGCAGTGATGGTCGAGCAGTATTGCGCGGCCGTGCACTGGCAGGGCATACGCACAGCAGCGGCGGAGCGCGGGATCAAGCTGTTCGGTGACATGCCGATCTTTGTCGCCCACGACAGTGCCGACGTGTGGGCGCGGCGCGACCTGTTCCTGCTGGATGCCGCGGGGCACCCGACGGTGGTGGCGGGCGTGCCGCCCGATTACTTCTCCGAAACGGGACAGCGCTGGGGCAACCCGCACTACAACTGGTCGAGGATGCAGACCGATGACTTTGCCTGGTGGCGCGCACGCTTGCGTGCCCACTTCGACTGGTTCGATCTGCTGCGTATCGATCATTTTCGCGGGCTGGCGGCGGCCTGGACGATACCTGCAGCGGAACCCACCGCGATCCACGGCGTATGGGTCGAGGCGCCCGGCGCGGCATTGCTGCAGGCGATTGCCGACGAGATGGGCGAGTTGCCGCTGGTGGCTGAAGACCTCGGCATCATTACCCCCGACGTCACCGCGTTGCGCCACCAGTTCGGCTTGCCGGGCATGGGCGTGCTGCAATTTGCATTCGACGACCACGCAGACAATCCGCACAAGCCGCAGAACGTGCATCCGGATACCGTGTATTACACCGGCACGCATGACAACGACACCACCCTGGGATGGTGGCGCAGCCTGCCCGAGCACGCCCGCCAGCAGGTGATGCGCCAACTGGGTGTCAGTGACCCCGATGCAGTGCCGGACGTCATGATCGACACCGTGCTGGGGAGCCCGGCTGCCCTGGCGATCCTGCCGATGCAGGATGTGCTTCGGCTGGGAAGCGAGGCGCGCATGAACACGCCAGGAACGGACGCAGGCAACTGGACCTGGCGATTCGGATGGGATGACCTGTCCTCCGATCTGGCATCCCGTTTACTAGAAAAATTAGAGAAAACCCATCGATGCGAGATTCAGACCTACCCATGAAAACGCCGGACAAAAGATCCCCCGGACAGACCGCACTCGCCCCCGGGGTGCCCGCAATCAGCGAGTCGATCCAGCGCGTGCAGGCCGGGACGCACCACGATCCGTTCGAGGTGCTGGGCCTGCATCCGCAGCCCGACGGCAGCATCCTGATCCGCACCTTCCTGCCGGCCGCCGAAGCCGTGGAAGTGGCAGGCGGGCCGATGACGCGCATCCCCGGCACCGACTGCTTCGAGCGGTCTCTGCCACCCGGGACTGCCGCGGAACGGCACCCGCCGCTGCGCTGGCAGGACAAGCGCGCGGGCGAATGGCACACCTCGCAATGCCCCTACACGTTTGCTCCTCAGCTCGGCGAAATGGATCTCTATCTGCTGGGCGAAGGGCGGCATCTGGAGGCATGGAAAGTCCTGGGCGCGCGGCTGAAGATCGTCGACGGCGTCGCCGGGTGCCTGTTCGCCGTGTGGGCGCCGGCGGTGCAGCGCGTCAGTGTGGTCGGCGATTTCAACGAATGGGATGGCCGTCGCCATCCGATGCGCAGCCGCGGCACGTCCGGGATGTGGGAGTTGTTCATTCCCGGTCTGGATGCGGGCCACGCCTACAAATATGAAATTCTCGGCAGGCAGGGCCAGCTGGTGCGCAAGACCGATCCCTACGCGCGACAGATGTTCATGCGTCCCGAGACCACCAGCCGCATTCCGGACGACACCGAATATGCCTGGGAAGACGGCGGCTGGATCGATGCCCGCACCCGTTTCGACTGGCAGCATCGCCCGATCAGCATCTACGAACTGCATCCCGGCTCCTGGCGCCGGCATGCCGACGGCAGCTTCTACAGCTGGGGCGAGCTCACGGCCGAACTGGTTCCCTACGTGACGGATCTCGGCTACACGCACATCGAGCTCATGCCCGTGGCCGAGCATCCGCTCGACGCCTCGTGGGGTTATCAGGTGTCGGGCTATTACGCGCCGACTGCGCGCTTCGGCTCACCGGACGATTTCCGCGCCTTCGTCGATGCCTGCCACCAGGCTGGCATCGGCGTGTTGCTCGACTGGGTGCCGGCGCATTTTCCCAAGGATGAATTCGCCCTGGCGCGTTTTACCGGCGAAGCAGTATACGAACACGAGGACCCGCGCCGGGGCGAACACCAGGACTGGGGCACGCTGATTTTCAATTTCGGCCGCAACGAGGTACGCAATTTCCTCGTCGCCAATGCCCTGTACTGGATTGACGAGTTCCACATCGATGGCCTGCGCGTCGATGCGGTGGCCTCGATGCTCTACCTCGATTACTCGAGGAAGCATGGCGAATGGCTGCCGAACCAGTACGGCGGGCGCGAGAACATCGAGGCGATTCACTTCCTGCGCGAGATGAACACCGAGGTGCATGGCCGCTTTCCTGGTGTGCTGACAATAGCCGAGGAGTCGACGGCGTGGCCGGCCGTGTCGCGTCCGGTCGAATTGGGCGGACTCGGATTTTCGATGAAATGGAACATGGGCTGGATGAACGACAGCCTCGACTACATTTCGAAGGAGCCGGTCTACCGCAAGTACCAGCACAACCAGCTCACCTTCAGCCAGATGTATGCGTGGACCGAGAACTTCGTGCTGCCCTTGTCGCACGACGAAGTGGTGCACATGAAGAAAAGCCTGCTCGACAAGATGCCGGGAGACGTCTGGCAGCGCTTCGCCAACCTGCGCCTTTTCTATGCCTGGCACTACGCGCATCCGGGCAAGAAGCTCCTGTTCATGGGCAGCGAATTCGGCCAGTGGAACGAATGGAATGAAAGCATCCCGCTCGACTGGGCCCTGCTCGAATTTCCGGCGCACGACAGCATCCGCGCGCTGCTGCGCGACCTCAACCGCTTGTATCGCAACGAACCCGCGCTGCACGAATTCGACTTCGACCCGCGCGGGTTTCGCTGGATCGATTGCCATGATGCCGACCAGTCGGTGCTGAGCTTCGTTCGCCAGGGGCAGGATGCTTCCGCACAAATGGTGGCGCTGTTCAATTTCACCCCGGTGCCGCGCCACAACTATCGCATCGGCGTGCCTTCAGGCGCAGCATGGTGCGAAGTTCTGAACACGGACTCGATGTACTACGGCGGCAGCAACCTTGGCAACGGCCAACCGCTGCGGCCGCAGAATTTGCCCTGGATGGGTTTCGATCACTCGGTCGAGGTGACGCTGCCGCCGCTGGGTGCGATTTATCTCAAACAATGTTGAAAAGGAGGGATCAGGATTCAGGATTCAGGGCTCAGGGTTTGTGCGGCCTTGGCCGCGCCTATTCAAAAGGCGCGAAGCACAAGACGCCCTGACCCCCTGACCTCCGAATCCTGACCCCTGAAAATAATGAAACGCGGAGCAATGAAAGTTCTGTTCGTGGCGAGCGAAGCCTTTCCGCTGGTGAAGACGGGTGGGCTGGGCGATGTTCTCTACAGTCTGCCGCATGCCCTGCGCGCCCGGGGCGTCGACATTCGCCTGGTGCTGCCGGGCTATCGCGCGCTGCTGCGCCAGCTCGACGAGATACGCATTCTCGGCTGGTGCGACGTGCGCGGCGCGGAAGGCATCGTCAGCGCGCGCATCCTGGAAACGCGCCACCCCGATTTTGCTTTCCCGTTGTGGGTGATCGACTGCCCGACGCTGTTCGACCGTGCGGGCAATCCCTATGTCAGCGCCAGCGGCCAGGACTGGCCGGACAATGCCGAGCGTTTCTCCGTGTTCGCCCGGGTGGCGGCCCTGCTGGCCGAGGACGCGCTGGAGATCGGCTGGAAGCCGGCAGTTGTCCACGCTCATGACTGGCAGGCCGGCCTGGTGGCCGCTTTCCTGGCCGACCAGCCTGAGCGTCCGAAAACCGTGTTCACCATTCACAACCTCGCTTATGGTGGTCACTTCTCGCATGGCGACTTTGTCCGCCTGCAGTTGCCCGGCCACTGGTGGTCGCCCGAGGGTGTCGAGTTTCACGGCGGCTTTTCCATGCTGAAGGCCGGCATCGTGTATGCCGACTCCGTGACCACCGTCAGCCCCACCTATGCGGACGAGATCTGCACGCCCGAATTCGGCTATGGCCTCGATGGCCTGTTGTCTTCCAGGCGCTACAAGCTGCACGGCATTCTCAACGGCATCGACACCAAAACCTGGAACCCCTACACCGACCCGCATCTGCCGGCCCACTTCTCCGCGGGCCGCATCCAGCCCGGCAAGCGGCGCAACAAGCAGGCCCTGCTCGAACGTTTCCTGCCCGTAGTGGACGAGGCTGCGTTGCAGGCGCCGCTGCTGGGGCTGGTCGGGCGGCTGGTCGAGCAGAAGGGTGTCGACTGGGTGCTGGCAGCGATGCCCGTCCTGCTGGCCGAAACCGATGCACGCTTCGTCATGCTGGGCAGCGGCCAGGCGTCGTACGAGCAGAAATTTACCCGCCTGGCCAAACAGCATCCTGAACGGGTATTCGTCGAGATCGGCTATGACGAGCCGCTGGCGCACCAGATCGAGGCCGGATCGGACCTGTTCCTGATGCCGTCGCGCTTCGAACCGTGCGGGTTGAACCAGATGTACAGCCTCCGTTATGGCACGCTGCCAGTCGTCTTCAGGACCGGTGGGCTGGCCGATACCGTGGTTGATGTGAGCGAGGCCAGCCTGGCTGACGGCAGCGCCAACGGATTCGTGTTCGACACCCCCGATCACGAAGCCTTTGTGGCCGCGATTCGTCGCGCGCTCGATCTCTATCGCCAGCCTGCCGTGTGGCAGCGGCTGCAGCAGACCGGCATGCGCCAGTCCTTCGACTGGGCGAGTAGCGCCGGCCATTATCTTTCTCTCTACGCGTTTTGAATCGAATGGGATCAACGATGCCAACCAGCAAATCACCCGCCTCGCCATGTTCCGGCCCCTTCCCCCTGGAGCCTTTGCCGGGCACCGTCGACGCTGTCAGCCAGGACTTCGAACGCTACCAGTTCTATCACCTGGGACGATTGCAGAACAGTCCGAACATCTACACGTATCAGTCTCTGGCCTGGACGCTGCGCGACCGCATCATGTCGGACTGGATGAATTCGTACGCGTGCCGTGACCAGCCGGGCAAACGGCGCGGTTATTACCTGTCGCTGGAGTTCCTGATCGGCCGCTCATTGTCCAATCATGTGCTGAACCTGGGGCTTGAAGCGTCGGCGCAGGAAGCCTTGCAGCGCTTCGGCCAGAGTCTGGAATCGGTGGCCGAGGAAGAGGAGGATGCCGGGCTGGGCAACGGGGGTCTCGGCCGGCTGGCGGCGTGTTTCATGGACAGTTGCGCCACGCTGAATCTGCCGGTCATGGGCTATGGCCTGCATTACGAGTACGGCATGTTCCGCCAGCGCATCGAAAACGGCTACCAGAAGGAAGATACCGACCACTGGCTGCGCAACGGCAACCCGTGGGAAGTCGAGCGCTCGGAGTACACCTGCCGCGTGCCGTTCGGTGGGCATACCGAGCACTTCCACGACAAGGACGGCATCGAGCACGTGCGCTGGGTCGACACCAACGACGTGCTGGCGATTCCTTTCGACATGCCGATTTCAGGCTATCGCAACCATGCGGTGAATACGCTGCGGCTTTGGAAGGCCGCGGCCACGGACGAGTTCAACCTGGACGAATTCAATGCCGGCAGCTACACCGAGGCGGTGCAGGAAAAGAACCATGCCGAGCACATCTCCATGGTGCTGTATCCCAACGACAGCAGCGAAAACGGCAAGGAACTGCGCCTGCGCCAGCAATATTTCCTTGCATCGGCCAGTCTGCAGGATGCGATGCGGCAGTGGCGCTCGGCCGGCAATGGCGACCTGGCGAAATTTGCCGAGCACAACGTGTTCCAGATGAACGACACCCACCCCACCATCGCGGTGGCCGAGTTGATGCGCCTGCTGATGGACGAGAACCGGCTGAAGTGGGATCAGGCCTGGAAGATCACTTCAAATTGCATGGCCTACACCAACCACACGCTGTTGCCCGAAGCGCTGGAGCGCTGGCCGGTGACGCTGTTCGAGCGGCTGCTGCCGCGGCTGCTGGAAATCATCTACGAAATAAACGCCCGTTTCCTGCGCCAGGTCTCGATGAAGTGGCCGGGCGATGTCGAGCGTCAGCGTCGCATGTCGATCATCGAGGAAGGCGGGGTACGCCAGGTGCGCATGGCCTGGCTGGCCATCGTCGGCAGTTTTTCCGTCAACGGTGTTGCAGCGTTGCACTCGCGGTTGCTGAAGGAAGGGCTGTTCCGCGATTTCGTCGACCTGTGGCCGGACAAGTTCAACAACAAGACCAACGGCGTCACGCCGCGCCGCTGGGTGGCGCACGCGAACCCCGGCATGAGCGCGCTGATCAGCAGCGAGATCGGCGGCGACTGGGTGGCCGACCTGGCGCAGCTCGAAAAGCTGAAGCCGCTGGCGGAACCGAAGCACAAGGCGTTTCACGAGCATTGGCGCGCGGTCAAGCGAGCCAACAAGGAACGGCTGGCGGCGCTGGTGAAGGCCGAGTGCGGTGTCGACTTCAATCCCGACGCCCTGTTCGATGTCCAGGTGAAACGCATCCACGAATACAAGCGGCAATTGCTCAACGTGCTGCACGTGATCCACCTTTACAACCGCATCAAGCATGGCCGCCTGGATGGCTGGGCGGACCGCTGCGTGCTGATCGGCGGCAAGGCCGCGCCGGGCTACGCGATGGCCAAGCGCATCATCAAGCTCATCAACAGCGTGGCCGAGGTGGTCAATAACGATCCCGCAATCAATGGCCGTCTGAAGGTGGCCTTCATCCCGAACTATCGGGTTTCCAGTATGGAAATCATCGCGCCGGCAACCGACCTCTCCGAACAGATATCGACCGCCGGCAAGGAGGCCTCGGGCACCGGCAACATGAAGTTCATGATGAACGGCGCGATCACCATCGGCACCTATGACGGCGCGAACATCGAAATCCTCGAGGCGGTGGGGGACGACAGCTTCTTCCTGTTCGGCCTGCGTGCCGAGGAAGTCGAGGCGCTGCGTCCCCAATACCAGCCGCTGTCTTACATCGAGCACGACCCGGAACTGCGCGAGGTCATCGACCTGCTGGCGTCCGGTCACTTCAATCCCTGCGAGCCCGGGATATTCGACATGATTCTGGGTGCGCTCACGAGCCCGCATGATCCCTGGATGACGCTTGCGGATTTCCGTGGCTACCTGGACGCGCAGGCACGCGTGGCGCAGGCCTGGCAGGACCCGTCAGCATGGACGCGCATGAGCATCCTCAACACGGCGTCGAGCGGCTTCTTTTCGACCGACCGGACGATGCAGGAATACAACACTGACATCTGGAAACTGAGCTGAGTCGATATTTATAAAGGCATATTGACCTGTCGCTAATTTGCAACGAACGGGCCAGCGGAATGGAATCGGGGCGGGCATATCAGGATAACAAGGTAGGGTTTAATATATAATTAATTCCTAATACTTTCCGGGTGTGCCGATCAAGCATTCTTATTTGCCTGTATCGCAGGCAGGGCGCAATCTGAAAAGTCCCGAACATCCTTCATTTCTCTATCTGGAGCTTTCCATGCAGATCAAACAACTCACACTGGCCGTTGCCGCTGTTCTGGTCAGCGCACCGCTGTTCGCCCAGCAACCCGCCCAGCAACCCGCCCCGCAACCTGCAATCCAGGGCACCTATGGTCTGGCCCCGGAAGCCGAAGTCCCGCCTGCAAACAGAAATGCGGACCAGTGGATGGCGCGCATGGGTGATTTCACCAAGAACTCGCAGGCGTTCAAGGATCCCGCCGTATTCGCGTACTGGATGAATGCGATGACCGATCCTTCCATCGTGGCTGCCACGGGCGATGCCATGCTGGAGCCGGGCAACTGGCTGCGCATGATGACCTCCATGATGCAGCCGGCTGCTGTCAGCAATTATGCGCAATTCGTCATGGACCCCTCGATTTACGCGCGTTGGGCTGGCGCGATGATCGACCCGATGTGGTACACCAAACTGGCCACCGATATGGCCAACCCCTCCAAGATCATGGGCTGGATGACGCTGCCGTTCGATCAGCGTTTGATGGCGACCAGCATGAAAATGCTGGATCCCAATCTTTACATGAAATTCATGATGATGCCGACCGATCCACGCGGCATGTCGTTGATGTTCGCCCCCATGAACCCGCAGCTTTACGGCAGCATGCTGGGTGGCCTGGTCAGTCCGCAACTGGTCGGCGGCGCCAATTCCACCTGGGGCACGTTCCTGTATCCGAGGCAGCCGGTGGTTGCTCTGCAGCCGCCCGCACCGCTCACCCTGCCGATCGATCTGCTTAACCCCAGCACCTACGGCAACGTGCTGAACATTATCCCCGGCTTGCCCAGTCTGCCGGCTGGCTTGCCCAGTCTGCCTTCCCTGCCCGCCGGCTTCCCCTTCGCTGGCGTTCCTGGCATGACTGCAGCTGCGCCTGCGATGGCTGGTGGTGCCGCCGCCCCGAAAGCATTTGCGATCCAGGCCGGCGTGGCCTCGACGATGACCCTTGGTGGCGATGCGCTGTTCAAGACCGGTCAATCGTCGGTCAAGAGTCTGACACCCGAAGGCCGTGCCCAGCTGGACGCGCTGGTCGCCAAGATCAAGGCTTACGGCGCGATCGACTCCATCAAGGTCATCGGGCACGCCGACAAGATGGGCAAGCCGGTTGCCAACCAGAAGCTGTCGCTGGCCCGTGCCAAGGCGGTGGCGTCTTATCTCAAGTCCAAAGGGATCAATGCCGCGACGATCGTTACCGCGGGCATGGGTGACACCAAGCCGGTCGTCGAGTGCGACATGAAACAGGCCAAGGATGCGCTCAAGGCCTGCCTTGCACCCAACCGTCGTGTCGACATCGAAGTCATCGGTGCCAAGAAGTAAGGGCAGACGACACGCGCATCCCACGGGATGCGCATCAATAAAAAAGGCCGGTCAACCGGCCTTTTTTTGTTGAGCGGCAGCAGGGCTTACGCAGCCTGCACCGGAATGGTATGGCGCGTATCCACGATGCGGTTGCCGTCGCCGACATAGACCAGTTCGGGCGCGTAGCGCGCCAGCTCCAGTTCGTTGTAGACCGCGTAGGTGGCGATGATGACGAGATCGCCGGGATTCGCCTTGTGCGCGGCCGCGCCGTTCACCGAGATGATGCCGGAGCCGCGCGCCGCGCGAATGGCGTATGTCGTGAAACGCTCACCATTGGTGACGTTGTAGATCTGGATCTGCTCGTATTCGTGGATGTCTGCGGCATCCAGCAGGTTCTCGTCGATGGCACACGAGCCTTCGTAATGAAGTTCGGAATGCGTGACGGTTGCCCGATGCAGCTTGGACTTGAGCATCGTTCTTTGCATGACGGTGCCCTCACAAAAAATGGACAGACATTATACCCAGAGGGCACTAGTACCCAAAGGGCATAAGTAAAACTTCAGGCCAAATTGCCCAAGGCAAAATCAATGTTGTCGATCAGCCGCGTCGAACCCAGCCAGGCCGCGCCGAGCACCACGAGTCGGGCGCTGTCGGGTGTGGGCGACTGCAGGGTCGCGGCATCGCGCAGCGCGACGTAGTCGACGCGCCAACCCGCCATCTTCAGGTGGCGGCTGGCGGTGCTGCACAAGGCCTCGAAATCCCTTTCGCCCGCCCGGACTGCGGCGACGATGACGGCAAGTGCGCCCTGCAAACGGGCCGCCTCGATGCGCTCGGAAGGGCCAAGGTAGCCGTTGCGCGAACTCATCGCCAGTCCGTCGGCTTCGCGCAGGGTGTCTCCTGCCACGATCTCGACTGGCAGGTTGAACTGACGCACCAGTTGGCGGATGACCAGCAACTGCTGGAAATCCTTTTTGCCGAACACCGCCACGCGCGGCTGCACCAGATTCAACAGTTTCAGCACCACCGTCGCCACGCCGCTGAAGTGGCCGGGACGGAAGGCGCCGCACAGGTCGCTCGCCAGGTCGTCGGGCGGCTGTACGGTGAAGGTCTGCGGCACCGGGTAGATCTCGGTGACGTCGGGTGCGAATACGAGGTCGCAGCCGGCGGTGGCGAGTTTCTCGCAGTCGGCAGCCAGCGTTCGTGGATAGCGCTCGAAATCTTCGCCAACGCCGAACTGCAACGGATTGACGAAAATGCTCGCGACCACCGGCTGGCCGTACTGTCGGGCCAGTTCGACCAGCGACACATGGCCGGGATGCAGGTTGCCCATGGTCGGGACGAAAGCTGTGCCGGTTTGCCCGGCGAGCGCGGCGCGCAGGTCGTTGGCGGTGTGGATGAGCCTCATGCTTCTCTACAAGGAGGACGTAGAGACAAAACAGGGGGGTTTCCTCCGTGCCCTCTGCGTCCTCTTTGTGAATCGCTTGTGTAGCACGCCGTCAGAACGAATGTTCGGCCGTGGGAAAACTGCCGTCCTTCACCGCCACGACGTAGGCGCGTGTGGCAGCCTCTATGCCATCGGCACCAGCGAGAAAGTTCGCCGAGAATTTCGGCGCGCGCGGATACAGCCCCAGCATGTCGTACAGCACCAGCACCTGCCCCGAGCAATCGGCGCCGGCACCGATGCCAATGGTAGGGATGGCGAGCGCGTCGGTGACGGCCTTGGCCAGTGTCGCGGGCACCATTTCCAGCACGATCAGTCCTGCGCCGGCCGCTTCCAGCGCCCGCGCGTCAGCGATCAGTTGAGCGGCTGCGGCATCCTCACGCCCCTGCACCCGGTAACCGCCGAGCTGGTTCACCGACTGCGGCAGCAGGCCCAGATGCGCGCACACGGGAATGCCGCGCCCGGTCAGGAAGGCCACCGTGTCGATCATGACCGCGCCGCCTTCGAGCTTGACCATGTGTGCGCCTGCCGCCATCAGCCGGGCGGCGGCGGCGAACGCTCGCTCGGGCGAGGGCTGGTAGCTGCCGAACGGCAGATCGGCGACGATGAAGGCGCGTTCGCATCCGGCCGCGACGCAGCGCGTGTGGTAGCTCATCTCGGCGAGCCTTACCGGCAGCGTCGAGTTGTGGCCCTGGATCACCATGCCCAGCGAGTCGCCGACCAGCAGGGCGTCGACACCCGCGGCATCGAGCACACGCGCAAAGCTGGCGTCGTAGCACGTGAGCACGGCAATTCTTTCGCCGCGTTCGCGCATCGCCTTGAGTGTGGTCAGGCTGACGGCCATCCCTACGCAGCCCGGCTGAAGAACTCGCGTGGGCCGCGCATCTTGCCCATGCGCTCCAGCAGCAGTCCGAAGTCAGCCTCGTTGTCGGCAAAATTGAGGTTGCTGGTGTTGACGATGAGCAGGGGCGCCGCTTCATAGCGATGAAAAAACTCGCTGTAGCTGTTGGCCAGTCGCTGCAGGTAGCCCGCGTCCATGCCACGCTCGAATTCGACGCCGCGCCGGCGGACGCGATCCTGCAGGGCGTCGACCGGCGCCTGCAGGTAGATCACCAGATCGGGCGTCGCCGCTTGCGGGGCGAGGTCGGCATACACTTTTTGATAGAGCTCGAATTCGTCGTCGTCCAGGTTCAGCCGCGCAAACAGCATGTCCTTGTCGATCAGAAAGTCGGACACGGTGGCGGTCCGGAACAGGTCGCCCTGCGCCAGATCCCGCAGCTGGCGCGAGCGTTCGAACAGGAAGTGCAGCTGCGTCGGCAGCGCGTAGCGCTTCGGTTCCTGGTAGAAACGCGGCAGGAAGGGATTGTCGCTGGCGCTTTCCAGCAGGGTGTCGGCATCCAGGTGTTCGGCCAGCTTGTAGGCGAGGCTGGTCTTGCCGGCACCGATCGGGCCTTCGACGACGATGTAGCGATAGCGGGAGAGGGTCATGCGTTGACGGCGGCGGCAGGAGGTATAGGAGGGACACTCTCCCCGTGAAGGGGAGGCCGTGGTTGTGAAGTCGCTGAAGTGACAACAACCACGCTCTGGTCGGCGCAGGCTGCGAGCCAGTCGGCAGCCCGACCGCGACCCGGGATCACGGTGCCGGGCGCGATTTCCAGCAAGGGCAGCAGCACGAATCCGCGTTCGTGCATGCGCGGGTGCGGCAGTGTCAGGCCGTCTTCGTGGAAATGCGCGTCGCCGTACAGCAGCAGATCGAGATCGAGCGTGCGTGGTGCGTTGCGAAAGCTGCGCTCGCGGCCGTGGCGGTGTTCGATGTCGAGCAGGGCGAGCAGCAGGGCGCGCGGCGCGAGGCAGGTCTCCACCTGTGCCACGGCGTTGATGAAATCGGGCTGGTCGACATAGCCGACCGGTGCCGAGGCGTACAGGCTGGACCGCGCCAGCAGCTTCGTTGCGGGCAGGCGGTCGAGTTCGGCCAGTGCGTATTCCACCTGCGCTGCCGGATCGTTGAGATTGGCGCCCAGGCCGATCGTGGCGATCACGTTCATTCGGGCTGCGCCTCGGCGGTACCGGCGGCTTCGCCCGGCTTCCTGCGCTTGCGGCGCCGGCGCGGCTTGGGCGAGCTGTCGGCCAGCAGCATGCCGGCGCGTTCGTCCTCGTCGGCATCCTGAAAGCGTGTCCACCAGTCGCCGAGTTCGGCATCGACCTCGCCGGATTCCGCGCGCAGCAGCAAAAAGTCGTAGGCGGCGCGGAAGCGAGGATGCTCCAGCAGGCGATACGGGCGTTGCCCGCCGCGCTGGTCGAAGCGCGGCTGCAGTGCCCAAATTTCCTTCATCATTCCGTCGTAGCGGCGCGGGATGGCGAGCTGGCCGCGCTGCGCGTCGAGCACCTCGTCCATGGCCAGAAACAGTGCCGGCTGTGGATTTTCCCCCGCTGCCTCGAGCGCGCGCCAGCGCTGCAGCACCTGTGGCCATAACAGCGTGCCGAACAGAAACGCCGGCGAGGCCGGCTTGTCCTGTGCAATGCGTGCATCGGTGGTCTTCAGTGCAGCCGTGATGAAACGCTCGCCCGTGGTGTCGTCCAGAATCGTGTCCAGCAGCGGCAGCATGCCGTGGTGCAGGCCCTCCGCGCGCAGCTGGTGCACGCCGCGTAGCGCATGGCCCGACATCAGCAGCTTCAGCGCCTCGTCGAAGATGCGCGCGCGCGGGATATTGGCCAGCAGCGGCGCCAGCGTGGCAACCGGCCTGCGGGTGTCGGGGTCGATGTGGAAATCGAGCTTGGCGGCGAAGCGTGCGGCGCGCAGCATGCGCACCGGATCTTCGCGGAAGCGCGTCTCGGGGTCGCCGATCATGCGCAGCACGCGTTTCTTGCAGTCGGCCACGCCGCCGAAGTAGTCGTGCACTTCCTCGCGCGCGGGATCGTAGTAGAGCGCATTGATGGTGAAATCGCGGCGCGCGGCGTCGTCCGCCATGTTGCCGAACACGTTGTCCGACAGCAGGCGGCCGTGTTCGTCGGTCGGGCGCTCATCCTCTTCTTCCGTCTCCTTCTGACCGTTCGAGCGGAAGGTGGTGACCTCGATGGTCACGCGCCCGCACATGACGTGCACGATCTGGAAACGGCGTCCGATGATGCGCGAACGGCGGAACAGTCGCCGAACCTGCTCCGGCGTGGCGTCGGTCGCGACGTCGAAGTCCTTGGGCGTTTTGCCCAGCAGCAGGTCGCGCACCGCACCGCCCACCAGATAGCCCTTGAACCCCGCCTGCGCCAGCGTTTCGCAGGTCTTCAGTGCGCAGTCGTCGAGCTGGTCGCGGCGGATGCCGTGTGCGGCGTGCGTCAGAATCTGCGCGCCCGAGGCGGAGCGTGATTTGCGGCCAAAGACCTTATCGATGATGCGACGAATCATGGGGTGCGCGAGGGCGGTCGAGTGCGAAACAGTTCGCGATTATACAGGCTGGCCCCCCTGCATCTGCCGCCAGAGGACCGCGGTGCCGGGACCGTACAGCGCTTCGAGCGAATCTGGCGTAAGCAGCCCGGCAGGGGTGCCCAGTTGCCAGCGGCCGTCGCCGTGCAGGAACAGCAGGCGGTCGCAATGGCAGGCGGCCCAGTTGGGGTCGTGCAGCGTCAGCACGACGATGCGGCCGGCGTCGGCCTCGCTGCCCGCCCAGGCCAGCAAGCGGGCCTGATGCGCAGGGTCGAGATGGGTCAGCGGTTCGTCCAGCAGCGCGATGTGTGGTTGCTGCACCGCCAGCTGTGCCAGCCGCGCGCGCTGGCGCTCGCCGCCCGACAGGGTGTCGAGCGGGCGGTCGGCGAGATCGGTGAGTTCCCAGCCGGCGAGGTCCTGTATGTCGTTCGTCCTGAGCCCTTCGGCGCCGCTCAGGACAGGCCTGTCGGAGGACTTGTTCAGCATTTCCTTAAACGGGTAGCGGCCGAGCGCAACATAGTCGGCGACGCTGCCGAAGAACCCGCCCTCGTCACCCTGCGGCAGGAGCCCGATGTACTGCGCGCGGGTCAGCGGCGGCAGACTGGCGACCAGTTGGCCGTCGAGCGTTACCTGCCCCTGCGCAGGCAGCGCCAACCCAGCCAGCACCGTCAGCAGCGTCGATTTGCCCGCGCCGTTGGCGCCGAGGATGCCCAGCACCTCGCCGGATTCAAGCGTGAGGTCGAGCGATTCGACCAGTGTGCGGGTGCCGGTTCGCAGCGTGAGCTGAAATGCGCCCAGCCTGGGAGCAATGGATTCCATGAAACGAAGGCGATCAGTAATGAGTCCGAGCATAGCAGCACGGCGCCCCGGGCGCATGGTGTCGCGGGGCACCTGTTGTCGGGGCAGGCAAGCGGCTTGATTTGTAGTGCTTCCGCTGCAGACCCCGTCAAGCTGAACAGCCTTCAACGTCATGACAGTCGGTTATCCGGGGTCGACCCGCCGTTCGCCAGCTATCCGCGAACTTCGGCTCATCGGCCATTGCTGCCGGTGGGGTCTGAGCCAAACTGGTCCGCTATGCGGTCTTGAGCAGTCACTGATTAGGAATTCACGCCGAACGGCTGCATTCCAATACGGTGAACGCGTACTCTCGACCCTTGGGTATTGTTGTGGAGCATGTTTGACCCGTGAGCGAGTGTGGTTTGGGATATTCCCGCCACCGGTCTATGCAGGACGCTCGATAGGTTTTTAAGGCACTTGAAGCGTCGTATGAACATATTCAAAATTCCAATCTGCGATCTTCTCGCAGCCTCTGACTAGATAATCGTGTGGCACAGGAATCGCTGGGTTAGTCATGAGAGTCACCCGTTCCAATGTGGCCCGCCTCGATTCCTCTTTAAGGCCGTCCCACCAGGAGATACGGAACGCATGATTTTCGCAGCAAGAGAATGAGAAGCGAAATAACGCGTCTTCTAGTTTTTCGCCTTCCGAGAGGCGTGATGCCAAAGACTGGATGAACGGGATGCACGTATGATTGCTTGAAACATGCCAGCCAAAACCAAATGCCCAGCCATCGTGAGTTGGTGCGCTAAAGAACGTTATCAAGTCTTGTGGGCGGTACCAGTTACCGAGATCCTGCAACCGATTTCCAAGAAAATCATAGTCCGGATATAAAAGGCCTGAAAGTTGCAACGAGAAGGGCGACCTAGAAGTAAAGTAAATAAACTCAAACTCGTCGTAACGTCCATTGCTGAGCGCTTCATCAAAGTGCTTCTCATGGTGTTTCAGCCCTTCGAAGCCGAGTTTGTGCCCGATTAACGACGATCTAAAAAACTGACCTACGTCTGCAGCAAGATCGGGATGCTCTTTCATCCTCTCCATGACTGCAACGGCGTTTTCTTTGACAAAGTATTCTCGACACAAGCACCGGTAAGCGTAAAGGGCAACTTGACGCTTGCTTGGTTCCAGAGGCTCGTTGTCGATATCTTCAAAGAGCGAATTATCGTGATGCTTGCAGGACCCTTCGAACGTAGACGCTTTCCTGATGCCGATTTTCTTGGGGAGAGGAACCTCCCCGGCCTTTTGAAGGGTAGAAAGGTCCACACTCAACTGGTAGACATGACCCTTTTCCGCGATAAGGCCTAGTTGCCCCGCCTTTTGTATTGAATGGGCAGATATGATCTCGTTGCATCTGATGCCATCAGTGAAATGAAGGCAACGACCACGGTTCATTTGCCGCTTAGTTTCCTGCTGAAATTCCGCGATGAACGACATCAAGATTGTACACAGCTTAGCTTGCGGACTACCCCGCGGCTAACTCTCCAGAGGTCCCCGCGAGTGAGTTAAGCACAAGTGGAGTGAGCCAACGTTCCGCCAATTTTGTGAGCGCGCCCTCGGCATCTGGCCCAAGAGTGATCCTTTTAGCGGCTGTGGGCTGGTCGACTGGCAGACGCCGACAAAGAAGGTCAGCAAGCGCCGCGTCTTCAACTGAGCAAATAATCTGGCGTCCCTCGGAAACCAACTGCGCTAATAGCTCAGCCAGATGCACGGTTCGAAAATCGTCGACGTGCTGGACGGGGTCGTCAAGCAGGATAGTTCGCCACCGACTCCAAGCCAGCGAGAGATTAACGGATAGCAGAAAGGCCAATCCTGTTGCACGACGCTGCCCACTCGAGAAGAGAAACTGTGGGTTGAGTTCTTCGCCAACTTGAAGCTTTAGAAAGCGCCTCACGTCCCCGCGTATCGAATATTCAATGTCGTTCCAGACTGGATGAGGGCGCAGACGGCGAAACAGCTCGGACATTAGAGGTAGAACGCGCTCTAGCCGACGATCTAAGGTTTCCGAAGCTGCACGACGAGCGGCATCGTGAAGAGCTTGAGCACCTGCTCCAGCCTTACGAGCACGACCAAATCGCTCCTGGGCACGGGTGAGTCTACTCTTGGCTTCGTTCTCGGCGTGCTGTGCCCGCTCAAGATCCGCGTTAAGGCGCAATGTTTCGAGGATGCGCATATCTTTCTGAGCTGCGTCAAGGCGTTGGCGCAGCTCAGACTCGCGAGCAGCGATCTGCTCGACGGTGGCATCGGCTGCAATCCCTTGAGCATCGCGCTCTTTATCGAAAGTATTGACGATACTTTGTGCGTTAACTAACGTAGCATGAGCCGCCTCAGCCACCTTGATAGCGGAGGCTAGACGGCTCTCCGCAAGAGCCCGGGCCTGCTCACGTTCAGCGGCCCGAGCAGCGTCTTCGTTTAGTCTACGGGCAAGAGCTTCCACTGTTTCAAGGCCATGCACATACTCTTCGTGAGATTGATCCTTAGTACACAATGGGCAGTGTCCGTCTCGCAATCCAAATTGCCGACCAAGTGCTACTAGTGCGATGAGACTGCGGGCCTCTTTCTCAAGGACAGAGGCGGGCGCGGTCTCCTGCATTGAGGAAAGAGCTTGTAGCTCCAAGGCGGCTGCTTGCTTCTCAGCGTTGGCATCTTCTAGAGATTTCGACAGCGCAACAATGCGTGATCGCTCCACCTCAGCAGTTTTCCACCGGCTACTTAGGCTTCGAAGGGATTCGATTTCTGTTCCGACGGCGGCGATACGCGTTCGCACCGGGCCGGCAAGCTGATCGGGCGTAACAATAGTGTTGGCGAAAGTCTGCAACCTTTCGACAACCTCGGCCATTACAGTCTCGGCTACAAGGCTTGCTCTCACTTCGTCAAGCCGGCGTGAAGCTCCAGCAACATCGGCATTCGCTATTGTTACGTCTTGCTGGGCAGCAGCTATTCGCTGCTTCGCAAGCGATACCAGCTTGGCTCCGCGAGCTATCCAAGCGTCGGCGTCATTGGCCCCAAGCGCGTCACGCAATAAGGCATAACGGTCGGCCTCTTTGAGATCAAGGCTAAGGTTGGTTATATGCTCGTCGCGGATGATCGTTGTTGCACAAAGCTGGTTTAAGGGCACGACAGGGGCGAGCCTTGGGTCGCAAAGCATTGCTTCTAGTTTCTCAAGGACTTCTTCGTCAGGCTCACCAAACTGCGTGCGGCGGATGCTAACCTCCCCATCAACATCACGGAAACCGACTTCGACATACCGGTCTGTGGGTGGAGGACCCTCACCGGTCCACCATAGATAGTCGGAAACGGTTTCACCACCGGCTTTGGCATCACTATATTTACTTAGTGTGCCTGTAAGTGCGAATTCGACTGCATCAAAGACCGTGCTCTTGCCAACACCATTGCGGCCATCAATGATGGTAAAGCCGTCGGCAAACTCAATGCGGATCGGCTTTCTGTAGCCGCGAAATCCGCACAGATCGACATAAGCGAGCTTCACTGTGCTTCCTCCAAGACTTGGATGACAACGGCTTCATCCGCTGAGGAAAAGAAAGCGTCGACCGCGCGCGGCTGTAACTCAGTCGCACGTTGACGAATCTCAGCCACCATATCAACTGCCTCAAGCTTGGGGGCTGTTTGTAGGGGTAGGAGAGGTAGCAAAGCAGCGCGTAGGTCAGGTATATCGCGAATATTCCCTCGAGCAATCTTGCGGGTGCCCACAAGGTCTTCTTCGATAGCTGAGAGCGCGGCTAAGCTGGCGTAATCAGTATTGCCAGCAGCCAGAAGCACAACGTAGGTATTCCAAGCCTTCTGGCCCGCACGCCTCAAGAAAAACTGATGGTCGGCAATCACTCGAGTCGCATCCTTGTCCCACGCCTCAATCAAGACGTGTGGGTCATCGTACGTAAGCAAAAATCCAATAACCGTCGCGCTCTCGAATACAAGTGCCTCACGGGCATTGACTGAAACATGCCTAGTCATGAAACCCGCCTCGGCAAGAACATCAGCACTAGATGTAAGGATATCTTTCATAGACCTAATTCCTGAACCGCCTCCGGGCGGGTTAGCCATCGGCTTGAGCTGCCCCTCGCGATTGTTGGCTGAGTTTCTGCGCGGGCAAAATTTCTGGGTAGCGCCTGCGCCTCCGCGCCAACTGCGATAACTATGTCAGGTGCAACTGTGGGTGGAGTTTCACGTTCAAACTCGGCTTCGACTCGGTGAAGGAGCTTGTTTGCGGTGCGGAGCACTCTTACTCGACGCCCGTTGAGGAGCCAATACGAGCCGTCCGGAACGGCTCCACATGCCTGTAGTTGCAGCAAAGTCAGCCCAACTAAGCTCTCATTCGGAGGATTTTTCTCCTTGGCAGGATCGTTTGGGGGGCAACCCTCTAGGTCGCGCCGTAGCTGCCATAGCGTAGTGTTATCCATGTCGGAGGGTTCAGTCCACGCCGCGTCCGGATCGCTCTCAAACAGGGAGATATACTCAGTTGCGCCTAAATGCAACACACGTCGCACAAATGATTTTGAAAATTGGCAACGTAGAGAAGCAAGAAAATCGGCACCTGAAGCCTGAACATGTTGGAAGGCTATCGATGCTCGCTGCCCAAGTGTATAGAGATTCGGTGCCTTTGTTTCAAACGTTGAACCGTCGGATGGGTCTACTACGATGACCCGAGCCGGATTCACTGCGCCAAGCGTGGCTTCGAGGACTTCGTTGAGGTAGTCCCAGTCGGTCCAGTAACCAACAATCAACAGATCACGATCTAGCAAACGAACATTCAACCAAGTCGCACTGGTGGCAATACGGTCAGCTATTGGAGGCACGCCTAACTGACCAAGGGCCCAAACCATACTGTCTGGATCGCTACGGCATCCATGGATTTTTAGCAGGGGAGAAACATCTGGCGGAAGTGCAGCGACGTGATCTCGATCTATGCCACTACCCACGTGGCCAAATAGGTGCTGCCCAGCCGTCTCAATGAGCGTGTCGACATTCGTGGTAATCGCTGTTTGAATTGCCCGCACGAGAAGCAGGTCAGCTACAGCGAAGTGGCCATCATTCGGTTGTCCCGCGAATGCATGCTGGTCTATGAGCTTGCGAAGGTAGACGGTTCCCAACTCGCCACGCTGGAAGAAGAATTCAGCTTGATCCTCTATACCAGCGGGGAGCGGAGGCCGCGTTGCTCCGTACATGGCGCCATACTTCTGCTTTGCAGACGCCGCGAGTGTAGCGGCGGATGGCAAGGAGCTTGGTGAAGCCATAGAAAGTCCGGCGCCGGCCAGAAGCACTAAGCGATCGCTCAATAAGGAATCCAGCACGGCTGCTACACCATCGTTGAAGCTGATCTCTTGCATCAGTAGAGGCATTCCCCGTCGCTGTTAGCCTTTTTCATGGGCTTAGGGTGGTGGATATGTATTGGCTGGTGTCGAAAAGTATCACGATGTGGGCGATAGTTGCCAATAGCGAGGCTAACCAGTTCGTGCCACTCCCATATCAACCAGCCGATTCGGCTCACCTTGGGCAAGCGCAATACACCCTGAGTGTCACGAGCGTCTACTTAGGTCGGAACATGAGACGTTAGCCGAAAACCGGCTGAACTTCCGCTTAGGTCGGGTTCTACCGTCCGAACTGAGAAAAGTGGCCGTTTAGAGCGTGAGGCGGGCCAACGACCGGTATTGCGAATACAGCGGACGCGGCCAATCGAAAGGCCGCTGTCGCCTTTGGCCGATCAACAGAAGCACGCGCTGATTCCACGGCCGACCGCTTGCTGACCGGCACCCGCCGGCCAGTAATGCATTTTCCCCGCTTCGTCGGTGACGGCCCATAGCGGGTTGTTGCCTGATAGAACAACGCGAGACTGCACCTGCGGCTGACCGGCAAGTTTGATGAGCCCTGACCTGTCAGTGCTTCGTCGGCCGGATAGCCCAGCTATTTTTCCTCGGGATGCCAAAGTGGTTTCTCCGCTGCCACTCAAGCCGATGCACATGCAAATGAAACTACCGCGCGAGGAATCTCCTACGCAGCCTGCAACATGAACTCGACCTTGACCGCATCGTAAGGAAATTCGACCTTGCCGTCGGGCGAGCGGCTCAGCACGCCGGCATCCAGCAGCGCCGTGACGTCGCCATGCACGGCCTTGACGTCGCGGCCGACGCGCCGCGCGGCCTCGCGGATGGACATCTGGCCTCCTCCGCACATGGCCTTGAGGAGTTCCCAGCGCTTGGCGGTGAGGACTTGCCAGAGTAGTTCAGGGGTGGCGAAGCTGATACGGGCAGATCGTTGCGATTTGCCTGTCTTCCAGGCTTCGACGAAGTCTGTCATCGCGTCTGAAGGTGAGCGGATGTCAAGCGTCACGGTTTTCATTGTTCCACCTCTCAATGTCACGTTGGAAGTCGGTAATCAGTTGCTCGGGCGTTGTGAACGCGTAGGCGCGCTGGGTTCCGTCAACATGCCTGTGGTCGCCTTTCCCCGCTTCGTTGTCGTAACGGAGAACGCATACACCATGGACGACATAGGCAAGCCGATACTTGAAGCCATGGACCGATCCTTTGACGGGTTTGGGAAGCCGCCACAATACGAGTTCCGCGAAAGCCGACTCGGAGTATGCGATGCGCGTAGAGACGAGCTGAACGGCTTTCATGTTGGAGACAATAACAACATGGTGGTCATGTTGTCAAATACTCCAACGGTTTGTGGGGTCGGTGTCGCGCTTTACGGCCTGCGCAGCAGCCACAGCATCACCGGCACGCCCAGCAGGGCGGTGAGCACACCCACCGGCAGTTCGCGCGGCTCGATCACGGTGCGCGCCAGCGCATCGGCCAGCACCAGGAGGCTGCCGCCGGCCAGCGCGGCGGCGGGCAGCAGGGTGCGGTGGCCGCTTATGCCCAGTTTGCGCAGCGCGTGCGGCACCATCAGGCCGACGAAGCCGATGCTGCCGGCCTGCGCGACGACGAGCGAGGTGCAGGCGCCCGCCAGCGCAAACAGCATCCAGCGCGTGGGTGCGACGGCCACGCCGAGCGAGGCGGCCTTGAGAGGCGCAAGCTGCAGCACGTCGAGCCGCCGCGACAGCCCCAATGCAACGACGATGGCCACCAGCAGTGCCGCCCACAGCAGCGCAGGCTGGCTGGTCCACGCCAGGTCGCCCATCAGGAAAAACAGCATGCCGGGTAGGCGCTCGGCCGGTGTCACGCTCAATACCAGTGCGATGAGTGCGCCGAAGCCCGCCGCCAGCATCACCCCGGCGAGCAGCAGCGGCGTGTGGTCGCGCGCCAGCAGGCGGCCGCCGAGCGCGGCCGCGAGCGCGAGTGCCAGCAGGCTGCCGGCGAAGGCGAGCGCCGACACCCAAGGCCAGGCCAGGCCAGCGGCCATGCCCAGCAGCGCGAGCAGGCCGGCACCGCCGGAAACGCCGAGCAGGTAGGGTTCGGCCAGCGGGTTGCGGAACAGCGTCTGCATCAATGCGCCCGCCAGCGCCAGCAAACCGCCGCAGGCGAAGGCCGCTGCTACGCGCGGGCCGCGCAGTTCGCTGAGGATCTGCACGGCGAGTTCGCGGTCGTCGGGCAGCGCGCCGGCCAGCAGGCCGATCGCGATGGCGAGCGGGGCGGCGAGCCCGAGCAGCAGCAGTTTGGTTGCGGGAGTCAGAGTGTGCTTACTGCTTCAGGCCTTCGACAGGCCTGTCCTGAGCGGCGCCGAAGGGCTCAGTCCGAACGGAGCCGGGGCCTGAAGGCTGCGGGAGCACGCTGACGTGCAGCATCACCACCGGCTCGATCGGGACATCGCCATGCGGGCCGCGATTGCCGCGCGGCACGGCAGCAATCGCATCGACCACGTCCATGCCGTCGACCACCTGGCCGAATACGGCATAGCCCCAGCCCTCGAAACTCTTGCCGCGATGGTTGAGGAAGGCGTTGTCGGCGACGTTGATAAAGAATTGCGAACTCGCCGAATGCGGCTCGCCGGTGCGCGCCATCGCCAGCGTGCCGCGCAGGTTTTTCAGGCCGTTGTCGGCTTCGTTCTGGATCGGCGCGTTCTTGGGTTTTTCCTGCATGTCCGGCGTCATGCCGCCACCCTGGATCATGAAGTTCGGAATCACGCGATGGAATACCAGGCCATCGTAGAACCCGGTCTTCACGTAGTTGAGGAAATTCCCCGCAGACTGCGGTGCCTGGCCCGGGAAAACTTCCACCGTGATGTTGCCCTTGCTGGTTTCGATCAGCACGCGCGGGTTGGCCGGCTGGCCGGCGGCCGGATTCGTGGAAACGGTCTGCTTGCCGGGCTCGCTGGCGCCGCAGCCGGAGATGCCGAGCATGAGCGCGCCGACAAGCAGCGCGGTGGAAAACAGGGAAGCACGGGCCATGGGGAAAGCTCCAGTCAGGAAAGGTGAGGGGATTCTACCGGCGAGCAGGCGTGCGCAAAAATGATTCGAACAGGCGGGCCGCATTGTCGTGCAGCAGATTGTCCCGGAGCGGCTGCGGCAGCGGATCGACCCAGCTGCGGATGTGCGCGACCACGGCTTCATAGTGATTCCAGCGGTTGACGCTGAAGGTGTCGACCGCCACCACGAAGCGCTCGGGAAAGCGCTCGAACAGCGCGCGCCAGGCGGGGATGAGCGTGCCCTTCGGCGCGATGCGTTCGTCGCGTACCGACGTGTCGATCCACAAGGTGTCGGGATAACGCGCCAGCATCGCTTCCAGCACATCTGGCCGCGGCTCGGTACCGAGGTGCGCCCACAGCACCCGTACCTCGGGTGCGATGGCGAATGCGCGTTCGATCACTTCAACATCGCCATGGATCATCAGCACCAGCCCGTGTCTGGCAGCCATTTGCACCAATTGCGCGAACACGGGCTGCTGCGCGTCGCGGGCGAACAGGTGCAACTCGCCGATGCCTGCCCATTTCCCGTCGCCCAAGGCTGCCTCGACCCGGGCGGGCAGACCCGTGTCGCGCACCCAGTCGCCCTTGTGAAGATCCGATTCGTACACCCCGAGCAGGGGAATCACGCGGTCTGGCAGGTGCCGGAACAAATCCCGGGCCAGTTGCGGCGGCGAACTCGTGACCACCATGCGCTCTACGCCTGCCGCGTCGAGCCTGGCCAGCACGGCCTCGGGCGCAAGGTCCGCGGCGTCGGGCGCGGAATAGTGCGCATGGGCGTCGATCATCGCGGGCAGCGAGGTGTCGCCGATTGCGGCGGCAGACGCCAGCCACCCGAGTATGGCGACGAACCGGCGGGCGCTTCGCATCACGCGGCCAGACAGGCTTCGATCGCGGCCCGCACGGTATCGAGCGGCTGGCAGCCGTCGCTGATGCGATGCAGCGCCGAATCCTGCTGGACGATCAGCGTGGGAAAGCCCCGCACGCCGGCCTGGCGTGCATGCCTGAAATGCGCCTGCGTCTTGTCGCGGGCGGCGGCGCTGTCGAAGGCGCGCAGGAACGCGGCGGCATCGACGCCGAGTCCGGCTGCCAGTCCGGCCAGGATGGCGGATTGCGTGACATCGCGCCCCTCGGCATAAAACGCATGCTGTATCGCCCTGAAAAGAGGGAAGATCAGCGCCGGGTCGAGCCCGCCAATCGCAACGACGGCGCGACTGGCAGGCTCGGTGTCGTACACGAAGCCATCCGGCAGCGCGTCGTCGAAGCGGAATGCCTGTCCGGTGCGCGCCTGCACCGCATGCCAGTGATGCAGGATCTCCTCGCGTGCCTTTGCGGTCAGCGGGGCGGCTTCACCCGGCCGCAGCCCGCCGAGCACCAGCGCGATTTTCATGCGGTCGCGGTATTCATCGCGCAGGGTTTCGACGACCGGCGAGAAGCCCCAGCACCAGGAACACATCGGATCGGCAAAATACCAGAGTAGCGGTGCACTCAAGTCGAACCCCCTGCAGAAGCACGGACGGACAGGTCGCAGCATACGCCTGCCGCGGCCCGGGAGCGCGTGCAGGCGCCTTTCACGGCGCAGTCGGGTCGTCGGGCTTGCCGGCGACGGGATCGGGCTTGTGCGGCGTATCGTCGTCCATGAGGATGTTGTGCGCCGGCCCTTCGAGGTCGTCGAACTGCCCGCTCCGGGCCGCCCACAACATGACCCAGGCGATGACGCCGACGAGGACGAGGCTGAGCGGGATGAGAAGGATGAGGATGTCCATGGGGAGTCGTCAGGGCTCTGGGGTCAGGGTCATGGGCTTCACGCCTGACGCCGCATCCCTGGCGGGTTGTTTGAAACTGGACAGGCGCAGCGCGTTCAGCACCACCAGCAGGGAACTGGCCGACATGCCGATGCCGGCAATCCACGGCGTGACATGACCGAGCGCGGCGGCTGGGATGGCGATCAGATTGTAGCCCAGCGCCCAGCCCAGGTTCTGGCGGATGATGTGCTGGGTCTTGCGGGCCAGCGTGATGCCGTCGGCCAGCGTGGCGAGGCGGCCGCCGAGCATCACCATGTCGGCCGCCGCCTGCGCGACATCCGCGCCTTCGCCCATGGCGATGGACACCTGTGCGCCGGCCAGCACCGGCGCATCGTTGATGCCGTCGCCCACCATGGCAACGATGCGGCCTTCTTTTTGCAGCGACTTGACGTAGCCGAGCTTGTCCTCCGGCAGCGCACCCGCGCGCCATTCTCTGATGCCGAGTTGCTGTGCGGTGACCTTGACCGTGGCTTCGCCGTCACCCGACAGCAGGTGCAGGCGCAGCCCCTGCGCCTGCAGGGCGGAGATGGCCGCGGCAGCGTCCTGCCGGGGCGTATCGGCCAGCGCGAACCAGGCGATCAATCCCGATTCGTCGGCCAGCGCGACCCAGGTTTCATGTCCGCCTTGTTCCGGCGGCGCGGGCGGCGACTCGCTCTGCGCGGCGAAGCGCGGCGAACCGAGGCGATATTCGCGACCGTCGACCGCGCCCTCGACCCCGCCGCCCGGCGTGTTGCGTATCTGGCTGGCGCTTAGGGGGCTGGCCGTTGCCGCGCGCAAGACGCGGGCGATCGGGTGTTCGGAACCCGCTTCGAGCGCGGCAGCCAGCGCTCGCACTGCTTCTTCACTGCGTCCGCCCAGCGGCACCACGCGACGCAGGCTCAGTTGCCCGTGGGTGAGCGTGCCGGTCTTGTCGAACACCAAGTCGGTGGCGCGCGCCAGCGTTTCCAGGGCGTGGCCACGCGTGGTCAAGAGGCCGAGTCGCGTCAGCCGGCCGGTAGCGGTGGTCAGTGCGGCGGGGGTGGCCAGCCCGAGCGCGCAGGGGCAGGTGACGACCAGGACCGATACCACGATCCACAGCGCTTTCGATGGATCGATGACGTACCAGGCGAGGCCGACCGCCACGGTGATCACAAGCAGCAGGCCGACGAACCAGGCGGCGGCACGGTCCGCCAGCTGGCCGATGCGTGGCTTCTCGCTTTGCGCGCGATCGAGCAGGCGAACGATGGCGGCCAGCCGCGTGTCGGCACCGAGTTTTTCGACCTGCACCACCAGCGGGCTGGCCTGGTTGACGCTGCCGCCGACCACTTTGGAATGAACGGATTTGCTCACCGGCAGCGATTCGCCGGTCAGCATCGCCTCGCTCACCGCGCTGGCGCCGTCGACCACCGCGCCGTCGGCAGGCAGGGTTTCGCCGGGCCTTACCAGAACATGGTCGCCCACCGCCAGCCGCGCCACCGGTACCTGCTCCTCGTCGCGTGCGGGCCAGTGCGGCAGCCGCGTGGTGACCGCAGGAATCAGCTTGACCAGTTCTTCCACTGCCGCCCCGGCGCGGCGACGTGCGTTCATTTCGAGGAAGCGGCCGGCCAGCAGCAGAAAGATGAACATGGTGACCGAGTCGAAATAGACCTCGCCGTGGCCGGTGAAGGTGCTGACGATGCTGGCGAGGAAGGCCGTGCCCACCCCCAGCGCCACCGGCACGTCCATGCCCAGCGTGCGGCGTTTGAGATCGCGCCAGGCGCCGATGAAAAAGGGCCATGCCGAATACAGCACCACCGGGATGGTCAGGACCAGGCTCGCCCAGTTCATCAGCAGCCGGATGTCGACGCTCATGTCGGTCGCGGTGTAGGTCGGCAGCGCATACATCATCACCTGCATCATGCCGAGGCCGGCGATGGCGAGACGCTTGATCGCGGTGTTGCGCTCGCGTTTGTAGATGTCGTCGGAACGGCCCGGGTCGAACGGGTGGGCGATATAGCCGATGTCGGACACCGCCTTCAGGATCGCCGACAGCTGGATGCGGCTGTTGTCCCAGCGCACCCGCGCGCGACGGGTGGCGTAATTGATCTCCACCGACAGCACCCCGGGCAGTCCCGCGATGTGGCGTTCGTTGAGCCAGATGCACGCGGCGCAGACGATGTTTTCAAGAATCAGCGCGGCTTCGCGAATGTTTTCCGCCTCCGCCCGCACGAAGCTTTCCTGGATTTCCGGCAGGTCGTACAGCCCCAGTTGCGCGAGTTCGGCCTCGGCCTCGCGCGGGGTGGCCGGCAGCGCGGTGCGGTGGGTGTAGTAGGCGCCCTGGCCGCTGTCGATGATGGTCTGCGCCACCGCCTGGCAGCCGCGGCAACAGGCCTGCTTCGTTTCGCCTTCGAACTGGATGGGATAGTGGGCGCCGTCGGGGACCGGCAGGCCGCAATGGAAGCAGCCCGAAAAAGACGGGGCGTCCGTGAGCCCAGGAGAGTCGCTCATGGATCGCCCCAAACAAAGACGCGTATCAGCGGCAAGACCGGGAGAGACGGGGGGGCCGCTGGCGTCAGGCACAAACTGTTGTCAAAAAAATCCGCCACCGGAAATCGCGACCACCGGGTAGGGGCCGGATTGGGTGTCCTTGATCCCGCAGCTTGTGGCCGCGGGATCAATCCAGTTTTTTTTGACGTCCAGGTTGGGTTTGCCATTCTTCCTTACTGCGATGTCCACCCGGCTTCGTCGCCCAAGAGATTTCTTCGACGTCTACACCAGCAAGCCGTCCATTATAGGAGGAGTGGGCTTTCGCCCTCACTTGCCTGCGCATCCGCTGTCTCCTTTGGGCCAGGTGAAGGCTTGCAGGCGAGCGCTGGAAATTCGGAATGTACATAACAGTATTGAAGATGTGCATATCATAATATGGTGATTCGCTGGAACGCAACCGAAATCGATTCCGCTACCATGGCGACATGAGCAAACGTCACCCAGGCGCCACATTCCACCCGCAGGGGGCAGGCCGTGGTTTGTAGGGCTGCTGAAGCGTCAACAACCACGCGCTTTCCTCCGGTGGAATCCGCTTTGCGCGACCCCAACGGCCTGCTGGCGATGGGCGGCGACCTCTCGCTGGAACGGCTGCTCGACGCCTATCGGCATGGCATCTTTCCCTGGTTTAACCCTGGCGATCCTATCCTCTGGTGGAGCCCCGATCCGCGCATGGTGCTTGCGCCGCAGGATATTCGCGTCACCCGCTCGCTGGCCAAACGCGTCCGCAACGGCGGCTTCGAGCTGCGCGTCGACAGCGCCTTCGCCGAGGTCATGCGCGCCTGCGCTGCGCCGCGTGACGGCGACGCGGGCACCTGGATCTCCCCGCCGATGGTGGCCGCCTATACGCGCCTGTTCGATGCGGGCTACGCGCATTCGGTGGAAACCTGGCACGACGGCGCGCTGGTCGGCGGCCTGTACGGCGTCGCGATCGGCCGCATGTTCTACGGTGAATCGATGTTCAGCCGCATGCCCGACGCTTCCAAGGTCGCGCTGGTGCGACTTGCGCGACAACTGCAGCAGTGGCGCTTCGGGCTGATCGACTGCCAGATGGAAACCGCACACCTCGCCAGCCTCGGCGCGCGGACGATGCCACGCTCGATGTTCACAGCGCGGCTGGAGGAGTTGGTAAACTTGCCGCACTTACCTGGCCCGTGGCATTTCGATGCACCCGACTGAACCCCCGTTCCAGCGCATCCAGTTCTACCTGACCGCGCACTACGACTGCAGCTATCTGCCTGGTCACCATGCGCGTTCACAAGTCGCCACGCCCACCCACCTCATCGACAGGCATGCCTACAGTGCGTTGATTCGCGCCGGGTTTCGCCGCAGCGGCCAGTTCACCTATCGCCCGCATTGCGAACAGTGTCATGCCTGTGTCCCGGTGCGGGTCGTCGCGGGCGGGTTCGTGCCCAATCGCACCCAGCGTCGCTGCCTCAAGCGCAACCGGCATCTGTCTGCGCGTTTCCTGCCGCTCGACTTCAAGGACGCGCATTACGAACTGTATCGCGCCTACCTCGGCAGCCGTCATGCCGGCGGCGGCATGGACCGAGACGGTCCAGAGCAGTACACACAGTTCCTGCTGTCGTCGAACGTCGACAGCGTCATGGTCGAGTTTCGCGACGGCGACACCCTGGTGATGGTTGCAGTGATCGACCAGGTCGACGACGGCCTGTCGGCCGTCTACACATTCTTCGATCCCGCGCGCGAACAGGACAGCCTCGGCGTCTACGGCGTGCTGTGGCAGATCGAACTGGCGCAACGGCTGGAACTGCCCTATGTCTATCTGGGCTACTGGATCGCGCAGAGCCGTAAGATGGCGTACAAGAAACAGTACCCGCCACTGGAGGGTCTGGTCGACGGCCGCTGGCAAATCCTGGATGGGGCATGAAACGCTGGACACTGATCGCCGCGATGTTTCTGCTGTCGGGCTGTGCGCTGACCGTGAGCGACCCGCGCGCTCTGAAGTCGATGGACAGCTTTGTCCCGCTGGCGAGCGATCCGCGCGTCTGGGTCGAGCCGGGCTACGAGGACTACGGCGAGCGTGTGGCGGAAGCGCTGCCTGCAGCCATCGAACAGGTCGAGGCGGCGCACTATCTTCCGTTCGCTCGCCCGCCACGCGTGTATGTGTGCGGCAGCGATGCCTGCTTCAAGCGCTACGTTCTGACGCCGAAGTTGTCGGCGGCCGTCGTGCCGGACAATCGACTGGTCCTGTCACCCAATCTCAACGGCAAGGAAAGCCACCGGTTGCCGTCTCTGTTGATCCACGAACTGGCGCACCTGCATCTGGGCCAGCGTATCGGCCACTATCACAGCACGATGCCGCTCTGGTTTCACGAGGGCTGGGCCTCGCTCACCGCCGACGGCGGCGGGGCCGAATACGCGACCGATGCCCAGGCATTCGCAGCCATCCGTGCGGGGCACCGCGTCGATCTCATTGCGCGCGACACCCCCAGCCGTCGTCATCGCGCGGGTGCCTCCCGTCTCAACATTTACGAGTTTTACCGCCAGTCCATGTTGCTCGTCGGCTGGCTGAAGGCGCAGGATGAAGCGCGCTTCCGCGATCTGGTGCTGGCCGTGCAGGACAATGCCGATTTCGAGATTGCCTTCTGGAATATCTACGGCCAGGCGCCCGCCACGCGCCTGGCCGGCTTCTTTGATGGCGTGCCCAGCGAACCCGCATTGCACGATAATGAGCCCATTCAGGCCGCCCCCTCCACACCATGAAACCTTACCTCGATCTGATGCGCCATGTGCTCGAACACGGCACCCGAAAAGACGACCGTACCGGCACCGGCACCCTGTCGGTGTTCGGCTGGCAGATGCGCTACGACCTCGCCGCAGGTTTTCCGCTCGTCACCACCAAGAAATGTCACCTGCGCTCCATCATCCATGAACTGCTGTGGTTCCTGCAGGGCGACACCAACATCAAATATCTGAAGGAAAACGGCGTCTCGATCTGGGACGAATGGGCCGATGAAAACGGCAACCTGGGCCCGGTCTATGGCCACCAGTGGCGCAGCTGGCCCAGGCGCGACGGCGGCACCATCGACCAGATCAGCGAAGTGGTGAAGGCGCTGAAGAGCAACCCCGATTCGCGCCGCATCATCGTCTCGGCCTGGAACGTCGCAGACCTCGACAGAATGGCGCTGGCACCGTGCCATGCCTTCTTCCAGTTCTACGTCGCCGACGGCAAGCTCTCGTGCCAGCTGTACCAGCGCAGCGCCGACATCTTCCTCGGCGTGCCGTTCAACATCGCCAGCTATGCGCTGCTCACGCTGATGATGGCCCAGGTGACAGGATTGCAACCGGGCGACTTCGTCCACACGCTGGGCGACGCCCACCTGTATCTGAACCACCTCGACCAGACGCGCGAGCAGTTGAGCCGCGAACCGCGTCCGCTGCCGACGATGACGCTGAAACCGGACGTGAAGGACATCTTCGCGTTCCGCTTCGAGAACTTCACGTTGAGCGGCTACGATCCATACCCGGCGATCAAGGCGCCGGTGGCGGTTTAGTGAGCGAAGTGCAGTAAGCAGTGAACGGAAAAACCATGATTCAAAACAAGCCCCGCGTCAGCGTCATCGCCGCGCTCGCCAGGAACCGCGTCATCGGCATCGAAAACCGCCTGCCCTGGCGGCTGCCGGAGGATCTCGCACACTTCAAGGCACTCACGCTCGGCCATCCCATCCTGATGGGCCGCAAGACCTTCGAGTCGCTCGGCCGCCCGCTGCCCGGGCGCACCAACATCGTCATCACCCGCAACCCCGGCTACCGTCCGGAAGGCTGCCTGGTCGCCGATTCCATCCCCGCAGCCGTCGCCTTGTGCAAGGATGCCGATGAAGTCTTTTTCATCGGCGGCGCCGAACTCTACGCTCAAGCCATCCCGCTTGCCGACCGTTTATATCTGACCGAAGTCGACACCGAGGCCGAGGGCGATGCCTGGTTTCCGGACTACGACCGCAGCGCCTTCCAGGAAATTTCGCGCGAGTCACACGCGGGCGAGAAGCGCGATGTGCTGAGATTCGACTTCGTTGTGTACGAGCGGGGATGAACTGAAGACTTGTGTTTCCCCCGGTCCTGGCGTCCGGAATCGACGCGTGACAGTTGCTTGAGTGGAAAGGAAACATCATGTCTGACCTGAGCCCGCTCGAAGAGCACTTTTCTCGTCTGCTGCCGGAAATCCTGGCCTTGTGGGGATCCCCGGCCTGTTACGGGCATATCGAGGCCTTGCTGATAGACAGCCGGGGCGGGCGCCAAGGCTTCCCGGCTGATGTCTATTCCGACCTCTCCCTGCTGCTGACGATGGTCCAACGGCCAAAAGGTCCTTACGACATCTGGAGTGACGCTGCAGATGCGGATAAGTCGGCGTGAAGTGCTAAGCGATTGATGGTGCGAGGAAAATGGAATGGATGTCAATGCCGGCAATGAAACCCTGCAACGGGGTGTGGTATGAGCGGTTTGCCAAAGTGTCCGCAATGCGGCTCGGAATACGCCTATGAAGACGGCACGATGCTCGTGTGCCCGGAATGCGCGCATGAATGGCCGAAGGATAGGACTGCGGCCACTGGCGAAACACGCGTCGTGCGCGATTCCAACGGCAATGTGCTGGCGGATGGCGACACGGTGTCAGTAATCAAGGATCTGAAGGTCAAGGGCTCGTCGCTGGTCGTCAAGGTGGGCACCAGGGTGAAGAATATCCGCCTGGTCGAGGGCGACCACGATATCGACTGCAAGATCGAGGGGATCGGGGCCATGCAGTTGAAGTCGGCGTTTGTCAAGAAAGCCTAGTCGGCCGGATCGCAGCGGGAGGTATCAAACAAAACGGGGCCGCGGCCCCGTTTTGTTCGTCGTACAAACCGCAATCAGCTCAGCATATCGGCCCAGATGTTTTCAGCCCAGGATTCCGCGTAGGTGAAGTTGATTTCTGCGCCCTGAGAGGTGGCACCGCCACCCGCCTGCTTGACGTAGCCCTTTTCTGGATCAAGGCGGAACACATCACCGACGAAGCCGGCCGTGCTGTCGGATGTGGCCGAGTAGCAGGTGTTGGCGACGACCGGCATGGGGTCGGGCTGACGGCCAGCCAGCAGTTCGACGATGGCGGCTGCCGCCACCTTGGCATGGTTGGTGGCCATGTGGCCGGACTTCGGCAGGTTGGACAGCACCGAGTCGCCCAGGATGTGGACGTTGGGAACCGTGGTGGACTCGAAGGTGGCGAAGTTGACGGTACACCAGGCCTTGTTGCTGTCGTTGCGCACGCCGGCCAGTTCGCAGACTTCGCCCGCACGCTGCTTGGGTACCACGTTCAGCACGTCGCCCTTGACCTGGTCGAACTCCGTCGAGACGGTCATCGCGTTGCCATCCACCGCAAAGGGCGCATTGTTGGGACGGTAGTCGATCATGCCCGGATAGAAGGTGTTCCAGGCCCACGTGAACAGCGCCTTCTTGGAAGCAATGTCAGCGTTGCCATCGAGCAGGATGATCTTCGACTTGGGCTTGGCCAGCTTGAAGTACTGGGCCACCAGACAGGCGCGCTCGTAGGGGCCGGGCGGGCAGCGGTAGGGGGCTGTCGGGACCGACATGACGAACACGCCGCCGTCGGGCATGGCTTCGAGCTGCTTGCGCAACTGTACGGTCTGCGGGCCGGCCTTCCATGCGTGCACCACCTTGCCGGCGGCTTCGGCTGCATCGTAGCCTTTCACGGTATTGGTCAGAATCTCGACCCCGGGGGCGAGCACCAGGCGGTCGTAGCTGATGCTGGCGCCGCCTTTGGTCTTGACTACTCGCTTGTCGGTGTCGATGCCGGTCACGTAATCCTTGACCATCTTGATGCCATGTTTCGGCAGATTGTCGTAGCCGCGGGTGATGAAGTTCATGTCCTTGATGCCTGCAAGCACCCAGTTGGAAAGCGGGCAGGAAACGAACTTGTCATTCGGTTCGATCAGCGTGACGTCGATGTTCGGACCCCAGTGGCGAATGTATTTGGCGCAGGTGGCGCCACCGAAACCGGCGCCGACGACGACGACGTGGGGTTTGCCTTTTGCTGCGGGTTTGCTGCTGGACTGGCTCGAGCATCCGGTCAGCGTGATGGCAGCACCCGCTCCGGAAACTTTCAGAAAATCGCGACGATTCAGAGTCATGTCTTGGTCTCCTTGTGGATTACTTCAGGGTGGCGAAATACGCGCCCATGGCTTCGATTTCGGCGTCGGTATAGCCGCCGGCGAGCTTCAACATGACGGTGCCAGGCCGTTTGCCGGTCTTGTAGTCCTGCATGGCCTTGACGAAACGATCCTGACTGATGCCGGCAATGCCGGGGGCGGCGCCCACGCTGTTGCCGCCGGGTCCGTGACAGGACATGCAGGTGGCAGCGATGACTTGAGTGTGCATATCCGCAGCGCCGGCGATGCCGGACAGGGCGAGGCCGACGAAGCCGGCTAACGCCAGGGTGGTCTTCTTGTTGTACATAGACTCCTCCAGAGATTTGATGGACAGAGACGAGGCTGCAAGCCCCGCAAGTCTTGAATCTGGCGGGTTACCGAGGGTGACCCGTCCAGAAACACCATGCTGGAGTAGTCAAAAAGTCATGTCAACAAGCGGCTGCTTATATAGCGCCGCTTTTCAGCGTGCAGCATGGGTATTTTTTAGAAATTGCGGGATCAGCGGGGTGCGCCCAGCGAAACGGCGAGGTGTTTGCTGCTATTGCGGGACTGTTCGTCGGCGTCGCGGTCCCAGCTATCGCTGACCCAAGCGCCCAGATTTTCCAGCGCGATCCGACCCAGCGCGTCGATCCACTGGGGATGTTCGTTGAGCGCGGGAATGTAGTGAAACTCCTTGCCGCCCGCCTGCAAGAAACTGGCGCGTCCTTCCATCGCCAGTTCTTCCAGCGTTTCCAGGCAGTCGGCCGTGAAGCCGGGCGCGACCACGTCGACGCGGGTCACACCGGCGCGGCCAAGTTCGGTCAGCGTCTTGTCGGTGTAGGGCTTGAGCCATTCGGCACGGCCGAAGCGCGACTGGAAGGTGAGCCGAAACTGCGCGGTCTCGAGCCCGAGCGCTTCGGTCAGCAGGCGTCCGGTCTTCTGGCATTCGCAGTGATAGGGGTCGCCCTTGTCCAGGGTGTAGCGCGGCACACCGTGAAAGCTCAGCAGCAGCACATCGGGACGGCCGTGCATCTGCCAGTAGTCGCGGATGTTGGCGGCCAGTGCATGGATGTAGGCGGGGTGGTCGTGGTAGTGCTTGAGCGTTCGCAGCGCGGGCTGGTTGCGCGTGCGCTGCAGCCAGCCGAAGGCGACGTCGAACGCGGTGGCGGTGCTGGAGGCCGCGTACTGCGGGTAGGCGGGCAGGATCAGGATGCGGTCGCAGCCGGCCGCTTTCATCCGAGCCAGCGTATCGGGGATGGACGGATTGCCGTAGCGCATCGCGTATTCGACCATGAACGGCGTGGCGATCTTTTCGCGCAGCCAGCCCTTCAACAGCTTGGTCTGCTTTTCGGTATGCACCTTGAGTGGCGAGCCGTCGGCGGTCCAGATCGCAGCGTATTTCGCTGCCGATTTTTTCGGCCGGGTGTTGAGGATGATGCCGTTGAGGATCAGCCACCAGACGGCACGCGGAATTTCCACCACGCGCGGATCCGACAGGAATTCCTTGAGGTAGATGCGCAGTGCCTTGCCGGTCGGCGCTTCGGGCGTCCCGAGGTTGACCAGCAGGATGCCGGTTCGGGATTGCTGGCCATGGGCGTAGTCGGGTTCCTTGAGATAGGTCATCAGTGGTGGGAGAGTGCGCTCGATAAAAGTTTGGCGGTGATGTCGACGATCGGCACCACGCGTTCGTAAGCCATTCGCGTGGGTCCCACGACACCGAGCGTGCCGACGACCTGGCCGTCGACCGAATAGGGGGCGGTGACCAGGCTGCATTCGTCGAGCGGCAGCAGGTCCGACTCGCCGCCGATGAAGATCTGCACCCCGGCAGCGTTACGCGACTGGTCGAGCAGTTGCAGCAGCCCGGTTTTCTTCTCGAAGGCGTCGAACAGGCGGCGCAGGTTGCCCATGTTGCTGGAGAGCTCCTCGATGCCAAGCAGATTGCCGCTGCCGGATACCACCACGTTGTCCTGGCTGGCGTCGAAAGCCTGGCTGCCGGCATCCACCGCGGCGGCCATGAGGCGGGTGATGTCATCGCGCATGCGGCCGAGTTCGTCGCGCAGCTTGCTGCGAACCTGCTCGAATCGGTAGCCGGCGAAGTGCTGGTTGAAATAATTGGCCGCCTCGGTAAGCGCAGAAGGACTGTAGGACTGCTCGGTGATGATCACGCGATTTTCGACCTCGCCTTCCATGGTGACGATGATGAGCAGGATGCGCTTGTCCGACAGGCTGAGAAACTCGACCTGGCGAAATGCCGGGCTGCGGCGCGGCGTCATCACCAGCCCGGCAAACCGGCTGAGGTCGGACAGCAGGGTGGAGGCTGCCGTCATCAGCCGCTGCGGGTCGGAAGCGTTGAGGCTGCTTTCAAGCTGGCTGACCTCGACCTGGGCCAGCGGGCGCATCGTCAGCAGGGTGTCGACAAAAAAGCGGTAGCCGCGCGGTGTCGGCACGCGTCCGGCGGAGGTGTGCGGACTGGTGACGAAGCCCATCTCTTCGAGGTCGGACATGATGTTGCGGATGCTGGCGGGAGACAGGTCCAGCCCGGCGTGCTTGGACAGGGTGCGCGACCCGACCGGCTCGCCATCGGCGATGTAACGTTCCACCAGGGTCTTCAGCAGGATGCGTGCGCGGTCGGTGAGCATGTCTCGATTATATAGGGGTCGGGGGCGCGGCTGCTTGATCAAAAAACGCGCTGCATATTGCCGGAATGCTGAATCCTGGCCGCCGAGCCCTTTATAATCGCCTCTCATGCAAACACCTTTCCATACTGTCGGCCTGGTCGGCAAATACGATAACCAGGGGATGGAAGCTTCCGTGCGCGCACTGGGAGACTTCCTGCGGCAGCGCGGCCACGCGGTGCTGATTGCCGAGCAGACCGCCGAACACCTGAAGATCACGGATTTCCCCTCCCGCAGCCTGCACGCGCTGGCTGCAGACAGCGACGCCGTGGTGGTCCTGGGTGGCGATGGCACCATGCTGTCGATCGCGCGCGCGCTGGCACCGCAGGGTGTGCCGCTGATCGGAATCAACCAGGGCCGGCTCGGCTTTCTGACCGACATCACGGTCGACGACATGTTCGATGGCATCGCAGAGATCCTTAGCGGCCAGTATGTGGCGGAGGAACGCATCCTGCTGAACGGGCAGATCCGGCGCAACGGAGAACCGGTATTCGAGGCAACCGCTTTCAACGATATTGTGGTGGGCAAGGGCGGCTCGGGCCGGCTGATCGACCTCGCGATTTCCATCAACAGCGAGTTCGTCTACAGCCAGCGGGCCGATGGCCTGGTCGTCACCAGTCCTACCGGCACCACCGCTTACGCCTTGTCAGCCGGGGGCCCGATCGTCCACCCCACGCTCGAAGCGATCGCACTGGTGCCGATCTGCCCGCATACGCTTTCGGCACGGCCGATCGTCGTCAGCAGCCATTCGCGCATCGAAATTCATCTCACCCATGCCGACGATGCGCGGGTACATTTCGACGGGCAGCATCATTTCGATCTGCTAAGCGGCGACCATGTATGGATCACCCGCACCAGCCGTCCCGTCACTCTGCTGCACCCGCATGCCTACAGCTATTACGACACCCTGCGGCAGAAGCTGCACTGGGGCAAAAAGCTTTAGGCGGCCTTGACGCGCGCGTTCATGCTCGCTCATCTGTCCATTCGCAACTACCTGCTGGTCGAATCGGTCGAGCTCGATTTCGGGCCTGGCCTTACGGTGCTGACCGGTGAGACCGGCGCGGGAAAATCCATCCTGGTCGACGCCCTGGCGCTGGCGCTGGGCGACCGCGCCGAAGGCGGTGTGGTGCGGCAGGGCGCAGCGCGCGCGGAGATCACGGCCGAGTTCGTCATCGACGCCCTGCCTGCGCTGGCACGCTGGCTCGAAGAAGCCGGCTATCCGGCGGACGATGGCAGACTGATCATGCGCCGGGTGGTCGATGCCGGCGGGCGTTCGCGTGCGTTCATCAACGGTAGCGCGGCGCCGCTGACACAGCTGAAGGAAGCCTCGGAAAGCCTGCTCGACATTCACGGCCAGCATGCGCACCACGCGCTTCTGCGCCCGCAGATGCAGCGTGAGGTGCTCGACGGCTATGCCGGTGCGCAGGCGAGCGCAAACGCCGTGAACACTGCCTGGCATGCCTGGCAGTCGGCTCGGCAAAAGCGTCTGGATGCCGAATCCCACGCCCAGGAACGGGCGATCGAACGCGAGGGCCTGGCGCTGGCGGTCGACGAACTGCGAGCCTTGGGAGATGACCTGGCGCGCTGGGACGAGATCCAGGCGGAACACGCGCGGCTGGCCCATGTCACGACGTTGATCGAGGGCAGCCAGGCGCTTGTTCAGGGCCTGGACGAGGGTGAGGCGGCGGTTTCCAGCCAGTTGGGGGAAATGAGCGCGCGCCTCGATGCGATGCAGGCGCTGGACGACACCCTGGGCGAGGTGTCCACGCTGCTCGCTTCGGCCAGTGCCGATCTTGCCGAAGCGGTCCATGCGTTGCGGCGCTACGCAGACAATCTGAATACCGATCCCGAGCGCTTGAGCGTGCTCGACCGGCTGCTGGGCGACATGCACCGGCTGGCGCGCAAGCACCGCGTGCAACCGGAGGATCTGCGGGATCTGCTCGACCGGTTTCAGGCACGGCTGGCCGAACTGACGGCCGACGACGCTTTCGATGCGCTGCAGGCAAAGGAGGATGCGGCCTGGGCGGAGTACCAGGCGGCAGCGAAGCAACTCAGTCGGCAGCGCCGCGAGGGGGCAGCGGCGCTGGCGAAGCAGGTGACGGCGGCGATGCACGAGCTCGCGTTGGCCGGTGGCCGCATCGAGGTTGCGTTGCAGCCTGCAGGCGAGCCGCGCGCGCATGGACTGGAAGACGTTGTTTTCCTGGTCGCCAGCCATCCGGGCCTGTCTCCGGGACCGCTGGGCAAAGTGGCGTCCGGCGGCGAACTGTCGCGCATTAGCCTGGCGATCCAGACTGCGCTGTCGGGCGTCGCCGGGGTGCCGACGCTCATCTTTGACGAAGTCGATGTCGGCATCGGCGGCAGCGTGGCAGAAGCGGTCGGGCGGCGACTGGCCAGACTGGGCAACACCCGCCAGGTGCTGGTCATCACCCACCTGCCGCAAGTGGCGGCACGCGGCAGCCGGCATCTGCGTGTAAGCAGGCAGGACAGCGGCGGCTACGTCTCGTCCAGCATCGAACTGCTCGCTGCGGATGCGCGGGTGGAGGAAATCGCGCGCATGCTCGGCGGCCTCAAGATTACCCCCACGACGCGGCAGCATGCTGCCGAGATGCTCGCCGGGTGAAATTGGGGATTTTGCCGCACCCGCAAGGGGTACGCCGCCGGACGCTCGCCCTGCGGGCGGTGCGTGGTTGTTGCCGACTTGTCGGCTTTACAACCACGGCCTGCCCCCTGCGGGCGGTCCTGGCGCTGCACCCGCAAGGGGTACGCCGCCGGACGCTCGCCCTGCGGGCGGTCCTGGCGCTGTCTCTGCTGTTTCTGGCCGGGGGCGCCGCCATAAGCGCAGCCGCGGACACGATGCACGGGGTCGTCATCGTGGTCATCGACGGCGATACGGTGCTGTTCAAGCCCGATCACTATGGCGCGGCGTCGCGCGCCTTCCTAAAAATCCGCCTGGCCGACATCGATGCCCCCGAAAAGGACCAGCCGTACGGTGAAGTCTCGGCACATGCGTTGGCAGCTTGGGTGCTGAACCAGCGGGTGGAGGTCGACACGATCGCCACCGATGTGTATGGACGCACGATCGCGCGCATCCGCTCGGGGACGCTGCAGGTGAACGAGGAAATGGTGCGGCAGGGCTACGCCTGGGCTTCCACGTGGTCGCGCAGCAATGCCGCCCTGATTGAAATGCAGCAGGTGGCACGCCGCGCTCAGCGCGGACTGTGGCGGGATGACTCGCCGACGCCGCCCTGGGTGTGGCGTCGCGCACAGTCAGCCACCGCGCGTTGAGCGTTCAATCGGCAGGTTCGCGCGGCGTTCCGTCCGGCAGCGCGTGCTGGCATTCGTGGAAAATTCGCGCCGTGCAACTACGGCAGATGTCACCGTCGAGACGCGGGTAGATCGCTTGGATCGCTTCGCCCTTGTTGTCGAAAATGTTTTCCCGTCCGACTTCCTCTGCGTGCCCGCCCCGGTTCAGCATGCCGTAAAAGCTGGGCTGTACCCCGACCAGATACAAGCCCCCGCCCATCCTCTGGCGTCTGGCTGCCTCCTTGGAAAGCATCTCGGCGCCGGCCAGATCGATGAAGTTGATGGCGCGCGAAAAAATGATGACGTGTTTCTTTTGCGGGTCGTATTCGTCGACGTTGCGCAGCTGCTGCTGCACGTGTTCGACCGCGCCGAAGAAGACCGAGCCTTCGAGTCGCAGCATGGCCATCTGCGGGCAGGATGGCGCGTCCGCTGCCGCGCGGACGAATTTGCGCCGCGGGTCGTCGATCTCGGATTTAAGCGGGGCGAGTTCGCGGATGGAGGGTTGCGAGGTGCGATAAAGATAGAAGATCAGCGACACCAGGATGCCGACGAAGATGCCTTTTTCCAGGTCGACCAGGGTGCCGAAGAAGGTGATGGCCAGCACGACGCTTTCGCGCTTGTGGAGCTTGATGATTTCGCTGATGTGATGGAAGTCGATCAGGCTCCACGCGACGATGAACAGGATCGCGGCCATCGACGCCACCGGCAGATACGCTGCAAGCGGTGCGACCAGCAGCACGATCAGCAGCAGGAACACTGCCGACAGCGCGGCGGCCAGTGGCGTCTTCGCGCCCGAGGCGTAGTTCACGCCACTGCGGTTGAACGAGCCGCTGGAAGCGTAGCCGGAGAAAAAGCTGCCCGCGATATTGGACAGGCCCTGGCCGATGAATTCCTGGTTGCTGTCGATCCGCTGGTCGGACTTGATCGCGACCGAGCGTGCAATGGCGACCGCTTCCGTCAATGCCAGGATCGCGATGATCATTGCGGGGAACAGCGTCTGCTTGATCGCAGTCAGCGAAAAATCAGGCTTCGACAGCGGCGGGAATGAAGCCACCATCGCACCGACGGTGCGGATCCCGGTCTGGTCGGCGCCGAATTTGCCGTTGATGATGGCCCCCACCACGCTGCCCACCACCATGGCGACGATCATGTATGGCAGCTTGGGCGTATAGCGTTTGGCAAGGATGCCCGACACCAGCGTGGCAACGCCCACTGCCACGACCCATGGCTGGGAGTCCGTGAAGTGGCTGCCGAAATGGATCAGCACCTCGTGGAAGTGGGCGCCGCGCGGGATCGTCAGGCCAAAGAAGTTCTTGATCTGACTGGCCGCGATGAGGATTGCCGCACCGGCAGTGAAGCCGATGATGACGGTGTGTGAAATGAAGTTGACCAGCGCACCCAGCCGCGCCAGACCCATCCCGAGCTGGATCAGTCCGGCCAGGAAGGTGAGCGTGAGCACCAGGCCGATGAATTGCGGGCTGCCGGGTTCGGCCAACGGACTGATCGAGGCAAATACCACGATCGAAATCGCCGTCGTCGGCCCCGATACGAGATGCCAGCTCGACCCCCACAGGGCGCCCACGATGGCGGGCACCATGGCGGCATACAAGCCGTATTCGGGAGGCAGTCCCGCGATGGTGGCGAACGCCACCGCCTGCGGCAACACGATCATCGCACCGGTGAGCGCGGCAACGGTATCGGCCTTGAATGTGAGCGGCGTGACGTTGGGCCACCAGCGCAAGAAGGGCAACAGGCGGTAAAGCCAAAGTGGACAGGCCTTGATATCGATCACGTCAGCTCCAGAAGCATATTAGCGAATAATACTATAACTCTTTGTCATTAAAGGAATTTTTGCCGGCCGGAGACGTCCCGAATGGCCCATCCGGTTTTATAATCGAGCGCAAGCCCTGCATCAGACGGGGTTCAAACGAAAACTCAACCAGAGAGAGCGAGGAAGATGAAAACCATCACGATGACGCTGTGCGCGTCCGTGCTGTTGGCGTTGGCCGTGCCGGTACAGGCAGCGGGCGACCCCAAGGCCGGACAACTCAAAACCTCAATGTGCGCCGGGTGCCACGGCATTCCCGGCTGGCGCACTGCCTATCCGAGTGTCTACAGCGTCCCCAAACTGGGCGGACAGCACGCGGATTATATCGTGGCGGCGCTCAAGGCATACAAGGAAGGCGAGCGCAGCCATCCCAGCATGAAAGGTATCGCAGGCAGCCTGTCCGAGCAGGACATGGAAGATCTCGCCGCCTACTACGCTTCGTCATACAGCGGCCCTGCAAACTGACCGAGGACATGCTCATGAAAAAATACCAGTACCTCCTCGAGGGCGCCGCATTGGGTTTTGCGCTGAGCGTTTCTCTGTCGGCTCACGCTTCGGGCGATTACGAAGCCGGCAAGGCCAAGTCGACCGTCTGTGCGGGCTGTCACGGCGCCGACGGTGTCAGCACGGTGCCGTCCTTCCCCAAGCTGGCGGGACAGCATCCCGATTATCTCTATCACGCCCTCAGGGATTACAAGTCGGGCAAGCGCAAGAATCCCATCATGGCGGGCCAGGTGGAGGCCTTGTCCGACACGGACATGCACGATCTGGCGCTGTTCTTCTCCAAGCAGCAGGGCCTGTATCTGAAGTATTGAAGCACTGCCTTTTTCCCGAGAACGGGCGCGGCCATGCAGCGGGCCGTGCCCGTTCTTATGCTCGGACGGGTCAAGCCTATTTAGACGGCCAGATGATGTTTGAACCGGTAAGCTATTTTTGCGTCGTCCTGAGCGGGTCAGTCTGCTGAGCCGTCTCAATGGAACGCTGTTATTAATGGCGATTGATTCGGCCTCCCGTGCTGCCTCACACAGCCTGGGCATGCCAGCCTTCAACAGCACTACAAACTTCATCAGGCCGAATCAATAGTCGGCAGGTTCCGACCAGGGGCGGATGCCTGGTATTCAGGGGCGATCGAGTTTGTGATCGAGACAGCGTAGATAAGCGTTCGAATCAAATGCCGTGTTGTGCCGCTGCACCTGCCAGATCATCTCGGCCAGGCAGTCCATCACCGCGTGCTGCGCAGTCATCGGGTCGCCGAGTTGCTGCAGCAATTGCTGATAGCGTGCGCGTATTCCTGGTGGCTGGTCGACCGAGAGTTGTTCGGTGATCGCCAGGTGCATCGATAGATGCAGGAAAGGATTGGTTTCGCCGAATTCGGGTAGATAGTCCCGTCCGATATATCGGTCCGGCTGGTCGAGTATGGAATGGTATTCGGGATGGGTCAGCACGGCATCGAGCGCAGGCTGCTCTGCGCCTGCCAGCAGCTGGCCGGCGCGGTATTTTGCCCAGACGTCGAAAAAGAACTGGCGAACCTGGTCGCGACTCGGATTGAACATTAATCGTTTTGGACGCGGCCTTTGCGCCCTCCCCCGTTCGGGGGGAGGGTTGGGGAGAGGGAGGCGGAGCCATCGTTTTGGACGCGGCGTTTGCGCCCTCCCAGGCTTGCCGGCGGCGGCCACATCTTGCCCTTGTATTCGCACAGGTCGGCAATGATGCACTCGCCGCACTTCGGCTTTCTGGCCTGGCACACATAGCGCCCATGCAGGATCAGCCAGTGGTGGGCGTCGACCCGGAATTCCTCGGGTATGGTCCTGAGCAGTTTCTTTTCGACTTCCAGCACCGTCTTGCCGGGGGCGAGGCCAATGCGGTTGGCGACACGGAAGATATGCGTGTCGACCGCCATGGTCGGCTGGCCGAAGGCGGTGTTGAGGATGACGTTGGCGGTCTTGCGGCCGACGCCCGGCAACGCTTCGAGCGCGGTACGGTCGGCCGGCACCTGGCTGCCGTGCCTGTCGATCAGGATCCTGCATGCGGCGATGAGATGGCGGGCCTTGCTCTTGTACAAGCCGATGGTCCTGATGGTTTCGGCCAGTCCGGTTTCGCCAAGCGCATAAATGGCTTCGGGCGTATTCGCGACCGGAAACAGTCTGCGCGTCGCCAGGTTCACGCCCCTGTCGGTCGACTGCGCCGATAGCACCACTGCAACCAGCAACTCGAACGGCGTGCTGTATTCGAGTTCGGTGGTGGGATGCGGATTGGCCGCGCGCAGGCGGTTGAAGATTTCGTGGCGTTTGGCGGGGTTCATCGCATGCGCTTCAACGGGATCGTCACTGCGTATCGAGCGATTTTTTCAATGCCTGCTTCTGGGCCTGCCGTTTGGCACCGGCGGATTTTTCGTGCTCTCCGGCCTTGCGTTGAAGTGCCAGTGGCACATACGGATTGCGCGGCTTGGGGACGCGTCTTTTCAGCGGCGGCTTCATGCCGGTAGCGGAATCGCTGCGTGGGCGCGCTGCTCGGCGCGTGCCTTGTTCCAGTTGTGCGCGGCGATCAGCAGGCCCAGTGCGATGAAGGCGCCTGGCGGCAGGATGGCGAGCAGAAAGCCCGGATAGCCGGGCACCACATGCAGGACGAACTGCTTGGCGTCGGCACCAAATACCAGGTCGATGCCGGAGAGCAGCGTGCCCTGGCCGGCCAGTTCGCGCATGCCGCCCAGCACCACCAGGACGGCGGTCAGGCCCAGCCCCATCGCGATGGCATCGACGACGCTGTGCAGGGGCCGGTTCTTGGAAGCGAAGGCGTCAGCCCGCGCCAGCACGATGCAGTTGGTGGTGATGAGCGGAATGAAAATTCCCAGCACCAGGTACAGCGGGTGGACAAAAGCGTTCATCAGCAGGTCGATCACCGTGACCAGCGAGGCGATGATGAGCACGAACACGGGAATGCGGATTTCATGCGGGACGAAGTGGCGCATGCCCGATACGGCGCCGCTGGATGCTGCCATGACCAACATGGTCGCCAGCCCCAGCGACAGGGCATTGACCACGGTACTGCTGATCGCCAGCAGCGGGCACAGGCCGAGCAGCTGTACCAGGCCGGCATTCTGCTTGCTGAGGCCGTTCTGGAACAGGGCGCGGAATTCGGTCATCGTCATCATGGCTGTTTCTCCTCGGTGGCGGACGGCGCTTGTCCCAGAATGGGGGCAGCATAGGTCGCGCGGTGCCGCGCAAAGTATTCGAGTGCATCCCTGACCGCCTTGACCACCGCCCGCGGGGTGATGGTGGCGCCGGCCCGGCTGTCGAAGCGGCCGCCGTCCTTGGCGACCTTCCAGTATTTGGCTTCGGGCAGGTGCAGCGACTTGCCGGCGAACCGCTCGATCCACGGGCTCTTGGCGTGGTCGATATAGTCGCCCAGGCCCGGTGTTTCACGATGCGCGGTGACGCGCACGCCGGTGACCGTGCCTTTCATGTCGATGCCGATCACCAGATGGATATCTCCACTGTAGCCATTCGGGGCGACCGCTTCCAGTATCACGGCGCTGACGATGCCGTCACGGCGCGCAACCCACATCGACGAAGGCTGGCGCGTTCCCAGCAGATCGTCCGGGGGCACGCCTTGCTTGCTGGCGAGCAGGTCATTGTCGTACAGCGCATGTGGCAGGACCTGGCTCAGCAGCGCCAGTTTCTCGGCTTGCTGGCTGCGCTCGATGGTGGGCTGGGTGCGTGCGAACGTGAAAACCAGCAACGCGGTGGCGACCAGCGCGAAGACGAACAGGATCGCGCCGGTGCGCAGGGCATTGCGGCCGGCGATCCTGGTCATCGGCTTCACGCCGGGGGCTCCTTGCCGCGGCGATCGGCCCCGCCATAAACGCGTGGCTGCGTCCAGGCGTCGATCAGCGGCACCGAGAGATTCATCAACAGAATGGCGAAAGCCACACCGTCCGGAAAACCGCCCCAGGTGCGGATGATGATGGTGAGCAGCCCCGCCCCGAAGCCGAACACCAGCTTGCCACGCGGGGTGGTCGCGCCGGAGACCGGGTCGGTGGCGATGAAGAACGCGCACAGCGCCACCGAAGGTGCGAAGAAATGGAACCAGGGCGGGCCGAAGCGACCTGCATCGAAGAAATGCAGAAATCCGGCAGTGAGCCAGACCCCCAGCAGGAACGCCATGGGGGTGCGCCAATCGATGATGCGCCTGCTCCACAAGATCAGGCCACCGATCCAGAATGAAAAAGCCAGCCATTCGAAACCGGTGCCACCGTAACGACCGAAGATGGGCTGCGTCATGATCTCGTCGACCGTGAATTGCTGCAGCAATCCGGTTCGGAGCGCATCCAGCGGCGTGGCCATGGTGACGGCATCGAGCGTTGCGCGCGGCACATCGCCGCCGAAGATGACCATTGCGCTTTGCGCCAGCGTCAGCGATGTGCCCGTGAGTTCAAGCGGCCCGGCCCACTGTGTCATCTGCACCGGAAACGACACGATCAGCACCGCGTAACCCACCATTGCCGGGTTGAAGATGTTCTGGCCGAGTCCGCCATACAGATGCTTGGCGACCACGATGGCGAACAGCGTGCCGGTGACGATCAGCCACCACGGCGCGAGTGTTGGCAGCGACAGGGCCAGCAGCCAGGCCGTGACGATGGCGGAGAGGTCGCTGAGAAAGGGCTTGAGCGGGTAGCCGCGCGTCTTCAGCATCGCCGCCTCGGCTGCCAGCGCAGTGACGGTGGCGAGCGACAGCGTGATCAGGATGCCGGGCCCGAACAGCCACACGTATACCGCAATGCCTGGCAGCAGCGCTGCCAGCACCCAGGCCATGACCTGGGTGACGCTGGAGCGATCAAGGATGAAAGGGGCGGGCATCAGGTCTCGATACAGTCCGGTTCAGGTGAGTCCGCTTCATGTCGTTCGCCCTGAGCCTGTCGAAGGGCAGTCCTTCGCAGGATGAACGATCCGGGGTGATGTGAATAGCCTTGCATCAGGGTTTCTCTTCGGATTCCAGCGGCTTGCGCGCCAGTTCACGAATTTTAGCCCGGCGCGCCTCGATTTCCTCGATCTCGCGCTGGGTGTCGGGCGACAGGTTGTCGGTGTTTTTCGGTGCGGCCTCAGCTTTTTTGGCCTGCGCGCGCGCCAGCGCAGCGGCGATCAGCGCCTTCTTGGCGTCGGCGTCGCTTTGCGCGCCGGTCCCCTCGGCCGGGGCGACAGCAAGCTCGGCGCGCTTGGCCTGCGCCTTGGCGGCAAGCTTCTCGGCCTTTTCCTTTTTCTCGCGTTCCTGCCGGAACTGGCGGAATTCGTGGCGTTCGCGTGCCAGGTCAGCCGCGCGCTTGTCTTTCTCGCGCGCCCAGATCTCGCTTTTGGCGTAACGATAGAAATCGACCAGAGGGATGTGGCTGGGGCAGACATAACTGCAGCAGCCGCATTCGATGCAGTCGAACAGGTGGTATTCCTGCGCGCGGCCGAAGTCGGCCGCCCTGGCGAAGCGATACAGTTCCTGAGGCTGCAGTTTGGCCGGGCAGGCGTCGGCGCAGCGCGTGCAGCGGATGCACGGCAGGGCTTTGGGCGGCGCCGGAAACAGTTCGGCCGATTTGACCAGGATGCAGTTGGTGGCCTTGACCACCGGCACCTCCAGATCAGGCATCGGTATGCCCATCATCGGCCCGCCCATCAGTACGCCCGTGGTGCCGTCACGATCGCCTGCCAGCGTGACCAGCGTCTGCATCGGGGTGCCGATCAGCACCTCGAAATTCTGCGGGCGCAGCACGTGGCCGCTGACGGTGACCAGCCGCGAGATCAGCGGCTCGCCGTGGTGCACCGCGCGCGCAAGCGCATAGGTGGTGCCGACGTTGAAGACCTGGATGCCGATGTCGGTGGACAGTTTCCCGGATGGGACCTCCTTGCCGGTCAGCGTCTGGATCATCTGCTTGGCGCCGCCGCCGGGATAGATGGCCGGCACCACGACGACTTCCACGGCGAAGTCCATGCGCGCGGCGGCCGCCTGCATCGCGGCGATGGCTTCGGGCTTGTTGTCCTCGATGCCGATCAGGATCTCGGTGCTGCCGAGCAGATGCCGCATGATCGCCACGCCCTGCACGATCTCGTCAGCATGGTGGCGCATCAGCACGTCGTCGCAAGTGATCCACGGCTCGCACTCGCCGCCGTTGATGATGAGGGTGGGGCAGACATGGGACGCGCCGGGGTCGAGCTTGACCGCGCTGGGAAATACCGCACCGCCGAGTCCGGCCAGCCCGAGGTCGCGCAGTTTCATGCGCAGGTCGGCCGGTTCCATCGCCTGGTAGTCGAGCGGGCCGTGAGCGATCCATTCGTCTCGGCCGTCGGTCTCGATGGTGATGCAGTCATCCGGCAAGCCGGAGATGTGCGGCACCACAGCCGGTCCGATCGCGCTGACGATGCCGGAACTGGAGGCATGCACCGCAGTCGAGATATAGCCGTTGGCCTCCCCGATCATCTGACCTTTCAGAACGCGGTCGCCCACGCCGACCACCGGCTTGGCCGGGTTGCCGAGGTGCTGGCGCAGCGGGAGGACCAGCTTCCTGGGCAGCGGCGCGACATGGATCGGGCGCGAATTCGATTCCGCCTTGTGCTCGGGCGGATGCACGCCGCCCTTGAACGTGTGGAGTTCGCGGGTCATGCAGCACCCCGATCCGGCCTGTTTCTTCTATTGATGTCTCCATGAATCATGACGACGTCGCCGTTCGCCCGTTCGACGAGCTCACGACGCAGCCTGAGCATGGTCGAAGGACTCGGCCCGAACGGGATCAGGCGATTGTCGTGACTTTCGGAAAGCTCAATAGGGCAATCGCCATCGCGTCGGGGGCTGCGCGCATTCGCGGTCGCTCGCACGTTCCGAGGCTCGCTGCTCATGCGACGCCCCCTCCGTCCGGCCACCAACGGGCAACCGCCATCAGGTCGGGGGCTGCGCGCACTCGCGGTCGCTCGCACGTTCCGAGGCTCGCTGCTCATGCGACGCGCTTCAACATCACGACCGGATGCTTCCATTTCCAGTGCGGCAGGTCTTCGGCGATCGGCACCATGGTGATGCAGTCGACCGGGCAGGGCGGCAGGCAGAGCTCGCAGCCGGTGCATTCGGCGGCGATGATGGTGTGCATCTGCTTGGCTGCGCCGGCGATGGCGTCGACCGGGCAGGCCTGGATGCACAGGGTGCAGCCGATGCAGGTCTGCTCGTCGATGAATGCGACCGATTTGGGCTTGGGGGTGCCATGGGTTTCGTCGAGCGGCTTGGGTTCCACGCCGAGGAGCTCGGCCAGTTTTTTCACCCCTTCCTCGCCGCCCGGGGGGCACTGGTTGATTTCGGCTTCGCCCCTGGCGATGGCCTCGGCGTAGGGCCTGCAGCCGGGGAAGCCGCATTGCCCGCATTGCGTCTGCGGCAGGATGGCGTCGATCTTTTCCGCCAGCGGGTTGCCTTCCACCTTGAAGCGGATCGACGACCAGCCGAGCACCATGCCGACGACGACGGCGATGGCCACCATCACCCATATGGCGGCGAGCATTATTTCACGAGCCCGGAGAAACCCATGAACGCAAGCGACATCAGCCCGGCGGTGATCATCGCGATGCTGGTGCCCTTGAACGGCGCCGGCACGTCGCAGGTTTCCAGACGTTCGCGGATGCCGGCGAACAGGATCAGCACCAGCGTGAAACCGATCGCGCCGCCCGCGCCGAAAAACAGCGATTCGATGAAATTATGGTTCGCCTGCACGTTCAGAAGGGGTATCCCCAGCACCGCGCAGTTGGTGGTGATGAGCGGCAGGTAGATGCCCAGTACCTGGTACAGCACCGGGCTGGTCTTGTGGATGAACATTTCGGTGAACTGCACGATCCCGGCGATCACCACGATGAACGACAGCGTGCGCAGATAGAACAGCTCGGTGCCGAGCAGGTATTCGCTGATGAGGTAGCTGGCGCCGGATGCGAGCGTCAGCACGAAGGTCGTCGCCAGTCCCATGCCGATTGCCGTCTCCAGCTTTTTCGATACGCCCATGAAGGGGCATAGACCGAGAATCTTGGCCATCACGATGTTGTTGACGAACACCGTGGAAATGAGAATGAGGATGTAGGTTTCCAAAGCGGGCAGCCTGACGCAATGCCGCATTATCCGCCGCCGGGGTCGATAGGTTCAACCCTTGGGGGCGTGTGGGCCGGCGGCTGCATCAAATTATCGGACAGGGTGTGGACGCTGCGGCCCCCCGCTCTCGTAGACTCGCCGGCACCATCGTCCGCTGGATTCCCCATGAAAGGACTGTCCATAGCCAGTGTAGACTGCTGAAAAAGTCCACAAGGCGTGATCCCCTCTCTCCCTGCGGGAGCGGGTTAGGGAGGCGCTGATCAATTGGGTCCGTTCGCCCTGAGCCTGTCGAAGGGCTGGTTCAGCGCCCTTCTAGGCTGCCTTGCGCATTTCTTCCTTGAACATCGCCCGAATCTGCTGGCGCAACTCCGGCGTGTCGTCATGCCCGTGAACGGCCACGGCATGCTGCACCGCCGCCTCCAGCAATTCCTCGTCGCTGTCCGCGGCCAGCGAGACCGTACAGTTCATTTCGCTGGGGTATTCCCTGCAGTCGATGTATTTGCGTGCCATGATGAAACTCCTTTATCCCCAATCCGGAAAGTCCGGGGGCACAAGGGGGATGGTTTGTATATAGCCTACCGGGGCGGCTGGAACAATCCGCATCCGCTCGGACCGGCTTTCCGCCAAAACAGGGGTGAATCCCGGGCGCGACGGCAAGCGCGGGCTTAGACCGGGCAGCTTTGCCCCGCCAGCTTCTCGGGCGCCCAGAAGTCGTAGCCCTTGGACAGGAATTCGTCCCATGGCACGTAATGCGAGCCGTCGCACGAGAAGGTGAGGTCGACCATGCCGTTGAAAATGTTGATCGAACCGGCGCGCAGATAGAACGTCTCGTCCATGAAGCGCAATGCGCGCAGGGTGTCGAGCACCGGGCGTATCTGGTCGCGCGGGACGACGGCATCGGCCGGGTAGGCATGGATGGGATAGATGAGGCAGGTGTCGGGGTCGGTCAGCGCGTCGATGTCGAGCAGGCGGTAGCGGAAGGGGTCGTCGAGCACCCAGAGGGTGGCGCGGCTGCTGGAAAAATGCAGCTTGCCGTGGAACACGCCGCGGTCGGTCATGAGTTCTTCCATGACGCCGAGCACGGTGTCGAGATGCCGGTCCATCTGGCTGTCGTTGCGCGTCTGCTGGAAGACCGCGCCGCGAATCGCGGGATCGCCCTTGATCTGGCGCCAGTAGGTCGGCTCGTCATAGAGCTTGGCGGTGATCGGCAGGTTGCGCAGGTCGTAGTCGGCGCCGACGAAGCCGAGCACCTGGCCGTCGTCGTTGCGCACGATCTGGATCGCGGTCAGCGAAGGCCGCTTGGCGCGCAGGCTGATGTAGGCCTGCGACAGCAGGAATCCCTGGTTGGGCACCGCTTCGTTCATGTAGGGACGGTCGGAGCGGTCGCGTCCGTAATCGGTCGGGATCAGGCCCGAATGGCTGATGTTGTCGGACAGCTGGACGGCGCGCGTATCCAGCGCATACATGTATTTGCACTCGGGTAGCGTGGTCAGCGCATGCGTCAGGGCGGCGTTGAGTCCGGCGCGGCTGGGCCAGACGCGGCTGCACGCCTCGGCGGCCAGCGCCAGCGGTTCGCGCAGCAGGTTGGCGAGCACGTCGCGCTGAAGGGCGACGCTCTCGGCAAGCGAAGTGGAGGCAGGCATGGACGGTCCGTTCCGGACAGGCGTGTTCATGAATGCATCCTATGGCGATGACGCGCGCAGTGAGATCACTGGCCAGCCCTTTTTCACTGCGTGCTCGCGCAAGGTGGGATCGGGGTCGACCGCGACGGGGTGATTGACCTTTTCCAGCAGTGGCAGGTCGTTGTGCGAGTCGCTGTAGAACCAGCTGGTGTCGAGGCAGTCCAGCCGGGTGCCATGGGCTTCGAGAAAGCGCTCGAGGCGGCTGACCTTGCCTTCGCGAAAGCAGGGCGTGCCGGCGACTTCTCCGGTGAAGCGGCCGTCGATTTCCTCGGGGTCGGTGGCGATCAGGTGCGCGACGCCGAACTCCTTTGCGATCGGACCGGTGACGAAGCTGTTGGTGGCGGTGATGATGGCGACCAGGTCGGCATCGTGCAGATGCCTGTCGACCAGATCGCGTGCGGCCCGGGTGATCATCGGCCGGATGCGGGTTTCCAGGTATTCGGCGTGCCAGGCATCGAGCTGGGCGCGCGTATGGGTGGCGAGCGGGTGCAGCGCGAATGCGAGGAAGGCGTAGATATCCAGGCGCCCGGCCTTGTAGTCGTCGTAGAAGGCCTTGTTCTTGGCTTCGTAGTGCGCACCGTCGACCACGCCCTTGTGGATGAGGAATTGGCCCCATTCGTAGTCGGAGTCTCCGGCGAGCAGGGTGTTGTCGAGGTCGAACAGGACGAGTTTCATGGCGGATGCACGTTACACGATTCAGGTTACAGAATTCATTAGGGAAGCGCTGATTTATTCTGTTCGTGGTGAGCCCTTCGACAAGCTCAGGGCGAACGGACCAAATTGACCGGCGCCTCCTTAGACGAACGTGCCCTGGCCACGATCAAGCCAGAATTCGCGCAGTTCGTAGGCGCCCCACAGCGCCAGCGCAAGATGGTCCTCGCGACTGACGGCGCGCTCATCGGGGGTGAGTTCGTCGGGCGGCGCGGCCAGCACGTAGAACGGGTCGAGCACTTCGTCGACGAAGGCTTCGTCCTTGCTGTCCGCGGGCAGGGCCCAGTCGGCCTCCCAGTATTCCACTGCCAGCAGGAAGCCGGCGGCCCACAGCTGGGCATAGGGTGGAATTCCGGCGGCTTTCAGATGCCGGGCTTCGGCTGCAGGCAATTCGGCCAGCAATCCCTGCCAGTCCATGACCAGCGGCGACAGTGCCCTGGGATCGGCCAGGTTTTCGATCGGCGCGGCGAGTGCACGGGCGATTTCCCGGCGCCGGCGTTCGAACAGCGCCAGAAAGCGTGCCTCGTCGGCTGCGTCCTCGAATACTGCTTCCAGACCTGCCTCACGGTCGAGCAGCACCGCAAAATATTCGTTGGGCGGGATAACGCGTGGACTGCAGACCAGCGCGGTGATGAAGCCGTCCAGACTTTCCAGCGAGATCTGCACGTCGGTACATTCGTCGACGAGATCGACGAGATCGGCCAGCTCATCGATCTCGTCATCGCCGAGCGGGGCATTGCGGGAAGGTGCTACAGGGCTGGCTGACATGGCAGGTCTCGCAGAGTGGATGGCGGAGAGCATCGCGTAAAATCCGCTCATGAATTTTACCGCGCTTGTCCTTCCTCAATCATTTCATCTCGTCGGCTGGATCGGGCTGGCCTATCTGGCCTGGCGCTGGATGATGAGCGGAGACTGGCGCAGGCTCGCCGATCCTGAGACGCTGAACCTGTTTCTCGGCGCCACGGTGGCGGTGCTGGCGCTCTGGCAAATCCGCACCGGCGTGAAGCCCGGGCTCGCGTTTCATCTGTATGGCATGTCGGCCTTGACCCTGATGTTCGGTTTCTGGCGCGCGAGCTTCGCCGGCGTGCTGGTTCTGCTGACCAATGCCGTATTCGGGCGCGGCAACCTGACTTCACTGGGATTCGACGCACTCCTGCTGGCGGCGCTGCCCGCTGCGGTGAGCTGGGGCATGTTCCGCCTGCTGGACCGCAAGCTGCCGAATCATTTTTTCGTCTATGTGCTGGGCAACGGCTTCTTTGGCACGGCGCTGGCCGTGGCGGCGATCGGTCTGGCCACCACGGCGGTGATGACGCTGGCCGGCGTGTATTCGCTCGACTACCTGCTCGCGCAATACACCCCGTTCGCCACCTTGCTGATCAGTTGGGCCGAGGCGTTCTCCACCGGCATGGCCATCACCGTGATCGCGGTGTACCGACCGGCCTGGCTGGAAACTTTCGATGACGTCAAATACCTTCAGAACAAATAGCCCCTTGCAGATTACCTACCCTGACTTGCCGGTCAGCAAATGCCGCGACGACATCCTCGCCGCGCTGCAAAAGAACCGGGTGCTGATCCTGTGCGGCGAAACCGGTTCGGGCAAGACCACGCAGATTCCCAAGATGTGCCTGGAAGGCCAAATGGGATCAGCGGCGGCCCGGCCCGGCAAGCTCATCGGCTGTACCCAGCCGCGCCGCATCGCCGCGCGTTCGGTGGCCGCGCGCATCGCGCAGGAGCTCGGTGGCGAACTCGGCGGTCTGGTCGGTTACAAGGTGCGCTTCACCGACAAGGTGCGCCACGACACCGCGATCAAGGTGATGACCGACGGCATCCTGCTGGCCGAAAGCCAGGGCGACCCGCTGCTCTCGCGCTACGACACCATCATCATCGACGAGGCCCACGAGCGCAGCCTCAACATCGATTTCCTGCTCGGGTACCTGAAGACGCTGGTGGAAAAGCGCAACGACCTGCGCGTGGTCATCACCTCCGCCACCATCGACGCCGAGCGCTTTTCCAGACATTTCAACGACGCACCGGTGATCGAGGTGTCGGGGCGCACCTACCCGGTGGAAATCCGCTGGCGGCCCATCGAGAGCGAAGACCCCCCCTCTCCCCAACCCTCTCCCGCAAGCGGGAGAGGGAGCAAACGTGATGCCCAAACCGATTTAACCGCGGCCATACTCGATGCCACCGACGAACTGGCGCGCCTGGGCTCCGGCGACATCCTGGTGTTTCTGCCGGGCGAGCGTGAGATTCGTGACACCGCCGAAGCCTTGAGAAAACACCATCCGCCCGGCACCGAAATCCTGCCGCTGTTCTCCCGCCTGTCGGTGGCCGAGCAGGACGCGATCTTCAAGCCGACGAACGCGCTGCGCCGCATCGTGCTGGCGACCAACGTCGCGGAAACCTCGCTCACGGTGCCCGGCATTCGCTATGTGATCGATCCCGGCACCGCGCGAGTGAAGCGCTATTCGGCGCGCAACAAGGTCGAGCAACTGCTGATCGAAAAGGTATCGCAGGCCTCGGCCAATCAGCGCGCCGGGCGCTGCGGCCGGGTGGCCGACGGCGTCTGCATCCGCCTCTACGACGAGGCTGATTTCAATAACAGGCCACGCTTCACCGATCCAGAACTGCTGCGCTCCTCGCTTGCCGGCGTCATCCTGCGCATGAAGTCGCTGGGCCTCGGCGACGTGGTGGGGTTTCCCTTCCTCGATGCGCCGAGTTCGCGTCTGGTCACCGACGGCTACCAGCTGCTGGCGGAACTGCACGCGCTCGACGAGCAGGGGCAACTGACCAAGATCGGCACCCGGCTTGGCAGGCTGCCGCTCGACCCGCGCATCGCCCGCATGCTGTTGGCGGCGGAGCAGCAGCGCTGCGTGCGCGAGGTGCTCATCATCGCCAGCGCGCTGTCCGTTCAGGATCCGCGCGACCGCCCGATGGAACGCGCGCAGGCTGCGGACGAGAAGCACAAGTTGTTTGCTGACGAGCGTTCCGACTTCATGGGCTGGCTCAAGCTATGGCGCTGGTACGAGGAACAGGTGCAGCACAAGAAAACCAACCGCCAGCTGCAGGCGCTGCTGCAGGATCATTTTCTGTCGCCGCGGCGGATGCGCGAGTGGCGCGATATCCACGGCCAGCTGCACGCGCAGATGGCCGAACTTGGCCTGCGCGAAAACGACAAGGACGCCGGCTATGACGCGATCCATCAAGCCCTGCTGAGCGGCCTGCTTGGCAACATCGGCTTTCATTCCCCCTCCCCAACCCTCCCCCGCTCGCGGGAGAGGGGGCAAACGCCGAGCCCAAACCGATTGAACGAAGGCTATTACCAGGGTGCGCGCGGCATCAAGCTGTCGATCCATCCCGGCTCGGCGCTGGCGAAAAAGGGTCCGAAGTGGATCATGGCGGCCGAGCTCACCGACACCGGACGGCTGCTCGCGCGCACCGTCGCCGAGGTGCGCCCGGAGTGGATCGAAGCCGCTGGCCGTCACCTGCTGACGCGCATGTACATCGAGCCGCATTGGGAGAAGGACGGTGCACGCGTGGTGGCGTTCGAACGCGTGAGCCTGTATGGCATCACGCTGGCGCCGCGGCGCAAGATCCACTACGGCAGCATCGACCCGGTGCTGTCGCGCGAATTGTTCATTCGTGGTGCACTGGTGGCGGGCGAGTACGACACGCAAGCGCCCTGGTTCACGCACAACCGCGCACTGATCAAGGAAATCGAGGAGCTCGAGCACAAGGCAAGAAAATCCGGCGTCTGGCTGGACGAGGAACGCATCTTCCGCGCATTCGATGCGCGCATCCCGGCCGACCTCCACAACGGCGCGGCGTTCGAGAAATGGCGGCGGGGCGCCGAGCAGGTCGATCCGAAAGTGCTGTTCCTGCAGCGCGAGGATATTCTGGGAGAAGGGCTGGGCGCCGATCACACGCTGTTTCCGGAAACGATGACGGTCGACGGTGTTGCCTGCAAGCTCAAGTATCGTTTCGAGCCGGGCCACGCGCTCGACGGCGTGACGCTGCACTTGCCGCTGTTTCTGCTCAACCGCATCGAGCCGGCTCAGGTCGGCTGGCTGGTGCCCGGCCTGATCCGGGAGAAACTCACGCTGCTGCTGAAGTCCCTGCCCAAGGACAGGCGCCGTCCCTTGATTCCTCTGCCTGATACGGTGACGGCATTTCTTTCCGCCGCCGGGCCGGGCAAGCAGCCGCTGACCGATGCGCTGGCGGGTTTCATCCGCAAGCAAACCGCCGCCGATATCCACCCCGACGAATGGGGGCGCGAATTGCCGGCCCACCTGCTGATGAATGTCAGCGTGATCGACGACAGCGGCCAGGAACTCGCCAGCGGACGCGATCTGGCCGCGCTGCGCCAGCAGTTGGGCGGTGCGGCGCGCATCACCTATGGCGGCGGTGCCGAGGATAGCGAGTTCGAGCGCACGGGCCTTGTCGAATGGAATTTCGGCGACCTGCCCGAGCAGGTGAAATTCAAGCGCGGCGGGCGCGAACTCAGCGGCTATCCGGCGCTGGTCGACAACGGCGAGAGTGTCGACCTGCGCCTGCTCGATGCGGCCGACGTGGCGGAGAAGGAGAGCCGCCGCGGCGCGGTGCGCCTGCTGCGCATTGCGCTGGCCGCCCAGTTCAAGCAGCTCGACAAGGACCTCTCCCGCGAAACGGCACTGGCGCTGAAATACCGCAGCTTCGGCAGTCCCGAACAGCTTCGCGCCGCATTGATCGACGCCATTGCCACGCGCGCGCTGCTGGGCGACGACGATACCCCTCGCGACGAGAAGACGTTCAGCAAACAGAAAGAACGCGCCAAACCCAAAGTTGCCGTGGTTAAACAGGCGCTGCTGCGCGACGTCGCGGAAATCCTCGACCTGCACGCGCAGGTGGCGGTACGGCTCGACGCCAGGCCGCAGTTCACCGCCGCGATGCGCGACGAAACCACGCATCTCGCCGCGCTGGTGTCTGCGGACTTCATCACTGCCACCCCATGGGCGCACCTCAAGGACCTGCCACGTTACCTGCGTGGCATCCTCAAGCGGCTGGAAAAGCTGCCTGCCGCCGAGCAGCGCGATGCGCGGGGCATGGCCGGGGTGCTGACGCTGCAGAACAAGTACCTGGCGCGTCGCGCACAGGTCAAGGGCGAGGGCCCCGCCGAACTGGAAGACTTTCGCTGGCAACTGGAAGAGCTGCGGATATCCCTCTTCGCGCAGGAACTGAAGACGCCCTATCCGGTGTCGGTGAAGCGGCTCGACAAAGTGTGGGACGAGATTGCCAGACAGCCTTTGAATTGATCAGGCCTGGGCGTCTCAGTGTCTGCTCGCGCAAGTCTTGCTATATTTGGCCCGTCATCGACCCAGACTTACCAAACCAGACGCCCATGAGCGAGCGCGTATTCAACCTGCCGAACGTCATCACCCTGCTGCGTCTGGCGGCAGTTCCGGTGGTGGCATGGCTGATCCAGCAGCAGCGCTGGGAGGCTGCCTGCTGGCTTTTCCTGGCCGCTGCCGTGTCGGATGGCATCGATGGCTTGCTGGCACGCTGGCTCGATCAGATGACCCAGCTGGGCGCCGCGCTCGATTCAGTCGCCGACAAGGCCTTGGGGCTGGTGACGCTGGTGTTGCTGACACAGGCGGAGGCCATCCCGGTCTGGGTGACGCTGGCCATCCTGCTGCGTGACAGCATCATCGTGCTGGGCGCCTTGAGCTACCGGGGGCTGGCGGGTCATCTGGAAATCCATCCCACCTGGCTCGGCAAGACGCACATGGCGGCCGAATTCGCGCTGTTGACGCTGGTGCTGGCCGATTTGGGCAAACTGCTGGCGCTGGATGAATGGCTGCAGCCGCTCTTCGTGACGGTATTCGTCATCGCCGTGGTGTCCGGCATTCAGTATGTGTGGATCTGGAGTGCCAAGGCCCGGCGTGAGCGCGCCGCGGCACGCATCCGCTCTCACTGAAACTCGAGGTGGTGCTGGCGCACCGATTCGCTGCCCGACTTGACGCGATACATGGCAGCATCGGCGGCGCGCATCAGGGCATCTTCGTCGGCACCGTCGTCGGGGTAGAGCGCCTGGCCGATGCTGGCAGAGATTTCCACGTCGAGTCCAAAGAAATGTGAATCCGTATTCAGCGCTTCCCCTATCTTGTGCGCGGTCGCGATGAATTCCTCGCGTCCCTGCACGCCGTCGAGCAACACCACGAACTCGTCACCGCCCAGGCGTGCGACCGAATCGGAATCACGAATGCTGGAGCTGAGGCGCTTTGCCACTTCGGTCAGCACCGCGTCGCCCACATGGTGGCCGTGCTGATCGTTGATGGCCTTGAAGCGGTCGAGATCCACATACAGGATGCCCACCTTGCCGCCGTAGCGATTCGCATGGCGGATGGCCTGCTGCAGCCGGTCGTACAGCAGCCGACGGTTGGCCAGGCCGGTGAGCGGATCATGCGAGGCCTCCTGGCGCAACGCTGCGCGCGAGCGTTCGAGTTCCACCATCTGTTCCTCTATCAGTTGTGATTTCTGGCTGACTTTGCGCACCGTACGCCAGGCAATGAGCAGCGCCATGGCGATCGCCACGATGCCGAATATCAGCGTAAGCAGGAAGGTGTGCCGGTAGGTTTGCTGGGCCTGTTGCTGGGCGGCCAGGTTGGCCTGTTGATAGAGAACGCGCATGTCGGCCAGTTGCCGGTTGAAGGCTTCCTGCAGGGGAATCGCTTCCTCCACCAGCATTTGGCGTGCCGCTGCATCGCGGCCGGCCGTGAGCAGGTCGACCACCTGTTCCTGCACCGTTTGAATATCGGCGATCACGCGGGACTGGTCATCGAAACTCCGTTGCTCGTCAGGCGTGAAGCCCATCTGGCGCAAGGCGTTGCGTCCACTGCCCACCAGAAATCCGGCACGGTTGAAATTCAGGAAAAATTCGTCGCGCTCGAACGGGTCATCGGCCAGCGCCATGCGGAACAGGCTGTCAGTGCGGGTGTGCGCCGCCACCTGGGTCTGGGTGATGAGGTCGATCTTGCGATCATGAATCTCGACTACGGTGCGCAACTGCGTGCCCAGCGCATGCAGTTGCACCAGGCCGTTGAAAGCCAATCCGCAAATCAGGACGATCAGGGCGACGAAGGCGGTGCTGGTGATGAGTGAGATGCCGCGTGGCGGGAACATGGCGTTGTGCGCTCGGAGCCGTATGACCTATTTATCGGGCAACGGACCCGAATGCTGCAGTCCGGAGCGCTGCAGGGCTTGCAGGGCATGCGCCACTTCCTGCGCGTGACTGCTCGGGTCGACCTTGTCGAAACGTGCGGCGATGCGGCCATCCGGCGCGATGATGAAGGTGTGGCGTCGCGCGAATCGCACCAGGCCGAGATTCAGCAGGCTGCCGTAAGCCGCGGCCGTCTGCCCGTCCGGGTCGGACAGGAGGGCGAACGGCAACTGGTATTTTTCTTTGAAACGGGCGTGCGACTGCGCATCGTCGACGCTGACCCCGACGATGGCCGCACCGAGGTCACCCAGCGTGCCGATGTCGTCGCGAAAGCGGCACGCCTCGCGGGTGCAGCCGGGCGTGTCGTCCCGGGGATAGAAGTACAGCACCAGCCAGCGTCCGCCGTAATCACCCAGGCGATGCGTGTTGCCATCCTGGTCCTGCAAGGCAAAATCAGGTGCCGCGCTGCCTTCTGCCCGTTGCGAGCCTGGCCTCAACATCCAGAACCCCGCGCTTGCCAGCAGCAACAGGACCGCCAGTCCACCAAATATGAGTTTGATCATGTCCTCTCCCAAACCCCATCATAGACGGCGCACGCTCGCATCGGGGGGATGCGGGACGGTTCGGCAATCCATCCGGGATTCGTTAGAATGCGCGTCTCGCCCCGGTAGCTCAGTGGATAGAGCAACCCCCTCCTAAGGGGTAGGTCGGACGTTCGATTCGTCTTCGGGGCGCCATATATACATGAGCTTAGCGATTTTCGGTGCTATGCTCAGCGCCTGAAAAATCGCCGGAAAACCACCTGGCATAAATGCCCCACTTCATTAGTAGCGGGTGCTTGAGCCCAGTGCTTAAGGAGCCTGCCGATTGAGCTTGGCTGGGTGCAGGTCTCTTGTTTGGCGGTCTGCCGGCTGAACAGATCTGGACATCTATTACGCATGAAATGCTTGGGAATTCATAGATGCCTCCTTTCGTTCTGACCCTGGTCGTCCCGGTATTTAACGAAGCCGAGGCCATTGCACCCTTCATTGAAACTGTGACGCGTGTATTCAACGGACAGACAACCGTGAATATCGAGTTCGTATTCATAAATGACGGAAGTACCGACTCGACCCTAGACCGGCTGCTCGCAAGCCAGCGTGGTGACACACGGATCAGGATCGTGGATCTCAGCCGCAATTTCGGCAAGGAGGCTGCCCTGACTGCAGGTTTGCATGTCGCCTGTGGAGACGCCGTCGTGCCGATCGACGCGGATCTTCAGGACCCGCCGGAACTCATTCCGGAAATGATAGAAAAATGGCGGCAGGGAAACGAGGTTGTGTTGGCACGGCGGATTGACCGCCAATCGGACTCCTGGGGAAAGCGTGCGTCTGCACGCTGGTTCTACCGGCTGCACAATTGGATCTCCCAACCAAAGTTGCCAGACAATGTCGGTGATTTTCGCTTGATGGACAGACGGGTTGTTGAAGCCATCAAGGAACTTGGCGAGTCCCGCCGCTTCATGAAGGGGCTTTTCGCCTGGGTGGGATTCCGCACCGCTTATATCGATTATGTCCGTCCCCCACGTGAAACGGGGAGCACCAAGTTCAACGGCTGGAAACTGTGGAATCTTGCGCTGGAAGGCGTAACAAGTTTTAGCACTGCACCTCTGCGCATATGGACGTATATCGGGTTCTTCGTTGCGCTCATTTCTTTTGTTTTCGCTTTGTTCATCATGATCAAGGTGCTCGTCATAGGCAGAGACGTGCCGGGCTATGCCTCCTTGATGGTCGTTATCAGTTTCCTTGGGGGCATACAAATCATGGGGATCGGCATAATCGGAGAGTATCTCGGTCGAGCCTACATGGAATCGAAGCGTCGTCCTGTTTTCCTTATCCGCCAGATCTACGAGCCGGGGCAGATTATGGCGCTTAGGCAAAAGGACTTCTCTGGCAATTAGGGTTTACGCCAATGCCGTTCATTACCGGGGGGACCAAGGGCGTGCCTGGAAAAATGACCCTGCGAACAAAAGTCTGGACTGAGATGGCCATTGCTGCCCGCTTCGGCCTGATCGGCATCGCAGCGACCATCGTACATATTCTGGTCGTTTCACTACTCCTCGCCGCAACGCAGATGCAACCGCTATTTTCGAACGCCATTGCATTCCTGACTGCGTTCAGTGTTTCTTTCACGGGAAACTATTGGTGGACATTCGGCGCGCCTGGAAACCCGGCCAAGGCAATGCGGCGCTTCATCTTGATCTCGGGCAGCGCATTCGTCCTGAACACCATCGTACTGGCCGTCATCCTCCGTGCGGCCTGGTTTTCGCCATTCATCTCAGTGATGTGTGCAATAGCCATCGTTCCCGCGCTTACGTTCCTCGCAAGCAGGTTGTGGGGGTTTAGAACATGAACAGGCACGTGAATCAAGCCACGCTTCCGTCTCGCCTCATGTCTAAGGTGTGGCGTTTTGTCCGGCAAGAAAACTTGCAGCGAGGAGTCGACGCAGCTCTTCTGCCGCTTAGCCTGTTTCTGGCATTCGGTAGCGCCCTGGTAGTTTCCTATGGACATTCCGATGACTACTCGGTGCTCTTTCTCAAACAAATCGGCTGGGAGCAGATGAACATCGACTGGTTCCTTGCTTCCGGACGGCCAATTCTGGGTTTTCTCATTGATTGGTTGCTGGATTGGGTCGATTCCGTCGATGGCCTGGCCAGGCTCAGAACGGTTGGTTTCTTGTTGCTGCTCTGGCTGGGCTGGGAAATCAGGCGTTTGCTGCTCAACAGCCGGCTCCCCAGACATGAAGCGACATTCCTCGCCTCGGCATGCGTACTGACGCCCTCGGCCGCGGTTTTCGTCGGATGGGCGGTCACGTCAGCCTCCATGCTTGCCGGCATCGTCGCGCTACTCGCTTATCGGACGGCAGAAAGAGCCTGGCGCGACTGGGGCGCACACAGGGAAGAAAACATGGGAAAAGTGCGTGTTGTGGCATGGCTTGGATTGGCGGCCGCGGCGCTGTTGAGCGCATTCCTCATTTACCAGCCGCTCGCACCGCTATTCTTGCTGGCAGCTTTACTACGCTTCGCATTCGATCAGGAAGCAGAGCGACCCCAGCGTCGCCTGTTGGCAATGTTGGCGGGTTATATCATCGTCATGGCCGTTTACCTGGCGATTTATAAGATGTTCATCGTCCCAGCCTTGGCCGGTAACCCGGCGCTCGAAAGGGGCGGGCTGGACCACTCAGCCATGGCCGCTGCGAAGCACTTGATCAAGACGCTGCCGATGCTGTGGGGTGGATGGGAGTTCTTTCTCAGCGGGATTCATCCGGAAGGGTTGCCACGACAGGTGAGGTTGACTGTGACCATGCTGGCAGTGGCGCTGCTGCTTCCCGTCGGACTGTGGCACATCGCCGGCAAGCGAGGCGGTGGAGTGATGCGGCGCATCTCCGCCATATTCCTGGTCCTGCTGGTATGGCTGGTAAGCCTGCTTCCCATGCTGATTCTCAAAGAGCACTACCTGCCGACCCGCACGCTCTTCTTCAGTTACGCCGCTTTGTGCCTGTTGATTTACCTGGCCTTCAAGGCCTTGACCAAGGACCACATCTGGCCTCGCTGGACCACCATGGGCGTTCTGTTTTTGTTGGCAGCGCAGGCAGGGCTGGGCTTCTGGGATGGCATCGTGCGCATACAGCGCCAGGAATTTGCCGTGCTCAGGAATGCCATTAACGCAATGCCTGAGCGACCAAAGAAACTAGTTTTTATCCAGCCCGACCATAGCCTCGCTCCAGACCATCAGCTGCGCACATATTACGAATACTACATCTACAGTTCCGATCATGACTGGGTGCCAAATCCAATCGTTAATCTGATCTGGAATCAGCGGGAAGGGATAGGGATGGGACATGCTGATGGGGCCCGGCTCGTCTACACAGAAGTAGAACGGATTCGGCCTGGCCAGCTCCTCCCAATAAAATACGATGCCGTGCTGGATACGCAGTTGCTGCTGTGTGGTGTTCCGGGCCGGTAGCCTCCTGTGGTCGGTTTGGCACCCAGAAGGCAATTGAAGTTCAGCAGTTTCCTGCCATCAGTTCTCCCAATCGACACCACGAAGCTAGCGTCTGCCCTTGGGGGCAGTCCATGGAAACGCACGCATCGGTATGGTTTCATGCGCGCGTCCATCCAGCATCTAATCAGGGTCTGGTAGACACTGATTGCCAAGCGGCCGTGGGTGCGTGTGCATGTTTGGTGCACTTGCAAGAACGGCCCCTGGGGTTTGGCCGATGTCCGTTGCTGTTCTCACTGCCCCTTGAGTGCTCAGTACATCACCGCCATCTGTGTGCAGCCGGGGAAGTTGGCAGACACGGTTCCCACGAGATGCAACCCGTCGGCTGACTTCTTCACGCCTGTCGCTATTGCGGGTGCTTGTGCTGCCAAAGCAAAAGATACGACGGTCCCGCTCATGTTATACCCGGTATCGCTGTTTCCAGAATTTGTTGTCATTATGTAAACAACCAATTCGTTACCTGTAGTCGGGAGCGCGTAGATCACGATGCCGGTCGGATCAGCCGCCAGCGCACCCGCTGTCGCAAAAAATGTTTGGTTACCGGTTAAAAAGTCATACAAGTAACAGCTGCTCCCGCTCACCGATACTGTAGCGTTTTGCGCATAGGTGCCGTTCAGGCCTGACAGGTCGTTCGCCGTGTCCCCGATCCCGGTCACCAGGAAGTTCTGGAACGACTGCACCCACGGGAGCGTGGCGGCCTGACCCGGATGGGGGAAATCCGGAACCTTCGTCTGCTTGCTCACCCCGGTCAGCCATTGCTCTCCCCCGGACTTGACTGTCGTGATCGTGTTCGTGCCGAACGGGATGCCGTCCGCGGTCACCGAAATGGTGTGCTGGCCATTGTCGAGGTTGCTGAAATTGTAGAGAAACGAGTAGCCCGTATCGGTGCGGCCGCAGACGTCTTGCGTTCCCAGAAGCTGGGTACCGGCGCCCGCAGGGCCAAACGACACCCCGTCAATGAACACCTGAATGTTCTTCGAGGTGCAGTGGTAACCGGAAATCGTGCTGACCCCGGAAATCGTGCTGCCATCCGGAGGCGTGCCCAGCACCCCTACAGTGGATTGCGCGCTTGCGCCGTTGACCAGCAATATCAACGGAAAAAGGAAATAACCGATTTTCATCATGCCTCCCGGGAAATGAGCAACCCATGTCACAGATGAGATTTGCAGAACCTGACCAATTACCAGACCAGCAAATCCTTTTATGTGTATAGCCTTCTGTTCTCGGTTTGTAACTGACATCGATCAATGCCCCCGCAGAAACAGGTGAGGCATGAACACGCGTGGTTGCCATGGCGGTAGCGGTGGAACAGCGCATCGGCCGCGCAGGCAATGCCGTTGTTTCAGGCGCCATGTTCGATTCGTTGACTGGCCGGTTCAACCCGGTCTTCGCCGATCCGACCTTCGCTCAAGTTTCGTTCCGGCAAGCCATGTTGCCGCATGCGTGCGTCAGGTGACTTCGATGTTTTCCAGCCCGGAAATCGGGCTGAATCCGGCGACGCCCAATGGTAGAATCCAACGCATGCTCGATGTCCCTGTCCTTGCCATCCCGGCCCCGCGCCGTTCGCCCGCCGTGTCCGGAGGCCTGTGCTGATGCGCATCCTGTTGTCCAATGACGACGGCTATTTCGCACCCGGCCTGGCCGCATTGGCCCGGTCGCTTGCGCCGCTCGCCGACATCACGGTGGTGGCGCCCGAGCGCGACCGCAGCGGGGCGTCCAACTCGTTGACGCTCGACCGTCCGCTGATGCTGCGCCAGGCGCCCAGTGGGTTTTATTACGTCAACGGCACGCCGACCGACTGCGTGCATCTGGCGGTGACCGGCATGCTCGACCATATGCCCGACATGGTGATTTCCGGCATCAATCACGGCGCCAACATGGGGGACGACACGATTTATTCCGGCACCGTCGCCGCCGCCACCGAGGGCTATCTGCTGGGGATTCCGTCGATCGCGGTATCGCTTGCCAGCCACAATGCCGAGCACTTCGATACCGCCGCGCGCGTGGTGGTCGATCTGGTACAGCGCATTCAGGCGCAGCCGCCGACCGAACCGATGCTGCTCAACGTCAACGTGCCGGATCGTGCCTGGGAGGATCTAAGCGGCCTCGCGGTGACCCGTCTGGGCAAGCGCCACAAGGCCGAATCGGTGGTGAAAACCACCAACCCGCGCGGCCAGATCGTCTACTGGGTGGGCGCTGCCGGGGCCGCCCAGGACGCAGGCGAGGGCACCGATTTCGATGCCCTCGCCCAGGGTTTCGTTTCGATCACCCCCCTGCAGATGGACCTGACCCGTTTCAGCCAGATGGACAGCGTGAGCGCATGGCTGAAACCCTGAGCTCCCGCGCCGGCATCGGCATGACGTCGGCACGCACGCGCGGCCGCATGGTCGAACGCCTGCGCGAGCAGGGCATCAAGGACGAAATCGTGCTGGCGGCGATGGGCAGCGTGCCGCGCCATCTGTTCGTCGACCAGGCGCTGGAGTCACGCGCCTACGAAGATACTGCGCTGCCGATCGGCTTCGGGCAGACCATATCCAACCCCTACATCGTGGCGCGCATGGCCGAACTGGCACGTCATGGCGAGAACGGCCAGGGGCACGAACTTGGGCGGGTGCTGGAAATCGGGCTCGGCTGCGGCTATCAGGCTGCGGTGCTGGGCAAGCTGGCGCGCGAGGTCGTGTCGATGGAGCGCATCGCGGCGCTGGTCGGCAAGACGCGCGCGCGGCTGCGTGAACTCAGGGTCAACAACGTCAGGCCTAAGCACGGCGACGGCATGCAGGGAGCGAAGGATTTCGCGCCGTTCGACGCCATCGTGATCGCCGCTGCATTTGCCGAGGTGCCGCAGGCCCTGCTGGCACAGTTGGCCGAAGGCGGACGGCTGGTGATGCCGCTTGGTCATTCCACGCAGACCTTGTGCGTGATCGAGCGCCGAGACGATGCGTTTACCGAGCAGTTGCTCGAAGGGGTGAAGTTCGTTCCCCTGCTGCCGGGGGTGGCGTGACCGGATGGCGGCTGGAGTCGGCATGAAAAGCGTGGCGCTCGGGGCGATGATGCTGACCTTGCTGGCGGGATGTTCCTCGCGCGGACCCGCACCCGTGACCGAGCGCGTGCCGGCAAAGGTGCGTACCGCGCCCCCCGTCGTTGTCGAGAAACCCGAACGTCCTGTCACGCCGCAGATCGCGCCCTCCACCAATGGCCTGCATACCGTGCAGCGTGGTGACACCCTGTATGGGATCGCCTTCGCCAACAACCTGGATTATCGCGAAATCGCGAGCTGGAACCAGCTCGAGTCACCCGACCGCATCATGGTCGGGCAGGTGCTGCGGCTGACGCCTCCATCGAATGCGGTCGAAATCAAGCCGCTGGTGGAGGCGCCCCCGCCAAGCGCACAACCCTTGACGGAGCCGCCTCTGCTCACCACCCCGCAGGCGGTATTGCTGCCTTATACGGCAGCCAACTGGGCGCAGGTATCGAGGCCGCCGCCCGCCCCCTCCGCTGCCATGCCCGTGGCGCCCACTGTCCAGCCCGTGGTCACCGCCACGTCGTCTGCAACCAAGGCGGCAATCCCGACCCCGCCCCCGACCGTCGCATCCGTGGTGCAGGTTCCGGCAGTCGCTCCGCCGGTGTCGGCCGAACTGGTCTGGCTATGGCCGGCCGACGGCAAGCTGATCGGGAATTTTGGCGCGGCGGGCGGCAAGGGCATCGATATCGTCGGACAGCGTAATGCGCCGGTGGTAGCGGTGGCGCCCGGCAAGGTGGTATACAGTGGCAGCGGTCTGCGCGGGTATGGACAATTGCTGATCGTCAAGCATGCGGGCGAGTATCTCTCGGCCTATGCACACAATGATTCGCTGCTGGTAAAGGAGGGAGACATGGTGACCGCCGGGCAGAGAATCGCGCTGATGGGTGACAGCGACGCCGACCGGGTGAAGCTTCACTTTGAGATCCGCCGTTACGGCAAGCCGCTCGACCCCTTGAACTATCTGCCGGAGCGCTCATGATTCGCGAACCCAGCGATGAGTCGGAAGATCTGATACCTGAAGAAGCCGAGGCCGAGGCCGAAGCGGAGCAGCATGCTGCGGATACCAGCGAGGAATTGTCATCGGCCATCCTCGGCGAAGCGCAGGTCGACGTCACCCAGCTGTATCTCAACGAGATCGGCCAGGCGCCGCTGCTGACGCCCGAAGAAGAGGTCGCGCTGGCACGACTTACCGTACAGGGCGATTTCGCTGCACGCCAGACCATGATCGAGCGCAACCTGCGGCTGGTGGTCAACATCGCCAAGCATTACGCCAATCGCGGGCTGACCCTGCTCGATCTGGTGGAAGAAGGCAACCTCGGCCTCATTCACGCGCTGGAGAAATTCGATCCCGAGCGCGGGTTCCGCTTCTCCACCTACGCGACCTGGTGGATCCGCCAGAACATCGAGCGCGCGATCATGAACCAGTCGCGCACCATCCGCCTGCCGGTGCATGTCATCAAGGAACTCAACATCTATCTGCGCGCGAAGCGCCACCTGGAAACGCACGGCGTGACCGACGCCAGTTCCGAAGATATCGCGGCGCTGACCGGGCATACGGTGGATGACGTGCGCCGCATCATGCAACTGAACGAGCGGGTCGCCTCGCTCGACGCGCCGCTCGATGTCGACCCCACGCTGTCGCTGGGGGAGGCGATCGCCGACGACAATGCACAGCTGCCGGACGACATGCTCCAGCTCGAGGAGATCGAGCACCACGTCCGCGAATGGTTGACCCAGCTCAACGACAAGCAGCGCTGGGTGATCGAGCGTCGCTTCGGTCTCAACAATTGTGAAGCCTGCACCCTGGAGGACCTGGCGCTGGAGTTGCAGGTGACGCGCGAGCGCGTGCGGCAAATCCAGATGGAAGCCCTGCGCATGCTGCGGCAGATGCTGCGGCGACGGGGCGTATCGAAGGACGAACTGTTCTGAAGCCATGTCACGCGTCGCCGTGATCGACTGGTCACGAATCGATACCGTCCTCCTCGACATGGACGGGACCCTGCTCGACCTCCACTTCGACAACCATTTCTGGCGCGAGCACATGCCGCGCCGCTACGCCGAATACCATGGGCTGGAGGAAGCAGTGGCGCGCGCGCACCTAGACCAGCATTACGACCGCCACGCTGGCACGTTGAACTGGTATTGCCTCGATTTCTGGAGCAGCGAACTCGCGCTCGACATCGTGCAACTGAAGGAGGAGGTCGTGCATCTCATCGCCATCCGTCCGGATGTGCCGGCCTTTTTGCAGGCACTGCGCAACGCTCGCCGCCGGGTCGTTATGGTCACCAACGCGCACCCGAAGAGCCTTGGCCTGAAGATGCGCGAGACCCGCCTCGATGCCTATTTCGATGGGTTGATCTCCTCCCATCAGATCGGGATGCCCAAGGAACATCCCGATTTCTGGCAGGGCTTGCAAGCTGTAGAACCCTTCGATAAATCGCGCACGCTTTTCGTGGACGACAGTTTGCCGGTACTGAAAAGCGCGCAGGCGTATGGCATCGCGCATCTGCTGGCGGTGTGCAATCCGGATTCGCGCCAGCCGCACAAGGACTGCGGCGAGTTCGATGCGATCACGAGTTTTGAGCAGGTGATGCCGGGGGCTTAAGAACGCACCGTTCGCGCTGAATGCGCCGTGTGATCGAAGTGGACATCCTCGGTCCGTTCGCCCTGAGCCTGTCGAAGGGTTGGTTGTAGCAGTGAAGGTTTTCGCCCGGCCAACGGTCAGCAGCCCTGCGAAGACCCCGACCATTGCCGCCAGCGCTTCGACACGCTTGCACTAACGGTTCCGCGTTCCGCAAGCGCATTGGCAACATCAGGCCATAGCCGCCGGCTCGATCAGCACTGCCGCCCCGACACTCCGGCCTTCCGAAATCAGGTAGTTGTAGGTGCGGCACAGGGCTCCGATGTCCATCACTTCCAGACCGATGCGCGCCTCCACCAGCGAACGTGTGAGCGAGGGGTGGGGGAAGCGCAACCGGGTACCGGTGCCGAGCAGCAAAATGTCCAGTTCGCGCTGGGCGACCCATTCGAAATGCGCGGCGGTGAGCGCCCCGAATCCCAGTCCGGCCCAGGGCGCGATTTCGACGCCCTGCGCGGTAAGCAGCAGGCTGGCCTCGTGGCGATGGCCGTTGATGAGGACGTGGTCGCTGCCATAGCCGGTAAACATCAGTTGGCCAGCGCCGGTGTTGAGATGCAGTTTCATGGCGAAACCATAGCAGATTCCCGTTGCGTGATGCACAACAGCAGATGGCGTCGCGAGGGCGTTTCGGTACCGGTTTCGTTTGCCGGGGCAAGGCGCCTCCGGTAAAATCACGCGTTTCCCAAGGCTTTGTTTTGCCTTGGTTTTGTGCAGGATGACCAGGAAGATCGCCGTGACGGCCGACAACAAGCCACGCTTACGCACCATCCACAAATCGTTCAAGCTCGACAACGTCTGCTACGACATTCGGGGTCCGGTGATGGCGCGCGCGCGGCAGATGGAGGAAGAGGGCCATCGCATCATCAAGCTGAACATCGGCAACCCGGCGCCGTTCGGCTTCGAGGCGCCCGAGGAGATCGTGCAGGACGTGATCCTGAACCTGCCCAATGCATCGGGCTACAGCGATTCCAAGGGGCTGTTCTCGGCGCGCAAGGCGATCATGCACGAGACCCAGCGCAAGGGCATTGCCGGCGTTCAGATCGACGACATCTTCGTCGGCAACGGCGTGTCGGAACTCATCGTGATGGCGATGCAGGCATTGCTGAACAATGGCGACGAAGTCCTGGTGCCTGCCCCCGACTATCCGCTGTGGACGGCGGCGGTGAGTCTGGGCGGCGGCAAGCCGCGCCACTACCTGTGCGACGAGGGGGCCGGCTGGCTGCCGGATCTGGACGACATTCGCGCCAAGATCACTCCCCATACCCGCGCCATCGTCGTCATCAATCCGAACAATCCCACCGGCGCGTTGTATCCGACCACGCTGTTGCTGGAAATTCTCGAAATCGCGCGCCAGCATCAGTTGATCGTGTATGCCGACGAAATCTACGACAAGGTGCTGTTCGACGGCGTCACGCACACCTCGCTCGCTTCGCTGGCCGACGACGTGCTCATCGTCACCTTCAACGGCCTGTCGAAAAACTACCGTGCCTGCGGCTACCGTTCGGGCTGGCTGATCGTGTCGGGCGACAAGCGCCACGCCAGGGATTACCTGGAAGGCCTGAGCATGCTGGCGTCGATGCGCCTGTGTTCCAATGTGCCTGGACAATATGCAATCCAGACGGCCCTCGGCGGCTATCAGAGCATCAACGACCTGGTCGCGCCGAGCGGACGGCTGACGCGCCAGCGCGATCTGGCACACGAGCTGCTGACCCTGATTCCCGGCGTGACGTGCGTGAAACCCAAGGCGGCGATGTACCTGTTCCCCAGGCTCGACCCCAAGCTCTACCCCATCCATGACGACCAGAAGTTCATTCTCAACCTGCTCGAAGAGGAGCGCGTGCTCGTGGTGCAGGGCAGCGGCTTCAACTGGCCGCGACCCGACCATATCCGCGTGGTGTTCCTGCCGCATGAGGAAGATTTGACCGAGGCGATCGGGCGCATGAGCCGGTTCCTCGACCGCCAGCGTGCACATCGCTGATTTTTAATTTGACGAGAAATTAGATGAAACCCATCAATGTTGGCCTGCTGGGCCTGGGAACCGTCGGTGGCGGCACGCTCACCGTGCTGCGCCGCAATGCCGAAGAAATCAGCCGTCGCGCCGGGCGCGACATCCGCGTGCTGCGCGCGGCCGTGCGCAACCTTGAAAAGGCCCGTGCGCTGGCAGGCGACCTGCCGCTGTCGACCAATCCGTTCGACGTCGTCGACGACCCTGAAATCGATATCGTGGTCGAGCTGATCGGCGGTCTGGAACCTGCCAGGGAACTGGTACTGCAGGCGATCGCCAACGGCAAGCACGTGGTGACCGCCAACAAGCATCTGGTCGCCAAATACGGCAACGAGATTTTTGCCGCGGCGCAGGCCAGGGGCGTGATGGTCGCGTTCGAGGCCGCGGTGGCGGGCGGCATACCGATCATCAAGGCGCTGCGCGAAGGCCTCACGGCCAACCGCATCGAATGGCTGGCCGGCATCATCAACGGCACCAGTAACTTCATCCTCACCGAAATGCGCGACAAGGGCGCGGCCTTCGAGGACGTGCTGAAGGAAGCGCAGGCGCTGGGATACGCCGAGGCGGACCCGACCTTCGACATCGAGGGCATCGACGCCGCACACAAGCTCACCATCCTGTCGGCGATCGCCTTCGGCATCCCGATGCAGTTCGACCGCGCCTATACGGAAGGCATTTCGAAACTGACGCGCGAGGATGTGCAGTACGCCGAGGAACTCGGCTACCGCATCAAGCTCTTGGGCATCGCACGCCGCGCGGAGAACGGCATCGAGCTGCGCGTGCATCCGACGCTGATTCCGGAGCGCCGCCTGATCGCCAACGTCGACGGCGCGATGAACGCCGTGCTGGTGCTGGGCGATGCCGTCGGACCGACGCTGTACTACGGCGCCGGCGCCGGCGCCGAGCCGACCGCTTCCGCCGTGGTGGCCGACCTGGTCGACGTGACGCGCCTGCACACGGCCGACCCGCACCATCGCGTCCCGCATCTGGCGTTCCAGCCGGATCAGCTGGCGGCCACGCCGATCCTGCCGATGGAGGAAGTGCGCACGGCGTATTACCTGCGCCTGCATGCATATGACCGCCCCGGCGTGCTGGCCGACATCACGCGTATCCTGGCCGACGGCGACATCTCGATCGACGCCATGGTGCAGAAGGAGCCCGCGGAAGGCGACGAACTGGTCAATATCATCCTGCTGACGCACATCACGGTGGAAAAGAACATCAATGCCGCGATTGCGAAGATCGAGGCACTGGATAGCGTGTCGGGTCAGGTGATGCGCATCCGCCTCGAAGAACTGGCGGCCAAGTAATGAACTACCTCAGCACGCGCGGTCTGGCACCGCAATTACGCTTTTCCGAAATCCTGCTCGGCGGGCTGGCCAGCGACGGCGGCCTGTACGTGCCGGAAAGCTATCCTCGCCTGAGCGCCGCCGATCTGGCGGCGATGCGCGGCATGAATTACCGTGACCTCGCCTTCGCCGTGCTGTCGCGCCTGATCGACGACATTCCGCACGACGATCTGCGCAGGCTGATCGACAGGACCTACACGGCGGAGGTCTACCGCTACACGACGAATGGCGAAAACGCGCAGGACATCACCCCGCTGAAAACGCTGGAACCCGGCCTGCACGTGCTGGCACTTTCGAACGGTCCGACGCTGGCGTTCAAGGACATGGCAATGCAGCTGCTGGGCAACCTGTTCGAGTATGTGCTCGACAAGACCCACGGCGAACTGAATATTCTCGGTGCCACTTCCGGCGACACCGGCTCCGCTGCCGAATACGCGATGCGCGGCAAGCGCGGCATCCGTGTCTTCATGCTGTCGCCGGTGCACGGCATGACGCGGTTCCAGCAGGCGCAGATGTATGCGCTGCAGGACGCCAACATCCACAACCTGGTGATACGCGGTGTGTTCGACCAGTGCCAGGACATCGTCAAGGCGGTATCGAACGATCTCGATTTCAAGGCACGCCACCGCATCGGCGCGGTCAACTCGATCAACTGGGCGCGCGTCGCGGCGCAGAGCGTGTACTACTTCAAGGCCTACTTCGCGGCGACACACAGCAATGAGCAGAGTGTGTCGTTCTCGGTGCCGTCGGGCAATTTCGGCAACGTCTGCGCCGGCCACATCGCGCGCCAGATGGGCCTGCCGATCGAGAAGCTGATCGTCGCGACCAACGAGAACGACGTCCTCGACGAATTCTTCAGGACCGGCGTCTATCGCCCGCGACCGGAGACGCAGCACACCTCCAGCCCGTCGATGGACATTTCCAAGGCGTCCAACTTCGAGCGCTTCGTGTTCGACCTGACCGGGCGCGATGCGGCCAGGATCCGCAGCCTTTGGAACGCCGTGGAATCCGGCGGCAGTTTCGATCTGAAGGCAGATGGCCTGTTCGACCGTGTGTCCGATTTCGGCATGGCCTCGGGATCGAGCAACCATGCCAACCGTCTCGATACCATCCGCACGGTCTACGAGGTGTACGGCACCATGATCGACCCACATACCGCAGACGGCCTGAAGGTGGGGCTGGAGCATCGCGAACCGGGGGTGCCGCTGATCTGCATGGAAACGGCGCAGCCGGCAAAATTCGAGGACGCGATCCGTGAAGCGCTCGGCATCGATCCTGTGCGCCCGGCAGAGCTTGCCGATCTGGAGTCCCTGCCGCAGAGAAAGCATGTCATGGATGCCGACGTGCATGCAGTCAAGCAGTACATCGTCGACCACGCAGGCTGATCACTGCGCCTGCCTGCAGTGAAGACACCGGGCGATGCCGGCCAGGCGCGCGGGCGCCGCGTACGTGAGGCCCGCATGCCCGGACTCGAGTGCAAGGTGCCGCCAGCCTTGCATGAACGAGTTGGAACCGGGCTCGCGGCAGAGGATAATGGCGGCACACAATCTGGCCTGGCTCATACGCAGCTCGAAGACCCCGCATGAAACTCGTCACCTCGCTCACCAGCCCCTACGGTCGCAAAGTCCGCATCGTGCTGCTCGAGAAGAAAATCCCGTTCCAGCTTCAGGTCGAGAATCCATGGGCGCCCGACAGTGTCGTGCCCACGCTCAACCCGCTCGGCAAGGTACCGGTGCTGGTGCTGGAAGACGGCGTCAGCGTGTTTGATTCGCGGGTGATCGTCGAGTATCTCGATCACATCAGCCCGGTGGGGCACCTGATTCCCAGCGAGCCGAAAATCCGCATGATGGTGCGCGGTGTCGAGGCGCTGGCCGATGGCATCACCGACGCCGCAGTCGCGGTGTATCTGGAACGAAAGCGGACACCGGAACAGCAGAGCGCAGACTGGCTGGTGCTGCAGGAAAGGACCCTGTACCGCGGACTCGAAGCGCTGGCCGAAGCACTGGGTGAGAAGGCCTTCTACCTTGGCAACAGCATGACGCTGGCAGATATTGCCTGCGTCTGCATGCTGGGTTATCTCGATCTGCGTTTTCCCGAAATCGACTGGCGCACGGCACATCCCAATCTGGCCAGGCTCGCCGATACCCTCGCCACTCGCGGGTCGTTCATGGAAACGGTTCCCGTCGTCTGACGGAGGCACATCATGGCCCATGCGGTAGCGACCCTGGCGGGCGGCTGTTTCTGGTGCATCGAAACCGTTTTCAACCGCTTGCGTGGCGTCGAATCGGCGGTGTCGGGCTATATGGGCGGCCGCACGCTGAATCCGACCTACCGGGACATCTGCAACGGCGACACCGGCCACGCCGAGGTGGTGCAGGTGAGCTTCGATCCGGAAGTGATTGCGTTCCGTGATCTGCTGGCGGTCTTCTTCACCCTGCACGACCCGACGCAGCTCAATCGCCAGGGCAACGACGTCGGCACGCAGTATCGGTCGGCGATTTTCTGGCACACGCCGGAGCAGAAAGCCGAAGCCGAAGCGCTTATCGCCGCATTCACGGCCGAACATCGATACGATCGCCCCATCGTGACCGAAGTGACCCCAGCGATGGCCTTTTACCCCGCCGAAGCCTACCATCAGCGCTATTTCGAGCAGAATCCGATGCAGCCCTATTGCCAGTTCGTTGTGGCGCCGAAGGTGGCGAAGGCGCATGAGGAGTTTGCCTCGATCATTGAGGAGAAATAAGGATGCCCAGAACAGTTGTCCCTATTCGTCTACTTGCCGAGGCGTGCAGATAGGCATGTCAGCAGATTTCCACCCGGTGTCCGGATATGTCCATTTCAACGGATGGGCGGATGCTAAGATGACAACTGATTTGAGTCGATTACACGCTGCTCGTGGCGAAGGTACATGAGAATTTCACTCCATTCCTGCAGAGAAACCAGGGCTGCCAGACCGACTGCCGAAAGACACCCGACATGAAGATCCCTCGTAAGCCGATCACTCTGGCCGTCGTGCTGCTCCTCGTGTCTTCGACGGCACATGCCTCTTTCCTGCAAGGAGACACTCTGGACGCGGTGGCCAAGTGGCTCGCACTGTTCATCATCTTCTTCGTTCCGATCGGCGGCATCTGGCTGTTCTGGCTGATCCATATCCTGCCCGAGAAGGTGGCCGAGAAGCGGCACCATCCGCAGAAGGACGCGATCAAGACCCTGTGCCTGCTTTCACTGGTGTTCGGCGGCATGCTGTGGCCGTTCGCTTGGCTGTGGGCGTATACCAAACCGGTGACCTACAAGCTGGCCTACGGTACGGAAAAGCATACGGACTACTTTCTTGAAGCGGGCGAAAAAGCGATGAAACAGGAGATGACGCTGGACGAAATCCGCGTGCTGCGCGAGGAACTCGACCAGTTGGAGACGAGGGGGCACCTCACTGCGGAACTTCTGCGGGTGCGCGACCAGCTGGTCGCGGCGGAAGTCGCGCTGCTTGCTGCAGCTGAGGGCACACGCTGATGGAAGCCATTCTCGCTGGGATTTATGCCTTCTTCGTCTGGCTGATTTTCATCAAGTTCAAGTGGCTGCCCTGGAACACCAAGACCCAGGTGATCGTGGTCATTATCCCTGTCGTGGCCATCACGGCGCTCATTCTGACGCTGAACATTGTCGCGCCGTCGTCGGCCGACGTGCGGGTCATCAAATATGTGGTGCAGGTGGTACCGCAGGTACGTGGACGCGTGATCGAAGTACCGGTGACCGGCAACGATTACGTGAAAAAGGGGGCCGTGCTGTTCAAGATCGACCCCACGCCCTACAACAACACCGTCAAGCAGCTCGAAGGCAAGCTCGCCGCCAACCAGGCCGCATTGAATGAAGCGCTGGCGGGCCTCAGCCAGGCCGGGGCCAGCGTCGGCGAGATGCGCGAGGCGGTAACCGCTGCCGGCGGCCAGATAGGCGCGCTGCGTTCCCAGCTCGACCTGGCTCGCCAGCGGGTGGCGCAGTACCGCGAACTGGTGGCAACCGGCGCCGGCGACCGCTTCGGTCTTGAGCAATGGCAGGCCAATGCTCGCGAACTGGAAGGACAGCTGGTTGCCGCAATCGCTGCAGAATCGCAGGCGAAACTGAAACTATCGGCGAGTTCCGGTGGCGTACAGGCAACAGTGGCCCAGGCCAAGGCCAGGGTGGCGACAGCCAAGGCTCAGGAAGAGGCGACGCAGGCCGATCTCGACAATGCGCGTTGGGAATTGTCGCAAACCGTGATGGTGGCGCCGGCCAATGGCTGGGTGATGAACCTGCAGCTGCGCCCCGGCTCTTTTGTTGTGGGAATGCCCCTGGCGCCGGCCATGACCTTCGTCGAGGATGACTACCAGGTCATCGCGCTGTATCACCAGAACGAGCTGCATCAGGCGCAGGCGGGCGATGCGGCCGAAGTGGTGCTGAAAACGCTGCCGGGTGAGGTCATCAAGGCCAGGGTGAATTCGATCGTCTGGGGCCAGGGCCAGGGCCAGTTGCCGACTTCCGGCATGCTGCCGCAGACCGGGGCAGCACCTGAGTTTCCCAACCGCTTCGCGGTCAAGCTGGACATCGAGCCCAAGGACAGGGGCATCTTCCTGGCCGCGGGAGCGTCAGGTATTGCTGCCGTCTATACGGATCGGCTGAAGGCGATTCACATCCTGCGCATGGTGCTCCTGCGCGTGACGTCTTATACCAACTACCTCATTCTCAAATTGCACTGATGCGTGTCCTGACCCCTTTCACGCGCACCGGAATTTCCCTGGCGGTCAGTCTGCTCGCCGGCTGCAGCTTGCTCGCACCACCGGCCAATGACGAACTGCGCAAGGACGCGCTGCCCAATGTGAGCGTGCCGCAGCAATGGAAGCAGCCGGCCGAGCCGGGCGCGGTGATGGATAGCGAATTCTGGAAATTCAACGATCCTGCGCTGGCTGAACTGGTGAAGGAAGCGCTGGCCTACAACGCCGATCTGCGCGCCGGCGCCGCCCGGGTGGAGCAGGCGCGTGGTTATGTCACCGTCGCGGGTGCGGACCTGATGCCCAGCGTCGCTGTGCTCGCCAAGGGCGGCGGCAAGTGGAGCGGCGATTACAGCGGCATGCAGACCGCGCTGATCGGCGCCACCTGGGAACTCGATGTGTGGGGGCGCCAGCGTTACGGCGCGCGTGCCGCGACCGACAGCTACGCCTCAGCCGAACTGGATTACGAATACGCGCGGCATTCGCTGACGGCATGGTTGGTGCGCAGCTGGCTGCTGGCGGTCCAGACCACGGAGCAGGAGGACTTGCTGCGGGAAATGGTGCAGTCCTCGGACAAACTGGTCGAAATGGCCCAGCTGCGCCTCAAGGCCGGCATTGGCGATGAAACGGACGTCGCGCAGGCGCGGGCCAGTCTCGGCGAGTACCGCGACCTCCTGCGGCAGGTTCAGCTGGCGCGCACCAATGCGCTGCGTGCGCTGGAAGTGCTGCTGGGCCGCTACCCTGGTGCGGAAGTCCGGACCGCGTCGCGTCTGCCTGCCATGCCGGGCCCCATCCCGGCCGGTCTGCCGTCCGAACTGCTGGAGCGGCGTCCCGATGTAGTCGCCGCCGAGCGGCGCGTCGCCGCAGCCTTCAACCTCACCCAGGAAGCCAAGGCCGCGCGCCTGCCCAAGCTCAGCCTGACTGCCACCTTCGGTGCCGTCTCCAGCGACCTCATCGTGCTGCAGGACAAGGACAACCCCACCTTCGGACTGGGCGGCAACCTGCTGTGGCCGCTGTTCACCGCCGGTGCGTTGCAGGCCCAGGTCGACATCCGCACCGCGGAGCAGCAGGAAGCCGTAGCCAATTACGCGACGATCGGGCTGCGCGCCTTCGACGAGGTGGAGGGCGCGCTGGCGAGCGAGACCGCGCTGCGCGAGCGGCAGGAGATCCTGAAGCAGGTGGCCACGGACAACCGTCGCGCCTTGGAACTCGTCACGGTGCAATACAAGATCGGCAGCAGCGATTTGCGCAGCGTGCTGCAGGAGCAATTGCGGCTTTACAGCACTTTGACGACCCTGGTGCAGATCCAGGGTGAGCGGCTGGCCCAGCGCGTCAACCTGCATCTTGCACTGGGTGGCGGGTTCGGGCTGCCGGCTGCCAGCGCGGCAGCAGAGCAGCCTGTTTCCCCGCCCACCGCCAAACCGGCCAGCTGACGCACCGGCCCCGGTTCTGAAAATCCAGTCGACTTGAACAGGAGACATACATGGGCAAGAAAAAAGCAAAAGCCGAATTGAAATCTGGCGCCAGGCAGGAAGCAGCAAGCAGCACCACAGCGGGCAAACTCAAGCGCCGCGAATACGAAAAGGAACTGCTCAAGCTGCAGGCGGAACTCTGCATGGTTCAGGACTGGGTCAAGGCCACCGGCCAGCGCATCATCATCATCTTCGAGGGCCGCGACGCCGCCGGCAAGGGCGGCACCATCAAGGCGATCACGGAGCGTGTCAGCCCGCGGGTATTCAGGCTGGTGGCGCTGCCTGCGCCCACCGAGCGGGAGAAGACGCAGATCTATGCCCAGCGCTACGTGGCCCATTTCCCGGCGGCGGGGGAGGTGGTGATCTTCGACCGCAGCTGGTACAACCGCGCCGGCGTCGAAAAGGTCATGGGCTTCTGCACCGCGGAGCAGCACCAGAAGTTTCTGGAGATGTGTCCGGCATTCGAAAAGAACATCCTCGTGGACAACGGCATCATCCTGCTCAAATACTGGCTCGAGGTCGGCGACAAGGAACAGGAACGGCGCTTCCGTGCGCGCATCGAGGACCCGGTGCGGCAGTGGAAGCTCTCGCCGATGGATCTGCCTTCGCGCCAGCGCTGGTACGATTATTCGCGCGCGCGCGACCAGATGCTCGACGCCACGGATACCGACTTTGCGCCCTGGCACGTGGTGCACTCGGATGACAAGAAGCGGGCGCGCCTGAATCTGATCACCCACCTGCTGGAACAGATCCCCTACGTGCGCCAGAAGCGTGAGAAGGTCAAGCTGCCGCGCCGCATCACGAAAAACGCCTACGACGATGAGGCGACCATGACCACGCGTCGCTGGATTCCGGAACGTTATTGAGTTCAATGATCTCCACTTAACCGTTTGTGGTGAGCCCTTCGACCATGCTCAGGAGAGCCTTGTCGAACCACCAGATTCTATTGCAGTGCCCTTCGACCAGCTCAGGGTGAACGGAGATACGGGCCGATAGCCATGTTCAAACTCTTGCAGTCCTTTTTCGGTGGCAACGAAACCCGCGGGCGCTATCCCGAGTCGCTCATCGAAATGGCGATCGAGCGCGCCGTCGACGGCACCGACTCGCGGCTGCGACTGCTTCCCGGTTATCGCAAGCGTCTGCGCGCGCCGGTCATTCAGGCCATCGACCATGTCGTGGCGCTGGTGGACGACCTCCCCGCGCCGCTGGCGGCAAGCCGTGACGGCTTCAATGCCGACCCGCGCCTGGCCACGTTGTTCGTGTCCGCGGCGCAGATGCTCGAAGTGCTGGGGCACGACCGCGCCATGCTCGAATACCTGAGCGGGAGTTCGGGACTTGCCGATCGGCTCACGGCGCTGCTTCTGGTGGAGCGGATCGAGAAAAACGCGCTCGGCATGGAACTGGCCGGCGACCAGGTTCGGCGTGACGTCGCCCAGCTCACGGTCAGTTTCCGCAATCACCGCCTGGTGGACGTCGCCGACAGCGAAGCGGAAAGCCGCCGCCTGCTCAAGCGTCGCGCCTTCGACCATCTGCTGACCCTGGCACTGGCGCGCATCGCCGAAGCGCGTGAGGAACGCACCGATCTCGCCCGCCAGCGGGATGTGCTGCGGCACAAGCTGGCCACGCTGGAGCGCAGCGGCTGGAGCTTCGAGGCGGGGGAGGCCACACCGCCCGCCCCTGTCAGCCTGCAGTCAGAACTGACCGACATCGAGACTCAGCTCGAGCGCCTGGGATCGGATGCAGGCGTGCTGAGCAGTCATCTCGATATCGTTGTCGAGCAGTTGGCGCAGGCCGAGCAGTTGCTGCAGGGGGATACCTTCCGCATGCGGCTGGACAGCATGAATGTCCAGCGCGATGCGCTCGATGAGACAGGGCGCGACATCGAGCTGCCGGAAATCTGCAATGCCCGCGGACGCAGGAACGTGCTGCTGCTGATTTCCGTGATCCCGGGCGAGTTGCCGCCACGCGAGAATCTGCTGGCCTCGGCGTACCGCTATCTTTGAGCGGTGACCGCGCCGGCTGCCGCAATGCACTGCGCGTCCGGCACCGTATCCCGGCAACGCGACCGACCTGAAACGCGTTGCCGCTGGCCGGTCAGTTCAGCTCGTCCGCCTTGTAGTACTTGGAACCCTTGACCGTCAACGACGCCGCGAGACCATCTCCAGCGAGCTGGTAGATCCACACGCCGGGCGAGACAGGAATGGCGCCCGCGTATCCGCCACCCTCGCCGGCAGCCTGAGCGTTCAGGGTTGCCTGACCGCCGAACTCCCAGCCGCTGTTGACGAAGTTGTTGAATGCCCCCTGGGTTTCGAATACCCATACCTGCTTCAGCTTGGAGAACCCGACGCCGAGGCCGGCCTGGACTTCCGCCATCTTCATGTATACGACCTGCTTGGTCTGGTTGTTCACCGCCATGCCCGAGCCCATGCCGCCGCCCGCGAAAAATATCTTGAGGCCGGCGGTGCTGAACACGGCAAAACCGGCGGCCCGATCCACGACGCCCTGGGCACTGGGCTGGACCCGGATCAACTCGCTCAGGATGTCCTGCGAGACCTTGCGGATGTCCGCCTGTTGTTGCGCCTTGTCATCGGCCTGGGCGGGGATGACCGCAATGACCATTGTTGCCAGCAGGAACGCGGTCAATATGCGGGTTGCATTGAAAAATGTGGGTGTTCTCATTGTTCCGATTTCTTTTGGGATATAGGGGGCAGCCGCTGTGACAGTCAAATGCCACTGACGCCGTCCAGGCAGGACGGCGCCGCGCTGCATACGCTTACGTTGTCCAGTTCATCAGCTTACCCAAATTCGGCAACCGTTCTCACTGGACATTGACAATCACATACTGGTTGCCAGAAGCCTGGTAGTAGGTTCCCCCGCACTGCTGCAGTGTGGTGCCTTCGATCACGACGACCGTGCAGGTGGGCGGCAGCGTCGCAACGTAAACGGATGTCGCATAGATCGCGCGCCGCGTGGTGCGCCGCGCCACTCCCGCGTAGCTCACCGGCGTCAAGGGCCTGCCGATGACGGCATGGGCCTCCTTCACCAGTGACCATCCCTCGATGCCGCTTCCCGGCTGGTAATCACCGGCTGCCAGCACAAGACCGAGCGCCATTATTCCAAGTATCGATTTCTTCATCATTTGTTCTCCTGCTCGACAATGATCTCGCCGGCCTCGTCGACCGGGAGTGCCTCTACCCTGACCGCACCTGTCGGGACGGCGAATCTGAAGCGGCCCGGCACGATCATCGGTTTGGTGTTCCAGTCACTTAGTTGGACGCTGTACTGCGGCGCGCCTGTCATCCACTTGGTGGTGATCACGTATTTCATGGGCAGCGGCTCGTCGCCCGTTTTTACCCAGATCTGCCAGTCCACTTTGGGCGTGCGGAAGGCAAGGTGATGACATTCGACGCCGCCTACGTAAGCCGTGCCGAAATAGCCGCTGCTGGTGACGCCGGACGTGAGTGCCGCGTAGGGGTCGGAGAGCAAGAGATCGGCCCCTGGAACGCTCAGACTGGTTTCCCGCTCGATCGCGTGGATGGCGTCGTCGATGGTGCCTGCGACCTCCTTCTGGATGTAGGCGTTCAGCGTCTTGCCATACAGGGTCAGCGTCGCGCCATCGAAGAACAGTGCCACGTCGGCAAACCTGCCTTGGCGGTTGACAAGAAAGCCTGACGGCCGCTCCACGATCAGCGTCGAACGACTGTTGAACTGCAATTTCTGTCCTTCAAGCGTGAGGATCTCGTTGCTGTTGTCCATCGACACGCTGAAGGCCTTGGTGCCCGCGAGGAAGTTGGACATCGACCGCAGGATCTCGTCCGCATGCGGGTTGACGTCTTCGGCCGCGATTGCTGCTCCGGCCGAGAGACCGAAGCTGAGCGCGAGCGACGCGGCCACAAGGCTGCGCCTGATCAATGATTCATGTTTCATGGAATCTCCTTGCCTGTGCGGCAGTTGACTGAAAAAGGCGAAAAGAATTGACGCAAGTCAGTATGCGGCAATGTTCGGTGCGCGCTTCGATCTCCAGGCCAGCCGAATAGAAGCGGAACCTTGCCTGAAGCGGTGGCGTCGAGTCTCCCCGTCATGGCTTCACCGGGACGACACCCTTGGGCTGACCGGACGCTTCCGCGGCGGATTGCGGCACGGTCATGGCATCCTGCCGGGACTTCAGGCTGTCGGCGGTGAAACTGGCGCTCGAGGCCTTGGTCGATGCTTCATAGGCCTTGACCTTCGCCTCGGTGGCAGCCTGGGTAGCACGTTGGCTGATGGTCAAGGCGTCGCTGCTGGCGGCCCTGGCCTGGTCGCTGACGGATAGAGCCTGAGCGGCCGCATTGCCGGCTTCACCTGCAGTCTTTTCAGCCCGACCGGCAACCGCCGACGCTTCGCTGCTGGTCGCCCTAGCCTGTTTGCTGGCAGAGAGCGCGGCATCTGCTGTTTGACTGGCCTCGCTGGCGGTGACATGGGCCGCCTCGGCGACACTGGTCGCTTGAGTGACAGTGCTCTGCAACTCATCCACCCGCTTCTGCAAGGATTCGAGATCGCTAGTGGTGGCGCAACCACCCACGATTCCCGCAAGCAGGACCGGCAATGAAACTGAGAATACTCGCCGCAGTCCGCCGGAATGAAGGCTTTTCATGGAAAACTCCTTTCCTGACGCGTTGAAACTGAATCGATTCGTGAATTCATTTTGTAAACAAAAAAAACCTTCTCACCCGATGATAGATGGCCAGTGACACAACGATAGCCGGGTATCCCGCTTGGGGAGAACTTATATTTCGCCGCGCGTTTTCCGACTCGCTGTTCCCGGACGATTGAACCCCGGCGCGGAACGGATTGTTATCGAACATTGATCCGGATCAAGCAGACGGAGCGCAGTTTATTGATGCACCGTGACAAGCGAATGAAGGTCCAGGCCTGCATGACTGGAGGGGACACACAGGCCGGGGAACACTAGCCGAATCCCATGCCCGTCCTCCTGGGAAGTCCTGAACAAGTCTTTCGACAAGCCTGTCCTGAGCCCCGTCGAAGGGCCTGTCCTGAGCCCCGTCGAAGGGCGTGTCCTGAGTTGCACCGAAGGGCTCACCACGATGGTTCGACAGGCTCACCATGAACGGAACCAATACGTTGCCGTTCGTCCTGAGCCTATCGAAGGAAGCCTGTCGAGGGAAGCTTGTCGAAGGAAGCCTGTCGAAGGACTTGTTCAGGACGTCCCATGCAAACGCCGGCCTGGCTATTTGCCCTTCGACTTTTTCCTGATCTCGGCCATGTTCTTCCGCCATTCATTCAACTCTTCATCCTCGATCTCGAGCTGAATTGCAACGGCCTCCAGTTCGCTGAACTTGTTGCCTTCCAGTCTGCGCGTAAGCTTCGAGCGCATTCTCGACATCAGGCGCTCCGTTTCTTCCTTGGTCAGAAGCTTGGCTTTCTCTAGGTACTCTTCAGCGGGCGTTTTCTTCATCGCAACATCCTCTGCAAACAGTAAAAGGCCGTCTGGAATTCCCCTCAGGGAGCAACAAGGCACGTCGAACCGCTCCAGTTCGTCAACGAAATACTAGCCCACCTGGCGTCAGGGCATTGGATAATTCAAGACAGCTAATGGGCTTAATCGGACACGACGGCATGCATTCACTGCGCGCCTGAGAGGTGTTCTGCACAGCGATCAGCACACGGATGAGCCGCGTAGCGTCACTTTCAAGTTGATGGGTTCGCCGCCCGCCCCGAATCAGGCGTTCTTTTCGTTTTCCGTCGCCTTGTCCAGGATTTCCTTGTAAAGGTGAAGGATGCGGGCCACCAGATCCTGATATTCGGGATGCCGGTCGAGCATTGGCTGGAGCGTCTGGGTATCGGCGAAAACCTCCTCCAGTCTTTTGATATCGTAATCGCTGAGCGTTCCGCCCTGGTCGACTTTTTCCTTCAGTGACAGCGCGAATGGGAGCCGCTGCGAGTTCAGCCGGTCGAGCAGGGTCTGGATTACGCCCGCGTCCTGGGTGGGGTTGCTCATGATTTTGTCCTCAAGTTGATTGCTGGTTTCGGCGCACGCTCCCCGATACGGCGAGCACGATTCGCTTTATTGTAGCGAAGTGACCGCTCCTGGTGTCGGTCCGGAGATGGAAACATCGCGCGGGATTGTGATCCAGAATTGACCATGGATGCGGGGACGGAGATACTTTCGGTCAGCGTCGAATTCCCCTCGATTCTTGCCATAGGCGTGTCACTGCAAACGCCGAAAAGCCACGCTTGCAGTGCGCAAGGCCGGGTTTGGGACGGTGACGTGACGATTTGGCTTGATACGCTAACCATCGAAAGCGGGCACGCATGAAATATCTGTCCAGCACCGATCTGTCGTTCATCCTGGCATGTAGTGCATCCGTCAACGTCAACGCGGCCACGACCGATACCGACAGCACCGGCGCCAGGGCCATCGGCGAATGCGCTGACATCCGCTTCGACTGCGGGGGTGGCAAATGAGGTGGCGCGGACTCATGGTTGCGACGCTGGCACTGGTCTTCAGTGGCTGCGCGAGCCTGCCCAGCAATGACGCGCGTATTGAATCGCATGCCTTGCAGGCCACGGCATCGACGACCCTCGGGCGACAGAGCCAGGCTGAACCGCAGGCACACCCGGGCCAAAGCGCCTTTCGTCCGCTGAACAGCGGCGTCGATGCGCTGCTGGCGCGCGTCGTCCTGGCCGAAGCGGCAGAGCGTTCGCTCGATGCCCAGTACTACATCTGGCACGATGACCTGACCGGACGCATTTTCGCCGATGCGCTACTGCGCGCCGCGGACCGCGGTGTGCGCGTCCGCGTGCTGCTCGACGACGTCGGCGCCCAGGCCAACGACACTAACCTGCTGATCCTCGATTCCCACCCCAACATCGAGATCCGGCTGTTCAATCCGATCGCCTCGCGCAGCTTCCGCGGGCTCGGCATGCTCGGCGATTTCTCCCGCGTTAATCGGCGCATGCACAACAAGGCGTTCGTCGCCGACAATCAGGCAGCGATCCTGGGCGGACGCAACGTCGGCGACGAGTATTTCGAGGCGTCCAGCGAGGTGGCCTTCGGCGATCTGGACGTCCTGACGGCCGGCCCGGTGGTGGCAGAGGTGTCCGGTGCTTTCGACCAGTTCTGGAATGCCCCGTCGTCCTACCCGATCACGACGCTGCTCGGCCGTGGTGCGGGCAGCGAGGACCTCGCCAAACTGCGCGGCGACCTCGCAGCGTACATCGAAGCGAACCGCGACAGCCCCTATGTCACGCGTGCGGGCAGCAGGCTCGCCGAGGAAGCGAACGCGGGACGCTATGACTATTACTGGGGCAAGGCCACGCTGCTCTATGACGATCCAGCCAAGATCAGTCGGGCTTCCGACGTCACCGAGGGGCATCTGCTGCCGCAGTTCAAGAAGATCGGTTTGCAGCCACGTCAGCAACTGTTGATCGTCTCGCCCTACTTCGTCCCGGGCGAGGTGGGCGTGGCCTGGCTGCGCGGACTGGTGGCGAACGGGGTTCGCGTCACGGTCCTGACCAACTCCCTCGCTGCCACCGACGTCAGCGCAGTGCACTCGGGCTATCAGCGTTACCGCGAAGCGCTGCTGGAGGGCGGCGTCGTACTGTACGAACTCAAGCCCGGCGCCGTTCTTCTCGAAAAAGCCGATCAGAAAACCAAGGGCTTCGGTTCTTCACGCGCGTCACTGCACGCCAAGACTTACGTATTCGACCGTAGCGCCGTGTTCATCGGATCGCTCAATCTCGATCCCCGCTCGGCCCGGCTCAACACCGAGATAGGCGTGATGTGCGAAAGCGCACCCATGGCTGAGGACATCGCCGGCGGCCTCGAAAAAAAGCTCGACAGCATCGCCTGGCGGCTGGAGCGCGTCAGGGATGCCTCCGGAAGTGCGCACATCGAGTGGGTGGAAGCCGGCGCCGAAGGCGAGCGACGGTACACAGAAGAACCCGAAGTCAGCACCATGCGCCGTTTCTCGGTCTGGTTCCTCGGGCTGCTGCCGATCGAGTCTCAGCTATGATCCGGCTTTGATGTTTCGTTTCCTGACTAGCGGGCCAACGATGATCGAGCGGTGTCGAACCGTTCCGATTTGAAAAAAGAAGAAAGATGAATATCCCTACACCGTCACCTGAGGAATCGCCGAGCGCAACTGCGGACACTGCACCCCGTTATCCTTATGCGGACTACATCCGTGGTAGTGGCAGCGGTGTTTTGCATGTCAGTTATAACGCGCTTGCGCCGCAAATCGAATACGCGGCCGATGGCCGGCCCTTGCCGTACCACGCCCCCATGCTGCAACTGCGGCCGAAGGAAGTGGCGCGTCTGCTGCAGCCTTACGTCTCGGTCCGTTTCATGGACCAGGTGCGTGCGGTGGTGCCCCTGGCCATCTACCTCGCGCTGTTCCAGATTTTGATCCTGCGGCAGCTGGTCGAGGACGCCTGGCTCGTCACGGGTGGCATGTTCGCGGTGGTCGTCGGACTGATGTTGTTCATGGAGGGGCTGAAGATCGGCCTGATGCCCTTCGGCACCGTCATCGGCGAACAGCTGCCGCGCAAGCTGGCATTGCCGCTGGTGCTGATCATCACCTTGTTGCTGGGTATCGGCGTGACCTTCGCCGAGCCGGCGATCGGCGCCCTCAAGATGGCGGGGCAGATCGTCTCGGTCGAGCGGGCGCCGTATCTGTATGCGTTGCTGAACGAGTGGTCGGATGCCCTGGTGCTGGTGGTGGGCGCGTCGGTCGGGCTGGCCGCCGTGATCGGCACGCTGCGCTTCCTCTACGGCTGGAGCCTGAAGCCCCTGATCTACTTTTCGCTGCTGCTGGTGATGCTGCCCACGCTGTATATGGCGAGCGACCCGCAACTGGTGTCGGTGCTCGGTCTTGCCTGGGATGCGGGGGCGGTGACGACCGGGCCGGTGACGGTGCCGCTGGTGCTGGCACTCGGCGTGGGGATTTCGGCGGCGGCAGGCAAGGGTAGCGGCGGCCTTGCCGGCTTTGGCATTGTGACCCTGGCCTCGCTGTTCCCGATCGCCGGCGTGCTGTTCCTGGCGCTCTACGTGGCGTCGGTGCAGTCGCCGGCCGACATCATCGAGGCGGCGCGGCAGGCCGCCGCCGTCGCCGATGCGGGCGTCAGCGCCTGGTATACGCGCAGCCCGGGCGTCGAGATCGTTGCGGGCGTGCGTGCCATCCTGCCGCTGGTGATTTTCCTGTTCCTGGTGTTGAGCCTGATCCTGCGCGAGCGGCTGGCCAACCAGGCGGAAATCTTCCTCGGCATCGGCCTGACCATACTCGGCATGTGCGTTTTCAATCTCGGCCTGACCTACGGCCTGTCGATGCTGGGCAACAGCGCCGGCAATCTGGTGCCCACCGCATTCATGGAGGTGGCGGGTATAGAGTCGTCGCCCCTTTATCGATACGGCATCGGGCTGACAATCGCGCTGGCGTTTGCCTGGTTTCTCGGCTTTGGCGCCACCATCGCGGAGCCGGCGCTGTCGGCTTTGGGCATGACAGCCGAGGAACTCACCAACGGCGTGTTCAAGAAGAAGACGCTGATCATGGCGGTGTCGACCGGTGTTGCCTGCGGGATCGCGCTCGGTCTCGCCAAGCTCATTTTCGAGCTGCCGCTGGTCTGGTTGCTGGCCGGGAGTTACGCGGCGGCGGCGGGGCTGACGCTGCTGTCGAGCGAGGCCTTCGTCAACGTTGCCTGGGACAGTGCCGGCGTCACCACCGGCCCGGTCACGGTGCCGCTGGTGCTGGCCATGGGCCTGGGCTTCGGCAGCGCGACCCAGGCCGTCGAAGGCTTCGGCATTCTGTGCCTGGCATCGGTCGGCCCCATCATCACGGTCCTGGTCTCCGGACTCTGGTCCAGCTACAAGAGCCGGCGTGAGGTGCGGGCTGCCGCCCAGGCACCGAGCCTGTCCCCACTCGCCACTGCACAGGAGATTCTATGAGCGACAGCAGCATCACCTACCTCACCGATGTGGTCATGATCACCTGCATCGTCACACAAGGTCGCGGCGACGAGGCCATCAAGGTGGCGCGCGAGGCCGGTGTCGTCGGTGCCCTCGTTTATCATGCGCGCGGCAGCGGGGTGCGCGAACGTCTGGGCCTGCTGGGAATCGCAGTGGAAGCCGAGAAGGATGTGGTCACCATGCTTGCCGCAACCGATCAGCGCGACCTCGTCATGCACAATCTGTACACCCAGCTTGGGCTGGACCGGCCGGGGGCGGGCGTGATCTACGCCATGCCGCTGGACAAGATGGCCACCTACATTCCTGCGGATGAGCGCCAGCGCCTGCAAGCGGAAGCGTTGAAATGACCGGGATCGATGCGACGCCGCTCGAAAGCGTGCGGCTCATCATCTGCGTGCTGCCGGACGACGGCACCGACCGCAGCCTGATCCGCGCCTTGCGCAAGGAGCAGGGGATCGAAGTCGCCGACAGCATCGCCTGCCGTGGCGTGTCGATGCTGCAGGAGGCAAAAGCCCTGCGGGCCGGGCAACTGCCCGAATCGAACTTCGTCAGACTGCTGCAGATCGTCGTCCCCGAGACTGCGGCGGATGCGCTGTTCGATTACGTCTATGAGACGGCCCGGATCGGTCGCCCCAGGGGCGGGATCGTCACGCTGAGCCAGGCGATCCATGCCACGCCGTATCGGCTTCCGGAGGGTTTGCCCGACGAGACGGATTGAGGCGATCATCGGAATCGAACTATCCGTTCGGCATTGACAGCCGGCGCACAGCGCTTAGAGTAAAATCATCAAGGACATGCTTGTCGTTTAATGCTATTCCAGAAGCGACATTTCAAGCGAGACTAGGCCATCATGGAAAAAATCATACCGCGCTGGGAATGGCGCTCGTTCGGCCGCAGCTTCGGCAGGGCTGAAGCGCAGTTGGCGGCAATGGCGCCGGAGGGGGTGCAGGAGAGCGACGAGGTCTATCTGCTATCCGGTGCCGGCGATAATGTGAAGGTCCGGGCGGACCTGATGGACATCAAGGTGCTGCGGGAGGTCAATACAGACGGTCTCGAGCAGTGGACGCCGGTCATGAAGGCGGGATTTCCGCTTGCGTCGGCCGAGGTGGCAAAGGTGTTCGAATCGCTCCAGCTCCCGGTGCCGGCACTGTCCCGCGCGAACTACACGCTCGACGCGTTCATCGATGCGTTCGCCCAGCCGGGCAGTGCGATTCGCAGGGTGAACGTTCACAAGCGCCGGGTCCGCTACACGGTCGGCGGCTGCACGGCAGAACTCTCTGATGTGGTGGCAAACGGCAAGCCCACCCGCACGATCGCCGTCGAATCGACGGATGCCGAAGCGGTCATCCGTGCCGTCTGCGAACTCGGACTGGGCGGCTACACGAACACCAGCTACCCGCGCGGGCTGGCCGCCTTGGCCGACGATGAACCGGAACGCTACGCCGTCATCGATGCCGGCACCAATTCGATCAAGTTCCACATCGGCGAACGTGAGCTTGACGGGCGCTGGCGCACCGTCGTCGATCGTGCGGAGCTGACGCGCCTCGGCGAGGGACTCGCGCAGCAGGGCGTGATCATCGACACCGCACTCGAGCGAACTGCTACCGCGATCGCGGGCATGGCCGATGAAGCGAAGCGGCACGGCGTGCGGGCGATCGCGGCAGTGGGAACGGCAGGCCTGCGGATCGCCGCGAACGGTGCCGCGGTCGTCGCCGCCATCCAGGCGCGCAGCGGCGTGCAGATCGAAGTGATATCCGGCGACGAAGAGGGCCGGCTGGCTTATCTGGCAGCCAAATCGGGCCTCGGGCTGAAGACGGGCTCGCTCGTCGTCTTCGATACCGGAGGCGGCAGTTCGCAGTTCACCTTCGGGCACGACTCGGTGGTGGACGATCGCTTCAGCGTCGAAGTCGGCGCCGTGCGCTACACCGAGCGCTACAAGCTGGATGGCGTCGTGTCGCCTGAAGTGCTGAACGAGGCCAGGGCGGCGATTGCGGCCGACCTGTCGCGCATCGCCGGGCGCCCGGTTTCCGACAAGCTCGTTGCGATGGGGGGCGTGGTGACCAACATGACCGCGGTCGCGCACGGGCTCGCCACCTACGATCCGGCTGTCGTCCAGGGCACGATCCTCTACCGCGCCGAGATCGATCGCCAGATCGAGCTCTACCGGTCGCGCGACGCGGATGCGCGCCGCTCCATTGTCGGCCTGCAGCCGAAGCGGGCGGAAGTCATCCTCGCCGGCGCTTGCATCGTGCGGACCGTGATGGAGTTGCTGGGCAAGCAGAGCCTCACGGTGAGTGATCGCGGCCTGCGTCACGGCGTGCTGGCAGAGCGCTTCGATGCTTGAGGGAAGTGCTGACCTGGATGATTCCGCCCATGCCCTTCGACTACGCTCAGGAGAGTGTGCGACAAGCATGTCCTGAGCCCCTTCGAAGGGCCTGTCCTGAGCGGCGTCGAAGGGCCTGTCCTGAGTGAAATCGATGGGCTCGCCACGATGGTTCGACAGGCTCACCATGATCGTTCGACAGGCTCACCACGAACAGAATCAACCGCTGGCCGTTCGTCCCGAGCCTGTCGAGGGAAGCCTGTCGAAGGACTAGTTCAGTGCTTACTGAGGTGTATCGCGTTTTCGGAAAGTGTATTGTTGGAATCGAGAAATTTCTTACGTTAAAGACAAGGACAGAGATCAATCATGACCACTCCAAAAAGCACCCGGACCACGAAGACCACGACCGCCGCGAAGGCCACGAAGGCCACGAAGACCACCAGGGTCCTCGCAGCCAAGAAGGTTTTGAGGCCCCGCCCGGCCAAGCCGGCAAGTGAACCACGCCCCCTTTCAGCCGAGGATTTGGCGAAGGCTTTCGAATTGAGCAAGGCCTCGACCAGCATCGAATTGAAGCTGTCCATTCCCGCCACCGGGCACCGGGCGACGATCAAGCGCCTGAAGCTCGACCCGGTCGAGGCGCAGCCGCGACAGGCGTTTTTCTTCGATACGCCCAACCTGGACCTGTTCAAGGCCGGCATCGTGGTCCGGGCCCGGCGTATCCAGGGCGGGCGCGGTGATACTGTCGTCAAGCTGCGCCCGGTGGATCCCAACCAGATCGATCCCGAACTGCGGCGCTCGGCAAGCTTCAAGGTTGAGCTGGATGCAATGCCGGGCGGATTCGTCTGCTCGGCATCATTCAAGGGCGCGTGCACCGGCAAGGAGGTGCTCGACATGACCGCAGGCAAAGCGCCGCTCAGTTCGTTGTTTTCGAAGGGACAGCGCGCGTTCTACAAAGCGCACGCGCCGGCAGGCATCGATTTGGATTCCCTCGTCACATTGGGCCCCGTGTTCCTGCTCAAGGCCACGCACAAGCCGAAGGACTACGATAGCGACGTCATCGTGGAAATGTGGCTCTACCCGGACGGCTCGCGCATTCTCGAGGTCTCCACCAAGTGCCTGCCGGAGGAGACTTTTCAGGCCATCGCCGAGTTCAAGGCTTATCTCGCCAGGTGCGGTATCGCACTCAGCGGCGCCCAGGAACCGAAAACCAGGGCTGCGCTCGAGTATTTTCAGGCCCACCTCGGCGAGTAGGATCGATGCATTGGCGGATGGTCAAAAAATGACGGCTTGCCGGTCCCCGGATGCGTCGGGACAGGTGAGTCGGTGCGCTGCATGAACGGGCTTTTTCCAGGTGCCCGCTGCATTTCACCCAGTGCAACATTCAATGACCTTCTGACATGCCCTAGAGAAAAATCCCCAGTAGCTTCTTCAGCAGGTCTTCCCACGGAGTCATGGTGAGCACTAGAAGGTCACCCCAATCGAGCCGATGAAAATCTGGTCGTCCGCGCCGGGATTGAACCAGTAGCCGCCGACGCTGAAGCGGTCCCGGTTCACCTGGGCGAACGGCCCGCGCTGGATATCGCGCTCTTCGCCAAAGATCCGTGTGCGTTGGACCGCGAGTCCGATGCGCAGCCAGTCCTGCGCCGCGAACCCCAGTTCGCTCCAGGCATAGGTGTAGGGCGCGTCCCCGTCGTCGACGTATTCGCCTTCCAGGTAGAAGTCGAAGCGCTGGTACGCGAGGCTCAGTTCCACGCCGGGCACGAAGGCCTGAAAGGGCCCCCAGACGCCGCCCAGCAAGGGCGTGATCTCCCAGGTCAGCGTTTCGCCGCCGGAGAAATTCCAGCCGACGAATGCCGACCGCGCACCGGCCGCTTCGTAGCTGTAGCGCGCCTCCAGATGCAGCACGCCACGATCCGCAGTGCCGATCGCCGACGTATAGTTGTTGTCGCGACCCGGCACCACGGTGGGATAGGCCGTCAGCGCGAACTCCCAGGCCGGCGGAGCTTCCGGTGCAGACTCGTCAGCCCAGGCGCATGTCGCAGCCCAGACCGTGCATACCGTGATCGTGAAGCGAACGGCGCTCATCCTCCGAGTGCGATGACGACAGCCACTACCGCCATCCCCAGCCCGGCCATCATCGCGCCTGTCTTCCAACTGCCATAGCCTGCATAACGGCCGAGCGCGAGCCCGCCGAGAAACAGCATCGCCACCGCGATCGCACGCGACACAAACAGTGCGAAGGAGGCATCTTCGAAAATGACAAAGGGCAGCGCTACCGGAAAGGTCGACGCGACCACGATCAGGAAGATGCCGAACGCTGCAAGGAAGTCCTCGCGCTGCAATCGGGGACGCGCCGGCAGGTCGGTCATTGCGACGACACGACCACGGATTGACTCGATCTCGTCCGCTGCAACCAGTTTTGCCATGCTCTGGGGAAGGGCACCCTTGATGATCCTGCGTCCGGCCTCCGCGTTCGGGGCGGCCTGCACCGAGCGGGCCAGCGTCAACGAACGCCCGCGCTCGGTCACCGTGCGCACCAGGTACATGACCGCATCGACGATCCCCCAGGCCAGGTTGCACCCCAGTGCGGCGTGCAGCATGGTCCGGATTTCGTCTCGAGCGGACGTGGCCACGGACACGACACCGACGAAGGTCAGCGCCATGAACAGGCCGAAGAGCATCTCGGAAACCCGGTCCACCGGATTGAGCAGGGGCTCGCGAACGTCCTGCTCGAATTGCTGCAGCGTACTCATTTCAGTCCTGGATTTGCCGGGATGACGCGGGCTGGCGTGCCTCGAACGCGGCGACCGCCTGCTCGACGGTGAAGAACATGCGCTCGTGACCCAGGCGTTCCGCCAGCGGGGTGCGCTTCACCAGTTCCAGCGCCTCCGGGTTGAGCGCGGCAAGCCAGAGCTCGATGCCCTGTTCACGCTGTTTCTCCTCCCCCTCGACCAGCATCTTGAGCGCGGTGTATTCGAAACCCGGGATCGCGGAACAGTCGAGCAGGACCACCTTCGGCTCGGCGGCCTTGCCCAAGGCCAGCAGTTTGCTGGCCACGTTCGCGGCATTGCCGAAATAAAGGCGGTCCTGGGGACGCACGATGAGCAGGCCCGGAATGGCCTCGTCGTCGGGATGCTCGGGCGAGCGCGGGCGGAACACGTTCGTTCCCGGCTTGCGTCGGAGTTCATCGACGCGTGGATCGTACGCGATGTACATGAGGCTCAACAGCGACAGCACGATGGCGACCACGATGCCCTTGAGCGTGCCCAGCATCATCACGCCGAGACAGGCGACCAGGGCCCAGCGGAACTCCATCGTGCGCACGTGGCGAATCGCTGCCATCTCCGCCGGGTTCACCAGGCTGATCGAGTAGGCGATGACGACCGCAGCCAGCGTGGCGTGCGGCATCAGTGCGAGCACCGGCGCAAGGAACAGCAGCGTGGCGAACGCGACCGCCGCAACCACCAGCGAGGTGGCCTGGGTCTGCGATCCGGCCTTGAGGCTGACCGCCGTCTGCGAGGTGCCGCCGCCGGCAGGCATCGAACCGATGAAAGCGCCCGCGGCATTGGCGGCGCCGATGGCCAGCAGCTCGCGGTTCGCGTCGATCGCGGGATCCGTGCGGCGGACGAATGCCCGCGCCGCGGCGATCGACTCGGTAAAGGAGATCAGCGCGATGCCGGCGGCCGCCGGCCACATCGCCTCGAACAGCGCGGGCTGCGGTAGCACGGGCATCGGAAAGCCACCGTGAATCGCACCGACCACGCTCACGCCGGCGGCTTCGAGCCCTGCGATGGCCGAGGCGGCGATGCCCGCGGCCACGGCGAGCAGCGGCGCCGGGGATTTCGGCAGGAAGCGCTTGGCGAGATAGATGACGGCGAAGGTTGCCAGTGCGACGGCAAGGGTGGCCCAGGACAGTTCCGGGACGTGCTTGAATATCGACAGCACGTCGCGGAAGAAACCCTCCTTGTGGATGTGGATGCCGAGCAGCTTGGGCACCTGGTCGGCGACGATGACGAAGCCGACCCCCGCCTTGAATCCGGTCAGCACGGGTTCCGATATGAAGTTGGCCAGGAAGCCGAATCGAAGGACACGCGCGGCCATGAGCATCAGGCCCACGAGGACCGAGAGGGTGGCTGCGGCGGTGAGGGGGTCCAGTCCCGGGTTGTCGCGCAGCGCTTCGCCGATGGCAGTGGCGCACAGGATCGCGATCGGCGTGGTGGTGCTGACGGAGAGCAGGCGTGAAGTGCCGAGAGCGGCATACACCACCATCGGCACCATGGCCGCGAACAGGCCTGCCTGCACCGGCAAGCCGGCAATGGTCGCGTAGGCAAGCGCCTTCGGCACCACCACGGCCGCCGTGGTGAGGCCGGGTATCAGGTCCGCAGTGAAGGGGCTGCGCCGGGGGGCATGCGGGTCGGACGTTTCGCCGCTCATTTAAGGCCTCTTCGTTCTGAAGGCAGGGAATTTGGCGTCACTTCGATGCCCCGGCGAACACCCCTGCCAGAATCATCTGCGCTTCCTGCTGGATGCGCTGCAGGTGCTCGCTACCACGGAAGCTTTCGGCATACAGCTTGTAGACCTCTTCGGTGCCGGAAGGGCGTGCCGCGAACCAGCCCTGCTCGGTGACGACCTTGAGACCGCCGATTGCTCCGCCGTTGCCGGGCGCGTGGGTGAGCATTGCGGTAATCGGGTCGCCGGCCAGTTCGGCCACCTTGATGTCCTGCGGCGATAGCTTTTGCAGGACAGCCTTCTGCGCGGCCGTCGCGGGCGCGTCGATGCGCGCATAGACCGGCGCGCCAAGTTCGCGGGTGAGATCGCCATACAGTTCGGCCGGATCGCGGCCGGTGCGCGCCATCATTTCCACCGCCAGCAGGTCCATGATGATGCCGTCCTTGTCGGTGGTCCAGACCGTGCCCTCACGCCGCAGGAACGAGGCGCCGGCGCTCTCCTCGCCGCCGAAGCCGAGCGAGCCGTCGTGCAGGCCGTCGACGAACCACTTGAATCCCACCGGCACTTCCACCAGCGTGCGGCCGATCTTTGCGGCGACGCGATCGATCATGCTGCTGCTTACCACGGTCTTGCCGATGGCGGCGTCCGCGCGCCAGTCGGGGCGGTGGGTGAACAGGTAATGGATGGACGCCGCCAGGAAGTGGTTGGGGTTCATCAGGCCGGCGCGCGTGACGATGCCGTGGCGGTCGTGGTCGGTATCGTTGCCGAAGGCGATGTCGAAACGGTCCTTGAGCGCGATGAGCTTGGCCATGGCGTAAGGCGATGAGCAGTCCATGCGGATCTTGCCGTCCCAGTCCAGGCTCATGAAACCGAAGGCAGGGTCCACGGTGCGGTTCACGACATCGATTTCAATGCCGTAGCGATCGATGATCGGTTGCCAGTACGCCACGCCGGCGCCACCCAGCGGGTCGACCCCGACCTTGAGCCCGGCACCGCGGATCGCGTCCATGTCGACCACCGTGGCAAGATCGTCGACGTAGGTGCCGACATAGTCATAGGCATGCGCCGCCTGCCGCGCAGCCGCGTAGGCGATCCGCTTGACCGGCTGAAGATTGGCGGCCAGCAGCGCGTTGGCGCGGTCTTCGATCCAGCGCGTGATGTCGGTGTCGGCCGGCCCGCCGTGCGGCGGGTTGTACTTGAGGCCGCCGTCCTCGGGCGGGTTGTGCGAAGGCGTGATCACGATGCCATCGGCCAGGCCGGTGGTCCGGCCGCGGTTGTAGGTCAGGATCGCATGCGAGATGGCGGGCGTGGGGGTGAAGCCGTTGTCCGCGTCGACCATGACCGTGACGCCGTTGGCGCTGAGCACTTCGAGCGCTGATTCAAAAGCCGGATCGGACAGCGCATGGGTGTCCTTGCCGATGAAGAGCGGGCCGTCGATGCCGCGGTTGCTGCGGTATTCGCAGATCGCCTGGGAAATTGCCAGAACATGATCCTCGTTGAAGCTGTCAAGCAAGGACGAGCCGCGGTGCCCGCTGGTGCCGAAGCTTACCCGCTGGGCGGGCTTCGTGACGTCGGGTCTGCGCATGGAATAGGCATCGCGCAGCTGGCCGATATCGGCGAGCAGGTTTGCAGGAGCGGGTTTGCCGGCCAGTGGATGGAGGCTCATTGTTTTACCTTGGAATCTCAGTTGATGTTGGGTTCATTTTGCAACATCAGCGCGAGAACGACCACCGAACTCAATTGAACCCCGTAATCCGGTTGCGTTGCCTGCTTGCAGGCCTGGATGTCATCCGCCAAAGCCACTACTGAAGTCGATGCAGCGCCGCCAGGGCTGGCCGCTTTCAGCCCCGAAATGGAACCTGCCCGGTCACGCTCCACTCGCGGTCGGGCGGTCCGTTGGAAAAGGGCCACGGACGGTTTACCGTGGGGTGCCCATCTTGTACCATCCACGCGTCGCTCTCAGTTGCCATCTGGATCGGATCCGTTCCGCCCACGGACCCGCATATTAAGAATCAAAGGAGGACCGGTGCACAACGAGCCGTATCACCCGACTGCCTCACGACCGCACACCCGACGCTGTGCCTGGGTCCTGCTCCCGGCGTGCGTGCTCCTGTTCGAAGCGTGCTCCAAGGAAGCCCCGCCACCGCCCCCACAGAGCGCCGAGGTCAGCGTGCTCAGGATCGAGCCGCGCGACACCCCGGTCAGCAGCGAATACATCGCGCAGACCCAGAGCCCGCAGGAGGTCAGCATCGTGGCGCGGGTCAACGGCTTTCTCGACAAGCAGCTATACACGGAAGGGGCGATCGTCAACGAAGGCCAGATCCTGTTCCAGATGGATCGCAAGCCTTTCATCGCGCAGCTCGACTCCGCCCAGGCCGCGCTGGACAAGACCAACGCCGCACACGACACCGCAGTGGCCAACCTGAAGCGGGTCAAGCCGCTTGCCGAACAGAACGCCCTGTCGCAGAAGGACCTCGACGACGCGACCGGCCAGGCCGATAGTACGGCGGCCTCGGTGGCCCAGGCGCAGGCCAACGTCGATACTGCAAAACTGAACCTTTCCTATACGACCATCGCCTCGCCGCTGCGCGGGATCGCGGCCGCCGCCCAGCAGAAGGAGGGAGCTTACCTGAGCCCGCAGAACAACCTGCTGACCACGGTCTCCTCGCTCGACCCGATGTGGGTGAACTTCAGCATGTCGGAAAACGCGTTCACGCATTATCGCAGCCAGATTGCCCAGGGCCTGCTTATCCCGCCCAAGGACAAGAGTTACGAGGTCGAACTGATCCAGGTCGACAATACCCCGTTGCCGCAGAAGGGCCGCATCACCTTCGTCAATCCTTCGTACAACGCGCAGACCGGAACGTTCCTGATCCGGGTGACGATCGCCAATCCGGACGGTACGCTGCGTCCAAACCAGTTTGTCCGGGTTCGCCTGCACGGCGCGATCCGGCCCAACGCGATCACGGTGCCACAGCGTGCCGTGCAGCAGGGCGCGAAGGGGCATTTCGTCTGGGTCGTGAATGCGTCGGGCAAGGCCGAGTTGCGGCCGGTGACCGTCGGCGAATGGTATCGCGACAGCTGGTTCATCAATCAGGGTCTCGCCGCCGGCGACCAGGTCGTCGTCGACGGCGCCCTGCGGCTCGCCCCGGACACGCCTGTCAGGGTGAAGCCCTACGTGCCGGATCCGGGTTCGCTGGAAGCAGCGCCGCAGACGCGACCGTTGGGTGCAACGGTGTCGGTCCATTTCGCCATGGCCAGGACGACGCTCGATTCCGAGTCCAGGCGGATGCTGAAGCAGCTCGCGCTCTCGATGAAAACCACCTCGAACCCGGTCGACATCACCGGCATTGTCGACTGGACCGGCAAGCACCAGACCAATGTCGAACTTGCGCGGCGCCGCGCCGAAGTCGTCCGCGATGCGCTGCTCGCCGAAGGCCTTGCCGCCGACCGTCTCCGCGTGCAGCCGTCGCGGGAGGAACCGGGTCCCGTGAGCAGCCGTGACGCCCGTCGGGTGGAAATCGCGGTTGCAAGATAGCCAGGGCGAGACCGGCGATGTTCTCCCGCTTCTTCATCGAACGACCGATCTTCGCGGCGGTCATTTCGATCATTCTCTGCCTTGCCGGCCTGGTCGCGATGTTCGTGCTGCCAGTCCAGCAGTACCCGACGATCACCCCGGTGCAGGTGACCGTCTCCGCCACCTATCCCGGCGCCGATTCGAAGACGCTGGCCGATTCGGTCGCATCGCCCATCGAGGCCCAGATCAACGGCGTCGACAACATGCTGTACATGTCGTCGACCAGTTCGGCCAACGGCCAGCTGACGCTGACCGTGTATTTTTCGCTCGATACCGATCCCGACATCGCCCAGGTCCAGGTACAGAACCGGGTCAACCTCGCCCTGCCGCAGCTGCCCACGGCCGTCACCCAGCTCGGCGTCTCGGTGCAGAAGAAATCTTCGTCGATCATGATGCTGATCGGCGTGTTCGGCAAGGGCGACCGCTACAGCGCCGATTACGTTGCCAATTTCGCAAACGTCTATGTTCTCGATGCGGTGAAGCGCGTACCCGGTGCCGGACAGGCGCAGATCATGGGCGTGCCGGACCAGGCAATGCGGATCTGGATGAATCCGGACCGGATGGCGTCGCTCGGCATCACGACCAGCGACATCACCAATGCGATCAAGGCGCAGAACGCGCTGTTCGGCGCCGGCCAGATCGGGCAGCAGCCCACTGCCGGCCCGGTCGAACTGACCTTCCCCGTGGTCACCCAGGCGCCGTTCACCGATCCGCGCCAGTACGAAGACATCATCCTGCGTGCCAGCCAGGACGGCAGCGCGATCGTGCGATTGGGCGATGTCGCGCGTGCCGAGGTCGGGCTGCGCCAGTACATCGTCGATTCGAAGCTCAACGGCACGCCAACGACCTTCATCGCGGTATATCTGCAGCCGGGCGCCAACGGCATCAAGGTATCGGACGCCGTGCGCAGGACGATGGCGGACATGAAGACGCGCTTTCCAGAGGGAATCGACTACCGGATCGCGCTCGATACCAACGACTTCGTCAAGCTGTCGATCGAGGAGGTGCTTCACACGCTGCTCGAAGCGATCGTGCTGGTGGTGCTCGTGGTGTACCTGTTCCTGCAGAGCTTCCGCACGACCATTATTTGCACGATCGCGATCCTGGTCTCGCTGATCACGACCTTCGCCGGCATGCTGGCCCTGGGCTTCTCGATCAACCTCGTCACCTTGTTCGGGCTCGTGCTGGCGATCGGTATGGTCGTCGACGACGCGATCGTCGTCGTCGAGAACGTCGAGCGCAACATGCACCAGCATCAACTCGGACCGAAGGAAGCCACCATCCGGTCGATGGACGAGATCGCCAGCTCGCTCGTCGCCGTGGTGCTCGTGATGGCGTCGGTGTTCATCCCTGCCGCCTTCCTGCCGGGGACGACGGGCCAGCTCTACAAGCAGTTCGCGATCACGATCGTGGTGTCGGTCGTGGTGTCGGGCTTCGTGGCGCTGACCCTCACGCCGGCGATGTGCGCCCTGTTGCTCAAGCCCGGTGCGCCGCCGCAACGCGGGTTCTTTGCCTGGTTCAATCGCCGGGTCGACGGCGTGACGCAGGGATTCGGCCATGCGGTCGAGCTGGTGATCAAGCGTTCGGTCATCGCGCTCGTGCTGTTCGCCGGCTTCATCTGGAGCATTTACCACCTGTTCAGCATCCTGCCATCGAGCTTCGTTCCGAACGAGGACCAGGGCTATGTGATGGCCGCTATCATCATGCCCGAGGCGGCGAGCATCGATCGCACGCAGGCCGTGGCCGAGAAGGTCGACGCGGTGTTCGAGAAGCTGCCGGGCGTCGAGACACGTTCGATGATCACCGGCTACAGCCTGCTCGACAGCGGCTTCAAGACCAATGCCGGGGCGTTTTTCGTGACCCTCAAGGACTTCAAGGAGCGCTACGCGTCGATCGAAACGGCGAAGCAGCAGAATGCGCGTGCCATTTTGATGGACTTCTACGCGCAGGCCCGCGGCATCGAGGAGGCGATCGTTCTGCCTGTCGCGCCGCCACCGATTCCAGGAATCGGGACCACCGGCGGTTTCGAGTTCTGGATCCAGGATACCGGCTCGGGCGATCCTTCCCGGCTCGACGAGGTGACCCAGGCATTTCTTGCCAAGGCCCGGAGCAACCCCGCCCTGATGAGCCTGTCGTCGACTTTCCGCGCCAACACGCAGCAGTTGCGTGCCCTGGTCGACCGCGACAAGGCCATGCTGCTCGGCGTACCGGTCGAGGATGTCTACACCGCGATCCAGGCGCAGTTCGGCTCGCTGACCGCGAGCCAGTTCAACCAGTTCAGCCGGGTCTGGTGGGTCATCGTACAGTCCGATGCGAAGTACCGACAGAACCCCGACGACCTGACCCGCCTGTATACGCGTTCGAGCAACGGCCAGATGGTTCCGCTGTCGGCGCTGGTCACGACCAAGTGGACCGCTGGCCCCGACCTGCTGCCCCATTTCAACGGCTTTCCTGCAGCGAAGATCAACGGCAACGCATCGCCGGGCTACAGTTCCGGCGATGCGATCGCCGCAATGGAGGCGACGGCGAAGGAAGCCCTGCCGCCGGGCTTCACGTTCGCCTGGTCCGGTCTCGCGTTCGAGGAGAAGAAATCCGGCGGCACCTCGATGATCGCGTTCGTATTCGGTCTCATCATCGTGTTCCTGGTGCTGGCGGCGCAGTACGAATCGTGGACGCTTCCGGGTGCTGTGATGTCCGCGGTGCCGTTCGGCATCCTCGGGGCGCTCGTTACCATCTGGCTGCGCGGACTCGAGAACGATGTGTACTTCCAGATCGGCCTGCTGGTGCTGATCGGGCTCGGGGCGAAGAATGCCGTGTTGCGCGTGTCGGCTGCGGTGGAGTTCCGCAGGCAGGGCAAGTCGATCATGGAAGCGACGGTGCTCGCCGGGGAGCAGCGGCTGCGTCCGATCATCATGACCTCGCTCGCGTTCGCGATGGGCGTCCTGCCGCTCGCCATCGCGATGGGCGCCGGTGCCAACGCGCGCCATTCGATCGGTACCGGGATCATCGGCGGCATGATTGGCGAGACCACGCTCGCGATGCTGTACGTGCCCCTGCTGTTCTACCTGTTCGACAGGTTCGCAGAGCGTGGGAAGAAGGAGGCGCCTCCCCCCAGCGCGGCGGAGCGCGCAGGCAGCGATACGGATCCGGCGCCGCACGGGGAGCGCCGCGATGATTGAGCTGCGCAGCGCGGGTGCGCTGCTCGCGCTTGCCGCGGCACTGGGCGGCTGCATGGTCGGCCCGAATTATTCGCGGCCTGGGATCGACATCCCGGCTGCGTTCCAGCATGAGCAACCGGATGCGCGTGAGCTGGCCGACACCGAGTGGTGGAAGCAGTTCGGTGAACCGGTGCTCGACGGACTGATCGACGAGGCGCTCGTTCACAACAAGGACCTGCAGATTGCGGCAGCCAACGTCGAGGCTGCGACGGCGCTCCTCACCCAGAGCCGGTCGGGGCTGTTTCCGCAGGTCGGCTACCAGGGCACCGCCGGGCGGCAGCGCATCTCGGAAAGCAGCGCCAGCCCGGTTTCCAAGCTCATCCCGAACCCGCAGACGGCCTACGAGGCGCTGCTTGGCGTGAGCTGGGAGGTCGACCTCTGGGGCCGCATCCGGCGCCTGTCGGAATCGGCACGGGCTAACGCGCTGGCGACGGAAGAAGCGCGCCGCGGTGCGATCCTCTCGCTCGTCGCCTCAGTTGCGAGTTCCTACCTGCAGCTGCGCTCGCTCGACTATCAGCTCGAGATCGCGCAGCGCACGCTCGCGAGCTACGCCGAGTCGGTCAAGCTTTTCGAACTGCAATTCAAGTACGGCCAGATTTCGCAGATCACCGTGGAGCAGGCCCGATCGCAGTACGAGACGGCTGCCGCCGCAATCCCGCAGATCGAGCGCGACATCGTGTTGACCGAGAACGCGATCTCCATCCTGCTTGGACGCAATCCCGGCACCGTGGCCCGCGGCAAGGCACTCACGGAACTTTCCCTGCCGGCTGTGCCGGCCGGCGTGCCGTCACAGCTGCTCGAGCGCAGGCCCGATATCGCGCAGGCCGAGCAGCAGCTCATCGCCGCCAATGCGCAGATTGGCGCGGCCCGGGCGCAGTACTTCCCGACGATTTCGCTTACCGGCGCCTTCGGTTCCGCGAGCGGGCAGTTGTCTGACCTGTTCAGCGGACCCGCGGGTGTCTGGAACTATGCCGGGGCGATCGCCGGGCCGATCTTCACCGGCGGCTTCATCTCGGGCCAGGTCGCGCAGGCGGAAGCCAGCCAGCAGGCAGCACTCTTCAACTACGAAGCCGTGATCCAGAGCGCGTTCGCGGACGTCGAGAACGCGCTCGTGAGCCGCGAGAAAATAGCGCAGCAGGTCGACGCCGAGGCACGGCGGGTCAGGGCGCTTGCCGAGTATGGACGGCTCGCGCAGCTGAAGTTCGACGGCGGCTACACCGACTATCTCACCGTGCTCAACGCGCAGCAGCAGCTTTTTCCCGCCGAGATCAACTATGCGCAGAACCTGGGCCAGAAATACAATGCGCTCGTCACGCTCTACAAGGCGATGGGTGGCGGCTGGATCGACAAGGCCGACGCATGGGCACCGCAGCCTGTGCACGGATCGAGCCTGTTCGCAGCGCCGATCCCGCGCGGCGGGACCGCGGCCAACAGCCCGTCACCTGCCAGCACGCCTTGAGGCCGGATGCGGACCGGTACCGCCTGCAGGCCTGCAGCGCCCGCAGTAGGGTCCTGTTTCCGGTGCTTGAAACGCAACCACGGGTTTCGGCGTGGCGTGTCTACTCGGGCCGGAGTTCTTCATTGACCCACGCGTCGATCAGCGTATAGCCGACAGCGAGGACTACCGGGCCGACGAAGATGCCCACCAGGCCGAGGGTGATCAACCCGCCGATCACGCCGGCAAAGATCAATAGCAGCGGCAGGTCGGCACCTTTCTTGATCAGATAGGGGCGCAGGAAGTTGTCGATGCTGCCGACGATCGTGGACCAGACCAGCAGGACCGTGCCCCAGGTGTTGTCGCCGCTCCAGTACATCCAGCCGACTGCCGGAATCAGCACCAGAAGCGGGCCGAGCTGGGCGAGGCACAGCATGAACATCAGCACGGTCAGGACCGCAGCCATCGGCACGCCGGCGATGGCCAGCCCGATGCCGCCCAGCACCGATTGCGCCACTGCGGTCACGACAACCCCCAGTGCGACGCCACGGATGGCCTGGCTGGCCAGCACCACCACACCCTCGCCCCGCTGCCCCCCGAGGCGTGCGCCGAAACGCTTCAGCCAGGCCGCGGCCGACTCCCCGCCTGAATACATGATGGCTGCGATGAGCACGGTCAGCAGAAACTGAAACAACACCTTGCCGAAATTACCCATCTGGTTGGCGAACCAGCTGCCGATGACATTGGCATACGGGACGAGCTTGGTGGCGAAATCCTGCACGCCTTCTGCGACAAACTGTTGCCAGAACTGATGGAGTTTGGAACCGATCACGGGAAGTCCGGCGACCCAGTCCGGTGGCGGCGGAACGCGGATCTCGGCCAGCTGCTTCGACCATCCGGCGATGCGATCCGTATTTTCCACGAGCGCGGCAATGGCGAGCGACAGGGGAACGACCAGCAGGAGCAGCAGGAGGATCGTCATCGTCGCGACTGCCAGCGATCGCTTGCCCCACAGCCTGGCCTGGATGCCGAGCATCATCGGCCAGGTGGCCACGGTCACCAGCGTGGCCCAGATCAGGGCCGGCAGGAAGGGCCGCATGATCCAGAATGCGGCAGCGATCAGGCCACCGATGAAAAGGACGGCCAGGGTGATCTGGGCAAGGTCGCGCGGCTTTGTATTCATGTCGGGGTGCTCATGGAGAGGGCGGGTGAGGGATCATGCATCGTCCTTGCGATCCGGTGGGGTCGGCTGGTTTCAATAAATCGGGAGGCGCGCCTGCAGTGCCATTCCGAGACGGAGTGCTATCAGACTTGCCACCTCTTCACTCAGCTCTTGTCCTTGCCCCACGAATCCTTCAGCGTCACCGTGCGGTTGAATACGGGCGCCCCGGGCTTCGAGTCGACGCGGTCGGCGACGAAGTAGCCGTGGCGCTCGAACTGGAAACGGTCTTCCGGCGCAGCGTCCCGGAGGACGGGTTCCAGCTGCGCGCGGATGACACGCACCGAATCGGGGTTCAGGTCTTTCAGGAAGTCACCGCTTTCGTCGCCCGGCTGCGCGGTCGTGAACAGGCGGTCGTACAGCCGCACTTCGGCTTCACAAGCGTGTGCCGCGGATACCCAGTGGAGGTTGCCCTTGACCTTGACCGAATCGGCACCCGGGGTGCCCGACCTGGTATCGGGCAGGTAGTCGCAGTGCACGGCGACGATGTTGCCGGCGGCGTCCTTGTCGCAGCCGGTACAGGTCACGACGTAGCCGTAGCGCAGCCGCACCGAATTGCCCGGCTGCAGGGTGCCCGACGCGTCGGGACGCGGCGGGTACAGACGGAAGTAGCCCTTGGGCGGGGTTTCCGTGAAGTCCTCGCGCTCGATCCACAACTCGCGCGATAGGGGCACCGCGCGTTTGCCGAGGTCGGGCTGCTGCGGATGGTTGGGTGCGAAGCAGTCTTCCGACTGGCCTTCCGGATAGTTGTCGATGACGAGCCTGACCGGGTCGAGCACGGCGATGCGCCGCAGCGCCGTGTCGTTCAACACGTCGCGCTGGCAGGCCTCGAACACGCTGTAGTCGATCCAGCCGTCGGATTTCGATACGCCGATCTGGTCGGTGAAACGCCTGAAGCCTTCGGCCGTGTAGCCACGGCGGCGCGCGCCAACGAGCGTCGGCAGGCGCGGATCGTCCCAGCCGGCAACATGTTTCTCGTCGACCAGTTGGATCAGCTTGCGCTTCGACAGCACGACGTAGGTGAGGTTGAGGCGCGCGAATTCGATCTGCTGCGGCACGGGCCGGGTGAAGAAGCCGCCGTCGGCCAGTTTGTCGAGCAGCCAGTCGTAGAACGGGCGCTGGTCCTCGAATTCCAGCGTGCAGATCGAGTGCGTGATGTGCTCGATCGCATCCTCGATCGGATGCGCGTAGGTGTACATCGGGTATATGCACCATTTGTCGCCGGTGTTGTGGTGATGCGCGCGCTTGATGCGGTAGATCGCCGGGTCGCGCAGGTTGATGTTGGGCGAGGCCATGTCGATCCTGGCGCGCAGCACATGCGCGCCATCGGGAAATTCACCGGCGTGCATCTTGCGAAACAGGTCGAGGTTTTCTTCCACGCTGCGGCTGCGGTAGGGGCTGTCCCGGCCCGGCTCGGTCAGCGTACCGCGATGGGCGCGCATCTCGTCGGCACTCAGGGAGTCGACATAGGCGTGGCCGGACTGCACCAGGTATTCGGCGCAGGCGTACATGGCGTCGAAGTAGTTCGACGCGAAGTAGAGGTGCTCGCCCCAGTCGAAGCCCAGCCACTTCACCGACTCGATGATGGCGTCGACGTATTCCTGTTCCTCTTTCTCCGGATTGGTGTCGTCGAAGCGCAGATGGCACACGCCGCCGTAATCGCGCGCCAGGCCAAAGTTCAGGAAAATCGACTTGGCGTGGCCGAGATGCAGGTAGCCATTTGGCTCGGGCGGAAAGCGTGTTTCGACGCGGCCGCCCCATTTTCCGGAGGCATTCTGCTCGTCGATGATGTTGCGGATGAAGTTGGCGGCCGGGGCGGGTGGCGTTGTATTGCTCATGAACGGTACGTGTCTGTGTAAAGCGGATCTGTGTAAAGCGGCGCGAAATCGAAACGAGGTGGCCGGGGTGGCTTATTCGCCAAGCAACCGCCGCGCCAGCAAGGTTTGCATGTCGCGCCGGCCATCGGCGATCAGGACGATATAAACCTTCCGTTCGATTATCCGGTAAATCAGTCGATAGGGCTGGAAAAAAACCTGGCGGTATTCACGAATACCGAGCGTGATCAATTCTCGCGGATAAACGCCGCGGCCCGGAAAAGCGGCCAGGGTATCTGCGGCCTTTAGCGCCCCGTCCAGCACATGATCTGCGCTTGCCCTGGAATCGAACGCGGAAATGTGGTCGTAGATCGATTCCAGATCCCGCTCGGCACCGGCAGTGAGTCGAACCGCATACCGCATGGGCCGCCTTTATTTCTTGCTGCGCAGACGCTTGGCGACATCCGCAATCGGACTGGTCTTTCCAGCTTCGATTTCCCGCGTGCCCAGCGCCAGGATTTTCAAAAGGGCAAGCGTCTCCTGGGTTTCTTCATAGCTTGCCACGTCTTGAATCACGGCTCTGGCCTCGCCATTTTGTGTGATGACCATCGGTTCGCGGTGCTCAGTCAGCTGATGCAGGACTTCAGCAGCGTTGGCTTTCAGATAACTGATGGGTTTGACCTGGGTCGAGTAGCGCATGAAATCCTCCAATTAAGACAAGACTGAATATAGTCTCTTATCAGTCCTTCTGCAATGTGCGGTCAGGAAATAACACCGCCGCCGAGACACACCTCGCCGTCGTACAGGACCACCGACTGGCCGGGCGTGACCGCCCATTGCGAGCTATCGAACGCGAGTTCCAGCGTGTCGCCTTCAAAGCGGGTGATGCGGCAGGGTGCATCGGTCTGCCGATAGCGGGTCTTGGCGGTATAAGGCTTGTCGGGATCAGGCGCGATGCCGCTGATCCAGTTGAGCTGGCCGGCGGCCAGCGTCGCACGCTGCAACAGCGGATGGTCGTGGCCCTGCACCACGACCAGCGTGTTGGTCGCCATATCCTTGGCGGCGACGAACCACGGTTCGGTATTGCCGTCCTTCTGGCCGCCGATACCGAGCCCTTGCCGCTGCCCCAGCGTGTAGTACATCAGGCCCTGATGCTGGCCGACGACTCGGCCTTCGGGCGTTTTCATCTCGCCGGGGTCGCGCGGCAGGTAGCGCTCGAGGAATTCGCGGAAGTTGCGCTCGCCGATGAAGCAGATGCCGGTGCTGTCTTTTTTCGATGCATTGGGCAGGCCGATTTGTTGCGCGATCTCACGCACCTCGGGCTTGGGCAGATGCGCCAGCGGAAACAGCGCGGGCTGCAACTGCGACTGGCTCAGCCGGTAGAGGAAGTAACTCTGGTCCTTGTTGGCATCAGCCGCCTTCAGCAGCGTGGCGTGGCCGGCAGCATCCGTGCCCTTGCCTACGTAATGGCCGGTGGCGATGAACTCGGCGCCGCGCGCGATGGCGTCTTCCAGGAACGCCTTGAACTTGATTTCCGCATTGCACAAAACATCCGGATTCGGCGTGCGCCCGGCCTGGTATTCGGCAAGGAAAAAGCTGAACACGCGCTCCTTGTATTCGGCAGCGAAGTTCACTGCCTCGACCTCAATGCCGAGCACGTCGGCCACCGCCAGCACGTCGAGAAAATCCTGCCGCGCCGTGCAGTGCTCCGTGTTGTCGTCGTCGTCCCAGTTCTTCATGAAGACGCCGAGTACATCGTAGCCCTGCTGCTTCAGGAGATGGGCGGCGACGGCAGAATCGACACCGCCCGACATGCCGACGACGACGCGCGTGTTCATGCGTGGCGCACGAAGTCGAGCGGAAAGCGCCGCCCCGCCAGGTAATCCTCGATGCAGCGCATCACGAGCGGGCTGCGGTGCGGGATGGGGCTGGTAAAGAGTTCCTCAGGTGTCAGCCATACGGCGCGCACGATGCCTTCATCCAGTTGGCGTTCGGCGTCGAAGCCGGCGATCTCACAGACATAGGCAAAACGCAAATAGGTGATGTCGCGGCGCGGATAGTGGGTGGTGTAGCAGCCAATCAATGCGAGTGGCTCGACCAGATGTGCGGTTTCTTCGAGCGCTTCGCGGCGCACGGCGTCCAGCAGCGTCTCGCCGCGCTCCCAATGACCGGCGGGCTGGTTGAGGCGCAGGCCTTCGGCGGTGTGCTCCTCCACCAGCAGGAATTTGCCGTCGCGTTCGACGATGGCGGCGACGACGACGTGGGGCAACCAGGGTGTGTTCGAACTAGGCTCGGACATGCAGTTCTTTCCATTCGCCGGGCTGCAATTCACCGAGGGTCCATTCGCCGACCGCGGCACGAACCAGGCGTAGCGTGGCAAAGCCTATCCTGGCGGTCATGCGGCGAACCTGGCGATTCTTGCCTTCGGCAATCACGAGTTCGATCCAGCTCGTCGGGATGGCCGCGCGGGTGCGGATCGGCGGATTGCGCGGCCACAGCCCGGCAGGTTCGTCGATGAGACGCGCCCGGGCCGGACGCGTGACGAAGTCGCCGAGGTCGACGCCGCGACGCAACGGTTCGAGAGCGGCATCGTCGGGCGCACCCTCGACCTGGGCCCAGTAGGTTTTGGGCAGTTTGTGCCTGGGGTCGGCGATGCGGCTCTGCAGCACGCCGTCATCGGTTAAAATCAGCAGACCTTCGCTGTCCGCATCGAGGCGTCCGGCTGCGTATACACCCGGCAGCGCGAGGTAATCCCGCAAACCCTGCCAGCGGCCTTCGGCGGTGAACTGGCTGAGTACGCCGTAGGGTTTGTTGAACAAAATAAGACGCGACACTTCGGTGGGGGGCAAAGTCCCAATTTTACCCATTTAAGGGAACAACGTTTCGAGACCTTCATGAGCACACACATTCAGATTCCCGCCCAGGGCCAGAAAATCACCGTCAACGCCGACAACACGCTGAACGTACCCGACACCCCCATCATTCCCTTCATCGAAGGCGACGGCACCGGCGTCGACATCACGCCGGCGATGCGCCGCGTGGTTGATGCCGCCGTGGCCAAGGCCTACGGCGGCATCAGGCAGATCGCCTGGATGGAAGTGTATGCCGGCGAGAAGGCGGTCAAGGTCTACGGCGGCGACCAGTGGCTGCCGGAAGAGACCGTGCAGGCGGTCAAGGACTATATGATCTCGATCAAGGGCCCGCTCACCACGCCGACCTCGGGCGGCATCCGCTCGCTCAACGTGGCACTGCGCCAGATGCTGGACCTCTATGTGTGTCTGCGCCCGGTGCGTTATTTCACCGGCGTTCCCAGCCCGGTGAAAGCGCCGGAAAAGGTCGACATGGTGATCTTCCGCGAGAACACCGAGGACATCTACGCCGGCGTCGAGTGGGAAGCTGGCAGTGATGCGGTGAAGAAAGTCATCGAATTCCTGCAAAAGGAAATGGGCGTGACCAAGATCCGCTTTCCCGAAACCTCGGCCATCGGCATCAAGCCGGTGTCGGTCGAAGGCTCGGAGCGGCTGATCCGTCGAGCGATCCAGTACGCCATCGACAACAAGCGCAAATCGGTGACCCTGGTACACAAGGGCAACATCATGAAGTTCACCGAAGGCGGCTTCAAGAAATGGGGCTACGAACTGGCCGCACGCGAGTTCGGCGCCACGCCGATTGACGAGGGTCCGTGGATGAAGCTGCCGAACGGCATCGTGATCAAGGACGTCATCGCCGACGCCTTCCTGCAGCAGATCCTGCTGCGCCCCGACGAATACGACGTGATCGCCACGCTCAACCTGAACGGCGACTATGTGTCCGACGCGCTGGCGGCGGAAGTCGGCGGCATCGGCATCGCGCCCGGCGCGAACCTGTCGGACACGGTGGCGATGTTCGAGGCCACCCATGGCACCGCACCGAAATATGCGGGCAAGGATTATGTCAACCCGGGTTCGCTGATCCTGTCGGCCGAGATGATGCTGCGCCACCTGGGCTGGACAGAAGCGGCCGACCTCATCATCGCCAGCATGGAAAAGGCCATCGCCGCGAAGGCCGTGACCTACGACTTCGCACGACTGATGGAAGGCGCCACCGAGGTGAAGTGCTCGCAGTTCGCCGAGGCGATGGTCGCGAAGATGTAACTGGATTTGCGCGCCGGGACTCGCGCCGTGACGGGAATTCCGGCCGAAAAAAAGCCCCGCCTTGGCGGGGCTCTCAGTTTCAGCTCAACAGCTCAGCCCTGCGGCTGGATGTTGGAAGCCTGTTTGCCTTTGGGTCCCTGGCTGACTTCGAAGGAGACCTTCTGACCTTCTTTCAGCGTTTTGAAGCCACTGCTCTGGATGGCGGAAAAATGTGCGAACACATCCTCGCCGCCGTCATCGGGGGTAATGAATCCAAAACCCTTGGCATCGCTGAACCACTTCACAGTACCTGTTGCCATTCAAACTTCCTCCTTGGCGGACACTTAATACAACTACTCAACATAACCGCGAAAAGCAGAAATGCACCCCTTGGGGCGTAAACGCTGGCGGATGACATGACGGCTTGATTTTTTTGGCCGTCGGTCTGAATTCAAGCGCGCTACCCGGTGATGCCCTGCGGTAATGCCAAACCTGCACGGTTCTTGAAACCAAACTTTTTGCTTTTTACTACCGCGCATGAGTTTTTACAAGGGGAGAACAGCAAAAAGCAAGGCTCTCTGGCGTGCTGTGGTTTTCATTCAACCTAACCGTGAAATGAGCAGGGGAAGCAAGGCTTGCTTCAATTGCGGCCTTCCGGGACCCGTTACGTGGGATCTCGCTTCGGGGGATGCGTTAGCATGCGTGCCATGCGCGCTACCTGGGACATCTTCTGCAACGTCGTCGACAATTACGGCGATATCGGCATTGCCTGGCGGCTGGCGCGCGGTCTGGTCCGCGAGCATGGGCAGACGGTGCGGCTGTGGGTGGATGATTTAGGGGCGTTTCGGCACATCTGGCCCGTTATCGCGACGGATGTGAATCGGCAAATCTGCGAAGGGGTGGACGTCTGCGCATGGCATGCGGAATTTTCGGCAGTCGAACCGGCGCAGGTGGTGATCGAAGCTTTCGGCTGCAAGCTACCTGAATCCTATCTGCTTTCGATGAGCGTGCAGGCGCCACCGCCGGTCTGGATCAACCTCGAGTATCTGAGCGCCGAGCCCTGGGTGGCCGAGCACCACGGCATGCCTTCACCGCACCCCCGGCTGCCGCTGACCAAATATTTCTTCTTTCCCGGTTACACGCCGGACACCGGCGGCCTGCTGGCCGAGGCAGACCTGGCCGAGCGGCGCGCTGCGTTCGTCCATTCCGGGATACCCGCCTTCTGGCGCGCGCTGGATCTTGAAGTGCCGCGGGCGGATGAACTGCGGGTGTCTCTGTTCGCCTACGAGAATCCGGCGCTGCCCGGCTTGCTCGATGCCTGGGCCGCCGACACGCGGTCCGTTACCTGCTTCGTTCCGGAAGGGCGGATCATTCCGCAACTCGCAGCGTGGCTGGGCATTACCAGTTTGCAGGCCGGTGAGGCGTACCGGCGGGGCGCCTTGCGACTACACATCCTGCCGTTCCTGGATCAGGATACGTATGACCACATGTTGTGGGCTTGCAATCTGAATTTCGTGCGCGGCGAGGATTCCTGTGTGCGGGCACAGTGGGCAGCGCGTCCCATGGTGTGGCAGGCCTACCCGCAGCAAGACAATGCGCACTGGGACAAACTCGATGCCTTGCTGCAGCACTACACGGAAGGGCTGGCGTCGGAAGCGGAACACGCGGTGAGCGGGCTGTGGCGGCACTGGAACGGCATGCCGGATGTGGCAGACATGGCCACCTGCTGGGCCGCATGGCGCGCGCAGCAGGCAGCAATCGAAAGGCATGCGACGGCCTGGTGCGACCGCCTGGGCCTGGCCGGCCGGCTGACCGGCAAGCTGGTTAATTTTGCTGAAAATAAGCTAAAATGCCGGGTTTTCGCAAACCCTTAGCGCTCTTGCAGCAGGATAAATACCCATGAAAATCGCACAGGAACTCCGCGCCGGCAACGTCGTGATGATCGGCAAAGACCCGATGGTGGTGCAGAAGGCCGAATTCTCGAAATCGGGCCGCAATGCCTCCGTCGTCAAAATGAAAATGAAGAACCTGCTCAACGGTTCCGGTATGGAAAGCGTTTACCGCGCCGATGACAAGTTCGAAACCGTCACCCTCGACCGCAAGGAATGCACCTATTCCTATTTTGCCGATCCGCTGTACGTCTTCATGGACAGTGAATACAACCAGTACGAAGTCGAGGGCGACAACCTCGGCGACGCCCTGAACTACCTCGACGACGGCATGCCGGTTGAAGTGGTGTTCTACGATGGCAAGGCGATCTCGGTCGAAATGCCCACCACGGTCATCCGCGAAGTCGAATACACTGAACCCGCGGTGCGCGGCGACACCTCCGGCAAGGTCATGAAGCCCGCCCGCATCAAGCCGACCGGTTTCGAACTGCCGGTGGCCGCGTTTGTCGACATCGGCGACATGATCGAGATCGACACCCGCACCAACGAATTCAAGCGCCGCGCGAACTGACGCCCCGAACGTCCTTGTAGGAGCGGCGCCCTCGCCGCGATTGCGGGCAGACATCGCGGCGAGGGCGCCGCTCCTGCCTGAACAAGATCATCGGGGTTCGAACACAAGGCAGCTGCGGCTGCCTTTTGTTTTTGGCTCTTCCGTTGGCGGCGGTAAAATGGCGGCCTGCTTTTTCGTTGCCCGCCTATGACCGATCCGCGTTTCATTCACCTCCGCCTGCACACCGAATATTCCGTCGTTGATGGGCTGGTGCGGGTGGGCGAAGCGGTCAAGCGCGCGCGCGACATCGCGATGCCTGCGCTCGGTCTCGCCGACCTGTCGAACACCTTTGGCTGGGTGAAGTTCTACCGCGCTGCCCGGGGTGCCGGGATCAAGCCCATATTCGGTTGCGACGTATGGATCACCCATGCCGCCGACCGAAACCGCCCCTCGCGCCTGCTGCTGCTGGTGCAGCATCGTGAAGGCTATCGTCGCCTATGTGAATTGTTGACCCGTGCCTATCAGGAAAACCTCCATCGCGGCCGTGCCGAGATCGATCCTGCCTGGTTGCGTGACGGCACCGACGGCCTGCTGGCGTTGTCGGGCGGCGACGCCGGCAACGTCGCACAGGCGATTCTGGACGAAAAGCCCGACGCGGCACGCGCCGCAGCCGAGGCCTGGGCCGCGTTGTTTCCCGGACGCTACTACTTGGAACTGCAACGTTTCGGCCAGCCGCACACCGAGCGCCTGATCGACGGCCTGCTCGATATCGGCGCGGCACTCGAGTTGCCGTCAGTCGCCACCCATCCAATCCAGTTCATCGCCCCCGACGACTTCAAGGCGCACGAGGCGCGCGTGTGCATCGCCGAGGGCATGATGCTGGGCGACCCGCGGCGGCCGCGTTCATTTACAGCCGAGCAGTATTTCAAGACACCGGACGAGATGGCGGAACTGTTCGCCGACCTGCCCGAAGCCTTGCAGAACAGCGTCGAAATCGCCAAGCGCTGCAACCTCACCCTGGAGCTTGGCAAGAGCAGGCTGCCCGATTTTCCGACGCCGGATGGCATGAGCCTCGACGATTACATGCGGCAGCGCTCCATCGAGGGCCTGCATGAACGCATGGCGGCGCTTTACCCAGACACTGAAATCCGTGCCGCCAGGCTGCCGGAATACCTGGCGCGCCTGGAGTTCGAGCTTGGCACCATCATCCAGATGGGGTTTCCCGGCTACTTCCTGATCGTGGCCGACTTCATCAACTGGGCCAAGAACAATGGCGTGCCGGTGGGACCGGGTCGCGGCTCCGGCGCGGGTTCGCTGGTCGCCTACAGCCTCGGCATCACCGACCTCGATCCGCTCGCCTACGACCTGCTGTTCGAGCGCTTCCTGAACCCCGAGCGGGTGTCGATGCCCGACTTCGATATCGACTTCTGCCAGGACGGCCGCGATCGCGTCATCCAGTACGTGAAGGACAAGTACGGCCATGACGCGGTGTCGCAGATTGCCACCTTCGGCACCATGGCGGCCAAGGCGGTGCTGCGCGACGTCGGCCGCGTGCTCGACCTGCCGTATCTGTTCGTCGACAAGTTCGTCAAGCTGGTGCCGAACGAGCTCGGGATTTCGCTGGCCGAGGCGCGCGAGAAGGAACCGCAGATCGACGAGCGTGCGCGGAACGAGGAAGAACTCGCCGAGTTGCTGCCGCTGGCCGAAAAGCTCGAGGGCGTGACACGAAACGTCGGCATGCACGCGGGCGGCGTGCTTATCGCGCCGGGCAAGCTCACCGACTTCTGTCCGCTGTATCGCGCCGAAGGCTCGGATGCGGCGGTGTCGCAGTTCGACAAGGACGACGTCGAAGCCATCGGCCTCGTGAAGTTCGACTTTCTCGGCCTGCGCACGTTGACCATCCTGGCCGAGGCGGTGCGCTTCGTGCGGCGGCACGACGACCGCAGGGACTTCCGCCTGGAAGACCTGCCGCTCGACGATCCCGCCGTGTACAGGTTGTTCGCCGAGGGCAACACCACGGCCGTATTCCAGTCCGAATCGCGCTCGGCCAAGGATCTGGAAAAGAAGCTCAAGGGCGACTGTTTCGAAGACATCATCGCGCTGATGGCGTTGAACCGGCCGGGCCCCCTGGGCTCGGGCATGGTGGACGATTTCATCGCACGCAAGCAGGGCAAGCAGAAACCGGAGTATTTCCATCCCGATCTCGAGCCGGTACTGAAATCGACCTACGGCATCATCGTCTACCAGGAGCAGGTGATGCTGGTGGCGCAGATCCTGGCGGGCTACAGCCTCGGTGCCGCCGACATGCTGCGGCGCGCCATGGGCAAGAAGAAACCCGAGGAGATGGCCAAGCAGCGGGAAATCTTCCTCGCAGGTGCAGCGCAGCGCGGGGCGGACACCAAGGTCGCCGAGCGCCTGTTCGACCTGATGGAGAAATTCGCCGAATACGGCTTCAACAAGTCGCACTCTGCCGCCTATGCGCTGGTGGCGTATCACACGGCCTGGCTCAAGGCCTACTATCCGGCCGAATTCATGGCGGCGACGATGTCGTCCGAGATGTCCGACACCGACAAGGTACGCGTGTTCTACGAAGACTGCCGCGCCAACGGACTGACCCTGCTGCCACCCGACATCAACCGGTCGGGCTATCGCTTCGAACCCGTCAGCGCAACCGAGATCCGCTATGGCCTGGGCGCCATCAAGGGCAGCGGCGAGGCCGCCATCGGGGCGATCGTCGCCGAGCGCGAGGCCAACGGTCCCTGCAAGGGTCTGTTCGACCTGACGCGCCGGGTCGACAAACGCTATCTCAATCGCCGCGTGCTCGAGGCACTGGTCAAGGCCGGTGCCTTCGACAGCATCAACGACCATCGTGCGAGCCTGATGGCGTCGGTGGGGGCTGCGCTCGATACGGCCGACCGCGCTGCACGCAGCGGCGGGCAGGTGGGCCTGTTCGGCGAGGCGCTCGAAGGCGGCGAGGATCTGGTCGATGTGCCGGTATGGCCGGAACAGGAAAAGCTGCTGCAGGAAAAGTCCGCACTTGGCTACTTCTTCAGCGGTCATCCTTTTACTTCGTATCTGGCCGAGGTATCCGGCTTCGCCAAGAAGCAGCTCGACAGCCTGGAGCCTTCGCGCGACCTGGTGATGCTGGCCGGCATCGTCGTTTCGCTGCGCACCCAGATGACGCGGCGCGGCAAGATGCTGATCCTGTTGCTGGACGATGCCACGGCCCAGGTCGAGGTGGTGATCTTCAACGAACTGTACGAGCAGAACCGGCACCTGCTGAAGGATGACGCGCTGCTGGTCATCGAAGGCAAGGTCAGCCGTGACGACTATTCGGGCGGAGTGCGCGTGACGGCGGAGCGCATCTACGACCTGGCCGGTGCACGTACCCGGTTTGCCCAGGGACTGAGCCTGGCCTGCAACGGCCAATGCCATGCCCAAACGAACGGTGGCCGCAAACTGGCGGAATTGCTCTCGCCCTACAAGGTGGAGGAGGGCGGGTGCCCGGTGTGGGTGGAATACCATCACCCCAATGCAAGTTGCCGCATCCGGCTCGGGGATGACTGGCGGGTGCGCCTGGATGACCGGTTGCTGGAGTCGCTGGGAGCCTGGCTCAAACCCGAAGCCGTCAGCCTGATCTACTGAAGAATGTGGTACGAATGAAACAAAAGTACCAATTCATGCCTTTTTTGCAACAAGGTGTTGACAGGTAAACCACTATATTAGAAAATTCTAATAACACTGAGGGCGCCGCAATGGCATCTTTGGTGTTGTCTCCTCCAATCCTCCTCCTTTGGTGGATTCCTTGCCCGGCTTTCGAGCCGGGCATTTTTTTGCCCGCGCGATCAGCCAGTCGGGTCCGTAACGGACGTCGTGCGCTTCTCGAATGACAGGTACTCACCCGACGCGGCCGCAACATCCAGCCGGGTCACGCTGGCCTGCGGTGGTCCCACCCGTGCCCAGTCGAGCAGGCTGGATACGGTTTCATCGTCGCCCTGAATGACAGCTTCTACGCTGCCGTCAGCACGATTTCTCACCCAGCCGGTGATGCCGAGTTGTTCGGCTTTGAGGCGCATCGATTCGCGAAACCATACGCCCTGCACCCGGCCATGGATGACAAGGTGCAGGGTCTTCATCGTTTATTTCACCTTCATGCCCGGCATGGCGCCGGAATCGGGTGACAGGATGAAGAGGCCAGGCGCATCGCCCGAAGCGGCCAGCACCATGCCTTCGCTCATGCCGAACTTCATCTTGCGCGGCGCGAGGTTGGCGACCATCACGGTGAAGCGTCCCACCAGCGTCTCGGGAGCGTAGGCCGACTTGATCCCGGCAAACACCTGGCGTGTGCCGAGTTCGCCGAGATCGAGCGTCAACCGCAGCAGCTTGTCGGCCCCTTCGACGTGTTCGGCGTTGGCGATGCGCGCGATACGGAGGTCGATCTTCGCGAAGTCGTCGATGCTGATCGTATCGGCCAATGGCGTGCCGGCCGTCGGCTGCACCGCGTGCGACTGCGCTTCGGCGTGGCGCGCCGGGGCGGGCGCTGGGGTGGGTTCGAGATTCTGCCTGTTGGCGTCTACCATGGCTTCAATGGATTTGGGGTCGATGCGGGTCATGAGGTGGCTGTAAGCGTTGATGCGGTGGCGGATGAACAGGCTCTGCGCGTCGTTCCAGACCAGCGGCGGAATGTCGAGGAAGGACTCGACTTGCTCGCCGAGCTTCGGCAGCACCGGCTTCAGATACAGGGTCAGCAGGCGGAAGCAGTTGAGCGCAACCGTGCAGACCTCGTGCAGGCGATAGACGGCTTCGGGTTTCTTCGCCAGTTCCCAGGGCTTTTCGTCGGCCACGTACTGGTTGGCGCGGTCGGCCAGCGCCATGATTTCCCTCAAGGCCTTGGCGTAGTCGCGCGCCTCGTAATGCGCGGCGATCGTACCGGCGGCGGCCTGGAAATCGCCGATCAGTTCGATGTTGGCAACGCCGTCGGCGAGCTTGCCCTCGAAGTTCTTGTGGACGAATCCGGCGGTGCGGCTTGCGATGTTGATGAACTTTCCGACCAGGTCCGAGTTCACGCGCGCGACGAAATCGTCGAGGTTGAGATCAATGTCCTCCATCGAGCCATTGAGCTTGGCCGCGTAGTAGTAACGCAACCACTCGGGGTCGAGGCCCTGTTCCAGATAGCTCGCCGCAGTGATGAAGGTGCCGCGCGACTTCGACATCTTCTGCCCGTTCACCGTCAGAAAACCGTGTGCATACACGGCGGTCGGCAGCCGGTAACCTGAATATTTCAGCATCGCCGGCCAGAACAGGGCGTGGAAGTACAGGATGTCCTTGCCGATGAAATGCACCAGCTCGGTCTTGGAGTCGGCGCCCCACCAGGCGTCGAAGTCGAGACCGTTGTCCCTGGCGTATCGGGCGAAGCTCGCCATGTAGCCCACCGGCGCATCGAGCCACACATAGAAATACTTGCCGGGCGCGCCGGGAATCTCGAAGCCGAAGTAGGGCGCGTCGCGGCTGATGTCCCAGTTGTTGAGGCCGGAAGCAAACCATTCCTGCATCTTGTTGGCAGCTTCGGCCTGCAGTGCGCCCGAGGTCGTCCACTCACGCAGGAAGGCCTCGCACGCGCCGAGCTTGAAGAAGTAATGTTCGGAATCCTTGTGCACCGGGGTGGCGCCCGACACGGCCGACACCGGGTTCTTCAATTCGGTCGGGCTGTAGGTCGCGCCGCAGACCTCGCAGTTGTCGCCGTACTGGTCGGCCGCGCCGCACTTGGGACATTCGCCCTTGATGAAACGGTCCGGCAGGAACAGGTTCTTGACCGGGTCATACAGCTGCGCGATGGTCTTGACTTCGATCAGGCCGGCTTCCTGCAGGCGCAGGTAGATGGTCGAAGCCAGTTCGCGGTTCTCGTCCGAATGCGTCGAGTAGTAATGGTCGAATCCGATATGGAAGCCGGAGAAATCCCGCGTGTGTTCGTCCCACACCCGGCCGATCAGGGTTTCCGGCGTGATGCCTTCCTTTTCCGCGCGCAGCATGATCGCGGTGCCGTGGGTGTCGTCGGCGCACACGTAGCGGCAGTCATGACCACGCATCTTCTGGAAGCGGACCCAGATATCGGTCTGTATGTATTCGACCAGATGGCCGAGGTGAATGCTGCCGTTGGCGTATGGCAGGGCAGAGGTGACGAGGATTTGGCGGGACATGGAAACGGCCGGATGAAGACCACGGGGGGCACAGGAAGCCGCCATTTTACCCGCAGGGGATCAAACCCTGAAGGGAATGAATGGCCGTCAGAAGCGCGATCCGGGCTGCTTCAGGAATTCGATTTCATCTGCAGTTGAGGGGCGCCCCAGAATCTCGTTGCGATGCGGAAAGCGGCCGAAGCGTGCCACCACGTCGCGGTGCTGGCGCGCATAGTCCAGAAAGCCATCGAACAGCGTCCGTTCGTTGGCTGCGGCCTCGCCGGCCAGCTTCTCGAAAAGTGAAACGGACCGGTCCTGCATTTCATTCGATTCGGCGTGTTCGAGCGGCAGATAGAGGAACACCCGCTCGATCGGTGCGAGCAATTGGTCTTCATCAGAGCCAAGCGCGAACAAGCTCAGCGCCAGGGCCTGCGGGTCGGTGGCGAATGACTGCGGCCGGTTGCGGTGGATATGGTGCGGAAACTGGTCGAGCACAATGACCAGCGCAAGTCGTCCGCGCGGGAAATCAGCCCAGTGGTCGAGTTCGCCCGCCGTTGCGGCGAGCAGCGTATCGGCAAACCGCTCGGCCACCTCCTGGTCGTTCGCAGCGGACTTGCCGAACCAGAGTGTGCGCTGCCGTCCGGAGACTTCGGTAGCGCTGCCGGGCGGGCCCAGCCAGAAGGTGAGCACGCTCTCGGGTTGGACGGTCATGGCGGACTCCGTTGCTCGATTTAGAAGATATCGTCGTCGGTCAGATCGTTATGCGAGCCGTCACAGAATGGCTTGTCCTTGCTGTGTTTGCAGTTGCACAGCCACACGGTGGTCTTTTCCTTGATGACGAACGGCTTCGGCTCCAATCCGGTGCCTTCGTGCGAACCGTCGCAGAACGGCTGCGTCATCGAGCGGCCGCAAGAACACCACCAGTACTCACCGGGCTCGAGTTCGAGTTCGGCGGGATTGCGATCGTACACAACGGGCTCGGACATGCTTGTCTCCTGCAAAAGGAATCCATTCTAGCCGCAACGGCGAACGGGAAATCCGTACAGTTTGTGTGTCAATTCAAAAAGCGAAGACAAGCAGATGATGCAGACTGGGCGTACGACTTCCGTATGTGATTGCCCCGGCCTGGTCCCCTGAAAACCGGATGAGTCGCGAATCCTGCCCGTCCGCTAAACGGGAAAGGCCAGATTGAGATAGATCCAGATCCATGCAGCCATGCTGACGATGCCGAATGTCAGGCACCCGATTGAATCCAGCATGTCGGCTCGCCGCTCCATCGTTGGGCTCGACCGGGACTTAGCGGCTGACCAGCTTGTCGCCATGTTCCTGCTTGATCGTGCCCAGCAGAAGCAGCGCTTGCTGACGGCGTCCGGCATCGGCATCCTCGCGCCCGGGGCGGGGAGCAGCGGCCAGCGCGCGATTCAGATGGTCGACCGCCTGGGCGTATTCCCCTTCGTCGGCAAGCAGATCCGCATAGAAGTAGTTGGGATCGATCCCGTTGGGGTTGAGGGCAAGCGCCTTGACGAAATATGCCTGCGCTTTCTTTTTGTCGCCGAACCCAATCGGCCATCCAGGAACCTTCGCATAGAGGCTGCCCAGCGAGTTGTAGATGGAGCCGTCCAATGCGGATGGATTGATTTTTTCGGCGGCAAGCAGCAGCTCGCGTGCTTCCTTGGCTTTGCTGAGCCCGCCCAGTCCGCCTTCGACCTTGGCTGCGCTGGCGAGGATGATGGCCTGCCAGATCATCGGTTCCGCTTTGCCCGGAAAGGACTGCGATAGCTGCTGGGCATTGCCGATCAGGATCTCATAGGCGGCCTCCTTGTCGGCATCCGGAGTGTGGTAGGTGACCCTGGCCCAGCGATGACCGACGTCGGCGATGAGCTCGTCAAGATTGGTTTGCGCTGCCATGCTGGCGGCGTTCAGGCTGGCGAACAGAAAAAGCGTAGCGACGGATTTGCGGAACATTGAAGCTCTCCAGGTAAAGGGTGTTAACGGGTTGTTTCGGTGGCAAAGGGACGCATCAGGTCAACCTGCTTGACCAGGCTCGGATCGACCAGGCGCGGGAGGATTGAGTTGATGCGGACGAACAGCTTCTCGGGCCAGCCGAGGTAACTTTCCTGGCCATCGCGCTCGATGGTGGCGATGACGCTGGCGGCGACGCTTTCCGGTTCGTCCTGGTTCATCTTCAGGGCATCCGCCATGCGCGTGACCACGCTTCGGTTGAACGCGGTCTTGGTGAAGCGCGGCGCCACATAGGTGACGCCGACGCCGGTTCCCGCGAGTTCGCGCCGCAGCGCTTCGGAGAATCCGCGCAGCGCGAACTTGCTGGCCGAATAGGATGCAAAGCAGGGAAAGCCGATCGAACCGAAAATGGATCCCAGATTGACGATCTGCCCCTTTCCCCTTTCGAGCATGTGAGGCAGCAGGGCATTGACCAGCGCGATTGGCGCGATGGTATTGACGTTGAACAGTGTCGCCGTGTCGGCTGCGCTTTCCTCGGCAAAGAAGCCGAAGTTCTGCACGCCCGCGCAGTTGATCACGATATCGATCGTGCCCGCCTGTTCGATCGCGTCCCGCGCCAGCCGGGCCGGCTCGCCGGGCAGGGCGAGGTCGCCGGCGAGTGCCGTGACCTTGCCGCCCGACGTCGCGAGCTCGGCGGCGAATGCCTCCAGCCTGGTGCTGTCGCGATTGACCAGGATCAGGGTGGCGCCGCGCTGGGCAAGCTGGCGGGCGATGGCACCGCCGATGCCGCCGCTGGCGCCTGTAATCAGAATGGTGCTGCCGGAAATTTTCATGCGTGCTCCTGAAGGTCGATGCCGCGCAGGACGTTGCCGTACAGGCGGAAGAAGGTTTGGGCGTTGTTGACGACGGCCTCGCGGTCGTCCGGCCTGTCGAGGCGGTTGACCAGTTGCTCGAAGTCGCCGATATGCTCGACGTCGAGCGAGCCATGGCTACTGAGATAGGTAAAAGCGCCGGGCGGAAGATCGAGTGCCTCCTGCAACACGCTGGCCGCATGCGAGGCGAGGCTCACGCTGGTGCCTTCGAGGACATACACCATCCCGAAGAAGCCGACCGGATTCCTTCGGGTGACCGTGTCATAGGCATAGGCGACCATGAGGTCGGTGTCGAAATCGGGCTGGCTGTCCCTGACGGCGTCCGCATCGCCACCGGCGGCTGCGATGTCGTTGAGGATCCATTCGTGGTGGCCGAGTTCTTCCTCGATGTAGTGGGCGATGGCGCTGCGCAGCCATTCCTGCCGGTCGGGCAGCCGCGCGCCGCAGGCCATCAGCAGCGGAACGGTATGCTTGACGTGGTGGAAGGCACGGCCGAGAAAGCCGAGGTATTGCTGCCGCTTGACCTGGCCCGCCAGGGCGGTCGTGATCAAGGGTGATGAAAGCAGGGTGGCGCGTTCGCCGGCGGTTGCGTGCTGAAGCTGTGGGTAGAAGTGCATGGGTTTCCGGTTCTGTTCAGGGTTGATACAAGGCTTCGATCTGGGCCGCATAGCGCCCCAGAATCGCGGTGCGTCGCAAACGGCCGTTCGGGGTCGACATGCCGTTGTTCGGGGTGAAGGGCTCGATTGCCGGAATCCATCCACGCACCTGGGCGTAGTCCGGAAGCCGGCGGTTGGCCAGGTCGAGTGCGGCTTCGATGGCGCCATATGGCGTTCCCGGATGCGCCACGATCACGGCGCAGTTGAACGGACGCGATTCGCCGAAGATGGCCGCCTGGGCAATGCCGGGGTGCGCGGCCAGTTCGCCTTCCACCCATTCCGGCGCGACGTTGCGTCCGAAGGACGTGATGAACATGTTCTTCTTGCGGCCGGTCAGGAACAGAAAGCCCTCCGCATCGAGGTAGCCGATGTCTCCCGTGGCGATGCAGTCAGGCTGGGGTCGCAAGTCACTTTCGCCCAGATAGCCGTGCCATGCGAGGCCGCGAACGAGTATTTCGCCATCGTCGGCAAACTCGATGCGGATATGCGGCAGGGGCTTGCCGACGCTGCCGCTACGGCTTTCCCCCGCGCGGCTGACGGCGACCACGGACGCACACTCAGACAGTCCGTAGCCTTGATAGACGGGCAGGCCGAGCGCCTGGGCCTGCTCCAGCAGCCGGGACGCGACCGGCGCGCCGCCGACGGCCAGATAGCGCAGGCCGCGCGGCAGAGGAATGTTAGCCCGGCCAGCCGTCACCACCGCCTGCAACATCTGGGGAACCATGATCGCAGTGCTGGCTCGCCACTCGCTCAGCGCTGCCAGCAGGCGTCCGGCGTCCAGTCCGGAACTGCCAGACAGCCCGACTGCGGCGAGACGGGGGACACAAATCGTGGCGCCTGCGAGCAAAGGCGCGTAGACGCCGCCGATGTTCTCCAGCAGGGTGGCGAGTGGCAGCAGACAAAGATGCCTGTCATCGCGGTCGGCATCGCTGGCGATCCACAGCGACTCGGCCACGGTTTCCATCATGTCCGCGCTCAGGCACACGCCTTTCGGCTCTCCGGTCGTGCCAGAAGTGAAGGTCACCTTGCGGGTGCCTGGAGGCAGCGATGCGACGGGGTCTGCAGCACGCCGCAGCCGAACCCGTCGCAGCGCGCCGCAGAAAGGCTCCACCGCAAGACCAGGTTGCTGCAGCGCGGCCAGCAGCCGCTCGGGCTGGTCGGTCAGCACCTGATCGACGCCGGCGGTCCCGAGCACATGGACAATCTGGTCAGCAGAAAAGAACAGGGGCAGGGGAACGCAGGGGATGCCGGCCGTGTGCGCGGCAAGGTCCGCCAGCACCCAGTCCCTGCTGTTGTCGGCCAGCATTGCGAGCACGCCGGGGCGGTGTTCATTCAACTGCTGCGCCAGTTGTTCGATGGCGACCCGCATCTCTTCATACGTGAGCGTGCCGGCCTCGTCCTGCAAGGCCACTTTCAGGGGCGCGCTGGAGGCGTGACGCTGCAAGGCTGCAATGGTCCGGTTCATGCGGCCTCCTCGGCCTCGACGTTGTCGGGCGCGGACAGGGTGAGCATCGCCCGGTAGCCTTCCTGGATATTGCCGATCAACACGCGTGGGGCATGGTCGTAATAGCTGCCCCAGGTGCTGCGATCCTCTTCCGGAAGACGGTCAGCCGTTGCTGCCTGGACGTCGATCGGACACAGTCCCAGGCGACAGAAGGCGTTGCGCAGCCCTGCGGTACCGGTGAACACGACCCACTCGAAGCCGTCCCGTTGCAGGTGTTCGGTCAGCAGACCTATCATGGCGCGGACAGCGCCAGGAAAGGCGCCCGAGAAATGGCCGACCTCGACGATGGCCCGGCGTTCGACCTTGCGGCCCGCGCTGGCTGCGATCGTCTTTTCTATCGGCGCATCGAGATACTGTTCGAGAAACAGATTGCGATTGGCAGACCGCAACCCGAATGCACCGCAAATCTCACCCTCCCGATTGCGCACACTGAACAGGCGCGGCATGAAGGCTTCGATATGGCAGCCGAAACTTTCTGCAAAACGCTGGCTGATGAATGTCTCGACAGTGGAGCGGTCAGTACCGACATGTTCGGTCAGTTTGAAACTCGGGTTGTCCGATGATTGGGTGCTCGCGAAGAGTCCCCTGGCCGGTGCTTTGCGACGGGACAGCGGATGCGTGCGCCATGCCTGCATCGATAGGCGCTGATCAAGCGGGGGAAGGTGCGTGGCAGGGTGGGAAAACATCGGGTTCCTTGGCATGGATGTGGCTGCCGCCACGGGGCGGATGCCAAGGAATGAGCAACACCAATGCCAGCTCCAGTTTCAAGCTGAAAAAAGTTTCAATGCATTGATATCGTTGGGATAAATAAATACGGCCGAAGCGTTCCGGGGACACGGCGGTTCACTGCCTGATCCCCATGCTGCAAGTCTTGTCGACCAAATCTGCAGTCACTGCTACCTCGGGCAGTCAGGCAATTCACCGACCATCAGGACAACATTGACTCCGTGTCCGGGAACGCAAGCCGACACATAGCCGATTGCGCCAGGCGTGGCATTTACGAAAAGGATGACAGCCTGCTCGGACTCCAGGACGTGTGGCGGAAGCACGCCGTGGAAGTACATCTCGCGCCAGTAATCTTCCAGGTCTTCCGGGGAATGTCCCAGAACGCTTTGCGAGAAGGCGCGGCGCAGCGGATTGCTGGCGGGCAGATTGACGGGCTGGATGCGGGTGCCGTTTTCCCAGTATTTTTGCTTGCGCTTGAATATGAGCGAAATGGATTCAGGCGTCAGGTGGTGCTCCGGGACGCCCGCTGCCGTGATGACGGCGAACGGCAGGTTCGCTGCCCAGGCGCTGGACATCGCCAGGAACAGGAACATCGAGGTCAGCAAGGACATGGCAGTCGGCATGCCTGTCCTCAGAAAAGAATGCTGAGCGACGCCATGAAGCCTTCGGGCGCGTCAATATTGTTGTTGCTGGCGCCGTCCCATTCGGCCTTCAACACGACCGCAGGGGTGAAGCGGTAGTTCAGGCCGACGACAAAGAGCTGGGTCGCCTCGGTCTCCAGAGCCGGATGGAAATATTCGTAGCGGCCGACCGCGTAGGCCTTTTCGGTAAGCGGGACGACCAGCTGCCCGAAGACACCTTTTTCATCCCACAGATTGCCGTTGCCAGAAAACCGGTAGACCCCCTCAGCGCTGAATTCATAGCGATCGCGTGACCAGACGTAATCGAACCCCAGCAGATGCCGTTTTTCATCCGGCGCATCTTCCTGTTCGAAATCGGCAAGGGAAAACCCGAGCTGCCCATTGATGGGCAGGGGAATGATCGCGTGTGCCCCGAAGACCTCGTAAAACGGATCCAGGATCGGGTTCGGGCGGATCTCGTCTCCCTGAGAGGCATAGAGGGTGTACTCGAGGCCGTTTGCGACAGTGGGCAGCGTTCCGTAGAGCATCAGACCCGTCACGTTGGTGGGAAAGGCCCGGGTGGTGGTGAGGGGGCGCGAAGTTGTCCACACCAGGGGCGTGGCGTGGATGAGGTTCCAGCGTCCGATGGGGGTGAGGAATTTTCCGGCGCGGACGGTGGCCATTTCGTTGATGTCGTAGTCGATGTACAGCCGCTCCAGCGCCAGGTAATTGTCTTCACCCTCCTGCCCCTCCGAATTGGAGGCCCATGGATTTTCGTAATCCAGCTCGGTGAAGAATTTCCAGCGGCCTTCTCCCTGCCACCAGACGAACAGGCTCAGATTGTCGAGCCCGACACGCGAAGCATCGGCGTTGCTCAAATTCGAATAGCTGGCCGTGGTGTATCCACCCAGCGAGAAACCGCTATCCCCGAGCCGGAGGCCTTCGCCCAGGTGGTAATCGGAAAACAGGTTCTCGTCCGCGCGCGCCGGGAATCCGGCGAGGAGCAAGCAGAGGGCGAGGACAAACCGCATGGCGGCATCGAGAAGATGCCGTGACTTGAGGGGGGAGCAACCCGGCTGCGAAGCTTTCGGGGGAGTCATTGGGACTTTTTCATATACTTCTCGCCTCCGGCCGCATTCCATTCATTCATTCGGCTACCATCCTGCCGTGACCATCCGCAAGACGCTACTCGTCGCTTTCCTCAGCGTGGGCCTTCTTTCCGCCATCCTTCTGGCGAGCCTGGCTTTCGTCAAGGCGCGTGCAGCGGTACAAGCGGAAATCGAGCGCAACCTCGTCATCCAGGCGGCGACCATCGCTGCGGACATCGACAAGATGATGTTCGAGCGCCTCCAAAACGCCGCCACCTGGAGCCACCTCGACATCATGCAGGACATGCAGATTCGTGATGTGGACAAGCGACTCTCCCATTTTCTGGCTGATTTGCATACTGGCTACAAGGATGTCTACCTCGATCTGTCCTGTGTCGACAACGCGGGCCGTGTCATCAGCAGCAGCAATGCCGCTCGGCTTGGACTGTCGGAGAAGCCCCAGCCGCCCTGGTCCAGCGCGTCCCTTTCAGGCGCGAACGTGGCCCTCGAACCACCGACCGCGAGTCAGGATGGCGCCCTCGTGATGCGGGTTCCGGTGGCGTCTGCCTTTGCGGGCGGGACGCTTGGACAGTTGCGGCTGACCCTCGACTGGACGGGCATTTACGATGTCCTGGATCAGGCGACGAGCGGTAGCGGCCGCATGCTGGCCGTCCTCGATGGCCAGGGCAGGCTGATTGCGGCTTCCAGGGAGCTCCGCGAACATGGCTTGTTGCTGGGATACGGGCTCGCCGACTGGCGCAAGGGGGCTGCAAGGACGAACGTATCGGAACGGCCGGGTTCACCTATCCTGGATTCCGACGTCATCGTCGGGTCCGCCATCTCACGCGGTTACGCAAACTTCCCAGGCTTCGGCTGGACGACACTGGTCATCCAGCCGCTAGACCAGGCATTCGCACCGGTTCATCGTATGGCGGTCATTTTCATGGGCTTGCTGGGCCTCATCATGCTGCTGACCTTTTCCATGGCGACCTGGGTCAGCCGCGAAATCGCGCGACCCATCACCGCCCTGACAAGATTTGCCCGCGGGTACATGCGCAACAAGGTCCTGCAGGCCCCCCCCGTCGCCCACGGAGGCGAAGTGGGCGAATTGACCGAGGCCTTCGTCCAGATGGTGCGGGATATCGACCAGTCGCAGCAGAACCTGGTGCGCGCCTCGAAGCTGGCCGTGGTCGGCGAGATGTCCGCGGTGATCGCGCACGAAGTGAGGACCCCGCTCGGGATTCTGCGTTCATCGGCCCAGATGTTGCAGCGTGAATCCGGCATCAGCGAAGAGGGGCGCGAACTGGTCGGCTTCATCGAAAGCGAGACCGAACGCCTCAATCGCCTGGTGTCGGCCATGCTCGATACCGCCAGGCCGCGCGCGCCCGCTTATTCTGGGGTCGACATGCACAAGCTGATCGGGAACAGCATTGCCATGCTGGGCGCGCAGGCCGGCAAGAAACAGGTCGTCGTGACGGCTTCCCTGCGCGCTGCCAGGCCGCTGATCGAGTGCGACGAGGAACAGATCACGCAAGTCCTGCTCAATCTGTTGATGAATGGTTTGCAGATTCTTGATCATGGGGGCCGGATCGAAATCACCACCCGTGATGATGATCGCTACCTGACCATCGAGATCGCCGATGATGGGCCGGGCATCGATCCGACCGAGCGGACCAGGGTGTTCGAGGCTTTCTTCTTCAAGCGGGAAGGCGGCATCGGGCTGGGATTGGCCATCGTTCAACAGATCGTGAATTCGCACGGCGGCGAGATCGAGGCTGCGGAAAGCGGGTTGGGCGGCGCCCTGTTCCGCATCCGCCTTCCGCGCATACAGGCAGGAGGAACATGAAAGGCAGGCAAATTCTCGTAGTGGACGACGAGCCGAAAATGCGTCGTGTCCTTGAAATCATGCTGCAGAAGATGGGTCATCGGGTTATCAGCGCGGGTAACGGCGTCGAAGCGCTGGAAGTGTTTCGAGCCCAGGCGGTCGACCTTGTCATCACCGACCTGCGCATGCCGGAAATGGACGGAATCGAACTCCTGGCCCAGCTTCGGGCGCAGGAGTCGGAAGTGCCGGTCATGGTGATCACCGCACACGGCACGATCGAAACGGCGGTGAGCGCGATGAAACATGGCGCCTGCGATTACCTGCTTCGGCCGTTTGATATCGACGTGGTCGAGCACGCGGTCGAGCGCGTGCTGAGCGATGCCGAGCTGGCGCGGCAGAATGCTTTCCTGCGGCAGGAAGTCAATCGCGGCTGGGATGCCTTCATCGGCACCAGTGCGCCGATGCGTGCGGTGTACGAACTGATCCAGCGCGTTGGGCCGAGCAAGGCATCGGTGCTGATCACGGGCGAAACGGGAACCGGCAAGGAATTGGCTGCAAGGGCCGTGCACAACGCCTCGCCTCGCCACGACAAGCTTTTCGTCCCGATCAATTGCGCGGCGATCCCGGCCGACATTCTGGAAAGCGAGTTGTTCGGCTACGAGAAGGGCGCCTTCACGGGGGCGGCCAAGGAGCGCATCGGAAAATTCGAACTGGCGGACGGCGGCACGATATTCCTCGACGAACTGACCGAGATGCCGATGGCCCTGCAGGCCAAGCTGCTGCGCGTGCTGCAGGAGAACACCATCGAGCGCCTGGGTGGCAACCGCGTAATCAACCTCGATATCCGCGTCATTGCCGCCACCAACCGTGATCCCCTCGAGTCGGTGCGCGAAGGAAAGCTGCGCGAAGACCTGTACTACCGGATCAATGTCTTTTCGATCGAGTTGCCGCCGCTGCGCAGGCGGGTGGAAGACATCTCCGGCCTGGTCGAGCACTTCATCGCCAAGCACGGGCATTCGAACGCCGATACGCGCCTGAGCCCAGCGGCGCTCGAGCGGCTGCAGGGCTATGCTTGGCCCGGCAACGTCCGTGAACTCGAAAACATGGTGGAGCGCGCCTTGATCCTGAGCGGCGGCGGATTGCTGGATGTGCAGCATTTCATGATCGAGTCGAGGCCTGCCGACGTCAGGCCAAAAACCACCGCACGTCCGGCCGAAGGCACGAGGCCGCCGCCGGCATTGAATCAGGCGGTCGAAGACCTCGAGGCACGCCTGATCGACGAGGCCCTGGCCCAGTCAGAGGGCAACAAGGCCAAGGCGGCCGCATTGCTGGATATCAGCGAGCGCACCCTCTGGTACAAGCTGAAAAAATACCGTCCGGACCAGAGCCCTTCCTGATCAGCGACAGGTCGGTTTCATAGTTTGATTCGTTGATACAGGCCGTCCTGTGCGACACTCATTCACATGAGCGACCACACTTTGTAACTGCTTGCACCGCTGCTTTGGAGCTGGTTCAGGCTGCATGGGAGACCATCGAATCAGAACGAAAATACGATCTCGAGGCCGAAATTGCGAACCCGCAGGACCTCGATTCGTACGGAGAAATTGGTCGGGGTGAGAGGATTCGAACCTCCGACTCCTGCGTCCCGAACGCAGTACTCTACCAGGCTGAGCTACACCCCGAGGCAGATGGTGGAATCAGCCGAAAATCGCTGAATTCCAATTGTGAACACTAAACGGGAATTTAAAACTACGCGGTCAAAAACTACGGTCGACCGCGAAAGCCGCTAATTGTAGCAAAGCTGATTTGGAATTTGAATCAGGCAAGCAAGAAATTGCTGCGTTGGCTGTTTCAGCTTCGCGCTGTGCAGCTTCGCGCGTGTACTGCAGGGCACGGGTGTCCTTGATGGCAGCAAGCACGCTCTGGAACTCGGTCAGGCCGCCATGTTCGATGGCCTGGCGGATGCTGGCGGCCTGCTCGGCGGTGCCGTGCTTCATCGCATACAGCAGCGGCAGCGTGGGCTTGCCTTCGGCCAGGTCGTCGCCGATGTTCTTGCCGGTCTTGAGAAAGTCGCCGGAATAGTCCAGCACGTCGTCGATCAACTGGAAAGCGGTGCCGAGATGCATGCCGTAGCGGGCCAGCGCCTGTTTTTCTTCTTCCGTGCCGCCTCCGATGACGGCGCCCAAGCGGCCGGCGGCTTCGAACAGCTTGGCCGTCTTGTAGCGGATGACGCGCAGGTAATTCTCTTCGTCGATGTCGGGGTCATGGCAGTTGAGCAACTGCAGGACTTCGCCTTCGGCAATGGTGTTGGTGGCGTCGGACAGGATGCGCATGACCTCCATGTTTTCGACGCTGACCATCATCTGGAAGGCGCGCGAATAGAGGAAGTCGCCGACCAGCACGCTGGCCGCATTGCCGAACAGCGCATTGGCCGTTTCGCGGCCGCGTCGCAATTCGGATTCGTCGACCACGTCGTCGTGCAGCAGGGTGGCGGTATGGATGAACTCGACGACGGCTGCCAGGGTGTGGTGCGCATTGCCCCGATAGTCGAAGCAGCCGGCCGACAGCAGCACCAAGGCCGGACGCAGCCGCTTGCCGCCGCTGTTGATGATGTATTCGGAAACCTGGCGGATGAGCACGACGTCGGAATACAGGCTTTCGCGGATGGTCTGGTCGACGGCACGCATGTCGTCGGCCAGGTAGGATTGCAGACTCTCCAGAGACACGATTAGGGACTTTATTATTGGAAAACCACGCTATGGTAGCAGCCTGTTCGTGGTTTTTCATCGCCCGGGCATGCTTATTCCCGCATTGGGCGCGTCAAATTGTTTGACTCACGACATGTTCACCGCTAAAATCTCGCGCTTTCCTGGGTTCGTATTGGTTGGAGACCCCCCATGTACGCAGTCATCAAAACCGGCGGCAAGCAATATCGCGTGAGCGCCGGCGACAAACTTAAAATTGAAAAGCTCGAAGCCGAAATCGGCAGCGAAATCACCTTCGACCAAGTGTTGATGGTAGGCGAAGGTGCCGACATCAAGATGGGCGCCCCGATGCTGCGCGGCGCCACGGTCACGGCCACGGTGCTGAACCAGGCACGCGGCGACAAGATCAAGATTTTCAAGATGCGCCGCCGCAAGCACTACCGCAAGAGCCAGGGCCATCGCCAGTACTTCACCGAAGTGCAAATCGGCGGCATCACCGCATAAGGAGCACATACCATGGCACACAAGAAAGCAGGCGGCAGTTCACGTAACGGCCGCGACTCGGAATCGAAACGCCTGGGCGTCAAGCGTTACGGCGGCGAGCTGGTTCTGGCAGGCAACATCATCGTGCGTCAGCGCGGCACCCAGTTCCATCCCGGCGACAACGTCGGCATCGGCAAGGACCATACCCTGTTCGCCAAGGCCGACGGCACCGTCAAGTTCGAGGTCAAGGGCGCGGCCCGTCGCCGTGTGGTTCGTATCGAGCCCGTCGCGGCCTGAGCCGATTTGATCTGAGCTCGACTCGCCAGCCAGAAAGCCCTGTCCGCCGGATGGGGCTTTTTTGTTTGTGGCGTGCATGGAGTGACCTCCCAATATGAAATTCATCGACGAAGCGAAGATCGAAGTGCTGGCCGGCAAGGGCGGCGACGGCAGTGCCTCGTTTCGCCGTGAAAAATACATACCCAAGGGTGGCCCGGACGGCGGCGACGGTGGTCGCGGCGGCAGTGTGTTTGCGGTGGCTGACCGCAATATCAATACGCTGGTCGAATTCCGCTTCAAGCGCATCTTCAAGGCGCAAAAAGGCGAGAACGGCCGAGGCGCGCAATGCTATGGCAAATCCGGCGAGGATCTCACCGTTCGCGTGCCGGTCGGCACCGTGTTCACCGATATCGACAGCGGCGAGGTGGTTGCCGATCTGGCGGAGGACGGGCAGACGGTTTGTCTCGCCAAGGGCGGCAAGGGCGGGCTGGGCAACCTGCACTTCAAATCGAGCGTCAACCGTGCACCGCGCCAGCACACGCTGGGCGAGCCGGGCGAGGAGCGGGAACTGGCGCTGGAACTGAAGGTGCTGGCCGATGTGGGCCTGCTGGGCATGCCCAATGCAGGGAAATCCACCTTCATTCGTGCCGTCTCTGCCGCGCGCCCGAAGGTGGCGGATTACCCGTTCACCACGCTGGCGCCCAATCTCGGCGTGGTGCGGGTCGACAGCGAACGCAGTTTCGTCATCGCCGATATTCCGGGGCTGATCGAAGGTGCGGCGGAAGGCGCCGGGCTGGGGCATCAGTTCCTGCGCCACCTGCAGCGCACGCGGGTACTGCTGCATCTGGTCGACATCTCACCGCGCTGGGAAGGTGGCGACCCGGTGCATGAGGCGCGTGCCATCGTCGAGGAGTTGCGCAAGTACGACCAGGCGCTGTATGAAAAACCGCGCTGGCTGGTGCTGAATAAGATCGACATGGTGGACGAGGCCGAGCGTCAGTCAGTGGTCGATCAGTTCGTGAAAGACTACGGCTGGCAGGAGCCGGTATTCGTGATTTCTGCACTGGACGGAACGGGCTGCAGTGCGCTGACCTACGCCATCATGGACTATCTGGGCACGCAGTCAGCGGTACGCGACGAGGGCGTCCCAACACCGGATTCCCCGCCCGCGGACTAAGTTTCCCGGGATGTCTCGGGCGACGGCGTGTCTTCCACCACCCGCTTCCAGTCGTTTTCGTGCAGGGCGACCTGATACTTGGCCCAGCGGGCGAATTCCGAGGGGCTGCAGTGTCCTTTCTTGCGGCGGCAGGTGCCGGCGACGCCCTTGAAGTGAATCACCTGCTCACCTGTCTTTTCGTCGGCGACGATTTTTGCCAACTGGCGCACGCCCCAGGTGCGGCCATACGCGCCGTTGCTGTAGAAAACCCCCACTTTCAGTTCGTCCAGGCTCATGTCGTGATTCGCCGGTAAATATCGGTGACTTTGAGCGGCAATTGTCGCACGTCATCCAGGATGATGTAGCGCGCCGCGCCGTACATGTGCGGCAGGTAGTCGCGTGCCTCGCGGTCGAGCGTGATGCAGAACGGATGAACGCCGGTGCGGCTGGCTTCCAGTAGCGCCATGCGTGTGTCCTCGATGCCGTACACGCCGCGATAGACGTCGAAGTAGTCGTCAGGACGGCCGTCCGACAGCGTGACCAGCACGCGGGTTTTGGCCTCGACCTGATTCAGCAGCTTCGTCATGTGGCGCAAAGCGAATCCCATGCGGGTGTATTCCTGCGGCCGGATGCCCGAGATGCGCGCCTTCACCTCGTCGTCAAAACGATCGTCGAAGGTCTTGATGCGGAACAGCTCGCAGCGCTTGCGCGTGGTTCCCGAAAAACCGTAGATCGCGTAGCGATCGCCCAGCAGTTCCAGTGCCTCGCACAGCAGGACCAGGGCCTCGCGCTCGGCCTCGTTGATCCAGCCCTTGGTCGACCCACTCATGTCGACCAGGAAGACCACCGCGATGTTGCGCTCGGCGCGGTGCATCCGCACGAACAGGCGATCGCTCATTTCGCGGCCATCGCGCGAATCGGCCAACGCCTCGATGAGGGCGTCGAGATCGATTTCATCGCCCTGGGTTTGCCGTTTGTCGAGGCGGTTCTCATCGCGCAGCGCCTCGAATTTTTTTCTCAACTGTCTGACCACGCCGGCGTGCTTGCCGAGCGTGTCGCGATAGAAATCGTCGTAGGCCGGGGTGACCGGTTTTTCCCGCATGACGCACCAGTTCTTGCGGTAGTGCTGGCGGCCATGGTCCCACTCGGGGTACAGCTCGGCGCCTTTCTCGTGATAGGTGCCTTGCCATACGGCATCGGGATCTTCCGGCTGGTCGAACACCAGATTCGGATCGTATTCGCCGTCGCCGGCGGGAGTGAGGTATTCCGGGGGGATCTCGCCGAAATCGAGATAGACCGAGGTGAGCAACTGCCTGACGTCGTCGGGCGGCGCCAGTGGCGCACCGTCGAGCGTGATTTCGAAGTCGAGCCGACCGTTTTCATCGCGCGGCGCCACGTCCAGATCGGGAGGGGCTTCAGGTTCCGATTTCGCGCCAGTTTGGCTTGCCTTGTGTTCGTCCAGCAGTTCGGCCAGCTTGATGCGCAGGCGGGCCTTTTCCTTGTCCAGTCGCGCGGCACGGGCGGCGGCAATCGCATCCGGTCGCAAGCAGCCCTGGTCAGACCACTGCGGGCAGTCGGGCTCGTCGTAGGCTGTGCCGAGCATGGCCAGGCTGTCATCCAGGGTCGCATCCGGGGTGGCAAGCCTGGCTTGGATTTGCTGCCAGGTGGCGGGAAGCGCGGGATCAAGCTGCGTGCGCAAACGCAGCATCTGGCGGTGCAGCCCCGGCAGTTCCCTCGCGATTCGTGCCGTGAGGCGCAAGGTTTCCAGCGCATAAAGCCGGGTGAGCGCACGTTCAGGATCGTCATAATCGGCGGCGATGGCGGCATGATCGATGCGCAGGCTGCCGAAGCGGGTCTGCGCCCACAACAGGGCTACCGTGATTTTGGCGAGCTGGAAATTGTCGTCCAGATCAGGCAGCGCGGCGATAAGTGGCGGCAATACGATGCGCTCGCCGTCGGTCCAGGCGGCATCGCCCTCCTCGATGCGCAGGCGGCGTCCCGACAGGCCGCAGACGAAGTTGCCCAGGACGGGTGCGATGTCCTCGAACAGCGCGCCGGCCGCATCGTTCCTGTGCTTCGCTTCGTCGAAGCTGTCGACCTGCTCCATGACCCTGAGCGCGTTCTGCAACCCGGTGCGGTCGAACACGTCGCAGGTGTGGACCGCCCAGGCTTCCAGCAGGCGCCGCTCCATGCGCGGCAACAGCGCGGGCGCACGGCGGCCGAACTGCCAGGCCAGCGTGATATGAGTGGAGGCGATGCGGCGAATCCAGTCGAGGATGAAATCCTGCTCGTCGCGCGCCAGCGCGGTGAGTTCTGCGGCGAGTTCCTCGACTTTGAAGAAGGTGAATTCGGTGTCCAGCCAGACGTGGAGGCTTTTCTCCATGTCAGCAGCCGAATGCGGCAACTGGGCCATCAGAAGATCGACGAGGAAAGTTCCTGGATCGCCTTCAGCATGTCTGCGTCGTCGGTGACCGCCTGGGCGACCGCCGATTTGCAGGCAGTCACCGGACTCACCCCATCGGCGATTAGCTTGCCGGCATGCACCAGCAATCGCGTGGAGGCGCCTTCCTCGAGGCCACTGCCCTTGAGGTTGCGCGTCATTTGCGCAAAGCGGACGAGGTTGTCGGCTATCGCTTCGGAAACGCCGGATTCGCTGGCGACGATGCGGCGTTCGAGTGCGGCGGACGGGTAGTCGAATTCCAGCGCGACGAACCGCTGCCGGGTCGACTGCTTCAGGTCCTTGAGTACGCTCTGGTAGCCGGGGTTGTAGGAAATGGCGAGGCAGAACTCGGGGGGCGCCTCGACGATCTGGCCGAGCTTTTCCATGGGCAGCGTGCGGCGGTCGTCGGCCAGCGGATGGATCACCACCATCGTGTCCTTGCGCGCTTCGACGATCTCATCCAGGTAGCAGATGCCGCCGCAGCGCACTGCACGGGTCAGCGGGCCGTCGACCCACACCGTTTCGCCGCCTTTCACCAGATAGCGGCCCACCAGGTCGGAGGCGGTCAGGTCGTCGTGACACGAGACCGTGATCAGCGGGCGTTTCAGCCGCCACGCCATGTGTTCCATGAAGCGCGTCTTGCCGCAGCCGGTGGGACCTTTCAGCAGCACCGGAATCTGCTGGCGATAGGCGGCTTCGAACAGTTGGATTTCGTCGCCGACCGCTTCGTAATACGGTTCTTTTTCGATGAGGTGCTGGGCGGGGTCGAGGGTGCGGGCGTTCATGTGCGGTGGTGCCTTTTCAGAAACAGCCCGATTGCCGCTTTTTGCTTTCGAGGGTTTTCACTTCCTGGTTCCACGTGTCCATTTGGTCCTGGGTGTAGCCCTTGCGGTGTGCCTTGTCCATCTTGTCGAGTACGCTTCCCAGCTTCTCGGAAAGCGAATCGCATTCGCGTGCGGAGCTCTTCACGGCAGCCTTGCTGGACGCTTTTCCCGTCGGCGGACGTTTTGTTTCGGGTACGGGCAGAGCATCCTGCCCGCGCGCCGGCTGCGTTGGCGCGGACTGACTGCGAATGGACTTAGGTGCCGCGTCGGGCAGCGGAGCGGGATCGATTTCCACCTTCTGCACTTCCCTGGCATTGCGGCAGGGCAGGTTGGAATACGTTACCTTGCCCTGCGCATCGATGCACTTGTTGAGTGTGTCTGCGCCAGCGCTGCTTGCCAGCACCAGTCCGGCCAAAGCTGTCAACACGATCAAGCGCCGCATCGGGCTCAATGCTCACCCGAATACTTGTCGTCCTCCAGCGCCATTTTCTGCTGGAATTCGGCCTCTTTCTGCTGTTCGGCCAGAGCACGACGACGCGCCAGTCGCTTTTCATAGGCATCCGGACGCTCTTCTACGAATTTTTCGCCGAACAGCGTATGGCGCAGGAAGTTCAGGCCGAAGTCGAGCAGGGCTTCATCGTCAGCCACCAGCGTGGCCATGATCTCGACTGGAATGTCATAGGTCTCGTTGAAGCTCGGGCTCATGACGAAGGCGCGGAAACGGTCGATGTCGTAGCTGGCCATGAAAAACAGCTGGTTGGACACCGGGGTGGGCTTGCCGATGGCGGGGCCGGCCGACTTGCGCTTGACCACGAGCTGGCGCCAGCCATGAGCCTTCTGGTCGTACTCTTCTACGCCCTGTTCGCGGCGATATTCCTCGATGGTCTGGACCTTGTCCTCGAAGTGACCGAGGCAGTGCGGCTCTCTTACCAGGGCGTAGGCACTGCGGTCGAAAAATTCATCCGAGCGGCGCATGGTCAGCAAGGCGACCGGGTAGTAACGGCATGCAGTTGGGCGGTCCTCGTACACGCCGCATCCTTCGGGTGTCATGAACTGGCACGCGGTGCCACCTTCGACAGGTTGCAGTTTGATGCCGGGCATGCCGTCCTTGTCCATCTCGAACGGTACCGAGTATTGCTTGAGGAATTCGCCCGATGACATGTCCAGGCGTCTCTTCAGGCGCAGGACGTCATACGGGGTCAACGGGATGTCGATGTTGCTGCAACAGGCGTTCCAGCACTTGACGTTGCGATGGCAACGGAATTGCAGCTTGGCATTTTCCGCCAGCATGGTGGGTTTGACCGGGCTGCCCGCAAACGGGGAGTCGTCGATCATGTCCTTGAATTCGTTTTCGTTCATCTCAAACTACCTTCCGGGGCTTGGCCCCACTTCTGTAACACACACACGAAAGCGTTAGGGTACGCGCTTTCGGCTGGATGCTAAACCTTGTTGGTCTTGCAGTTTTTAAACCGCTGAAAAAAACCGGGCGCCACGAAGGCGCCCGGAGTTCACTGCCTGACCAACGAATTAGTGGGCAGCGGGCTTGAACAGCTTGGACTTGTCGACAATATCCACGTGGGCGCGCTTGAAGCAGTTCCACTGTTTGGAGTTCTTGTCGTAGACCGAGTTCACGAAGCAATGCCAATTCTCTTCATCGACAAAGTTCTTGTCCATGCGGTAGTAGAAGCCGGGGTAACGGCTTTCTTCACGGAACTGGATGTGCTTCATGTGGGCTTCCGCCGTCAGGATACGGTGGTAGTTTTCCCAGGCGCGCAGCAGTTCGTGCAGGTCCTTCGCACGCATTTTCTCGGCGTCTTCCTTCAGCATGTTCAACTTTTCTTCCGCCACGCCCAGCATGTTGGCGTTGGTGGTGTAGTAGGTTGCGACACCCGCGACATACTCGTCCATGATCTTCTGCAGACGGAACTGCAGCATCTTGGGCGTGATGTAGTTGGGGTTGACGTCGATCGCCGTGGTGTAGTCCTTGAACTCGAGGTAGGTACGCACCGGCTTGTAGATGTCTTCCACCAGTTGCTCGACGGAGGTGTCGAGTTCGGGTTTGAAATCCTTGTTGTCGATACAGTACTTGACCATGGACTTGGCGCACATGCGGCCTTCGGCGTGCGAGCCGGAGGAGAACTTGTGGCCGGATGCGCCCACGCCGTCACCGGCAGTGAACAGACCGTTGACCGTGGTCATCGAGCGGTAGCCCCAGCTCCAGCCCGAGGGCAGGTGAGCCGGAATCTTGTCTTTATCCGCATGATCTTCCGAGGTTGGCGCGCCGACATCGGTCGGACCCGACACCCAGATGCCGCAGCAGCCGGAGTGTGAACCCAGCAGGTAGGGCTCGGTCGGCATCAGTTCGGAGTTCTTCTTCTCCGGCTCGATGTTCTCGCCGACCCAGATACCACACTGGCCGACGCACATGTCGAGGAAGTCTTCCCAGGCTTCAGCTTCCAGGTGCTTCACTTCGCGCGGGGTCAGCGTCTCGCGCAGTTTGGCGAGCGCGGTCACGGTGTCCATGTAGATGGGGCCGCGGCCTTCCTTCATTTCCTTCAGCATCAGGTGGTTACGCAGGCACGAAGCGGGAACGGCTGCCTGTCCGTAGGGAGGGTAGTCGTTCAGCAGTTCCTTGTTCTTCACCATGTAGACTTCGCCGTAGGCGTTGACGGCCTGGGCCTTGAACAGCAGGAACCATGCACCGACCGGACCGTAACCGTCCTTGAAACGGGCGGGCACGAAGCGGTTTTCCATCATGGTCAGCTCGGCGCCGGCTTCGGCAGCCATCGCGTAGGTCGAACCTGCGTTCCACACCGGGTACCAGGCGCGGCCGGTACCTTCACCGACCGAACGCGGACGGAAGATGTTCACACAGCCACCGGCAGCCAGCAGAATGGCCTTGGCCTTGTAAACCACGACTTTATGGTCGCGGGTCGAGAAGCCTACGGCGCCGGCGATGCGGTTGGGGTCGTTCTTGTCGTTGACCAGCTTGACGATGAAGATGCGTTCCTGGATGCGGTCCATGCCGAGCGCCTTCTTGGCGGCTTCGGCCACGATCCACTTGTAGGATTCGCCGTTGATCATGATCTGCCATTTGCCGGAACGCACGGGCTTGCCGCCGTCTTTCAGCGCGGGCAGGCCCTGCGAACCGTCGTGACGCTCGCCGTTTTCGTCGGTTTTCCAGATGGGCAGGCCCCACTCTTCGAACAGGTGCACTGAGTCGTCGACGTTGCGGCCCAGGTCGTAGGCCAGGTCGTCGCGGGTGATGCCCATCAGGTCGTTGGAGACCATGCGGGCGTAGTCGGCGGGATCCTGCTCGGAGCCGATGTAGGTGTTGATCGCGGACAGGCCCTGCGCCACGGCGCCGGAACGGTCCATCGCGGCCTTGTCGACCAGCTTGATCTTCAGGTCCATGCCCATCTCGGCTTTGGCAGCATCTGCCCAGCGCATGACTTCATAAGCGGCGCCGCAACATGCCATGCCACCGCCGATCAGGAGGATGTCGACTTCCTCCTGGATTACTTCGGGATTACCAAATTCTCCAGCCATTTCATTTACCTCTCTAATTTAACCGGTATTACTTACGGATCAGTTCGGCAGGGTTACCAGCACGGTAACCGCCCATCATGTCGCGCGTGAACGAGCCAATGGCGTCGATGTCGGCCATCTTGGGCATCGGCTTGCCGCCGTAGCAGTCGATGGAGCCCTCGGGCGTGGTGCGGATCGGGAACTTGAAACGCTTCAGCACGCCATTGCGGAACTTGATGGTCCACATGATGGAGTCGGAACCGCGCAGGGGCTGCACCATGCCGCCCAGCGGCACGACGTCAGCGTAGTGGCGACATTCGATCGCCTGCTGCGGGCAAATCTTCACGCAGGAATAGCACTCCCAGCACTGCTCGGGCTCCTGGTTGAATGCGCGCATGGCGTGGCCGGTTTCAGAACCGTCCTTGTCCAGCTTCATCAGGTCGTGCGGGCAAATATACATGCAAGCGGTCTTGTCCTGACCTTTGCAGCCGTCGCACTTGTCGGTACGTACGTAGGTTGGCATCAAAATCTCCTTCTTGGTTAGCTAACAATCCGCGACCGTCGCGGTCCGATTAGAACTGAACCCGTCCTTGGCCGGGGCGTATCGCGAATCCGCTTCCGGTAGGCTCGTGTCCTAAAACCCTATCCCTGGTCGCCGACTTTCACGATCAGGGTACGTCCCGTCAGGCATCGCTGCCTTCCGGGGAAAATTACGCTGCCGAGTGGCCTTTCAACTCGACTTTGACATTCTGTTCGGCCGACAGGCCGGCGTAGTACTTCTGCAGCACCTTGGCGACTTCCGGCCGGCTGAACTCGACCGGCAAATCCTGGCCTTCCGACAGCATGGCGCGCACCTTGGTTCCGGACAACAGAATGCGGTCATCCTTGGTGTGCGGGCAGGTGCGCTGCGAAGCCATGCCGCCGCACTTGTTGCACCAGAAGGTCCAGTCGATATTCATGTTCACGGTTTCGAGCGAGCCCTTGGGGATCTCGTCAAAGATTTTCTGGGCGTCGAACGGGCCGTAATAGTCGCCCACGCCGGCGTGGTCGCGGCCGACGATCAGGTGCGAGCAGCCGTAGTTCTGGCGGAACAGCGCATGCAGCAGCGCTTCGCGCGGGCCCGCATAGCGCATGTCAAGCGGATAGCCCGCCTGGATCACGGTGTTGGGCGCAAAGTAATTCTCGACCAGGGTGCTGATGGCTTCGGAACGCACTTCAGCGGGGATGTCGCCCGGCTTCAGCGCGCCCAGCAGCGAATGGATCAGCACGCCATCCATGGTTTCGATGGCGATCTTGGCCAGGTATTCGTGCGAGCGGTGCATCGGGTTGCGGGTCTGGAACGCGGCAACCTTGGACCAGCCAGCCTTCTCGAACGCGGCACGGGTTTCGGCGGGGGTCATGAACTGGTCGCCGTATTCTTCCTTGAAGCCGCCGGTGGACAGCACCTTGACCGGACCCGCCAGGTTGATCGCGCCCTGCTCCATGACCATCTTGACGCCGGGGTGTGCAAGGTCGGTGGTCTTGTAGACCTGCATGCACTCGTGCGCCTTGTCGATGGCGTACTTTTCGGTCACCTTCATGGTGCCCATGATTTCGCCGGTTTCACCGTTCAGCAGCGCGATATCGGCGCCAACCGCGATGTTCTGACCGGTGACTTCGTCGGTGGACAGGGTGACCGGGATCGGCCAGAACAGGCCGTTGGCCATTTTGTAACCGTCGCACACGCCCTGCCAGTCGGCATGGGTCATGAAGCCTTCGAGCGGGGTAAAGCCACCGATACCCATCATGATGAGGTCGCCGGTTTCGCGCGAGCTCATCTTGACCTTGGGCAACGAAACCGCGCGGGTTTTTTCAGCGGCGAGTGCATCGCCCGACAAAAGCAGGGGTTTGAGTTCACCGCCACCATGGGGGCGTACCAGTTTGGACATGCTGTCTCCTCAGACTGTGGGGGGGTCAGGCTTGTAAGGGGGGGTATTGCAGGCTGAGCAGCATAGCACCGGGACCGGCGCGTGAATAATCCTTTATTTTTATAAAAGGATAAGCGGGTTTGATATTGAGGATGAACAGCCGGAAAGCCCGGGGTCTCCGGGCTTTCCTTTATGGAACAATATCTTATGCGTCGAAGAATGCGGGCATGTCGGTCTGCTCGGTCTTGATGATGTCGACCCACGCAGGCTGCGTGTCGCCGCCGGCGGCGGCCAGCTTCTTGGTCTCTTCGTAGAGCATTTTCCAGCGGTTGTAGAGGCAGTCGCTGATCTTGCGCATGCCTGCGTCGAAATAGGAGTTGTGCAGGTCACCAATGGTGCGCGTGAAGGATTCCATCTGCTCCAGCAGGTTGTGCGGATAGCCGTGGCGGTTGGGGTCGGCATACTTGACCCGCTCGCGCTTGACTGCCCGCACGAAGACCTTCTGGCCCTCGGTCAGGTCTTTTTCGGTGCGGGGCGCCCCGCCATAATTCATTACTTCGTTGATGTAACCACTCAGGCGATCGCCGAAATCGAAGTGGGCATAGTCGACTTTTTGCATAAATCCTCCGTTCCTTTATTGATATCTTCTTGGGTGTCTTGAGTCCGGACAGGCTCCAGAGCGTAATCCTACGCCCTGAGGTGCGACTGTCCAGCCGTCTTGTCCAGAGCGTCGCGTGATTGCCCGCTAAGCCCTTGAATCCAGCGGGAATAAATTTTGTCTGCCAACTGGTGCAGTTGCGACGTGCGTGCCGGCAGGTCCGTGAGTATGGCGTCGGGCGATTGCACTGCCGGACCCGGGCTGGCAGCTATTTCCTCGGCGCCGTTGCTGCACCAACTCGCAACGAGTTCGGGAGTCATTTCGACATGGCACTGCATGCCGATATGGCGGCCGTTCAACACAAAGGCCTGGTTGGCGCACCAGGCGCTCTCGAGAATGCGAGTGGCGCCCCGAGGCAGGCTGAAGGTTTCACCGTGCCAGTGAAACCCGAGCATGGGCTGCGTGGCATCGCCCATCCAGGGGCGCGCTGCTTCGGGGTCGGTGATGCGGACATCCCCCCAGCCGATTTCCTTGACCGGATTGAGCCCCACCGTTCCGCCCATTGCCTTGGCCATCAACTGCCCGCCCAGGCAATGGCCGATCACCGGAATATCCGATGCAATGGCCTGGCGTATCAGCGCCAGCAATGGCGGGATCCAGGGCAGTTCATCGTTCACGCTCATCGGCCCACCCATCAAGCAGACGCCCGAAACGCCGTTAAGCTTATCGGGCACGGCGTCGCCGGCATCGATGCGCACCAGTTGCCAGGGGATGCCGTGGCGATCCAGGAACAGGGTGAAATACCCTGGCCCCTCGGTAGGGGAGTGGCGAAAAATCAGAACGGGATTCACGATGTCTCTCAAGCACAATTCAACCGCGATCATGATAGCCGCAGGCTGGCTTGCCTGCACCCATGCCTGGGCGACCAGCGTTTCGGTGGTGGGATTGTTCAAGGACAAGGCCATCGTCACCATCGATGGCAGCAAACCCCGCACCCTGAGCGTCGGGCAGACATATCAGGGAGTGAAACTGGTGGCGGCGGACTCCGGCAGCGCCAGCTTCGAAGTCGACGGCAAACGTCGCACGCTGACCATGGGACAATCCTTCGCCGGAGGTGCTGCGACGGGCGAGCGCCAGAGCGTTTCTCTCACGGCCGACGCACGCGGCCACTTTGCCGCTGCCGGTTCGCTCAATGGCTATCCGGTGACATTCATGGTCGACACCGGCGCCACCGCAATCGCGATCAGTGCTGCCGAGGCCAGCCGTATCGGACTCGATTACAAGGCAGGTCAAGCCATCGGCGTCGGGACTGCTGCCGGCGTGGTGCCCGCCTGGCGCGTGAAATTCAATACCGTCAAGGTCGGCAGCATCACGCTGAACCAGGTGGACGGCATGGTGGTGGAGTCCGGCCTGAACGTGCCCTTGCTGGGGATGAGCTTCCTGAACCGGATGGAAATGCGGCGCGAAGGCGAAACGATGACGCTGATTCAGCGCTATTGACTCAGCTTCGCTGAATGCAACAAGGCCTGCTTTTGCGGGCCTTGTTTGTTTGGGACGTCCCAGCGGGATTACTTCCTGGATTTGTCGCGCTCGATAAGGGCGTACGCGCTGTGGTTGTGGATCGACTCGAAGTTTTCCGCTTCCACGACATAGGCATCGATGAGCGGCTCGGCGTTCATGGCCGCGGCGACATCGCGCACGATGTCCTCGACGAATTTGGGATTGTCGTAGGCACGCTCGGTGACGTATTTCTCGTCGGGGCGCTTCAGCAGGCCGAACAGTTCGCATGAGGCCTGGTCTTCCACCTTGCGCACCAGGTCCTCGATCCACAGGAAGCCGTTGGTTTTTGCGGTGACTGTGACGTGCGAGCGCTGATTGTGTGCACCGTAGTCGGAGATTTTCTTCGAGCATGGACACAGGCTGGTCACCGGCACCACCACCTTGGTGGTGTGGGAGAACCGCCCCTTTTCGATGGCACCGACAAAGGTGACTTCGTAATCCAGCAGGCTTTGCACGCCGGAGACAGGCGCCGACTTGTTGATGAAGTAGGGAAAGGTCATTTCAATGTAGCCCGACTCGGCTTCCAGGCGCTCGACCATCTGGCGCAGCATGCCTTCGAAGTTCTCGACCGAGATTTCGCGTTCGCGCGTATTGAGGATCTCGATGAAGCGCGACATGTGGGTGCCCTTGAAGTTGTGCGGCAGGTACACGTACATGTTGAAATTGGCGATGGTGTGCTGGACGCCGTCGCTCTTGTCCGCCACGCGCACCGGGTGGCGGATGCTCTTGATGCCGACCTTGTTGATGGCGATTTGCCGGGTGTCGACCGAACTTTGTACGTCCGGCATGCAGACGGTGTCGCAAATCTCGTTCATGGCAGGCTCCTGTATCGATGCAGTTTAGACTAAGTATAAACTGCCTGAATAGTTGAGTAAACTACTCGGGTAATAGGGTTATCCGGTTGCGGACGGCATGCTCGATTCCTGGCGCGTCCAGCCCGCAGCCGGCCAGCATGGCAGCCGGATCGCCGTGTTCGATGAAGCTATCGGGAAGCCCCAGGTGCAGGATGGGTGTGGCCATGCCCAGCGCAGCGAGCGCCTCGGCCACACCGGCACCGGCACCGCCTGAGATCGCGTTTTCCTCCACGGTGACCAGCAGGCGATGGCCGAGTGCCAGTTCGCGCAACAGGTCCAGATCCAGCGGCTTCACGAAGCGCATGTCAGCCACGCTGGCATCGAGCGCCTCGGCCGCCGCCAGCGCCGGGGCGACCAGACTGCCAAACGCGACCAGGGCAACATCCCGGCCATTGCGGCGCAATACGGCCTTGCCGACGGGCAGCGGTTCAAGCCCGGGTTCGATTACTGCGCCCGCGCCGCTGCCGCGCGGATAGCGCACCGCCGACGGGCCGTCGTGCAGGAAGGCCGTGGTCAGCAGGCGGCGGCATTCGTTCTCGTCCGACGGCGCGGCGATCAGCATGTTGGGGATGCAGCGCAGATAGGAAAGATCGAAGCTGCCGGCATGGGTGGGGCCATCGGCGCCGACCAGTCCGGCGCGATCGATCGCCAGCATGACCGGCAGGTTCTGTAGCGCAATATCGTGAATCAGTTGGTCGTAGGCGCGTTGCAGGAAGGTCGAATAAATCGCCACCACCGGTTTGATGCCCTCGCAGGCGAGGCCGGCAGCAAAGGTCAGCGCATGCTGTTCGGCTATGCCGACGTCGAAATAGCGTTTCGGGAACTCCTTCGAAAAGCGCACCAGCCCGGAACCTTCGCGCATGGCCGGGGTGATGCCGACAAGTCGCGTGTCGGCCGCCGCCATGTCGCACAGCCAGTCACCGAATATCTGCGTGTAGGCGGGCTTGCCGCCGGATTTCTCGCTGATGCCGGTCGCCGGATCGAAGCGTGATACGCCGTGATACAGGCAGGGATTGGACTCGGCGGGTGCGTAGCCCTTGCCCTTGCGTGTCACCACATGCAGGAACTGCGGTCCGCTCAGCTGCTTGATGTTGCCCAGCGTGTCCAGCAACACATCGATGTCGTGGCCGTCGACCGGGCCGATGTAGTTGAAGCCGAATTCCTCGAACAGCGTGCCGGGCGTCACCATGCCCTTCATGTGCTCCTCGGCGCGCTTCGCCAGTTCCTTGATCGGCGGCACCGCGGACAGCACCTTTTCACTGGCGCGGCGCGCTGCGGCGTAAAAGCGTCCCGACATCAGCCGCGCCAGGTAATTGTTGAGTGCACCGACGTTGGGCGAAATCGACATGTCGTTGTCGTTCAGCACCACCAGCAAGGGCAGGTGGGTGGCGCCGGCATTGTTCAGGGCCTCGAATGCCATGCCGGCGGTCATCGCGCCGTCGCCGATGATGGCCACCGCACGCTGCCTCGAACCGGTCTGGCGGAAGGCCTCGGCCATGCCGAGCGCGGCAGAAATCGAGGTGCTGGAGTGGCCGACCCCGAACGCATCGAACTCGCTTTCCGCGCGGCGCGGGAATCCGGCGATGCCACCCGGCTGGCGCAGGTGCGCCATGGCCTCGCGACGGCCGGTCAGGATCTTGTGGACATAGGTCTGGTGGCCAACATCCCAAACGATGCGGTCGCCTGGCGTATCGAACACGTAATGCAGGGCGATGGTGAGTTCCACGGCGCCAAGATTGGACGCCAGGTGGCCACCGGTGCGGGAGACCGAATCGACCAAAAATTCGCGCAACTCGGCCGCGAGTTTCGGCAGGTCGTCGGGCGACAGTGCACGCAAGTCGGTCGGGGTGAGTATGGTGTCGAGCAGGGGGGTGGTCATTTCAGAAGGTCCGCTCGACGACAAAATCAGCCAGCTCGCGCAGCCGTTCGGCAGGTGCGCCGAGTCCCGTCAGCGACTTGTGCGCGTCGGCGCGCAGTTCCAGCGCGAGTTCACGGGCGCGTGCCGCGCCGAGCAGGCTCACATAAGTCGGCTTGTTGGCGGCGGCATCCTTGCCGGCCGTCTTGCCCAGCGTGGCGGTAGGTGCTTCGGCGTCGAGTACATCATCCACCACCTGAAAGGCGAGGCCGATGCACTTGGCGTAATGGTCGAGCGCGGCTTCGGTCGCCTCGTTCAGCGTGCCGCACTGCGCACCCAGCAGCACCGAGGCGCGGATCAGCGCACCGGTCTTGTGGATGTGCATGAATTCGAGTTCGGCCAGGTCGAGCGGCTTGCCCACGCTGGCGAGATCGATCGCCTGGCCGCCGGCCATGCCGCGCGAACCTGCAGCCTGCGCCAGCAATTGCGCCATCCTGAGTTGGGTACCGGCATCGACAGCCAGCGGCTGTCCGCTGAGGATCTCGAACGCCAGAGACTGCAGCGCGTCTCCCACCAGCAACGCGGTGGCTTCGTCGAATTGGACATGCACGGTGGGCTTGCCACGCCGCAGCGCGTCGTCGTCCATGGCCGGCATGTCGTCATGCACCAGCGAATAGACATGGATCAGTTCGACCGCCGCCGCCACGTGCTGTAAACGTTCGACACCGGCTCCCGTGACTTCGCCGGCTGCGAAGACCAGCAGCGGACGCACCCGCTTGCCGCCGCCCAGCGCGGCGTAGCGCATCGCTTCATGCAGGCGCTGCGGCGCAATGTCGGCAGGCGGCAGGTGTCCGGCGAGCACATTTTCGATGCGGGTCTGGCAGCCCTGCGACCAGGCGGAAAAATCAGTCATCGGTGTCTTCGCCCTTGAGCGGCTGCCCGACCTTGAAATCGGCCAGTGTGCCGTTTTCAAGAATCTTCACCTGCTGCTCTGCGTCGGCCAGCTGCTGGCGACAGTATTGCAGCAATTCGGCGCCCCGCTTGTAGGCGCTCAATGAAGCTTGCAGAGGCATCTGGCCGGACTCCATTTCGCCCACAATGGCTTCCAGTTCAGCCAGTGCGGATTCGTAATCTTTGGGTGGGGGCGTGGCGCGGGACTTGGCCATAAATTGAAGCCGACAGAAACAAAGCACTCAATTCTAACAAATTCAGCGCGGGGGAGCCTCCCCGTGAGGTGCCTATGTTAAAATGCGGACACAATTCCTGTCTGTCGGCAGACGGGGAATCAACTGTATATCCGGTGGGCATCGGGGCGATCATTCTGTCGCCCCGATGCTGTTTTTGTTGTGACCGTTGTCAGGTCACGCTTGCCGCTTCCGGTTCAGGCCGGAAGGGGGCTTGGTTTTGAGTAGGGTACGCCATGAGCGATCTCGCCGAATCCAGCGCCTTGTCGCTAACTTCGCCTCAGTTGCCAGTTTCCTGGTACTTCGATCCGGCCATCTATGCGCTGGAACTGGAACATCTTTTCAAGCGTGGCCCTGGCTATGCAGGTCACCGGTTGATGGTGCCCGAAGCGGGTGACTATCACGCGCTGGAAATGTTCGACGGCGGCAAAATGCTGGTCAACAGCGGGTCGGGCATCGAACTCCTGTCCAACGTCTGTCGCCATCGCCAGGCACTGATGCTGCAGGGGCGCGGCAAGCTGCAGTCCGGCAATATCGTCTGTCCGATCCATCGCTGGACCTACGACAGCCAGGGCGCCCTGCTCGGGGCACCGGAATTCCCCGGCAATCCCTGCCTCAATCTCAAGCGCACCGGCCTGCAGAACTGGCAGGGGTTGCTGTTTGGCGGCGAGCGCGATGTGCAGGCTGATCTGACTGGCATGCAGGCGGCGCGCGAGCTCGATTTTTCCGGCTTCACGCTCGACAGCGTGCAGGTGACGCAGTATGCCTGCAACTGGAAGACCTTCATCGAGGTGTATCTGGAGGATTACCACGTCGCCCCCTATCACCCGGGTCTCGGTCATTTCGTCACCTGCGACGACCTGAAATGGGAATACGGTCACTGGTGGTCGGTGCAGACGGTGGGCGTGAATCGCGGGCTGTCCAAGTCCGGTTCGCCGGTCTACCAGAAGTGGCACGAGCAGGTGCTGGCATACCAGCAGGGCAAGATCCCCGCGCACGGTTCGATCTGGCTGACCTACTATCCCGGCCTGATGGTCGAGTGGTACCCGCACGTGCTGGTAGTGTCGTCGATCGTTCCGACCGGCGTCGAATCATGCAGCAATGTGGTCGAGTTCTATTACCCAGAGGACATCGCGCTGTTCGAACGTGCCTTCATCGAGGCCGAACAGGCGGCGTATCACGAGACGGCAATGGAGGACGAGGACATCTGCGAGCGCATGCACCGTGGGCGGCGCGCGCTTTACCAGCAGGGCATCAGCGAGACCGGGCCGTATCAGTCGCCGCTGGAAGACGGCATGATGCATTTCCATGCTTTCCTGCGACGTGAAATCGAACCGCATCTCGCATGACTATTCCGCAACCCCCAACGGGCGGTGCGACCGCCCGTTTTTTCGCCTGCCTGCCGCGGGCCGCTGAGCGGCATTCAATGAGTCGTGCCCGATGAAATCGAGCTGGATGCTGGTGGCGGCGGCATTGTTCGCACTGATGGGCGTCTTGGTGAAGCATGCGTCAGGCAACTTTTCCCCCGCCGAACTGGTGTTCTACCGTTCGATCTTTGGCCTCGTCGCAATCTGGACGGTGATCGCGATCCACCATCGCCAGCTATGGGCGCCGCTCGCCACCCATCACACGCGTGCACACTTCTTGCGGGGACTGTCTGGATTCTCCGCACTGGTGCTGTTTTTTTACGCGATAGCGCGACTGCCGCTGGCGACCGCGGTCACCCTCAACTACACGGCGCCGCTTTTTCTCGCGGCCCTGTCCGCGTGGTGGCTGCACGAGCGTCATGGCCGCGGGCTGGTCGCTGCCGTGTTGCTGGGATTTGTCGGCATCGTGCTGCTGCTAAGGCCCCAGGTGCAGCAGCAAGCCTGGCTGCCCGCGCTGGCCGGACTGGTGTCGGGCATGCTGGCGGCGACGGCCTACGTCAACGTAAAGCAGTTGGGCAAACTGGGTGAACCCGAGTGGCGCGTGGTGTTTTATTTCACCCTGCTCGCGACCCTGGGCGGGGGCGTATGGATGGCAGTGGCCGGATACCATCGCCCGCAGGCCGGGGACTGGCCCTGGCTGATCGGCATCGGCGTGACCGCCACGCTGGCGCAACTGGCGCTAACGCGCGCCTACCATCGCGGGCGCACCCTCATCGTGGGCGCACTGGCCTACACTACCGTGGGATTTTCAGCGGTGTATGGCGTCGTGCTGTTCGGCGAACAGCTGCCTCTGATGGCCTGGATCGGCATGACCGTGGTGGCGCTGGCGGGCATTCTGGCAGTGCGGGAATCGGTTCCTGCAGGCGCCGATCCGCTATAGTGGAAACATCAATACAAGGAGAATCTTATGATCAAACTCGACACCAATGGCAAGCAGATTGCGGTGACAGTCATGGGTCAGTTTACACTCGATGATTACCGCGAGTTCGAGCAGGCGGTAGCCTACGGTGTCCAGTTCCAGGGGGCGGTCAGCGTACTGTTCGATTTGCGCGACATGTTGTCCTACAGCGTCGACGTGGCATGGGAGGAGCTCAAGTTTTCACGCGAGCACAAGAATGATTTCGACCGCATCGCCATCCTGACCGGCGATGAATGGGTGGCCTGGAGCATGTGGATCAACCGTCTGTTCATGTCTGCGGATATCCGCCTGTTCGACGATCTCGACATGGCACAGGCGTGGGTGGCCGGCGGCGAGTTGCCGGCAGGCGCCGACTGAAGCAGCTTCTGTGCGGCCTGGTCGCGTGCGCGATGGTCGTGCCGGCGTGGGCGAGCGGGTGCTGGCAGGTGGTCAGCGAGACGCCTGCCGAAGTGGTCGCGATCGATCTTTCCAGCATCGAAACGGGCAAGGATCAGGTCGTTTTTCATGAAAGGCATACCTTGCAGGGGGGACAAACCGACCCCGGCAGCCTGCGTCCGATCGGCGAAGTGCTGATCAAGCAGAGGATGGACTGCCGCGGACACCGCATCTCCCTTGTGTCGCGCGCGGTATTTTCGAGCGGCGACGCGATGATCAGCTACGAGGCGGTGCAGCCCCGCCTGGCCAGGTAGCAGCCGGTCGCACCGGACGGGCCCGTGTACAGGCTGGTGTGCGGTGCATCATGAAAGCGGGTTGCGCGGCGGGCGGAAAACGTCCGCATTGTCGTAATAGGCGGCATCTGCGTTGGCCGTATCCCAGCCGGGAATGCCCTGCACCGGTAGCGGCGCGAGTTGACGCGGCGAGTCGATCGCAGCGAGCGCGGCGACGGCCTGCATATCGGCGGCGTCCGGTTCCAGCGACTCCGAAACCAGCATCAGGCATTTACCCGTCATCGCCGGGTAGGGCGTCAGCGCCTTTTCCAGCAACGCGTGGCCGACCACCACAAAATGCATCGCTGACCCGATCTCATGCCGATGCTGCCAGAACAGGGATCGCCAGGCGCGATCGGCCAGCAACCCGGTCCATGCGGCATCGCGGCTGATCACCCATACCCCCGATTCGTCCAGCACGGTCAGCGCGTCACGGCGGCGTCCGCGCCGGGCATCGGTCTCCAGTGCGATGGCCTCCCCGTGGGCTGCATTCAACGCCGACTTGAAGCGCGGGAAGCGCAGCCAAACCAGCGCATTCAGCACGTCGTGCCAGGTGTCGGGGCGGGTGGGGACCTGGCCGTTCTGCAGGATGTGGGTTTCGTAATCGCGTGCGGACAGGCGCCCGTCGGGAACAGAAAATCGCACGGGTAGCCCGCGCGCCTGGGTCGTCCCGCGCGCTGCGGCCAGTGCATTGAGCGCGTCGAGTTTGTCCGGAGCGGGCGAAGGTCGGCCGCATTCGAGTCCCAGGGTATCGATCAATGCCTGGTAGGGCGCAAAGGCGGGATGACCGAATCTCAATGCAGCATTTCGGACAGTGCCTGACGGTACTGCCGCGTCAGCGGGTGCGCACTGCCCAGCAGGTCGAACAGCGCCAGCAGGCTGGTGCGCCCGATATCGTGGCGGTAGCTGCGGTCGGTGCGGGCGATCCGCAGCAGGGCGTCCATCGCGCCGGCATAGTCATCCGCCGCCAGCAGTACCGCAGCACGCTGGTAATGCGCTGCAAGATCATTGGCGTTCTGCGCAAGTTGCGCGTCGAGTCGGTCCAGCGGCGGCGCCTGACGCGCGGTTTCGACCAGACCGAGGTGCGCGTGCAGGCGAGCAATTTCGGGCTCGGTCCGCGCCGCGGGCGGCAGGCTGTCAAGCAGCTTCAGCGCCTGTTCGCTGTCGCCCTCGCTCCACAGCAGTTTGGCGAGGTCGCGCGGGATGGCGAGATTGTCGGGTTCGGCCATGGCCGCGTTGGCGAGCAGCATGCGTGCCTGCTGGACGTTGCCCGATTTCCAGGCCGCCACGCCGAGCGCGTGGGCACGGTTGGCGTCGCCGGCGATGAAGCGGTCGAGCACTTCACGGAAACTGCTGTCGGGGTCGGCGCCATGGATGGTATGGGCCACTTCGCCGCGCCAGAAAAATTTCACCGTGGGCACCGAGTTCACGCTGAAGCGCCGTGCCAGTTCCGGCAGTTCGTCGGCGTTCAGCATGACGAGCAGGAACTTGCCGCCGTATTCCGCGGCGAGCTTGACCAGGCGCGGCATCAGGATGAAACAGGGGCCTGCCATGGGGGTCCAGAAATGCACGAGCACCGGCCCCTTGTGCGAGTTTTCCAGCACCAGACGGTTGAAGTTCTCAGCGCTGGCATCGAAGACATAGGGGGACAGGGCCATCAGGCGAAGCCCCCGGTCCGGGCGAAGGCATCGCAGGCGGCAACCAGTTCGCGCGCGATGCCGGGCTCGAACGCCGAGTGGCCGGCGTCCGCGACGACGACATAGCGCGCTTCGGGCCAGGCCCGCGCCAGTTCGTCGGCCGACACGATGGGACAGACGGCGTCGTAACGCCCCTGCACGATGACGGCCGGGATGCGGCGAAGTCGGTCGACGCCCGAAAGCAGGCTGTTGTCGGGGAGGAAAATGTTGTTGACGAAGTAATGCGCCTCGATGCGCGCCAGCGAGAGCGCGGTTTTCTCGCTGCCGAACGCGGAGACGAGATCGGGGTTGGGCAGCAGGGTGGAGCACGACGCCTCGAAGCTGGCCCACCGAAAAGCGGCAGGCTGGTGGATGGCCGGGTCGGGGTCGACCAGACGACGGTGGTAGGCCGTCAGCAGGTCGTGCCGTTCGTCCGGTGGGATGAATTCGGCCAGTTGCCGCTGGGCTTCGGGAAAGAAGGCACGGATGCCATACAGAAACCAGTCGATCTCGCTTTTGCGGCACAGGAAGATGCCGCGCAGCACCATTCCGCGGCAACATTCGGGATGCGCCTCGGCGTAGGCGAGCGCCAGGGTCGAGCCCCACGAACCACCGAACACCAGCCAGGTTGCGATGCCGAGTTCGCACCGCAGCGCTTCCATGTCTGCAATCAGGTGTGGCGTGGTGTTGTCGGTAAGCTCGCCGTGCGGAATGCAGCGTCCACTACCGCGCTGGTCGAACAAAATGATGCGGTAGCGTGCCGGGTCGAAGAACCGGCGCTGTATTGGCGAGGTGCCCGAACCGGGGCCGCCGTGCACGAACACCACCGGGATGCCCTCTGGGTTGCCGGAGGTTTCCCAGTAGATGCGGTGAACGCCTGCAGTTTCGAGCATGCCGCTGGCGTAAGGCGTAATCGGGGGATAAAGCGAGGTTGCGGACGATTGATCGTCTTTGCCCCCACTAGCTGCCCCCTGCGGGGCCAGCGCGGAAATTTCTGACATGTAGGCAGTACCAAGCGATTGAGTTTCGCATAATATCGTGGACATCCATGGACGCTGACAAAACGACTGAACCTTCGACTGGACCGGCAAGCGGGCGAGCCGCTGCTTTCCCACTGCAATGATCTCCCCATTCAGATTCGCCCATGCCGCCCACGCCGAGTGGACGCAGGCCGCGCAGGCCTGCATGCATCAACTGGGTGCGATCCCTTCGACGGCGACACTGGGTTTTCTCTATGTAACCGATGCCTGGGTGGGCGAACTCGAGGCGATCCTGGCGTTCTTCAAGAGCACGACCGGCGTGCCGCACTGGACCGGCAGTGTGGGCGTGGGCATTTGTGCCACCGGGGTGGAATATCTCGAACAGCCGGCGATGGCCGTGATGCTAGGTGAGTTCCTCGCCGACGATTTCAGCATGTTGCCGCTGCTGCGCACCCCGCAGGACGTCGACGCGCAGCCGCTGGATGGCTACTTCGCGCTGGTGCATGGCGATCCGGCGAACAGCCGCATGCAGGAACTGATCGAGGGACTGGGCGCGCGGGTGACGAGCGGTTTTGTCGTCGGCGGCCTGTCGAGTTCCGGCAGCGAGACTGCGCAGATTTGCGATGGCGTGGTGAGCGGCGGCCTGTCCGGCGTGTTGTTCAGCGAACGAGTGAACCTGGCGACGCGGCTGACCCAGGGCGTTTCGCCGCTGGGGCCGCGCCACCGCGTCACCGCCGCCAACAAGAACGTGATCGGCAGCCTCGATCATCGTCCCGCGCTCGATGTCATGAAGGAGGAAATCGGCGAGGTGCTCGCACGCGACCTGCGGCGCGCTGCCGGCTATATCTTCATCGGGCTGCCGGTGCAGGGATCGGACACCGGCGACTATCTGGTGCGCAATATCCTGGGCGTCGACCCGCAAAACAACCTGGTGGCAGTTGGCGAGTATGTCGAGCCGGGGGATGAGGTGCTGTTTTGCCGCCGTGACCAGCAAACGGCTGAAGAAGACCTGCTGCGGATGCTCCCGGCCATTGGCAGGCAGCTGAACGCGCCGATACGTGGCGGCGTGTATTATTCTTGCCTGGGGCGCGGCCAGCACATGTTCGGCGCACCGAACCGGGAACTGGAACTGATTCGTGACGCCCTGGGAGATTTCCCGCTGGTCGGGTTCTTTGCCAACGGTGAAATTTCCCACAACCGCTTGTACGGTTACACGGGCGTTCTAACCCTGTTTGGCTGAGTTGACAAAAAACACGGAGACAACCATGAGCTCACACGCACTGAAGGAAGACGAAATCCGCTTGTTGCGCGATGAAATCGAATTGCTGATGAATGAACGTCGCCAGTTGTTGCAGGTGACGGGCGCGGCGGCGGTGTTCGTCGCCAACCTCGACACAGAAACGCTGCCGGATGAAGCCGATACCATCGACGCGGCGGAAATGCTGGCCGAGCAGCTGAACGGCCTGTCCGAAGAAACCCTCAAGGACGCACTGGAGTCGGTGCGTGCAGAAATGGATCCTGCCGCCTAACACGCGTGCGCACCTTGCCCCGTCTGGCAATGCCAACCCCCTCCAGGGTCGGGCGACTTTTGCTGATTACGGGCCTGACGGCAGTCATCTACGCCCTGGCGGGCTGGGTCAGCATCAAACTTGCAGCGTATATGGCCACGGTGGTCGCCGTGGTCTGGCTGGCTGCGGGGGTCGGTGCGGTGGCAAGTCTGCGTTTCGGCGCGGCGGGCGTGGCGGGCGTGCTGTTGGGGTCGTTCGCTGTCCACACCCAGTTTCTGCCGCCGGACGACGCCTTGCGCCTGGCGCTCGGCGCGGCAGCGGGGGCGGCGATCATGGGCTATCTGCCGCGCTACCTGCAGCCCTTCAGCCCTACCCTCGATTACGTGTCCAGCGTCGCCAAGTTCACGCTGGTTGCTGCCCCGCTGGCTTGCGCGGTGAGTGCACTGGCGGGGATCGCCAACCTGCACTTCTATGGCGGCCTACCTGCCGGCATGGTGATGCAGGGCTTGTGGGTATGGGGGCTGGGCGACCTGCTGGGTGTCTACCTGATCGCTCCGCTGTTGCTGACAGCGTCGCGCTGGGATCTGTTGCCAACCAACCGGGGCGCCCGACTGGAAGCGCTGGTGCTGGTGCTGGGCATGCTGATCCTGACCCGGCTGATGATGCAGTATGTCAATCTGCTGCGGCCAGCCGAAATTGTCCTGTTCGTCCTGTTGCCGGGCGTGCTGTGGGCGGCCCTGCGGTTTTCCGTCATCGGCGCGAGCCTCGCCATTTTCCTTTCTGCGCTGATCGTGCTGGGTGTCGGCGTCGTGTCGTTCGGCGGGCTGAGTGGCGCCACCACGCCGCGCGACGTGTATGCGCTCCAGATCAGCATGATGACCATGGCGCTGGGCGGGCTGTTCGTGTCGGCTGCGCTGGCCGAGCGGCGCTATTCCGAAATGCGACTCGACATGCTGGCCAATCACGATCCCTTGACCGGCCTGCCCAACCGCTCGTATTTCCAGGATTTTCTCGGCCACGCGCTGGCGCACGCACAGCGCGGTCAATCGCAGGTGTCGCTGCTGTTCATCGACCTCGACCGCTTCAAGCATATCAACGATTCGCAGGGCCACGTGGTGGGCGATCAGGTGCTGCGCGTGGTGGCCGACAGGCTGCGTGAAAATTTGCGGGCCGATGATTTCGTCGCGCGTCTGGGGGGCGACGAATTCGCCGTCATCCTGACCCATCCGCCCGCCTCGCGCGCTGCAAGCCGGGTGGCAGGCAAGCTGATGCAAGCGCTGTCCGAATCGTTCAAGCTCGATCAGCGGCGCTATGCCATTTCGGCCAGCATCGGTATCAGCGTCTACCCGGACGATGGCCTGGATGCGCATACCCTGCTGCGCCAGGCCGATCTGGCGATGTATCAGGCCAAGCAACGCCGCAGCGGGTTTGAGTATTTCAGTGTCGAGCTGAACAATGTGGCACAACAGCAACTGTCCCTGGAAACCGGCCTGCGTCATGCGCTGGAAAGAAATGAACTGGCGCTGGTCTACCAGCCCAAGGTCGATCTGCTCAGCGGCAAGGTCGTGGGGCTGGAAGCGCTGGCGCGCTGGCTTTCCCGCTCGAGGGGCATGATCAGCCCCGCCCAGTTCATCCCGGTGGCCGAGGAAACCGGCCTGATCCTGCCGCTGGGACGCTGGGCAGTGCGGGCTGCCTGCGAGCAATGGATTGCCTGGCGCGATGCCGGGCTGGCCCCGCCGCCAGTCGCCATCAATCTGTCGCCACGCCAGTTTTCCGATGCGCGCCTGATCGCGGACATCGACGCGGCGCTGACCGAGACCGGTATGGAACCCGCCTATCTGCAACTGGAAGTGACCGAGAGTGCCGCCATGGAGAATCCCGAACGCACGTTCAGCATGCTGGACGCGCTGCGCCAACGCGGCCTGCACGTATATATCGACGACTTCGGCACCGGACATTCCAACCTAGCGCAATTGAAGCGGATGCCGATCGATGCGTTGAAAATCGACAAGAGCTTTGTCGACGATGTGCTGACCGACAGCGACGACGCCGAGATCGCCAACGCCATCATTCGCCTGTCGCACGCACTGAATCTGCGCGTGGTGGCCGAAGGTGTGGAGACGCCCGAGCAGGTGGCGTTTCTGAAGGGGCAGGGGTGCGACGAAATCCAGGGCTATGTGGTTGCCAAGCCCTTGCCGCCGGACAAGGTGAGCGAGTTGTTTGCGCAGACCTTCAGCTTTGACCGAGTGCTGGTCTCAAACGTCTGATCGCCCATGCACCAAGCCGCGCTCGATAGCGAGGGGGCGCTGGCAGCATGGAGCAACCCGGCCTGGAACGGGTGTGAACTATGGGAGGGCTTCCAGCAATTCCCGCAACACGACAATGAAACGCGCGTTGTCCTCGGGCAGCGCGGTGGTCACGCGCATATAGCCCGGCCCGAATCTGGGGTCATTCAGCGGCTTGATCAGGATGCCGTGAGCTTTCAGCCCTTCGGCGATCATCGATGCATCGTGCGGTGCGAAATCGGCCAGGAAGAAATAGGTTTCCGAAGGGAAGCTTCTCACCCCCAGTCGCTCCAGTTCTTTGGCGAGCGCTGCGGCCCACCCCCTGAGTTCGCTGGCGCGTTCGACGATTTTGTCCTCGTGCATCAGGGTTGCGATTGCGGCGGCCTGGCTTGCGCGCGCGAGCGGGTAGGCGTCGTTGTTGTGGTTCAGGTCATCCGCCAGCGCTGCGGGCAGAACCGCGTAGCCCACCCGGAAGCCGGCCAGGCTGTGCGCCTTGGATAGCGTGCGCGTGACGATCAGGTTGGAAAAGCGCGGCACCCAATCTGCAACGCTCTGGCCGGCCATCCCGATGAAGGCTTCGTCGACAAGAAACCATGTGTCGGGGTAGCGCAGCAGCAGGGTGGGCAGCAGCGTCATGTCGAAAGTGCCGCCGTTGGGGTTGTTCGGATTGACGATCACCGCGAGCGTGGTGCCGGCGGGAATGACGAGCTGGCCAAGATCGAACGCGAAATCGGCCTCGGGCTGCAGCCTTGTCTCTGTATAGGCTTGTGCGATTTCCGGGAAAAGCACGTAGGTCGGCGTCAGCAGGTGAACCTGCTGGCCGAGTCGCTGAAAGATCTGGCGCAAGATCAGTTCCGAGCCGGCGTTGATGTGGATGAGGCGTTCCGGCACGCCGAGCCGCTGCGCGATGAGCTGTCGCAGCGGTCCGGAGTAGGGCTCGGTGTAATAGTTGCTCTTGGGCAGCGCTGTCGTGGCGGCGGCGATGGCTTCGTCGATCGGCGGCAGCGGGTTTTCGCACAGCAGGAGCTTGATGCCGTGGAAACTGCCGCCGCCTTTTTCGTGTGTGCTGGTCATGGGGTTCTCGTATTGATCCGGCCGAGTGAAGTTTGAAGTCCGTTCGTCCTGAGATTGTCGAAGGATAAACGGGCTTCGCCAAGCTCCGGGCGAACGGACCTAATTAATCAGCGTCTCCGTAGTTGACATTCATTATTGAGACGGCCGGATGATGTTTGAACCGGTAAGGTATTTTTCCGTCGTCCTGAGCAGGTCAGTCTGCTGAGCCGTCTCAATAGAACGCTGTTCGTAATGGCTATTGATTCGGCCCCTCGTGCTGCCACACGCAGCCGGGGCATGCCAGGTTTCAATAACACTTCAAACTTCATCAGGCCGAATCAATAGCAATGGAAAATGGACGCTACTGTGCGGTGCGTCGCACCGCTTGTGAAATGGATGGTTCGAAACCTTTTCATTGACATACTCAATGGGGATCTGACGTCCCGGCTCCCCCTGTCCGGCCGATGAGCTCAGGTTCTGGCGGCCTCGGGTTCGCACGCATGCGCATTGGCGCCGCAGTTACGCAGGTGTTCTCCGAGCTGAACGAACTGCGCAAATAGCGTCGTCCGCAGAGGCTCATCCGCCACCGTCTCGTCGAGCGCCAGTTGCATGCACAACAGCCATTGGTCGCGTTCCTCCGGGCCGATGGCGTAAGGGAAGTGGCGCCGCCTCAGCATGGGATGGCCATGCTTCTCGACATAGCGCTGCGGACCGCCCAGCCAGCCCGACAGGAAATCGAACAGCTTGTTGCCGGACTCGGTGAGGTCGGCCGGATGGATCTTGCGCGCGGCATAGGCCTCGGGCAATTTATCCATCCGTTCATAGAAGCGGTCGACCAGCTTGCGGATGGCCGCATCGCCGCCAATGCGCTGATAGGGAGACACGTCAGGTGGGTTCATCGCGTGCATGCAGTCACCTCAAAAAATACTGGATATAGAAAACCAGCCCTAGGCCCATCAACGGCCAGGCGATCACGGGGCCGAGCGTGACCCGCAAAACTGGATTGCGTGGAATGAAGCCGACGCCATGCACGAACCCCGCCGACATGCCCCACATGATTAGCATGAGCGCGCCATGGTTGATAGAGCTACCGTCAGCGCTGGTGAGGCCGCGCGGCAACAGGGTGATCAGCAGCATCAGCATGATTGCGACGCCAAGCGAAACGCCCCGTGCCCAGCCTTTGGCGAGCCAGCCACTCATGCGCGCCGGGTCTTGCGGTAGGGCCGCAGATATTGCCATTCGAAAAAGCGCTTGGCCCAGTGGAACAGGCGGCAGGGCGGCAGGACCAGCGCGCGCTTTTCGTCGCGGTAGACCAGGATGCCGCGATCGAGCGTGTCGACGATGCAGATGAGTTCGGGCTTGAAGCGCGCGACCGGCGGTTTGCCGTCGAGTGCCCGCAGCAGGTTTTCCACGGCAGCCTTGGCCTGCAGGTCGGCGATGTGCGCCTGCTTTGGCAGCCAGTCGGGTCCGGGATAGCTGCCCGAGTCGCCGGCGACGTAAACCTTGTCTGCGCCGACGACCTGGCAATGCGCGTCGGCCTGGAAGAATCCGCCGTCGGACAGCGGCAGTCCGGCTTCACTCGCCCAGGAGGGCCCGCTCATGCCCGGCATGAACAGAATCAGGTCGGCGGGCAGGTCGCCGCCGTCGGTCCTGACCTTGTCGGCTTCGAAGCCCGTGGGCTTGTGGCCGAGGTGGGTGGCGACGTCGCGCTTGGCCATTTCGCGCAGCAGGCCGGCCACCGCCTTGTCGCCCAGGCGCTTGCCCGGTTGCTTGGCGGCATTGAAGAACACCAGCTCGAAGCGGTCGCGGCGGCCCTGTCTTCTCAATAGTGTGTCGATGCCGAACAGCAGCTCGAACATCGGGCCGCCGCGCATCGCGCCCTGCTCCTTGGGGTTGGTGCCGAATCCAAAGGCGATCGTGCCGCCGTCGAGCTTGGCCAGGCGCTCGCGGATCGCTTCAGCGGCGGGGGCGCCCTCGCAGATCGTCAGCGCATGCTCGATACCGGGCATGGCCTTGAGAAAGCGGCCGCCGCTGGCGATCAGCAGTGCATCGCCGGTCAGCGTGCCACTGTCGGTCAGCACGCTGCGTCCGCCATCCTGCAAGCCGGTGACGCGTCCGGCATGGAATTGCACTCGCTGCTCGGACAGAAACCCCGATACGTCGATGTTGAGATCGGTACCGCGCCGCAGGCCGGCGGGCACCCAGATCAGGCTGGGGTAATACATCAGCTCGGCTTTCGGGGCGACGAGCGTGATGCGCACGTCCTGATTGCGTCGACGCAATTCGCGCACCGCGGTGAGCGCGGCGAAGCCGCTGCCGATGACGACGATGTGCGGACTCATGACGAACTGCTTTCCAATTTCTTGCGTTCGTCGTCCAGCGCGCATTCCCTGGCGTCGCACATCATCGCGCTCATCGAGGCGAGCAGCACGGCCATGGTGACTCCGAGTATCCAGGCGAAATACCACATGGTGGTTCCTTTCAATAGACCGATTTGTCGTTGGCGGCGATGTATTCCGTGGTGACCTTGCCCCACATCACCTTGTAGGCCCACGAGGTATAGAAGATGATCAGCGGCATGAAGATCACGGTGGCGCCGAACATCAGGCCGAGCGTGAGATGCGAGGATGCCGCGTCGTACACGGTGAGGCTGGAGCGCGGGTCGCTCGAGGACGGCATGATGAACGGGAACATCGATACCCCGGCCGTACCGATGATGCCGGCGCAGGCCAAAGACGACGACCAGAACGCCACGCCGGCCCGGTGCAGGCGCGAGAACAGGATGCTCGCGGCGAGCGCGGCGAAGGCTGTGATGGGTACCCACATCGCCCAGCCGTATTGCGCGTAGTTGTGCATCCAGGCGCCGGTGGCGACCGCCACCGTCTTGTTCTGCGGATCAGGCAGGCCGCCGGGATCGATCGCGCTGGTGATGGCGTAGCCGTCGATGCCGGTCGCCACCCACCAGCCGGCCAGCGCGAAGGTGACAAAGGTGAGGACGCTGAAGAGCAGGCTGGCGGTGCGGACGCGACGGTAGATGTCGCCTTCCGTGCGCATCATCAGGTAATTGGCGCCCTGGGTGGTGATCATGCCGAGGCTCACCACGCCTGCCAGCAGGGCGAAGGGGTTGAGCAGCGCCCAGAAGCTGCCGGTATAGGTTGACATGAGGAAGTCGTTGAAATGAAACGGCACGCCCAGCAGCAGGTTGCCGAACGCAACGCCGAAGATGATCGGCGGCACCGCCCCGCCGATGAACAGCCCCCAGTCCCAGGTGCTGCGCCAGGTCGGGTTCTGAATCTTGGAGCGGTAGTCGAAGCCGACCGGACGGAAGAACAGCGCCCACAATGCCGCCATCATCGCCCAGTAGAAGCCCGAGAACGCGGTGGCATAGACCAGCGGCCAGGCGGCGAAGATCGCACCGCCAGCGGTGATGAACCAGACCTGGTTGCCGTCCCAGTGCGGGGCGACGGTGTTGATGACGGCGCGGCGTTCGAGGTCGTTCTTGCCGACGAAGGGCAACAGCACTCCCATGCCCATGTCGTGGCCATCCATGATGGCGAAGCCGACCAGCAGGACGCCGATCAGCAGCCACCAGACGAGTTTGAGAGTTTCGTAATCCATGTCAGCTCCTTAGATCCTGTTCGCCGGTGCGCCTGCGGGCAATGCGCCGCCTGAATGAATCGGACTTGGACTTGGCGCCTTTTCACCGTGGTATTTCCCGGTGCCGAGGCTGGCAGGACCTTGGCGCGCGTACTTCGTCATCAAATACATCTCGACGATCAGCAGCACGGTATAGAAGCCGATGAAACCCGCAAGCGAGCCGTAGATGTTGGCGGGGGTGAGATTGGAGACCGAAATGTGCGTCGGCAGCACGCCGTAGATGGTCCAGGGCTGGCGACCGTATTCGGCGACGACCCAGCCAAGTTCGGCCGCGATCCAGGGCATCGGGATGAACCACAACGCCCAGCGCAGCAGCCACTTCTTCTCGATGAAGTTGCCCTTGATCGAATAGAACAGCGCCAGGCTGAACAGCAGCAGGAAGGCGAAGCCCAGCGCGACCATGAGGCGGAAGCTCCAGAACAGCGGTGCAACGCGCGGGATGGTGCTGTCGACGGCCTGCTGGATCATTTCCGGCGTGGCTTGCGAAACGTCGACCGTGTATTTCTTCAGCAGCAGCCCGAAGCCGAGATCGGCCTTGTGCAGATCGAATTGCGAACGCGCGTCCCAGTCGTCACGATTCTTGCGGATCTTCTCGAGTGCCACCACCGCCAGCATGCCGGACTCGATGCGCGCGCGGTTCTTCTCCTTGATTTCCCGAATGCCGGGCAGGGTCTCGCTGACCGAACGGGTGCCGATCAGGCCCAGCATGTAGGGAATCTGCAATTCGTAGTCGTTGCGCTGCGCGGCTTCGTTCGGCAGCGCGAACAGTGTGAACGCGGCGGGGGCGGGTTCGGTTTTCCACATGGCCTCGATCGCCGCCATCTTGGCCTGCTGCGATTCGCTCACGGTGTAGCCCGACTCATCGCCCAGCACGATCACCGACAACGCCGAGGCGAAGCCGAAGCCTGCGGCGATGCGGAACGAGCGGCGCGCGAAGCCGAGGTCGCGTCCCTTCAGCAGGTAGTAGCTGGAAATGCCGAGCACGAACAGCGATGCGGTGACGTAGCCCGCCGACACCGTGTGCACGAACTTGGCCTGTGCCGTCGGGTTGAAAACGATGGCCCAGAAGTCGGTCATTTCCATGCGCATGGTGACGAAGGAGAACTCGGCGCCGACCGGATCCTGCATCCAGCCGTTGGCGATCAGGATCCACAGCGCCGATAGGTTGGAGCCGACCGCCATGAGCACCGTGACCATGAAGTGCTGCCACTTGTTGAGGCGGTCCCAGCCGAAGAAGAACAGGCCGATGAAGGTCGATTCGAGAAAGAACGCCATCAGTCCCTCGATCGCCAGCGGCGCGCCGAAGATGTCGCCGACGTAGTGCGAGTAATACGCCCAGTTGGTGCCGAACTGGAATTCCATGGTGATGCCGGTGGTCACCCCGAGCGCGAAGTTGATGCCGAACAGCTTGCCCCAGAAGCGCGTCATGTCCTTGTAGATCGGGCGATCGGTGATGACGTAGGTCAGCTCCATGATGACCAGGATGAACGCCAGGCCGAGCGTCAGCGGCACGAACAGGAAGTGGTACAGCGCTGTGGCTGCAAATTGCAGCCGGGACAGGTCGACGAGTTCTTCGGTCAGCATGGAGACTCCTGAGGGGGTTATGGCTTGATGGCCTGGTGCGGGTTGGCCAGGCGTTCTGCAACGGCGTCGGCATCCGGGTGCAACGCACGGCCGTCAAAGAACGCGTAGAACAGTGCCACGATCACCAGCAACTTGATGACGATGGCCAGCGAGATCTCGCGCGCGAGCGGGTGGTGCAGAAAGTCGGGCAGGGATTTTTTCATGGTGTCGTGTCCTATATCGCAAGGGCCATGCCAGCAGTACGTCCCCGCCCAGTAGACATTATCCATAATAAAATCAATTGGATAATGAAATCGCGCGTCTTGCTCAGATTGGGGCGCATGTCATAAGCGGCAGTGTGGCGTAGTATGTGCGACAAATATGGCATGAATGGTGCTCCGCGATGTCACCGACCAACGAACTGATCAGCTTTCTCGAAAATCACCCGGACGCCCAGATCGTCATGGACGCCGAGTACCGGATTCTGGCGGCCAACGCAGCGTATCGCCGGACCTATGCCGGAGGCCGCGAAGTGGTCGGCCAGACCTGCTATGCGGTGTCGCATGGCACCCGCCTGCCGTGCGACGAATGCGGTGAATCCTGCCCGCTTGCGGCCAGCCGCATCGACGGCGAACCGCACCGGGTGCTGCACCTGCATCACACGCCACGCGGCGAGGAGCATGTCGATGTCGAACTGACACCCATCGTCGGCGCATCGGGCAAGATCGAATACTTCGTCGAGCGCATGACGACCGTGCGCGAAGCCAGCAGTTTTCCGGCCGAAAGCGGCCTTGTCGGCAAGTCGCCGGCCTTCAACCGCATGCTGGAAATGCTGCGTCGGGTGGCGCCGTCCGGAACCACCGCCCTGTTGCTGGGCGAGTCCGGCACCGGCAAGGAACTGGTCGCGCAGGCCATTCATCAGCAAAGCGCGCGCAAGCGCGGGCCGTTCGTGGTGGTGGAATGCTCCGGGCTGACCGAAAGCCTGTTCGAGAGCGAGTTGTTCGGCTACGAGAAAGGCGCTTTTACCGGCGCCAGCCAGCGCAAGATCGGCCTGGTCGAGTCGGCATCAGGCGGCACCCTGTTCCTCGATGAAGTCGGCGACATTCCGTTGAGCCTGCAGGTCAAGTTGCTGCGACTGCTGGAAACGGGGACATTCCGCCGGGTGGGCGGGGTGGAGACGCTGCGTGCCGATTTCCGCCTGATCGCCGCGACCCACCGCGATCTCAAGGCCCTGGTCGAGCGTGGCAGTTTTCGCCGCGACCTGTATTACCGCCTGAGCGTGTTTCCGATCCATTTGCCGGCGTTGCGCGAACGGCGCGAGGACATCGCCCTGCTGACCGATACCCTGCTGGCCCGTCTTGCGCCGGGGCGTGCCTACACGCTAAGTGACGCAGCACGCGCGCGGCTGCAGGCGCATGACTATCCGGGCAATATTCGAGAACTGAGGAATATTCTCGAGCGCGCCATGCTGATGGCTGACGGCGATACCCTGCAGGCAGAGCATCTGCCGCCCGAACTGGCGGGCGACGAGGCGGCAGGCATGCCCGGGGTGAATGCGATCGTGCCCCTGGAAACCGCAGCGCTGCGGTATCTGCAATGGGCACTGGCCCACCATGACGGTGACCGCAAATCGCTGGCCGAGCAACTCGGTATCAGCGAACGCACGCTGTATAGAAAACTGGCCGTGTGAACCCTCGTCCGCACGGCCAGCAATTGCAACGGGTTTGTGGCCGGCGTTACACGTCCGCCGTTTTGACCTTGGGGGGCTTCAAGCCCAGGACCGGCAAGGCGCCGCCACATTCCTCAATCTCTTCCGGCAGGCTGTAGAACCACATCTGCCACATCGAGACGACCCACTGGATCGTGAACGAGATACCCATCAAGGCACCGCTGCCAATGATGAACCAGGCGAAGCCGGGAATCCATTTGGTCAGGTACCACGAGAAGATGTCAGTGAGGATGGTCAGGAACGGCAGCACGATCACCACGCATTTGAGCCACAGCGGGCGCATGTAGGCATGCGCGAAGATGCTGCTGACGATGAAGAAGATGAACGTGATGCCGAACAGGTGGATGTGCGAGACGCGGACCAGCGTCGGAATGGTCGCGCCTGAATCCTTTTGCACCACCTTCGAAATTCCTTCGTAGTTGATCAGCGTAGGCAGGTGTGGATTGCTGCCGTCATGGCAGGCCTGGCAGCGGCTTTCCACGATCGGCATCACCTGCTGTTCGTAACCATCCTTGGTCGAGCCGTCCTTGACCCACTTGAAAATGACCTCGCGCTCTTCGGCGGGAAGCATTTCCGACATCGGACCTTTCAGCGCCGTTTCCAGCCGGGTGTCGGACTCGCTGCCGTGATAGGCCGTGCGAATGTCTTCGGCGGAAATGTTGTTGGCGTTGCCGTCCAGGCCCGCGTGACTGAAATACACCTGCAACATGGCGAACAGATAGCCCGTGCCCAGCACCAGCAGCGTCATGGTGTAGACCATGCGCGTCGACAGCGGCAGGGCGGTGAAATGGAAAAAGTGACGATTGCTCATGGTGTGGACTCGTACAAAAGCGGTTATTGATCAGTTCTTTGCACCCTGGTCGATCCAGGCTGCGATGGTCGAGATGTCGGCATCCGGCAGGGGGCCTTTGCCATGGGGCATGCGGATCGACGGATCCGCCTTGCCCGACACCAGTCGATACAGAGTACTGCTGACGCTGGAACCCGGTATCACGATCGGCCCGAACTGCGTCCCCTTCATGAGACCGTCATAGCTGTCCAGCAGCAGGCCGGTCTTTTCGAACCCGGTGCCGCCTGGCACGTGACACTCTGTACAGTTGGCGTCGAGAATCGGCTTGATGTTGGCCTGGTAGGTCAACGGCTTTTCGCCGCTGCAACCGGTCTGCAGCAGGGCAACGGTCAGCGCAGACAGGGCGAGCAGTGCGGTAGGTTTGGTCATGGCGTGGCTCCGAAAAGTAGTAATTAAGAGAATGCTAATGTATGCGGCGATCTAATTCAAGAGTTACAGGTATTTTTATGGCCTGGCGCCTGTGGGGTGTTGGTTCAGCGTCACAGCCATCATCTTCATGTATAGGCGGTTTTGCCAGCGGAAGGCGGCAAACGCAACAGACGGGATGCCGTTCCGGACAGCGCCCATGCTGCGGTGGATCCGTTCCCCGCGGCTCGCGCCCCCTGATTCGGGTGTGGGCTGACCGAACAGTCGGGATCACCCCATTAATTGGTTTAGCACGAACGGCAGGATGCCGCCCTTGTTGTAGTACTCGACCTCGATCGGGGTGTCGATGCGCAGCTTGAGCGCGACGCGTTCCACTTTTCCATCGGCGCGATGGATTACCAGCGTGACATCCTGCTGTGGCGTGATGCCTGCAGCGGTGCCTTCGAGATCGAAGGTTTCGCTACCGTCGAGTTTGAGTGTGGCCGCATCGACGCCGTCCTTGAACTGGCAGGGCAGCACGCCCATGCCGGCGAGATTGGCGCGGTGGATGCGCTCGAAGCTCTTTGCGACGACCGCCTTCACGCCGAGCAGCGTGGTGCCCTTGGCCGCCCAGTCGCGGCTGGAACCGGTGCCGTATTCCTCTCCCGCGAAGATCATCAGCGGTATGCCGTCGGCCTGATATTGCATGGCCGCGTCGTAGATCGGCTTCTGTTCGCCGTTCTTCAGCGTGATGCCGCCCTCAGAGCCGGGGATCATCAGGTTCTTGATGCGCACGTTGGCGAAGGTGCCGCGCATCATCACTTCGTGGTTGCCGCGGCGTGCGCCGTAGCTGTTGAAATCGGCTTTCTGGACCTTGTGCTCGGTCAGATAGAGGCCGGCGGGCGAGGTCGGCTTGATGCCGCCGGCGGGGCTGATGTGGTCGGTCGTGACCGAATCGCCGAAGATCGCCAAGGCGCGCGCACCCTGGATGGCAGGGGTGGCCGCCTTGGCACCGACGAAGAACGGCGGCTGCTGGATGTAGGTCGATTTCGCGTCCCACTCGTAGACCGTGCCGGTGGGTGCGGACACGGCGTCCCACAGCGGGTTGTCGGCGCCAACATCTGCATAGATCTTGCGATAGGCGGCCGGGTCGGTGGCGGTATTCATCACGGCGGCGACCTCTTCGTGGCTGGGCCACAGGTCCTTCAGGTACACCGCCTGGCCGTCCTTGCCGGTGCCGAGTGGCTCTTTCTCAAAGTCGATGTCGACGCGGCCCGCGAGTGCAAAGGCGACGACGAGCGGCGGCGACATGAGGAAGTTGGCCTTGACCGCCTGGTGCACGCGTGCCTCGAAGTTGCGGTTGCCCGACAGCACCGAGGCGACCACCAGATCCTGGTCGGCGATGGCCTTTTCGATTTCGGGTTTGAGTGGCCCCGAGTTGCCGATGCAGGTGGTGCATCCGTAGCCCACCACGCTGAAGCCAACCTGCTCCAGCGCGTCCATCAGTCCGGCCTTGGTCAGGTATTCGGTGACGGCACGCGAGCCGGGGCCGAGCGAGGTTTTGACGTGTGCGGGCGGCTTCAGTCCCTGCGCGGCGGCCTTCTTCGCCAGCAGGCCTGCGGCCAGCATCACGCCGGGGTTGGACGTGTTGGTGCAGGAAGTGATGGCAGCGATGGCGATGTCACCGTGCCTGATCGGCGTGTCTCCGGTATGGAGCGCGGCGGCGCCCTTGCCGAAGCCGCCTTCGGCGACGGGCTTGTCCATCAGCGCGGTGAACGCCGACTTCAGACCGGCCAGCGCGATGCGGTCCTGCGGCCGCTTGGGGCCGGCCACGCTGGGCTCGACGGTGGCGAGATCAAGCTCCAGCACTTGCGAGTAATCGATGTCGCCGGCCCTGGGGATGCCGAACAGGCCTTGTGCCTGATAGTAGGCGCGGATCGTGTCGACCTGGGCAGCGGGGCGGCCAGTCGCGGCGAAATACTGGCAGGTCGCTTCGTCGACCGGGAAGAAGCCCATGGTCGCGCCGTATTCAGGCGCCATGTTGGCGATGGTCGCGCGGTCGGTCACCGACATCGCGGCGACGCCCTCGCCGAAGAATTCGACGAACTTGCCGACCACCTTGGCGCGGCGCAGCATCTCGGTGATCGTCAGCACCACGTCTGTGGCGGTGACGCCGGCTTTGGCGGCGCCCTTGAGGTTGACGCCGACGACATCCGGGGTCAGGAAATACACCGGCTGGCCGAGCATGGCGGCTTCCGCCTCGATGCCGCCGACGCCCCAGGCGACGATGCCGAGGCCGTTGATCATCGTGGTGTGGGAATCGGTGCCGACCAGCGTGTCGGGGTAGGCCATGCCGTCCTTCTCCATGACGCCGCGCGCCAGGTATTCCATGTTCACCTGGTGCACGATGCCGACGCCGGGTGGCACCACTTTGAACGTGTCGAAGGCCTGCATGCCCCATTTCAGGAACTGGTAACGCTCGCGATTGCGCTCGAACTCGATCTTCATGTTGAGGTCGAGCGCGTCAGCGGTGCCCGAAGCATCCACCTGGATCGAGTGGTCCACCACCATGTCGACCGGCACCAGCGGCTCGATCTTCTTCGGATCCTTGCCCAGTTTCTGTGCGGCCGAGCGCATCGCGGCGAGGTCGGCCAGCAGCGGCACGCCGGTGAAGTCCTGCAGGATCACGCGCGCCACGGTAAACGGGATTTCCTCGGTTCGCTCGGCATTCGGCTTCCAGCCGGCCAGTTGCTTGACGTGCGCGGTCGTAACCTTGACGCCGTCGCAGTGCCGGGCGACCGCTTCCAGCACGATGCGGATCGACACCGGCAGACGTGCGACTGACGCGCCCAGCGCGGCTTCGAGTTTCTTCAGCGAGGCGAAGCGGGTGCTGCCGCTACCGGTGGTAAAGGAGTCGAAGGTGTCGAGTGCGTCGGTCATGGCGATGAAAACCTCAAGAGATGGGAGTTGGGACGAAATGATTAATCAAGCAACGACAATGCCAGCAGGCAGCCGACCGCGACGGATCGATTCCCCGGCCTGCGTCAGACGGCTTCGCGCCGAATCTGCGGGTTCATTCAACTTTCCCGCCGCATCTGCGGGAACAGGATGACGTCGCGGATGCTCGGCGAATCGGTCAGCAGCATGACCAGGCGGTCGATGCCGATGCCGCAGCCACCGGTGGGCGGCAGGCCGTGTTCCAACGCGCGGATGAAGTCGGCGTCGTAGTGCATGGCTTCCTCGTCGCCGGCTTCCTTCTGCCGCACCTGTTCCATGAAGCGTTCGGCCTGGTCCTCGGCGTCGTTGAGCTCGGAGAAGCCGTTGGCCATTTCACGTCCGGTAATGAACAGTTCGAAGCGTTCGGTGATGTCGGGCTGGCTGTCGGAACGGCGCGCCAGCGGCGAGACCTCGGCCGGGTAGTCGATGATGAACGTGGGCTGGATCAGCAGCGCCTCGGTGGTTTCCTCGAAGAAGCTCAGTTGCAGGCCGCCGATGCCATCCTGCGGCTTGTATTTGGCTTTCATCGCGGTGAACTGTGCGATCAGCCAGTCGCGGTCGTTCAGCTGTTCCACCGTGTAGACCGGATGGTATTTGCGGATCGCTTCGACGATCGTCAGGCGGTCGAACGGCGTGCCGAGTTCGATGGTGTGGCCCTGATAGCTGACCGTGGTCGAGCCGGTGGCGGCGACCGCGGTGTGGCGGATCAGCGCCTCGGTGAAGTCCATCAGGTAGCGGTATTCGCGGTAGGCCTCGTAGAACTCCATCATGGTGAACTCGGGGTTGTGCCGCGTCGACAGGCCTTCGTTGCGGAAGTTGCGGTTGATCTCGAACACCTTCTCGAAGCCGCCGACCACCAGCCGCTTCAGATACAGCTCGGGTGCGATGCGCAGGAACAGCTCCATGTCGAGCGCATTGTGATGGGTGGCGAACGGCTTGGCCGCGGCGCCGCCGGGGATCGGATGCATCATCGGGGTCTCGACTTCGAGGAAGCCGTGCCCGGTCATGAACTCGCGAATCGACTGGATGATCTTCGAGCGGCGCATGAAGGTTTCGCGCGCGGTGTCGCTGGTGATGAGGTCGAGATAGCGCTGGCGGTATTTCTGCTCCTGGTCGGCCAGGCCGTGGAATTTCTCCGGCAGCGGGCGCAGCGCCTTCGACAGCAGGCGGATCGATTTCGCCTGGATGGTCAACTCGCCCTTGTTGGTCTTGAACAGGGTACCGGTCACGCCGAGGAAGTCACCCAGGTCCCAGTGCTTGAAGGCGTCGTGCGACTCGGTGCCGGTCAGGTCGTTCGACACGTAGACCTGGATGCGTCCGCTCATGTCCTGCAGCGTGGCGAAGCTGGCCTTGCCCATCACGCGCTTCAGCATCATGCGGCCGGCCAGTTGAACCTGCACGGCTTCGGCTTCGAGCGCTTCCTTGCTCTTGTCGCCATGCTCGGCAGCCAGCTTGCCGGCGTAGTCGTGGCGCTCGAAGTCGTTGGGGAAGGCGACGCCGGCTTCGCGGGTCGCGGCGAGCTTGGCGCGGCGCTCGGCGATGATCTGGTTCTCGTCTTGTTGCGGGGCGGTGGTTTCTGTGGTCATGATGAGCAGGGAATCAATCGCCGAAATAGGCGACTTCGAGTTGGAGTTGTAGGGCGGCACGCCGCATCACGTCGTCGGCGGTGGCGATCCGCATGAGGCCCGCGTTGCGCGCGGCGGTCAGGTGGATGGTGTCGAGCGTGCGCAGGGGCACGGGGTTTGCGCTGTCGAGTACGCGCAAGGCGTCGATCAGCAAGTGGTCGTTGAAGGGCACGATGCGGTAATAGCCCTCGGCCAGATGGCGGGTGAATTCGGTGCGCGCCAGGTTCAGATAGTCGTCTGTAATCTGCCCGGTGCGCAGGCGTCGCGCCATGGCGCAGTGCCATTCCAGCATGCCGAGGCGATTGATGACGATGCCGTCCACCTCGGCTATAAGCTGTTCCACCTCGCCGGAATGCGTCTCCGCCACGTACAGCTTGATGAGGGCGCTGGTGTCGAGATAAACCTCAGCCACGGGCGTCCCGGTCTTCGCGTATCAATACCTCGCTGGGGATTTCCTGAACCGGCAACTGGTCGCGCAGCCATTTGAGCGAGGGGAGTTTGCGCGCGGGCGCGGCCGGCGTCACCGGCAGGATGCGCGCCACCGGCTCGCCACGATTCATGACAAGCACTTCGTCGGCGTCGGCGAACATCTGGTCGGGGTGCGACAGGCCTTCGCGGGCCTCGCGGATGGTCAGGGTTTTCATGTGCGGCCTCCGGCAGCAAAACGTGACACAATTATAGCCGATGTGACACGTTGGTTTTCTAACCGGAAGACCAGAATTTAACCCGCAGCACCGCTTTTTTGCCCATGCCCGATACTGCCTCCAGCCTGCTCAGCCGCGTGTTCGGCTATGCCGAATTCCGCGGCGACCAGGCGGCCATCATCGATACGCTCGTTGCAGGTGACGATGCCCTGGTGCTCATGCCCACCGGCGGCGGCAAATCCGTGTGTTATCAGATTCCGGCCCTGCTGCGCGAAGGCTGCGCGGTTGTGGTGTCGCCGCTGATCGCATTGATGCAGGACCAGGTCGCGGCGCTCAAGGAACTGGGCATTGCCTCAGAGCTTTTGAACTCCAGCCTCGACAGCGCCACCGCCATGCAGGTGGAACGCAAATTCGTCACCGGGCAGCTAAAACTGCTTTACGTTGCGCCGGAGCGGTTGCTGACCCCGCGTTTTCAGAGCCTGCTCGAACAGGCGAACGTCGCCCTGTTTGCCATCGACGAAGCGCACTGCGTGTCGCAATGGGGGCACGATTTCCGTCCGGAATATCTGGGGCTGTCGGCGCTGCATGAGCGCTTTCCCGATGTGCCGCGCATTGCGCTCACTGCCACGGCCGATGCCGCCACGCGCACCGAAATCCTGCAACGCCTCGATTTGGGCGCCGCGCGCGTCTTCGTCGCGAGCTTCGACCGCCCCAACATCCGCTATCGAATCGCCGAGAAATCCGACCCGCGCCGCCAGCTGCTGGATTTCCTCGGTGAGCACAAGGGCGAAGCCGGGATCGTCTACTGCAGCACGCGCAAGAAGGTCGAGGAAACCGCCGCCGGGATTGCGCAGGCCGGTTTCACCGCCTTGCCCTACCACGGGGGCATGGACAACGACACGCGCCGCCGCCACCAGGAAAAATTCCTGCGCGAGGACGGCGTCGTCATGGTCGCCACCCTCGCGTTCGGCATGGGCATCGACAAGCCCGACGTGCGCTTCGTCGCCCACCTCGATCTGCCGCGTTCGGTCGAGGGCTACTACCAGGAGACCGGCCGCGCCGGCCGCGACGGCGAGCCGGCCGAGGCGTGGATGGCGTGGGGCCTGCAGGACGTCGTCACGCAGCGCCGTTTCATCGACGAAGGCGAGGCCGAAGACGCGCATAAGCGCATCGGTCACGCCAAGCTCGACGCCCTGGTCGGCCTGTGCGAAGCTGCCAGCTGCCGCCGCGTCGCGCTCTTGAGCTATTTCGGCGAAGCCAGCCAGCCCTGCGGCAACTGCGACGTGTGCCTCAATCCGCCCACGCTGTGGGACGGCACCGAAGCCGCGCAGAAATTGCTGTCAGCCGTTTACCGCACCGGCCAGCGCTTCGGCGCCGGCCACGTCATCGACGTGCTGCTCGGCAAGAGCACCGAGAAAATCGACCGCTTCGGCCACGGCCAGCTGAGCGTGTTCGGCATCGGCACCAGCCAGACCGACAAGGTCTGGCGTGCCGTGCTGCGGCAACTCGTGGTGCGGGGATTGCTGGAAGTCGACCACACCGCCTACGGCGCATTGAAACTCACCCAGGCCGCCAAGCCTGTGCTGAAGGGCGAAGAAACCGTCATGCTGCGAGCCATCGAAGTGCGCCCGGCGCGCAGCAAAAAATCGCGCCTCGCCCCCAGTTCCGGGTCAGGCGTCCACGACGACGAAGATCCCTTGTTCCTGTCCCTGCGTGCCTGGCGGCGCGAAACCGCCAACGAAAAAGGCGTACCCGCCTACGTCATCCTGCACGACGCCACCCTGCGCGAGATCGCCGCGCGCCGGCCCGCCACGCTGGCGGAGCTGGGCGAGATATCGGGGCTGGGGACGAAGAAGCTGGAGGCCTACGGCGAGGACGTGCTGGCGGTGGTGGCGGAGGGGTGACCGGCACTCGTTCGTTTGGCTTTGTTGACAATACAGAGCTGCCTGGTTCATCGAAGGGCCGAGGCACAAGGATATCCAATGATCAAGTTTAAAGCCGATGGTGTAGCCAATACTGGCAGCCCGGTCAATGTCGGCACGCATAACGGCACGTTCCACGCGGACGAAGTGTTCGCTACCGCAATCCTGTTGCAAGCGTATGGAGAACTACACGTCACGCGGTCGCGCGACCCGGTTGTGCTTGACCCGCAAGACGCATTGCTCGATGTGGGTGGCGTGTACGACGAATCCACCAGACGATATGACCATCACCAGAAAGGCGGGGCTGGAGTGCGCGCCGATGGCATGCCTTACGCGACCGCCGGGTTGGTCTGGCGCAGTTTCGGCGAGCGCGTGGTGCGCGCCTTCGATGCCAGTCTGACCGATTCCGAGGTGACGGAAATCTACGAGCGTATCGATGCGGAATTTTTCCACTATATCGATGCAGTGGACTGTGGGGTTGATGTGCCTGGCCCTGCATCGGTCAGTATTTCAACCATCATTTCTGGATTCAAGCCTGGGTGGTACGAGGCGCCTGACTTTGACGCTGGCTTCCAGAAAGCCGTTTGGTTTGCGCTGGAGATTGTTCGCAATTGCATCCGTGACACCATGGGGGCCATCAAGGCGCGTGCAGTCGTGGAATCTGCCACGCAGGTTAATGAAGGCAAGGTGCTGGTACTCGACCGCTTCGCCCCCTGGACTGAGACAGTGCGCAAAGACATGCCGGAAGTCCTATATGTCGTTTATCCAGGCTTGACAGGCGACTGGCGGGTTCAGGTGGTTCCGGCTGAACCCGGTAGCTTCAAGGCCCGCAAGAGCCTGCCCGAATCATGGGCTGGTTTGAATGACGCCAGGCTGAGCGAAGCGGTGGGCATTCCCGGCTGTGTGTTCTGTCACAACGGCCGATTTATCTGTTCCAACCAGACTAAGGATGGCGCGCTGGAAATGGCGCGCAAAGCCGTGGCGCATTGTTAATGGTGGATGGCTGGATGGGGCATTGTTATGGATGCCTGCTGGCACGGGGCAGTCCAGTCTGTTCCCATTTGTCCAGTCGGCGTTGTACCCATGTAGGTCTCCTGCTGCCCAAAGCCGGAAGTGTCTGTTTGGTGCTGCACTAATTCGACTCCGTGCAACTCACAGCCAAGCGGCCAAGTAATATAGCTTTTCCTAAAGATTGGCTTATATGGCACATCTAATAATTTCACCGGATGAGTTGCTTGGCTTTTATCGACGACTTGCCATAGAACATGGTGGGGCCTGTCTGTCCAATGAATACGTAAATAGCAAGACAAAACTCCGCTGGAGCTGCGCCGAAGGCCACGAATGGGAAGCTTTGCCACAGAACGTTAAACGAGGCCATTGGTGTCTAATCTGTGGCAACAAAAGGCAGGGACGTCAGAAAGCAAACTCCGTTGAGGCAGCACGTAAACTGGCTCGCACAAAAGGCGGGGAGTGCTTGTCTGCGGAATACGTCAACAACCGCACCAAGCTCCGTTGGAAATGCGCTGAGGGACATGAATGGGAGGCGGCGACCTCCAGTATTCAACAAGGTCAATGGTGTCCGCGATGCGCCGGGAAATTGCCACCTGACGAAGCAATTCTCGAATTGCAGAAGTTAGCAAAAACCCTTGGCGGTAAGTGCCTCTCCGAGCAGTACCTGGGCAGTAAAACCAAGCTTTTCTGGAGGTGCGCTGTCGGCCACGAATGGGATGCCATACCAGATAGCGTTCGGCGAGGTACTTGGTGTCCGCATTGTGCTGGAACCCATCGGCTTACATTGAAAGATATGCAGGAGACCGCTCGCACCATGGGGGGAGAGTGTCTCTCCACCGAATATTCCAACAGCGATGAAAAATTACGTTGGCGTTGCGCGTCTGGGCATACTTGGTTGGCCGTGGCATACCATGTTCGCGCAGGACACTGGTGTCCCGTTTGTATGGCGGGTAATAGCGAACGCATCTGCAAGGACATCTTTGAGCAGATGTTTGGAAAGCCATTCTCCAAGGCACGGCCCACTTGGCTGTTGAATAAACGGGGCAAGCGGATGGAGCTTGACGGTTATTGTGGAGAGCTGAAGTTGGCTTTCGAATATCACGGTGTCCAGCACTTCAGCCACAATGAGTTCTTCCACCGCGGAGCTAAAGGTCTTGAAAGCAGGAGGGTGGATGACGATATCAAAGTACGGTTATGCCACGAACATGGCGTAGATTTGATCGTTATTCCGTATACGGTTCCCTTAAGCGAAGTCCCCGAGTTTGTTCATCGAGTCATTCTGGAGCGCGGTGATCATCTAAAATCGCTCCGCCCCAAAGCCGTGAGGGTTGCCGAGTTCGTCCTGCCAGACAGGATAAATGCCATGCAACTACTAGCAGCGCAGCGAGGTGGAGCATGTTTGGCTACCTTCTATGTGAACAACAACACCAAGCTTCGTTGGAGATGTGCCAAAGGGCATGAATGGGAAGCCGTTCCCGGAAGCATTCAACAAGGCAGTTGGTGTCCGGTTTGTGCAGGAAAACTAGCGCCAGATGACGCCCTCCAAAGGCTCCGAGAAATCGCAGCTTCAAAAGGTGGGCGCTGTTTATCCGAGGACTATGTAGAAGGGCAGAAAAAACTTCGCTGGCGGTGTGCGCTTGGTCATGAGTGGGAATCGGCATCTAACTACATTCGTGGTGGAAGTTGGTGTCCGGAATGCGCCAAGAAAGCTAGGGGACCAAAACGACTTGGGCTTGAAGTATGTCAACAAACTGCCATAGCAAAGAGGGGAGAGTGTCTTTCAATGGCATATGTGGACACCGACACCAAACTCCGATGGAGGTGTGCCGAAGGACATGAGTGGGAAGCTATACCTGATAGCGTGGTGCGGCGTGGTACGTGGTGTCCGAAGTGCAGAGGGAGGCGTATGTGGGAAACCCGCCGGCAGAAGCCAACTAGCACCGATGACTGTAGTTGACCAACCCGGTCTCATGTAGACATCCAGTCAAGCGGCCACACTGAAAACCTGCCACCCACATTCACCCTGCATGAGTGACACAGCATCCCCGCTATCACGCCTTCAGCGCATTCCCCACCACTTCCGCCACATCCTTCGCCAAGCCCTCAACGGCGGCGATGCGCTCCAGTGCAGCTTGCGCATGCGTCTGTCGGCCGGCATCAAACTGCCGCCAGCGGTCGAAGCTGCGCGCGATGCGTGAGGCGACTTGCGGGTTGATCGCCTGCAAGGTGCTGATCACGTCGGCAGCCAGCGCGTAGCCGCTGCCGTCGGCGGCGTGGAAGTGGCGCGGGTTGGCGCCGCAGAAGCCGCGCACGAGTGAATATACCTGGTTCGGATTTTTAAGATTGAAAGCTGGATGCTGCATGAGCGCACGCACACGCGCTGCGCCATCGGGCAGGCGCGAGGTGGCCTGCACGGACAGCCACTTGTCGACGACCAGTGCTTCGTTTTGCCAGCGTGCGTAGAAATCGGCGAGCGCAGTTTCTCTTTCAGGGACATCGAGGTTGGCGATCGTGGCCAGTGCGGCGATCTCATCGGTCATGTTGCCGCCAGGCGTGAGTTGCGCGGTCAGGCGCGGCACGACCGTAGTTTTCAAATATGCGGTATCGCTTTCGCCGAGATAAGCCAGGCACGTGTTGCGCAGCGCGCGCTGCCCGACTTGTTTGCCGTCGGGCGCATAGGGCTCGTTAGGCGCAAGTGCGGTCCACCCGGCTTCAAACTTGTCGCGCAGTTGGGCCGCGAGATGGCGGCGCAGGCCTACACGCGCGGCGTGGATCGCTTCCGGGTCGATGGCCTCACCGCGTGCCACCATGGCTTCGGCGAGTACCGCTTCGGCCGGCAGGTTCAGCGCTTCGGCCGCGAGCGCGGGGTTGTGGCTCAGGCCAGCGTCGAGCACGCGCCCGCAGGCGGTAACAAAGGCATCCGGAATCCAGTCGCTGCCCGCACCGCCTGCCGCAACGCCGGCCAGCAGGACGCGTGTCGCCAGTCGCTGCCCGGCTTCCCAGCGGTTGAAGGCATCGCTGTCGTGCGCCATCAGGTGGGCGAGTTCGGCATCGGTCTGCTCCAGTTCAAGCAGCACCGGCGCGGAAAAGTCGCGCAGCAGCGAGGCAACGGGCGCGGCGGCGATGTCTTCGAAGACGAAGGTCTGCGTGGTGTCGGTGAGCGAGAGCACGCGCGTGGTGCCGGCCGCTTCGGTTTCACCGGCGAGTTTCAGCGCCGCATCGCTGCCATCGGGCAACACCAGTCCCAGTGCAACAGGAATGTGCAGCGGGCCGTCGACCACTGTTTGCCCTGATTCGGTCAGCCGCTTTTCGTAGGCGGTGGGCGCGAGGCGTTGCGTCAGGGTCAGCGTGTAGCGCCGGGTTGCAGCGTCGTACGTACCTTCAGCCTTCAGACGCGGCGTGCCGGCGCGCGCGTACCAGCGGCGGAACTGCGCGAGATCGACGCCGGATGCGTCCTGCATCGCCGCGACGAAATCCTCGCAGGTGACGGCCTGGCCGTCGTGGCGCTCGAAGTAGAGGTCCATGCCGCGCCGGAACGCCTCGCGCCCGAGCAGGGTGTGCATCATGCGGATGACTTCGGCGCCCTTGTTGTAGACGGTGGCGGTGTAGCAGTTGTTGCTCTCGGCGTAGGAGGCCGGCCGGATCGGATGTGCCATCGGGCCTGCATCCTCGGGAAACTGGCCGACGCGCAGGGCGCGCACTTCCTGGATGCGGGTGACTGCGCGCGAATGGGTGTCGGCGCCGAATTCCTGGTCGCGGAATACCGTCAAACCCTCTTTCAGCGACAGCTGGAACCAGTCGCGGCAGGTGACGCGGTTGCCGGTCCAGTTGTGGAAATACTCGTGCGCCACCACGCGGTCGATGCCCTGGTAGTCGGCGTCGGTCGCCGTGTCCGGACGCGCCAGCACGTATTTGGTGTTGAAGATGTTGAGGCCCTTGTTCTCCATCGCCCCCATGTTGAAGTCGCCCACGGCGACGATCATGTACTGGTCGAGGTCGTATTCCAGGCCGAAGCGCTGCTCGTCCCAGCGCATGGCTCTTTTCAGCGCGGCCATCGCGTGATCGCACTGGTCGAGCTTGCCCGGCTCGACGTAGACCGCGAGGCGGACCGTGCGCCCCGAGGCAGTGACGTATTCGTCTTCCAGCACGTCGAGCCTGGCCGCGACCAGCGCAAAGAGATAGCAGGGTTTCGCGTAGGGGTCTTCCCAACGCGCCCAGTGCCGCATCGCGTCGTCGGCGCATGCGCCGGCAGCGACGGCGTTGCCATTCGAAAGCAGGTGCGGAAAGCGCTCGCGGTCGGCCTCGACCGTGCAGCTGAATTTCGCCATCACGTCCGGCCGGTCCGGGAAGAAGGTGATGCGGCGGAAGCCTTCTGCCTCGCATTGCGTGAAATAGCCATCGCGCGAACGGAACAGGCCCGAGAGCTGGGTGTTGTTGTCGGGGTCGATGCGCACCACGGTTTCCAGCACGCAGGCATCCGGCAACGGCCCGGTGATCGTCAGCAGGTCGTTGGCATACGCGTAACGATCTGCGTCAAGCGCGGTGCCGTCGAGCGTGATGCTGATCAATTCCAGCGCCTCGCCGTCGAACACCATCGCGTTGCTCGTGCTTTCTTTGTTGCGCGTGCAGTGCAGGCGCGACCGCACCTCGGCGTGGCCGTCGTGAATGGCGACATGCAAATCGACAGACTCAATCCACCAGGCGGGCGGAGTGTAGTCCTTCAGATAAAGTGTGACGGGGGTATCGGTGCGCATGAGGAGACCTAGTAGGAATGGAGTGAAAAACTGCTAAGCAGGGAGGAGGGTGGCGCATGCTATTGCACCCAGTTCTCGACTTTAAGGCCGGGGTAATCCCTGAAATCAGCTTCGTTGTTGGTAATGAGCGTGAGCCCAAGGCTTGCCGCGTGCGCCGCAATCAGACGGTCAAGTGCGTCGCGGCGGCGGTCGCGGACGGCAGCGCGCTGGATGCCGTAACGCTCGGCGGCCGCTTCGTCAAACGGCAGGACCAGGATGTCACGGGTGAGCAGGTGCAGTGCCCGTTCGTTTTGCGCACGAGTGGCGCCGAGCCCTTCGAGCCCCACGCGCAACTCGGCGTAGGTGATGATCGACATGACCGCATCGCCATGGTCGAGTTGCAGCAGTCGCGCCAAGACCTCGGGCGGGTGCGCCTTCATCAGATGGACGCAGATGTTGGTGTCGAGCATGTAGCGCATGACGCTTACTTGCTGTCTTCCTGTTTGTAGTCGGCGGTGTTCTGGTGAACCTGTTGGCCTTCGCCGAAGCCGCTCCAGTCACGCTCTTTCTGCTCGTGAAATTCGCGGCCTTCGGCCATGAAATCGGGGGTGAACATCGCGAAAGCTTCGGCCAGCCCGGTCAGTTTGCGTTTGACGACCGGGCGCAGCACCAGGGTGTCGCCGATTTTTTCAATCTCGACGTCCTGGCTGGCCTCGACAATGGCCAGTTCCTTGGGGATGCGGACGGCAAGCGAGTTGCCGCTTTTGAAGACGCGTGTGAGCATGGTGGACCTCCTGTGTATATACAGGATATACGCCCGATATTCCGGGCGCAAGCCCTTGTTTACACGCCCTGTTTCAGACTCGCTTCGATAAAGATGTCGAGATCGCCGTCGAGCACTTTTTGCGTGGCCGAGACTTCGACGTTGGTGCGCAGATCCTTGATGCGCGAGTTGTCCAACACGTAGGAGCGGATCTGGTGACCCCAGCCCACATCCGACTTGCCGGCTTCGAGCTTGTCCTGCTCGGCCTGGCGCTTGCGCAGTTCGGCTTCGTACAGCTTGGACTTCAGCATCGACATCGCCTCGGCGCGGTTCTTGTGCTGCGAGCGGTCGTTCTGGCACTGCACCACGATGTTGGTGGGCAGGTGGGTGATGCGCACCGCGGAGTCGGTCTTGTTGATGTGCTGGCCGCCGGCGCCGGAGGCGCGATAGGTATCGATGCGCAGGTCAGCCGGATTGATGTCGACTTCGATCGAATCGTCGACTTCCGGGTAGACGAACACGCTGGCAAAACTCGTGTGGCGGCCACCGGACGAATCGAACGGCGACTTGCGCACCAGACGGTGCACGCCGGTTTCGGTGCGCAGCGTGCCGTAGGCGTAATCGCCTTCGAGCTTGATGCTGGCAGACTTGATGCCGGCGACATCGCCTTCGGATTCTTCCAGCAGCTCGGCCTTGAAGCCCTTGCGTTCGGCGTACTTCAGGTATTGCCGCAGCAGCATCGAGGCCCAGTCGCAGGCTTCGGTGCCGCCCGCGCCGGCCTGGATGTCGATGAAGCAGTTGTTGGGATCGGCCGGGTTGTTGAACATGCGGCGGAATTCCAGCGTGGAGACTAGTTTTTCGATGCCGGTGATGTCGGCCTGCACCGCGGCCAGGGTGTCGTCGTCGTTTTCCTCGCGCGCCATATCGAACAGTTCAGCGGCGTCTTGCAGGCCGGAGCTGACGCGGTCGAGCACCAGCACGATGTCTTCCAGCGACTTGCGCTCGCGGCCCAGTTCCTGCGCGCGGGCGGCGTCGTTCCAGAAATCGGGGGCTTCTGACAGACGGACTACTTCTTCGAGACGATCCTTCTTGTGATCGTAGTCAAAGAAACCCCCTGAGTTGGGTGGCACGTTCGCCCAGGTCGGCGAGTTTGGATTCGATCTGATTGAGGCTTTCGGCTTCCATGGTTGCTCGTTGCTTAGGCGGAAAAACCGCGGATTATAGCCCACCCCACGATCAGGCCCAGTGCCACCGCGCCCATTCCTGCGATCGCATGGCGAGCCATGCGCCACCCACCGATGATCAGTGTCAGCGCCGATTTGAAGACTAGATTGGACAGTGTGGCAAGCGTGACGACGTTGACCGCGACGGCGACCGTCAGCTTGTCCAGATTGAGCAGGCGCAGGCTGGACAAGGTGATGGCGTCTACATCGGTCAGGCCAGAAACCAGCGCCACAGCGTACAGCCCGCGGTTGCCCAGCCAGTCGGACAGCCAGGCCGCGGCCAGCAGCACCGCTGCATACATCAGGCCGAAACCGAGTGCAGGGCGCAGTTCGGTGGGGTTGTCTATCGTCAGATCCGGCATACCGCCCTGCGGCCGGAGCCGCTTCACGCCGTAGACCGCGCCCAAGCCGCCGACCAGCAGGCCGCCGAACAGCACAGGTAGCAGTTGCGGCAACATGCCGGGCGCCACCACAGCGGCCAGGACACCCAAGCGCACCAGCACAACCAGATTGGCCAGCACGATGACGATCACCGCGACCGGCATCATCGCGCGGTTGGCGCGGGCATGGCGGCTGAACGCCAAGGTGGTTGCGGTGGACGACACCATGCCGCCGAGCAGGCCCAGCGCCACCGCTCCACGCTGTTGCCCGACCAGACGCAGCGCGGCATAGCCTGCCAGGCCCACGCCCGCGATCAGCACCACCATCCACCAGATTTGATAGGGATTGAGCGCGCCGTAGGGGCCGTAGTTTTGGTTCGGCAGCAGTGGCAGGATGATCAGAGACAGCACCGCGAACTGCAGCACGGCCAACAGGTCGCGCCGCGATAGGTTCTGGCTCAGGCCGCGTAACTCGGGCTTGAAATACAGCAGCATGGTGGCAGCGATGCCCAGCATCACTGCCAGCTGGATTTCGTCGTGCCACACCAGCACGCCCAAGGCGTAACACAGCATCAACGCCGCGACCGTCGTCGTTCCCGGATCGCCTTCCTGATGTGGATCACGCATATACGCCGCAATAATCATCGCTCCGACCAGAAACAACCCCACCCCAATCAGCCAGGATTCGCCCAGCGTGGTCGCCAGGTGCGCTGCCAGCACCCCCAGTAGCGCCGTCAGCGCGAAGGTGCGCAGGCCGGCCTTCGCCGCCGGATTGCGCTCGCGCTCCAGCCCCATCAGCAGGCCAATTGCCAGCGCCACCAGATAGCGCGGCAGCGTAGCTAGCTCGGGTGGCAGCCAGGCGATCAGTTCGTTCATCTCGATTCGTCTTTATGAAAATTTGCAGACTGAAGTCGCCAGTCCGCAATGAAAGCATGCTTACGCACTATACCTTCAGGTTGACAACCATCCCCCAGGCATCATCCCTGACACCGGCCTCAACCTCCCTGCTCTCGCCGTGTGCATGCACATGTCGGTCGACTGCTTCATTCGGCCATCTCGATCACCTCATCCAGGGGACGACGCGGTGCGGCGGGCAGCACCTTCTCTGCATGGCCCAGCCGCAACAGCACTTGGGCAAATCCGCTGCGCCCGGTAGCCTGCCGTAATTTGGTGCGCAGCGATGCCACCTCGATCGGCTGGTTCAGGAAGGAGGCCTGCAGGCCATGTTGCGTGGCCGTAAGCAGCAGCCGTTGCAGCGCCTGGCCAGCGGCGATCCAGTCAGCGAGCGTGTCGCCGGATGTGCCGAGGACGGCGAGCACGGGCGAAGCGTCGGCGAGTTGGATGTCGCGGGCCGCAACGCCGTATCCCATGTCAAATGTACGGACCACGGCCTGCGCGACTGGCAAGGCGAGATCGGGCAGGGTGAGTCCATCGCCGCGGCGGCGTGGATGCATCCACGCCGCCAGCTCGCGTCGCCAGGCCGGATCGGCCCATTGCTCTTCGTCGCCTTCGGCGACCAGTTCTCCTGTCTGTTGCCGCTGGGTCCTGCTGTCAAGGATATGCAGCCAGGCGCCTTCCTGCGTGGCCGCCACGGCCAAGGCTTCCATCACACTCGCTGCAACCGGCCGATCGGCGAAAATGTGCCGGTAGGTACGGCGCAGTGCCACCGCGTCATAAAGCGCGGCCAGGTCCGCATCAGGTGCAGTGGCGGGCGCCAGTTCGAGTGTGGCCAGGCAATCGGGATCATCAGAATTGCAGGGGGCGTGCAGGGTGGCTGCAAGCTGCGCCTGCGCCGCGGCGACGCGCAGGTTGAACAGGGCACAGGCGCAGCTGATCGTCAGTTCACGATCGTCCGGATCGTTGACTGGCAACGCGCGGGTGCGGTCTGCCAGCACACCGATGCTGGGCCCCCTGACCCGGAACACCCACGGCTGCGTGTTGTGGCTCGATGGCGCGAGGATCGCGGTGGCGACCAGTGCCGCCGCCACTTCGTGCGTCAGACCCCACTCTGTCGAAATCATGTTCCACCCTCAGGCACCGAGGTACTAAATAAAGCACAGATGTGGCACCTTCGCATCGTCAGCCAGGATCAGGGGACGGATTACCGTCGTCATGCCGTGTCGTCCTGACGGGGGCATGGCTTGCAGTGTCATTGCCCGTGCATCGGTATGATCGACGAAGGAAGGGCCCGGCCCAGGCGGATTTCGCTGCCTGGGCCGGGCCCTGGGTGGGGTATGTTACGGATAGTCGAGGTGCCCGGGTCAGGCTCGCTTGGGGAATCCCTTAACAAGTCGGTTTGCTTTGTGCCCTTCGACTGCGCTCAGGAGATGGTTCGACTGGCTCACCACGAACGGTTCGACAAGGCTCTCCTGAGCATGGTCGAAGGGCCTGTCCTGAGCCCCGTCGAAGGTCTCACCACGATGGTTCGACAGGCTCACCATGAACGGAACCAATACGTTGCCGTTCGTCCGTTCGACGGACTCACGACGCAGCCTGAGCTTGTCGAAGGAAGCCTGTCGAAGGACTTGTTCAGATGGTATGGACGCCTCCCCCCGGCAACGGGGCGCTGTTGGTAGCCAGGAAGAGACTGGATGGATCCTC
>WGNC01000035.1 GCA_016124745.1 Thiobacillus sp.
GATCCTCCTGTTCATGTGGAGAGTTGCGAGACTTCCACTTTGGCACGCAGATGCCGTCGCAGCGAGGATCCATCCAATTCCTTCCTGGCTACCAACAGCGCCCCGTTGCCGGGGGGAGGCGTCCATACCATCTGAACAAGTCCTTCGACAATCTCAGGACGAACGGCAGGTTGTTGATTTCGTTCGTGGTGAGCTTGTCGAACCATGAACGAAATCAACGTGTTCAGTGCTTCCTTAGTCGGACAGCAATCATGGCCGAGACCATCGAGATTCGAGACAGTTTTGGTGAACTCCTGAAACGTCATGCAGTCGCTTCGGGCGCCACCGGACTCCGCGGCGCCGTGATGCAAGGCGCGGAGCTGACCGGTGCCCAGCTGGCAGGCACCGACATGGAAGGCATCGACCTCTATTGGGGCATCCTGTTCTGGGCCAACCTCGAAGCTGCCAACCTCAAGGGCGCCAACCTCCAAGGCGCAGACCTCAATCGCGCGAATCTGGTCAACGCCAATCTCGCGGGCGCGAATCTTGGCCGCGACAATCTGGGCGGTTCGACGTCGCTGGAGGGCGCCAACCTGACGGGTGCGAATCTCAGGGGCGCTCTGTTCGGGGGCGCAACCTACAATGAGGAAACTCGGTTTCCCGCTGGTTTCAATCCAGAGAAGGCAGGCATGCTCGAAACAGATACCGCCTGGCCACCGCATTCACGGGGCTGGTGCTTGTTACAGCACCTGTCCGTGCTGTTGGCACCGCAGCCGGCGACCGCTGCCGCCTTGACGCTCCATTTCGTCGAAGGCAACATCAGCCCCTCGACGAACCCGCCTGAGGCTACGTGAACACGACAGAAAAGATCCGGAGGCTCCAGTGAAACGCACGATGGTTCGAGAACCATGGAGTGTGGTCGGCGCTCTGGCATGCACCGTGGCCCTGTTGACCGGTGGCATGCCGGATGCCCAGGCAGCGAACGTCAACCCGCTCGCGGGAACGAGCTGGCGCCTCCTGGCGTTTCAGTCGATGGACGATGCGACCGGGACGGTACGAACCGATCCGTCACGCTACACCATGCGTCTGAACAGCGACGGCACGGTCACCATGCATCTCGACTGCAATCTCGCCAATGGCACCTGGACCGCCGAACCCAGCGGCGACGGGGAAAGCGGGCGCTTTGAATTCGGCCCGATCGCGACGACGCATGCGCTCTGCCCGCCCCCGAGCATGGACGCGCGCATCGCTGCGCAGTCCGGTTTCGTGCGTTCCTACCTGTTGAAGGACGGCAGGCTGCATCTGAACCTGATGGCGGACGGCGGGGTTTTCGTGTGGGCGCCGGACCCGAGTCAGCCCCGCGTCAAAAGCGTCCCCGTTGCCCCTGAGGATGGCGGGCCGCGCAACTGGAAGGTCAGCGGCGTTTCCGGCGTGTTGAACCTTCGGGAACGGCCCTCGGCCACCGCGAGGATCGTCACGGGCCTTGCGCCCGGCACGATCCTCGACAACCTCGGATGCCAGCACGCCGAGGGCCGTGCCTGGTGCGACGTGCAGCGGTTCGGCGGAGGCCCGCGCGGCTACGCGGCCGCCGAGTTCCTGAAGCCGGCGGTATCGCCCGACGGCCGTGCCGCGACAGGTCCCGACGATTCGGCGCTGCGCGCAGGCCAGGGCAAGTTCGATGCAAAGGGGTCGATCCCGTGTGCCCAGGTCGGCGGCCAGCCGATGACGGCATGCGAATTCGGCGTCGCGCGCGCCGGCGGCGGCTACGCCACGGTCGTGGTCAACAGACCGCATGGCGGCACCCGCGCACTCTTCTTTCGGATGGGCGTTGCAACCGGCGCCGACACCAGCCAGGCGGATGGCCATGGCGAATTCCGCTCCACCAAGGACGGCGACCTGCACCTGATCCGCGTCGGCGACGAGCGCTACGAGATTCCGGACGCGGTCGTCCTCGGCGGCTGAAAGGCGAACCATGAGCCTGGAAAACTGCGTCAGCAGGCAAATTGCGGAGTACGGACGGCCCTGGAAACTGTTCTCCCTGCTGGTCGGTCTTTCGCTATTGGTCGCCGGCGCGTTCCGTTACCGGGCGCCGGACTGGGACGTTCCGATCAGCCTTGTCATGGCGTTGTTCGCCTATCTGACCGCGCCCTGGAGCATGCGCGTCGTGCTCGAGCGGCAATGGAAGAATTTTCCCCTGATGCTGCTGTTCACATGGTTCACGGTAGACGGCTGTTACTGGCTGTACTGGCACTTCCAGAACCCGCAAGCGCTGGAGCTGATGCGGAGCGTGAACTTTCCCGCCTCCTTGTCCCTGTATGGCATGTGCGGTCTGGTCTGGTACTTTCAGGGCGACCTCAGGCAATTCATGCGCGCTGCCAGGGAATTGTGGCTGTTCGGGCGGGTTGAATGACGCAGCCCCTTGCCTGCACGCCGGGCAGCAGCGGGAGCCGCATCCGTGAACCCCGGACACGCGATGTTGGTCGCCGTCGCATGCTTCGCGGCCTGGATATCGATCCTCTACGCGGGCGCCGATCGCCCTCCGCCGCGAGGCTTTGCCTGGCTGGTCGTGGTGGCCCTCCCCTGTGCTGCCGGGGTGTACCTGCGGGCGCCCGTCTATGCTTCGTGGTCGATCGCACACAGGCCGGGCCGCCTGCTACGCGTGATTCTGGAAGGACTTGCCGCCGGGATGGTCGTGGGACTCATCGTTCTTGTTTCGCCGTTCGGCGGAGAGCCTGGAAGCGGCGCCAGCGTGCCCGGTCATCCTGTTTTTCAGGGCAGGCGACGCCTTCGGAAAACACGCGCTTGATCGATCCCCGCCTTGCTCGAACCGCTAAAATCCGCGGCGGCGACAGTGGCGACCGACGGGCATGACCAGGACGGCGCCAGGCGTCGCTACGCACCTTCAGTCTGGAAGCGATGAAGCACTCCACCTGATTCAGATACGAGGCAGCCGCGTGCCCCCGCGGGCTGCCTTGTCCGACAGAAGGGGCATGACGAAAGGGAATGACATGAACTGGTATCTGGGCGTATTGCAGAAGTATGCAGTTTTCAGCGGGCGGGCGAGACGCAAGGAATACTGGATGTTTTTTCTGTTCAACGTGATCATCAGCATCATTCTCGCCGTCGTCGACAGAATGACCGGAATGTTCAGCGAGGCTTCCGGGGTAGGTGTTTTCGAAAGCATCTACGGCCTGGCCATCCTCCTCCCCAGCCTGGCCGTGGCGGTGCGGCGTCTCCACGACACCGACCGCAGTGGGTGGTGGCTGCTGATCGGACTGATTCCGGTCATCGGTGCCATTGTTCTGCTTGTGTTCCTGGTTCAGGACAGCAAGCCCGGCCACAATCAGTATGGACCCAATCCCAAGGAAGCCGCCACCTGACTGGACCTTCCGGAATCCGGCGCGTCTCGCGCGCATGCGGGAGGCCGCGATGGCTGTTTTTTGCAGGCCAAGCACAGGGCCTTCCCTGGCAAGCTAAAAAAATGGCTGGCAGTGCAATCATCAAAGCGATATCTTGATTGCGGGGCGATAGCGCCTTCACGGACGTGAGCCCGGACTCGGACCTGAGTCAGACAGCCGGCGCGTGCCGAGCGCGACGCATCATCGAGAAGGGATTCAGCATGGCCCGTCTGGAACAACACTATTCTGCGCACGATATCGAGGCGAGAATCCTGGCGGCCCTGCGCGCAGCCGGTTTGAATCCGGAGCAACGCCTGTCGCCTGAGGAACTGGGGGCGCTCGACCATTTCCACACGGGCGGATTCCACGCTTCGCGCGTGCTGCAGGAACTGGCGCAGATTCGGGCCGACGATCGCGTTCTCGACATCGGGGCCGGGCTTGCCGGTTCCGCCCGGATGCTCGCGGCCTCGCCCGGCTGCCGCGTCGACTGCATCGACATGTCGCCCGACTACTGCATCGGGGCGATGCTGCTGAACCGGCTGACCGGCCTCGACGACAGGATCGACGTGCACGAGGCCAGCGCGCTCGACCTGCCCTTCCCAGACGCTTTGTTCGATGCGGTCTGGATGCAGAACGTCGGCATGAACATCGCGGACAAGCGAAGACTCTACGCCGAGGTCTACCGCGTGCTCAAGCCGGGCGGCCGCTTCGCTTTCCAGGAGATGACCGCCGGGAAGACGCCCACGACCTACTTTCCGCTGCCGTGGGCCACCGACCCGGGCGACAATTTCCTCATATCCGCCGATGAGATGCGCTCGGTTCTCGGCGAGAGCGGGTTCATCAGCGAATATTTCGAGGATGTCAGCGACACGCAACTGAACCCGTCCACGAGCGGGGCGCCCGGCAACGTCGCGCAGGCACAGCTGAGCCTGTCGGTGTATGTCGACGATCTCGCGCAAAAAGGCGGGAACGCGCAGCGCAGTCTTCACGAAGGCCAGATCCGCTTCTTCAGAGGCGTCTTCCGGACCGCATGAGGGGTCGCGCGGCCGGCAGACGCCGAACCGGGGCTGCACAAAAGGTCGCGCATCCCGTCCGATCCAGCGAGGAGCCTGCATGGAAATGAACCGAGGCCTTCTAGAGGAGGCAAGCGAGAATGGCCTGCTCGATGAACAGCAGGCGGTGCAGCGCTGGACATTCCTCAGTGAACGCGGAGAGGACACGCCGAGTTTCCGTTTCACGCACGTTCTCTACTACCTCGGCGGGCTGTTCGCCATCGGCGCCGTGAGCCCGCTCATGACGCTGGGGTGGGAGATCCATGCAATCGCGCCACGACACACTTCCTGGTTCTGCACGCCACGCGGACGTGCCAGACGCGGTGCTTCGCCTCTCTTTATGCGCCGGCGAGCTTGAACGTGCGCTGAAATGAAAACCCGCATGGATCCAATGCGAAGCGTCGACCGGGCCCTGGGACGAATCATCTTGCGATGCTGGGCCGCACTCGCCTTTCTGGCCGCTGCGGCCGCCACTGTCTTTGCCGGCGTTGTCTTGTTCAACGGACATGTCATTGGTGTTCTCATTTTGTCGGCTGGAGCGCTCTTCTTCTGGCTCGGACGTGTGGCGTGCCGGGACCGGGCAACCCTCGGCGAGGTTTTGAATCGTGACTTCGAGCGGGCAAGGGAGGCCGAACCGGAGACCCATGGGCAAGATAAATCGTGATGTAATCGGCATTTACCGAGATCAAGCGACTTGTGGCCTCACGAACCGGCCGTGGCAAACGCGGCGATGCCGCTGCCTTTCCAGGCAGGCCATCGCGTCGCGGCGGGCGTTGATCCGAAGCCCTGGATATCGACAGCGGACAGCATGAATGTGAAAGCAAGACAACGCCTGATTTGGACGGCCACGCCATTGGCGATCGGGCTCCTCGTCCCCTCCCTCGTCATCTTTTGCCTGGAGGTATTCGTCGGCGGCGTCTCGCCGTCAGCGGCCGCAGCAGACATATTGGATAGGCAGTTTTCTGAAGGTGACAACCTGTTCCTCATAGCAGCGTTTGGGCTCATTCCATTCGTCGCCCTGTCTGTCGTCTGCGCTGTCGCCGCCGGCAGACTCCCCCCTTTCCGCCTGGCGTGCCTGGGCATCGGCGGCCTGGTTGGCATTCTTGCCCTCATGATCCCTGGTCACGTTGCAGTCTGGTACCCGCTCTATGGGCCGGGACACATGTCGTCCACCGCTCTCATCGCCTTCCTGCTCATTCCATTCTATTGCCTGGGAAGCCTGGCGATCGGCCTCCTCGTCGGGTGGCTGCTGTCCTTGCTTCCACCGTTTCGCCATGCGTCAAAGCCAATCGGCTGACCCCGCGTTCGAGCGCGACACGCCAAATCGCACCGCAATCCTTCGCGAGTATCTGCGTCACTGGAAGCGCGTTACGTTTATGCCGGGAACGACGGCGCTCGTCGCGCGTGCCTTCCACTACGAGGCGCGGATTGGGACGTTGGCATCAGCCTGGTGATGGCGACGCTCGCCTGCCTCACCGCGCCCTGGTCATTGCGGACGCTGCTTGAGCGGCGCTGGCGCATGCTGCCCTACGCACTTTTTTTCGCCTGGTTCACCGTGGACGGCAGCTATGCCATCTGCTGGCACTTCAACGATCCGGCAGCGCTCGCGCTCGTGCGTGAGGCCAGCTTCGCCGCATCGCTGGTGCTGTATGGAATGTGCGGCGTCGTGTGGCTGCACCGCGGTTCCCCGCGACAGCTCCTGGAAGCCGCTCGGGCGATCGCGCGAAAGCCACTGGACCAACATGCATAACCGATGAATGAACTCTTTCGCTGACCTGGCGCTCAAGCTTGTATCCTTCGTTCTCCGGACACCACCCGAGCGCTTCCGGTCAACCCAACCTTAGCCATTCCCAGTGGATATCCGCATGAGCAACAGAGCCAAGCTGGTCATCATTTCCCTGCTTGTCGCGCTTGGCACCTGGTTCTATCTGACGCCTTATATCGCGGTGCGGGGAATGAAGTCGGCTGCCGAGACGAAGGATGCTGCAAAACTCTCGAGCTACGTCAATTTCCCGGCGCTCAGGAGCAGCTTGAAGGCCTCATTCCGCGCCAAACTTGCCGCGAATGCCGCACGGTCCGGGCAGCAGGGGTTTTTCGGTACGCTGGGGGCGGCCATCCAGGTCGCGTTCGTCAATCCAGTCATTGAAACGCTCTACGTCAATCCGATGATCGACACGTACGTGACACCCCGGAGCCTGGCCAGGATGATGAAGGGTGAGAATCCGCAATCCGGAAAAGCTCATCCAAAATCGAAGCCGGTCGAGCCGGACTATTTCATGGCTTACGAAAGCTTCGACCGCTTCGTGGTCAATGTGAAGAAGAAAGGATCGTCCCAGAAGCCGGTCGGTCTTGTCTTCAATCGCGAAGGCCTGTTTTCCTGGAAGCTCTCGGCGCTGCGACTTCCGATCTGAGTCCGACTGCCCCCATCCGGACCGGCCCCAAATCGGCAGACGGTTTGCTCGTTGGACGGGAATGGCGTCATCCCCCATCGTCGCAATTGCTTTGGACCGCCAACAAGCCATCATTCCACCGGGGTGTTCCGTTTGACCTCGGACAACCCGCAACACAAGGAGAATGACCATGACCACCAGCACTGTCCGACTTCACCGCGTACTGCGTACGACGCCGGAGAAAATCTATCGCGCCTTTCTCGATGCCGACGCACTGACCAAATGGCTGCCGCCGAACGGCTTCACCGGCAAGGTCCACCAGATGGACCCCCGGGTCGGCGGCACCTTCCGGATGTCGTTCACCAATTTCTCCACAGGCCACAGCCATGCCTTCGGCGGGAAGTACCTTGAGCTGGCGCCCAATGAGCGCCTTCGATACACGGACAATTTCGACGACCCGAACCTGCCAGGGGAGATGCAGACGACCGTTTCCCTGAAGCAGGTGTCCTGCGGCACCGAGCTGAGCATCGTGCAGGAAGGCATCCCCGAAGCCATTCCGCCGGAAGCCTGCTACCTGGGCTGGCAGGAATCGCTCGTCCTGCTGGCCAAGCTCGTCGAGGCCGAGATCTCCGATTAGCCCAGGTTGTCGAATTCTTGCCTGCCGAAGCCTTCCAGCGGACCGTCAGAACGCTGCGCTTGCCGGCGCGCATCGACTCAATGCCTTGGGGTCATAATTCGACTTCCAGCACATCGTCACGGAGGACTTCATGGCTGTAGGCACCCTCATCACGGTACTTTCCAACATTCCCTGGGGCCAGGTGGTCGAAAATGCGCCAAAAGTCGCGGATGGCGCGGTGAAACTGTGGAACTCGGTCACCAATCGAAACAAGCCGGACGCGATTCAGGGCAGTCAGGCCGCTGCGGAACCGCCGTCCGAGGCCGATCGGCTGAAGGCGCGGCTGCTCGCACTGGAGGACGGCGTCACGAGCCTGCAGGATCAGATGCAGGCCTCCTCGGCGCTCATCAAGGACCTCGCAGAACAGAACACGCAACTGGTCCAGCGCATCGAGCTGAACAGGGTCCGGCTGGTTCGCTACTCGGTAGCGACGGCGCTACAAGGTGCGGTGCTGCTCGCCGCCGTCGTTTACCTCCTGCTCCGGCAGTGACTCGCCCTGGCCATGCTCCGTCGACGCGGCCCCTGCCGACCTTGCCGGCTCGTGAAGCCGGTCCGTTGACGTCGTGGCGGGCGCCATGAAATGAGTGCGGATTTCACCATCGAAAGCGCAGTCGCCGGCGACGCGCAGGAAGTCGCCGTCATGGTGGGCGAACTGCTGTCTGAAATCATGAACGCGACTGGCGAGCAGGCATTCAATTTCGATCTTGCCGAAACGACATCCCGGCTCAAGGATTTCATCGAGCGCGGAAAGTATTTCGTGTTTGTCGCGCGCAACGGAAATCGGGATCCCGCAGGGTTCGTCGCCCTGTATGAAAGCCATGCCCTGTACGCGGAGGGCGCATTTGGAACCATCCCGGAACTCTACGTTCGCCCGCCGTGGCGGGGGAACGGACTGGGCGATCGCCTGATTTCGGAGGCAAGGTCGTTCGCTGCATCGCGCCGCTGGACCCGCCTGGAGGTCACGACGCCGCCGCTGCCCCGGTTCGACAGGACGCTTGCGTTCTATGAACGCGCGGGGTTTTCCATCAGCGGCGGCCGCAAACTGAAGCGCGATGTATGAACCGGAATCCAAGTCATCATTGACAGGTCGCCACGGCAGAACTATCAGTAGCATCAGTAGAGAGACTGCAGAGCGATGCTTGTTCCCAACCCATCATCGACACCGGACGGCTGCCACAGAAATGCTCACGCTCGAAAAACTCAGAACCTATGAAGCATTCAACGGCGATCTGGACGGCTGGGTGCGCGCGTCGACGGGCGAGCAAAGGTCGTTCATGAGCGACGCGGACTGGTATCTCATCGACGCGTTGCTGACGGATATCGCCACGGCCGATTCCGGCCTTGCATCGCCCACCTTCATGCACGAAGTCGAGAACACGCTGGGCACGTCCACGGCCGACGATGCCACACGCGATGCGCTGCGGGCGCTCTCGCGGCAGCGAGGGGGCGAGACGACATGAACGGCGTCTGCCGGGACGTGCAACGCGGCGGGGCGGGATGGCCCTGCAGCGCGTTGGCCATGCGGGTGCTTGCAGCAGTCCCGCGATTGCCAAATTGAACTTCTTGTTTGCGAGGATCGACCAGGATGGGAAAGAACCGGCTCGAAGCATTCTTTGATGGCGTAGTCGCCATCATCATCACCATCATGGTGCTGGAAATGAAGGTGCCGCATGGAGACAGCATCGATACTCTGGCGCCCCTGCTTCCCGTGTTGCTCAGCTATGTTCTCAGCTTCGTCTACCTGGGCATCTACTGGAACAATCACCACCACATGCTGCACGCCGCCCGCGAAGTCACCGGCTCGATGCTGTGGGCGAATCTTCATCTGCTCTTCTGGCTGTCTCTGGTCCCGTTCACCACAGGCTGGATGGGAGAGAACCACTTTGCCACGCTGCCGGCGGCCGTCTATGGCCTGGTGCTCCTGATGGCCGCCATCGCCTACTGGATACTGCAGCAACGGATCATCGCATCGCAGGGCGAGGACTCTCTTCTGCGCAAGGCGATCGGCAATGACTGGAAGGGCAAGCTGTCGCCCCTGCTCTATATCGCCGGGATTGTCCTGGCATTCGTGTCGCAGTGGCTTGCCATCGCGATATACGTCCTGGTTGCCCTGATGTGGCTGGTGCCGGACCGGCGAATCGAGCGCACGCTTCTTCACACGAAGATCTGACAACTCATGTCGTCCAGCGTCTGCCACGGGCAGGTGAACTCATGCCCACGCTCATTGTCCTTCCAACAGCCGCGGCCAATTATCCATCCTCAGCGAGCCGACTTTCAGGAGCAATCCCATGATCGACCTTTTACCGAATATGCCTGAACACGTTGTCGGATTCGTCGCGTCTGGGCAAGTCACCACAGGCGACTACGAGAGCGTCGTCATACCCGCCATCGAATCCACCCTCGAGAAGCACGGTCACGCCGGCATTCTCTACCACCTGGGACCGGCATTCACCGGTTTCACGTCCGGGGCGATGTGGGACGACATGAGGCTGGGCATGTCGCATCTGAAGGCATGGGACAGGATCGCCATCGTCACCGACGTGGACTGGGTTGCCGGGGCGATGCGCCTCTTCCGGTTCGTCATGCCCTGCCCGCTCAGGGTCTTCAGCAACGCTGAATTCACCGAAGCGGCGCGGTGGGTCTCGGAACAATGATTTCGTGGGGGGCAGCATGACCGCAGCGTGTCCGTTATGCTGTCCCCGCAATTCCCAGATGTGAACCCATGTTCATAGGCCACTTCGGTGTTGGTTTCGGCGCAAAGTCAGTCGCCCCCGGGGTGTCTCTCGGCACGCTTTTTCTCGCTGCCCAGTTTCTCGATCTGCTGTGGCCCACGCTCCTGCTGCTCGGCGTCGAGACGGTCCGCATCGTCCCGGGCGCAACTGCCGTGACCCCACTGGTGTTCGAGCATTACCCCTTCTCCCACAGTCTGGCGGCGGTGCTAGGCTGGGCTGCGCTGGTGGGCGGCATTTATTTCCTGTTGAAACGAAGGACTGTTGCAGCGCTGGTTCTCGGTGCGCTCGTCATCAGTCATTGGGCGCTCGACGCCATCGTCCACCAGCCAGACCTGCCGCTGTTTCCCGGCAGCACCACCGTCGTCGGACTCGATGCGTGGTCATCCCTGCCGCTCACCCTGGCAATCGAGGGCGCGGTTTTCGCATTGGGCGTCTGGCTATACGTCCGCGCGACGAGGCCCAGGGACGCGATTGGCCGTTGGGGCCTGGTGGCGCTGGTCGTTTTCCTGCTGGGCATCCATGCCGCCAATCTGATCGGCCCGCCGCCGCCCAGTGTCCAGGCGATCGCCTGGGTCGGGCAGCTGCAATGGCTGCTGGTGCTGTGGGCATACTGGATCGACGCGCACCGCCAGGTTTCCATGTTCGGCGGCCAATCGGCGCTTCGGTCGGCTTGAGGCGCACCGACCGCAACGAGGCACTTGCAAGGCCTCGAACATGGAATGCTTCGTTCGGCCCATGCCGCCGGCCCCGCACCGGATATCGGGATGCTGCGATGCGGTCAGCAGACTTTGCGGATACGATCCGGGATATTGCGCCGCAGAATCGATTGGATATAGGCATGGGCATGGCCCAGCCCGTGTTCGAGTATGCCGGCGCTTGTCTTGAGAGGCGGCGACTGCAGGGAAAAACGCGGGGGCCACGCACGGGCGTTCTTGAGGAAAGGAAAGACATGGTCACAGGCGGCTGTCTCTGCGGGTCGGTCCGCTTCGAAATCAGGGGGCCGATACGCAACATCGTTCACTGTCATTGCTCGCAGTGCCGCAAGGCCCAGGGCAGCGCATTCGCGACCAACGGCATCGTGAATGCCGCCGACTTCCGCCTGCTTGGCGGCCACGACGCCCTCACCGGCTACGAATCCTCGCCGGGGCAAACCAAGTACTTCTGCAAGGTCTGCGGCTCGCCGATCCTGAGCCAGACGGCAGCCCGGCCCGGACAGGTGCGCGTGCGGCTGGGCACGATCGAGTCGGCCATCGAGGAGCGGCCGATGGCGCACATCTTTGCCAGTTCGAAAGCCAACTGGGAAACGATCTGCGGCGACCTGCCCCAATATGATGCGTACGAGCCGGGCCGCGACGATCCCCAATGACCGGGAGGAAACAGACATGACCATGAGACCCCTTTCCTGCCTCGCATGCCTGGCCATTGCCTTGCTGATGAGCGCCTGCACCAGCAGCCGGCCGCCGCTGCCGACCGTCCCATCGGTCGATCTGAACCGCTATGTCGGCACCTGGTACGAAATCGCGCATCTGCCCAACTTCTTTCAATCGAAGTGCGCGTCCGATACGCAGGCGACCTATCGTGCCGACGGCAAGGACGTGGAAGTGCTGAACCAGTGCCGCAAGGAAGACGGCACGGTCGAGCAGATCAGGGGGATCGCCAAGGTGGTCGCGGGAAGTCATGGCGCAAAACTCCGGGTCAGCTTCTTCCGCCCGATCTATGGCGACTACTGGATACTCGATCTGGATCCGGACTACCGCTGGGTGCTGGTCGGCGAACCGAGCCGAAAATACGCATGGATCCTGGCGCGATCGCCGGATCTCGATGCAGCGACTCAGGACGCCCTGCTGGCGCGCGCCGCGGCGCTCGGTTTCGACCGCCAGGCATTCGTCGGCACGCCACATGCCGGCCCGCCCTCTTCCGGGCCCGCATCGCCATGAGCGCTAGCTTGCGTGCGGTCCAGGCCGACATTACCACCCTGGCGGTGGATGCCATCGTCAATGCCGCCAATACGTCGCTGCTCGGCGGCGGCGGCGTGGACGGGGCGATCCATCGCGCCGCCGGGCCGGAACTGCTGGCGGAATGCCGCACGCTGGGCGGCTGCCAGACCGGCGACGCCAGGCTCACCCACGGCTACCGCCTGCCTGCGATGTTCGTGATCCACAGCGTCGGCCCGGTATGGCACGGCGGATCGCAGGGCGAACCCGAGCTGCTGGCCTCGTGCTACCGGCGCTGCATCGAAGTCGCCGCCGGAAACGGCATCCACACGCTGGCGTTCCCGGGCATCAGCACCGGCGTCTACGGCTATCCGGTCGAACGTGCGGCGCCGATTGCGGTCGCGACGGTCCGCAAGGCTGTGCGCGCGCATCCGGATATCAGGGAAGTCACTTTTTGCTGCCATTCGGCAGCGGATCTGGCTGTCTATCGATCCCTGCTCGAAGCGAGGGACCCTGCATGATCCGACTGCCGCAATCACTGGATGCCTGGGGAACGCCAGGCTTCAGGGATGTCCTGAAGCAGGAAATCGAGCAGCTGGACGCCGGGCTGCTGCCGCTGCAGCAGGCGCTATCCCGCAGCAGTTACGTCACGGAACGGCCATTCCAGGCCATGCTCCTCGGAATCGACGAAGCTGCCGGTTCGATCCATGTCAGGGTCGGCATCTTCTATACGGGCGTGATCGCCGGCTGCAGTTGCGCGGACGACCCCACGCCCGTCGACGAACTGAACGAATACTGCGAAGTGCTGCTGGTCATCGACAGGCGCACGGCCGCAACCACGGTGAGCCTGACGGTGGAGGAATAGGCGGCAGCGAGCCCCCGCTCAGGCCGATTCGTCCGGGGGCTCCGCCTGGGCGAGATCGAGTTCTTCGGGAAAGGGACGGCTCGGGTACTGGAATGCCACGGGCCCATCGGGCGCAGCATGGACGAACTGCTGGACGAATGGATCCTTGGAATCGGTTATTTCGGCAACGTCTCCCTCGGCCACCACCACGCCCTCGTGGAGGAAATAGACGTAATCGGCAATCTTCAGCGACTCCGGCACATCGTAGGTCACCAGCACCGAGGTCAGCCCGAGCGCATCGTTGAGGTGGCGGATCAGTTCGGCGATGGTGTTGAGCGAAATCGGATCGAGGCCGGCGAAGGGTTCGTCGTACATGATCAGCATGGGGTCGAGCGCGATCGCGCGGGCGAGCGCGACGCGGCGTGCCATGCCGCCCGACAGTTCGCCGGTGCGCAGGGCATGGGCGCCGCGCAGGCCGACGGCGTGGAGTTTCATCAGCACAAGGTCGTGAATGACGTCTTCCGGCAGGTCGGTATGCTCGCGCATCGGGTAGGCCAGGTTCTCGTAAACCGACAGGTCGCTGAACAGGCCGCTGACCTGGAACATCATGCCCATCTTGCGCCGCAGCGCGTACAGGCGCTTGTTGCCCAGTTCGTGCACGACCTGCCCATCGAAGGTCACGCTGCCGCGCGAGGGCTTGAGCTGGCCGCCGAAGTGGCGCAGCAGGGTGGACTTGCCGCAGCCACTGACGCCCAGGATGGCGACGACCTTGCCGCGCGGGATGGCGAGGTTGACGCCCTTCAGAACGGCATTGTCCTCATATGAGAAATGCAGGTCGCGGACTTCGACGAGGTTTTCCGGCGGCCGGTCGGGGGTTCGATTTTTTACAGGCAGGACTAGCATCGTTTGCAGGAATCAGAGACCGGGCAACAGTGCATCCGGCGCTTCGAGGGCTGCCTTGACCGCGACCAGGAACTGAACCGCGTCGCGCCCGTCGATCAGCCGGTGATCGTAGGTCAGTGCCAGATACATCATGGGACGGACGACCACCTGGCCGTTCTCGGCGACCGGGCGCTCCTGGATGGTATGCATGCCGAGGATGGCGGATTGCGGCGGGTTGAGGATGGGGGTCGACAGCAGCGACCCGAACACGCCGCCGTTGGTGATGGAAAAGCTACCGCCCGAGAGGTCTTCGAGCGTGAGCCGCGATTCGCGCGCGCGCACGGCGAAGTCGGCGATGGCCGCCTCGATCTCGGCGGAGCCCAGGGTTTGCGCGCGACGCATGATCGGCACCACCAGCCCGCGCGGGCTGGAAATGGCGACACCGATATCGACATCGCCGTGCCAGACGACGTCGCTGCCGTCGATGGCGGCATTGATAACGGGGAACTGCTGCATCGCCTGGCATACGGCGCGCACGAAGAACGACATGTAGCCCAGCTTGACCCCGTGCCTGACCTCGAACTCGGCCTTGTAGCGCTGGCGCAACTCGTTGACCGGCTGCATGTTCACTTCGTTGAAGGTAGTGAGCATGGCTGCGGTGTGCTGTGCCGCGACCAGCCGTTCGGCCACGCGCAGACGCAGGCGCGACATCGGCTCGCGACGGCTTTCGCCGGAAGAGACAGCGGATGTGTCGGCAGCGGCTACAGGCAGTGGCACGCTGGCTCTTGGCGATGGGGCCATGGACGCCACGGCTTGGGATTGACCCGAATTTTGGCCTTCGGCGGGCCTGTCCTGAGCGATGACAAAGGGCTCAGGCCGAACGGTGGATCCTTTTGCGGCTTGCGTGCTACCGATGACTTCTCCGGTGTCGATGACCGCCACCACTTCGTCTGCCTTGACCACGGCACCTTCTGGCTGGCGCAACTCGACCAGGGTGCCGGATGCCGGTGCCGGAATTTCGAGTATCACCTTGTCGGTTTCCAGATCGACCAGCGTGTCATCGCGCGCGACGTTGTCGCCGACCTGCTTGCGCCACGGCAGCAGGGTGCCGCTGGCGATCGAATCGGAAAGTTGCGGCACACGGACTTCAAGTTTCATGCGGGGTCTCCAGCGCGGCGGTCAGCAGGGCGTCGAGTTCCGCCTTGTGGCGCGACGCGTAGCCCGAGGCCGGTGCGGCGGCAGCGGGGCGACCCGCGTAATGGAAGCGCTGGCCGGCCGGCGCGCAGTGATTGAGGTGATGCAGGGTCTGGTACCACGCGCCCTGGTTCATCGGTTCCTCCTGCGCCCAGACGAAGGTGGCAGCCTGCGGGTAGCCACCGAGCACCGCACGGAAGGTTTCCTCGGGGAAGGGATAGAGCTGCTCAACCCGCACCAGCGCGATGTCTTCGAGGCCGCGTGCCGCGCGTTCCGCCTCGAGGTCGAACCACACGCGCCCGCTGCACGCCACCACCCGCCGGGCAGTGCGCGGTGCGCGCGGATCGTCGATGACCGGACGGAACGCGCCGCTGGCGAGATCCGCCAGCGGCGACGTCGATGCAGGATGACGCAGCAGGCTCTTGGGGCTCATGATCACGAGCGGCTTGCGCAGCGGACGGACGATCTGCCGCCGCAGCAGGTGAAAGATCTGCGCCGGCAGGGTCGGCACGCAGACCTGGATGTTTTCCTGCGCGCACAACTGCAGATAGCGTTCGAGCCGCGCCGACGAATGCTCGGGCCCCTGCCCTTCAAGCCCGCGCGGCAGCAGCAGGGTGAGCCCGCACAGCCGTCCCCATTTGGCCTCGCCGCTGGTGATGAACTGGTCGATCACCACCTGTGCGCCGTTGGCGAAATCGCCGAACTGCGCCTCCCACACGACCAGCGTGTCCGGGTCCGCGGTGGCGTAGCCGTATTCGAACGCCAGCACTGCCTCTTCCGACAGCAGCGAGTCGATGATGGTGAAGTTGCCCTGCCGCCCGGAGATGTGCTCGAGCGGCACATAGACCCCGCTCTGGCGGCGTTCGCGCTTCTGGTCGTGCCACACCGCATGGCGGTGAAAGAAGGTGCCGCGTGCCGAGTCCTGCCCAGACACGCGCACGTTGTGGCCCTCGTCCAGCAGGCTGGCGTAGGCCAAATGCTCGGCGTAGCCCCAGTCGACCGGTAATTCTCCGGCGCGCATTCTGCGGCGATCGTCCAGCACTTTCTGCACCCGGGAATGCAGCTCGACTTCATGCTGCAGCGTGGTGATGCGCTCGCCCAGTAAATCGAGGCGTTTGGCCGGCACCGCCGTCGCCACTTCGGCAGTCGAACGACCCTTGAAACGGCCCCAGTGGGTACCAAATGTCTCCTTGAAGTCGGTCAGCACCGGTGGGGTCAGCACTTCGCCGTGCTCGAGCCGCTCGCGGCAGGCGTCGACCATGTCATCGGCCGCGGCCTGCGTCAGCACCCCCTCGTCGACGAGGCGCTGCGCGTAAAGCGTACGGGTGCTGGGGTGCGCCTGGATGCGGCGATACATCATCGGCTGGGTGGCGAGCGGCTCGTCCTGCTCGTTGTGTCCGTGGCGGCGATAGCACACCAGGTCGATGAAGCAGTTCTTGTGGAAGGTGTAGCGGAAATCGACTGCCGTTCGCACCGCGAACGCCACCGCCTCGGGATCGTCGCCGTTGACGTGGATCACCGGCGACTCGACCATCTTGGCGACGTCGGTGCAGTACAGCGTGGAGCGCACGTCGCGCGGGTCGGAGGTCGTGAAGCCGATCTGGTTGTTGATGACGACATGGATGCCGCCATTGTTGCGGAAGCCGCGCGTCTGCGACATGTTGAGGCTTTCCATCACCACGCCCTGCCCCGACAGCGCGGCGTCGCCGTGCAGGATCACCGGCACCACCTCGTAGCCGAGCACGTCGCCGCGCCGGTCCTGGCGTGCGCGCACCGAGCCGCGCACCACCGGATGGACGATTTCCAGATGGGAGGGATTGAACGCGAGCGCCAGATGAACCGGCCCGTAAGGCGTGGCGAAGTCGGTGGAAAAGCCCTGGTGGTACTTGACGTCGCCCGACAGCGGCGAATCGGGGTAGCTGTTGTGCGGCTCCTCGAACAGGCTTTCGACCGTGCGCCCCATGATGTTGGTCAGCACGTTGATGCGGCCGCGATGCGCCATGCCCATCACGATTTCCTTGGCCCCATGGCGCGCGCAGCGTGCGAACACGAGGTCGAGCAGCGGAATCAGGCTTTCGCCGCCCTCGAGCGAAAAGCGCTTTTGCCCGACGTGCCGCGTGTGCAGGAATTTTTCCAGCGTCTCGGCGTCGGTCAGCCGCTTGAGCAGCTGCCTCTTCATGCCGTCGGACACCCCGAAATGGCCCTGCGCCGACTCGATGCGCTCCTGCAGCCAGCGTTTGCGAGTGACGTCGTTGATATGCATGTACTCGATGCCGATGGGGCCGCAGTAGGCGCTGTTCAGCTGCTGCAGGATGTCGGCCAGCGTGGTGCGTTCGTCCCCGAACAGCGAGCCGGTCTCGAATTCACGGGCCAGGTCGGCGTCGGTCAGGCCATAGTGCGCGGGATCGAGTTCAGGCGTGGGCGGCGATTCGAAGCGCCGCAGGGGATCCAGGTCGGCCCGCCGCACGCCCAGATAGCGATAGGCATTGATGAGGCGCAGCACGGCAACCTGCGCCGCGTCCGAGCCGGCAGGCGCGCCAGGCAGCGGCTGCTTCAGCCAGGGGGAAAGCGCCTCGTCGCCGAACTGTTCCAGGTAGGCCGCATTGCCCGCGTATAGTGGTGAAGTCGGAGACCAGTCGGGCGCGCTCATACAGGATCGGTCGGCTGCCGGGCGCCGGCCTTACGCTCCGCGCTTGTCCAGCGGCACGAATTCCCGGCACGCCGCGCCGGTGTAAAGCTGGCGCGGGCGGCCGATCTTGTGGGCAGGATCGGACAGCATTTCGTTCCACTGCGCCACCCAGCCTGCGGTGCGGGCGAGCGCGAACATCGCGGTGAACATGCTGGTGGGAATGCCCATGGCGCGGAAGATGATGCCGGAATAGAAATCCACGTTGGGATAGAGCTTGCGCTCGATGAAGTATTCGTCATCCATGGCGATGCGTTCGAGTTCCATCGCGATCTTGAACTGGGGGTCGTCGCGCCGGCCGAGCTCGTCCAGCACCTCGTCGCCGGTCTCGCGGATGATGCGCGCGCCCGGGTCCATGTTCTTGTCGCCACGGTGGCCGAATCCCATCAGGCGGAAGCCGCTGGACTTGTCCTTGGCGCGCGCGATGAATTCGGGGATGCGCGAGATGTCGCCCATTTCGTCGAGCATATGCAGCACGGCTTCGTTGGCGCCGCCATGCAGCGGCCCCCACAGCGATGCCATGCCGCCGGCGATGCAGGCATAGGGGTTGGCGCCGCTGGAGCCGGCGAGTCGCACGGTCGAGGTCGAGGCATTCTGCTCGTGGTCGGCATGCAGGATGAAAATTCGGTCGAGCGCACGCGCCAGCACCGGGTTCGGCTCATAGGGTTCGCACGGCGTCGAGAACATCATGTGCATGAAGTTCGCGGCATACGACAGACGGTTCTGCGGATAGACGAAGGGCTGGCCCTCGTTGAACTTGAAGGCCCAGGCCGCCACCGTCGGCACCTTGGCGATCAGCCGGTGGGCGACGATCTCACGGTGCTTCGGATTGAAGTTGTCCATGCCGTCGTGATAGAAGGCCGACATCGCGCCGGTCACGCCGATCATCACCGCCATCGGGTGCGCGCTGCGGCGAAAGCCGCGAAACACGTTTTCCATCTGGTCGTGCAGCAGGGTATGGTGGCGGATCGACTGCTCGAACGCCATCTTCTGGTCGGCCGTCGGCAACTCGCCGTGAAGCAGCAGATAGCTGACTTCCATGAAATCCGACTTGTAGGCCAGTTCCTCGATGGGATAGCCGCGGTGACACAGCAAGCCTTCGTCGCCGTCGATGTAGGTGATGGCCGACGTGCAGCTCGAGGTGGCGGTGAAGCCCGGGTCGTGCGTGAAGTATCCGTGCGCACCCAGGGTGCGGATGTCGATCACCGGCTTGCCGTAGGTGCCCTGCTCGATGGGCAGTTCAATAGAAGGACTGCCGTCGCTGAAGGTGAGGGTGACTGTCTTTTTCATCTTGTTTCTCGATAGTGCTGCAGGCGTTGAACAAGCGCTGCAAGGTCAGGATCGCCCGCGGGCGTTCGTCCGTGCAGCCGATCTGCAATCTCCATGTCCGAAAGGGTCAGCAGCCGCTCTAGCGCGGCTGTCTCATCAGGTTGGAGTGTAGCGCGGTGAGTGGCCCAAAAGCCACCCAGCCAGATATCCAGTTCCAGCAGGCCGCGGCGGCATCGCCAGGCCAGGGCATCAGACACGCCGCTTCACCAGCAGCGACTTGATGCGTCCGATCGCCGCCGTCGGGTTCAATCCCTTGGGACAGGCGTCGACGCAGTTCATGATGCCGTGGCAGCGGTACAGTCGATACGGGTCCTCCAGATTGTCGAGCCGCTCCCCGATGGCCTCGTCGCGGCTGTCGGCGATGAAGCGATACGCCTGCAGCAGGCCCGCCGGGCCGACGAACTTGTCCGGATTCCACCAGAACGAGGGGCATGAGGTGGTGCAGCAGGCGCACAGGATGCATTCGTAGGCGCCGTCGAGCAACTCGCGATCCGCCGGACTCTGCAGCCGCTCGACCTCGGGTTCGGGGTCGTCGTTGATGAGCCAGGGCTTGATCGAGCGGTACTGCCGGAAGAACGGTTCCATGTCGACGATCAGATCGCGGATCACCGGGAGCCCCGGCAGCGGCCGCACCTCGATCGGCTGTTTCAGCTCGGTCAGCGGCGTGATGCAGGCGAGCCGGTTCCTGCCGTTGACGTTCACGGCGTCCGAGCCGCACACGCCCTCGCGGCAGGAACGGCGCAAGGACAGGGTTTCGTCCTGCGCCTTGAGCGCCAGCAACGCGTCGAGCAACATCTTGCCGGCCGGATCGATGTCGAGTTCGACGTCCTGCATGAAGGGCTTGTTGCCGGATTCGGGGGAGTAGCGGTAGAGGCGGAATTTCATGTGTGCTCGCAGTCCTCGGTGATGGCGACGGCTCCGCGTTTCGCCTGCGGGCGAGATACTTTCTTTTGCGTGGCCAAAAGAAAGTACCCAAAGAAAAGGCCACCCCTGGTGTGTCGGCCTGCGGCTCCCCTGCGATGCTCGCCACCCGAGGCGGGGCTGGAATTCGCCCTGGCGAGCCGCACAAAACGCGGCTCACTGCGGAGCTCGGACACCC
>WGNC01000016.1 GCA_016124745.1 Thiobacillus sp.
GTGAACGGGCGGCCCGAGGACCTGACCTGGGAGGTGTTCCGGGACACGTTGATCGAGCAGGCCGAGCAGGGCCTGGACTATTTCACCATCCACGCCGGCGTGCGCCTCGCCCACGTCCCGCTGACCGCGAACCGGGTGACGGGCATCGTCAGCCGCGGCGGGTCGATCATGGCCAAGTGGTGTCTTGCCCATCACAAGGAAAACTTCCTCTACACCCACTTCGAGGACATCTGCGAAATCATGAAGGCATACGACGTGGCCTTCTCGCTGGGCGACGGCCTGCGTCCCGGCTCGATCTACGACGCCAACGACGAAGCGCAGCTGTCCGAACTGCGCACGCTGGGCGAGCTGACCCAGGTGGCGTGGAAGCACGACGTGCAGGTGATGATCGAGGGCCCCGGCCACGTGCCGATGCAACTCATCAAGGAGAACATGGACATCCAGCTCGAGTCCTGCTCCGAGGCGCCGTTCTATACGCTCGGCCCGCTGACCACCGACATCGCGCCCGGCTACGACCACATCACTTCTGGCATCGGCGCCGCGATGATCGGCTGGTACGGCACCGCGATGCTGTGCTACGTCACGCCGAAGGAGCACCTCGGCCTGCCGGACAAGGACGACGTGAAGGAGGGCATCATCACCTACAAGCTTGCCGCGCACGCGGCTGACCTGGCCAAGGGACACCCCGGCGCGCAGATCCGCGACAACGCGCTTTCCAAGGCGCGCTTCGAGTTCCGCTGGGACGACCAGTTCAACCTCGGTCTCGACCCCGACAAGGCGAAGTCCTTCCACGACGAGACGCTGCCGAAGGAGTCGGCCAAGGTCGCGCACTTCTGCTCGATGTGCGGCCCGCATTTCTGCTCGATGAAGATCACCCAGGACGTGCGCGAGTACGCGGCGAAGGAAGGCCTCGACGAGGCCGCCGCGCTGGCGAAAGGCATGGAAGTGAAGGCGGTGGAATTCGTCAAGCAGGGCGCCGAGGTCTACCGCAAGGTGTAGTCCGCACGTCGTATAATCTCCGGGCGCGCCCAGTCGGCGCGCCTTTTTTTATGTCCGAAGCCGTGCCATGACCGACCCCAACCTGCTGTTGCACGCCCTCATCCTCGGCATCATCGAGGGCCTGACCGAATTCCTGCCCGTGTCCAGCACCGGGCATCTGATCCTGGCGGGTCAACTGCTCGGCTTCAACGACGAGAAGGGCAAGGTGTTCGAAATCGCGATCCAGTTCGCGGCGATTCTGGCGGTGGTGTGGGAATACCGGGCGCGGCTGGGGCATGCGGTGACGAGTCTGGGCAGCGAGCCCGCATCGCGGCGGCTGGCGACCAACCTGATCGTGGCGTTCCTGCCTGCGGCGGTGCTGGGTTTTCTGTTCATCAAGCAGATCAAGTACTACCTGTTCAACCCGATCGTCGTCGCCTCGGCGCTGATCATCGGCGGCGTGCTCATCCTGTGGGCGGAGCGCCGCAAGCATGTCGTGCGCGCCGAAACGGTGGACGACATGACCTGGCGCGATGCACTGAAGGTCGGATTCGCGCAGGCGCTGGCGATGATTCCCGGCACCTCGCGCTCGGGTGCGACCATCATCGGTGGACTGTTCTTCGGCCTGTCACGCAAGACCGCGGCCGAGTTCTCGTTTTTCCTCGCGATCCCGACCATGTTCGCCGCCACGCTGTACGACGTCTACAAGAACCGGGACCTGTTCAGCGCAGACGATATCGGCCTGTTCGCGGTCGGCGGCGCGGCCTCGTTCATCAGCGCCCTGCTGGCGGTGCGCGGCCTGATCCGCTTCATCAGCCGCCACGATTTCACGGTGTTTGCCTGGTACCGCATCGTGTTCGGCGTGCTCGTGCTGCTGACCGCCTACACGGGATGGGTCGACTGGGGCACCGGCCACTAGAAAACACTGAATGAGTCCGCTTGCTGTGTGTCCTTCGACTACGCTCAGGACACCGTTCGACAAGCCTGTCCTGAGCCCCGTCGAAGGGGCTGTCCTGAGTTGCACCGAAGTGCTCACCACGATGGCTCGACAGGCTCACCATGAACGGAACCAATACGTTGCCGTTCGTCCCGAGCTTGTCGAGGGAAGCCTGTCGAGGGACTGTTTCTGTGCTGCGCCAAAACGCTCAACCGGCCTTGGGCGGGTTCTTGTCGAGCTTTCTCTGCAGCGTGCGGCGGTGCATTTTCAGCGCACGCGCGGTGGCCGAGATGTTGCCGTCGTGCTCGTTCAGCACCTTCTGGATATGTTCCCATTCCAGCCTTGCCACCGACAGGGGTTCGGGGCTGACTTCGAGTGCCGCATCGGGCTGGTCGCGCAGCAGCGCGGCGAGGATCTCGTCGGCATCCGCCGGCTTCGCCAGGTAGTGTCGTGCGCCCAGCCGCACTGCCTCGACCGCGGTGGCGATGCTGGCATAGCCCGTGAGCACGACGACGGCGGGCGCGGGCGTGCGGGCGGCGAGCATCTCGACGACCTTGAGGCCCGATTCGCCGGGCAGCTTCAGATCGACGATCGCATGGCTGGGCACGAACGTTTCAGCGACGGTGCGGGCGTCCTCGGCATGGTGGGCCAGCGCTGTGTCGAAGCCGCGCTTCTTCATGGCACGTGACAGGACGGCAGCAAATTCGGCGTCGTCCTCGACGATCAGCAACCTCATGTTCATGCGGAGACCTTCCATGGCAGGGCGATGCGCACGCGGGTGCCGCCGCCGTCGCGCTCGCTCAGGGTGACATTGCCGCCGAGCCGCTCCAGCGTGGCGTGGGTGAGCGCCAGGCCCATGCCCCAGCCGCGCCCCGGCTTGCCGCTGAACAGCACACGCCCGGCTTGTGATTTTTGCTCGGGAGAAAATCCCGGTCCGCGGTCGGCAATGTCGATGACGAGCGCATCGTTCTCGGCGGCGGCAGTGAACTCCACCCGCCCGGCTGCGGCGTCGGCGGCGTTGTTCAGAATGTTGAGAATGGCCTGCTCCAGCCCCTCGGGCGGCTCGAAGTCACGCTGGCTGAGTGTCAGCCTGGGCACCACCTGCGCGTCGGGACGCAGCACCTGCCAGCGTTCGATGAGTGCGTTCAACCAGTCGTTCAGGGGCAACACGGGCGGCACCGTATCCTGCGCGCGTTCGGCGAGTTGGGTGAGGATGCGCTTGCACGCCTGTGCCTGTTTTTCGAGCAATCGGCAGTCGGCGCCGATGTCGGGATCGTTGGCGAATTCGCTGGCAAGTTCGTGTGCGATGGTCTGGATGGTGGCGAGCGGCGTGGCGAGCTCGTGCGCAGCCAGCGCTGCCTGTGTGCCGAGTGCGAGGATGCGTTCGTCGCGCAGCTGCTTTTCGCGCAGCGCCGACAGTTCCTGGTCGCGCGTGCGTAGGGCCGCATGCATGCGGGTGACGAAAAACGCGATCAGCCCGGCGCTGATGAGGAAGTTGAACCACATGCCCCCGAGGTGCATGCCGTAAGCGGCCACCGGGTCGGCAATTGCCAGCGGCTGGTAAACAAACAGCAGCAGCGCGTAATACGCACCGGCCACGGCTGCCAGCAGCCACACCCAGCGCGGGCGCAGGCTGATCGCGGCAATGATGACCGGCACCAGCATGAGCGAGACGAAGGGATTGGTGGCGCCGCCGCTGAAGAACACGAGCACCGCGAAGGCGGTCAGATCGGCCAGCAGGTGCGCCAGAAACTCCATCTGCGTGGCGGGCGCGTCGAGCCGCAGCCGCCACGCGGTGGACAGCGAGAACAGCCCCATCAGCACCAGCACCGACGCCATCGGCAGCAGCGGCATCGGGATATGAAGGCCCCAGTGCAGCCAGGCAATGCCGGCGGCCCAGCCGGCGATCAGGGAGACGCGCACCGCCAGCAGGCGACCCAACAGGGCGCGGGCAGGCAAGGTGGAAAGCAGCGTGGAAGCGGTCGCGGGCGGCATGGCGGCATTGTAATGCGCGCGCCGGCGTGTGCCGTGGGGTGCGGCAATTTGTCCAATTGTGGGTGGCGCGCAACTGGCCTAGATTGGTACTGCGCTTTACCGCGCGATGACTCCACCTCCCCGCCGTCTAGGCGGGGTTTTTTGGCGTCTGCCTGCCCGATTGCTGCGGTGCGCGCCCATGTCTCAAGCCGATGGCCAGGAAAGCGCCATGTGCGGCTTCCTTATCCACTCGGCGCTGCGTCAGCAGGATGCGGAATTGAGATGCCCCGTGCCTTGCATACGGGGCCAGGATTCAGCGACTTTGCTAGATCTGGTAGTTCACGCCCGCATAGATCGAGCGCCCCATGCCGGGTACGGCCGTTCCCCACTGCGGAAAAATGCCGGGCGGCGGATTGATCGACATCGTCGTGCCCTGGCCGAGGTAGGCCCCGCCCAGCGGCAGCGAATAGCTCTTGTCGAACAGGTTTTCGATGCCGACGTCGAGGCGGACCTGCTTCCACTGGTAACTGCTGCGCAGGTTGACGAGGCTGTAGCCCGCGGTCTCGACCTCGTTCCTGACATCCGAGACGTCCGTTTTCGCCGCGACGAACTGCCCCTCCAGTGTATTGGTCCAGCGCGCCCATTGCTGCGTCAATGCCAGTTTCGCGTTGAGCGGCATCATGTTGTACAGATTGTCGCCGGTATCCCGGTTTTCGCCGCGGACATAGCTCAACAGGCCGCTCGCAGTGAAGTCGCCATAGCCGTGGGTGCGCGCGGCGAGGACATGACCCGAGACGTCCACGCCGTACAGCAGGGCCGACTGGTTGACGTACTTCAGCACGTTGAACTGCCCGTCGGGGCAGCTGGCGCCATTGCAGGCGGCGTCGATGTAGTCCTTGACGTAGGTGTAGTAGGGCGCGACGCGCAGTCCCCAGGCCTTATCACCGGCAGCGTGCCAGTCGGCGGCGAGGCTCAGCGTGCGGGCGACTTCCGGCTTGAGGTCGATGTCGCCCACGTAGCCGTTGCCGTCGCCGACGAAGTTGTTCATGACCGCCGCCATGGTCCAGGTGGACCAGGTGTAGCGCTCGTACAGGTTCGGCGAACGGGTCTTTTGCGCGATGCCCGCCTCGTAAGTCTGTGTGGTGTCCGGGCTGTAGCGTGCCAGCGCGCTAAGGTCCCAGTTGTGGTCGGTCTTGCTGCGGTCCCGGGCATTGAAGTTGGAGCTGTCCGTCAACTGGTTGCTGCCCATCATGTTGGTGGCGGCGTAGCCCGTGACATCACCGGTATTCATGTCCACGGTTTCGTAACGCATCCCCAGCAGGCTCATCCACTGCGGGTCGATCTGCGCCTCCCATTCGCCGAACAGCGCGTAACGGTCACGCTTGCCGTTGTTGATGTTCCAGAAGGTGCCCGGCCACATCATGGCGCCGGAAGGCGACCACCAGTCGTCCAGGCGATAGGCCTGGTATTCGGCCCCCGCCCGCAGGATGTCGCGCGCGGAAAGCGGGAGCTCGGCGTTGACCGACAGGCCGCTGGTTCTCCCCTCGGTGTCCATCGGCATGCCTGCGGCGCAAGTCGGTCCGATGGGCGAACATGGAATGCCGTTGACCGCGGCCGGCCCGCCGGAAGCCATTCCGTACCAGAAGCGCTTGTCGTCCCCGAAGTCCATCGTGTGGTCGGTCTTCTCGTAGTAGGCGCGCGCCTTGAGCACGCCCCATTCGTAATCGCCGGTGTAACCCAGGTTGACCTGACCGCTCGTGTTGTCGGTCATGTCCATGCGCTGGTTCGGGAAATTCTCGTAGGGGATGTGCTGGTAGCCCAGCTTCAGGTCGAGCAGGTGATTGTCGTTGCGCAGCGCGAGGTCGAGCGCCTGATTGATCGACTTGTAGGCGGTGGAGCCGACTTCGTCGAGCGGCAGCGTATGTCCGACCCGGCCGGTGGCGGTCGAGGTCTTGAAGTCGCCGCCCGCCGTGTAATTGCCGGACTGGGCGATCGAGCCGGCATAGCTCAGACTCAGTGTATCGTTCGCCAGCGTGAGAGCGGCATTGGCACCGACGGCGTTGCCGTTGCTGCGGTAGTAAGTGCCGGCCTCGCCAGCGACCAGTTCGTAGGCCGTGGTCGACGCGAATTGCGGTTTCGCCGATTCCACGACGATGGCGCCGCCGATGCTGTCGCCGCCGACGCTGACGGGGGTGACCCCGGTATAGACCGTAATGCTGTCGACCCGGGTGGGATCGATGTAGGACAAGGCCGGGTTCATGTGGTTCGGACAGGCCGCGATCAGGTCCATGCCATCGACCTTGGTGCGCAGCCGGTCGTCGGCCAGTCCCCGGATCACCGGCAGGCTGGAGACACCGCCGGCGCCGTAGAAGCTGACGCCGGGCACGTCCCGCAACAGCGTCGCGGTATCACTGGTGGCAGCGCGCATGGGCATCAGCGTTGCCGTATCGAGCGTCACGCTGGCGGGATCGGTGTCCGCGGGTTGTGAACCTGCGACGACCACGGTCATGAGAGGCTCCGACAGTTCCATCATCGAAGCGCTCTGTGCGACAGCGTTGCCGCCGAGGGTCGACAGGGCGAGGGAGACAGCGAGGGGGACCGGCTTTCTGGTTGGCAGCATGATTCCGCGTGGCGTTGTTGAAACCTCGCGGAGTCTAGGGAAAACCTGCGGGCGCGAAAATGCGGCAGATTGTCGCAAGCATCAAGTCTGCAAGCCTGAATTCATCGGCCCGGGGAGAAGAAACCGATCTGCGGCCGGTGCGGAGCGGTGCGTCCGTGTCAGGACGTCGGTCAATTCCGGGCCGGCGTCGCAGCACGCGGTGCGGCAATTTGCCACATCGTATTTTGTTGCGTGATTGCCTATTGTTTCGGCAAGCGTTTTTTTGGGGTGAGCTTCTGCGTCGGTGCATGGCCCGGGCGAGCGATATGCCGTGCCAGGCGGCTATCATGGCCCGACCCCGGATCCGGTCTCGATTTTCGTATGGAGAACAGCATGAAATTAGGCTTTATGATTTTTACCGCAATGAGTGTCCTTGCAGCGCAAGGGGCCGCGGCAGCGAACGTCACCGTATCCGACGCCTGGGCGCGCGCCACCATGCCGGGACAGCCCGTCAGCGCAGCCTACATGCAGATCAAGTCGGATACCGACGCCAAGCTGGTCGGCGCATCCAGTTCGGTTGTGCCGCAGGTGGAAGTGCACGAAATGAAAATGGAGGGCGATGTGATGATCATGCGCGAGGTGAAGGCGCTCGATCTGCCGAAGGGCAAGACCGTCACGCTCGAACCCGGCGGATTTCACATCATGCTGATGAACCTGAAGCAGCCGATTGCGGCCGGCGAGGTGATTCCGCTGACCCTGGTGATCGAATCGGGCGGCAAGAAGCAGATGGTTGACGTGAAGGCCGAGGCCCGCGCCCGGCACGGCGGTGCCATGCAGCATTCCAATCACTGATCGTTCCGGCTGATTGCGCCCTGACCCATGCAGGCAGGGTACGCCTATCGCGCTTTGCACAAATCATGACCGTTACCTGTTCCCGCTCGGGCAAGCGAGTCGAAGCCTGTCCTGAGCCCCGTCGAAGGGTCTGTCCTGAGCCCCGTCGAAGGGCCTGTCCTGAGTTGGACCGAAGGGCCCAGCACGATGGTTCGACAGGTTCACCATGAACGGAACCAATACGTTGCCGCTCGTCCCGAGCCTGTCGAGGGAAGCTTGTCGAAGGACCTGTTCAGGACTTCCCGTCGACAGACTCAGGGCGAACGGCAGCGTTGTCACAATTTACGGAAACATCAATAAGTCCTTCGGCCTGCCTGCCCCGCTTCACGAATCATTCCCTGCCTGCAGCGTCCCCAGAATGGCGCCGCGATCCCGCAGGTCCGCGAGCAACGCACCCCCCGCCTGCAGGATGAGTCCCGGGTCGGGGTGGCGGCTTTCGGTGGCGATGGTTTCCAGCGCGCCTCGTCCGCGCAGCGTGCCGGATCCCAGCAGCGCCAGCAGGCGTGCGGTGAAGGCATTGATCTCGCTGAACCGGACCTGATCGGCAGGGTCGCGAAACACGAGCAAATGCGTCTCGGCGGGCTGCACCTTGCGGCGCGGCGCGATGCGATGCACCGGCCAGTCGTAGCGCAGGTTGGCCAGCACCGGATTCAGCACCGGAATGCCGTCGAGCAGGTCGCCCCCGGCATCGAAGGCGCAATCGACGGTCCGATTTGATACCGACAGCACCAGTTCGATCCATTCGTAATGCGCCAGGGCCAGCAGATACGGTGGATAGCCCTCGGGCACTGCCCACTCGTTCTGCAGGAACTGCACGAACTCGTCGGGGATCTGCCGGAAGTAAGGCGTGTGGCTGCGGTGCGTGCTGAAAAACGCGCGTACCAGTTTCGCCCATTTGCGTGCGCCGAGCACCTGACGCATGACGGGGAAGCAGGCCAGTAAAAAACCATCGATGTTGTTGTAGAGCAGTTCGCTGTAAATCTTCATGCGTCGCGCTTCCACGCCGGGCGGGCGCGGATGCGTCCTGGGGTCGCGGATATGCGCGGTGAAGGCGCTCTGGTAGCGCTGGAATTCAGGAAGCGCGGCCGGCTTGCTCATGGCGACGATAGTGGGCCTGGATACGGGCGATGTGCTCGACCTCTCGCACCAGCTCGGCCAGCGGCGGTATGTTGAAGTCGCGTTCCAGCAGGGTGGGGGCGACACCGTGGAGGCGGTAGGCTGCATCGAGCAGCGCCCACACCGGATCGATCACATCGGCGCCGTGGGAGTCGATGATCAGGTCATCCGCTTCGTTGTAATGACCGGCCATGTGCAGATAGACGATGCGCTCGCTCGGCATCGCGCGGATGAATTCGAGCGCGTCGTAGCGGTGGTTCACGCTGTTGACGTAGACGTTGTTGATGTCCAGGTGCAGGTCGCAATCGGCCTCCTCCAGCACCGCGCGGACGAACGTGATTTCGTCCATCTCGGCAATCGGCGCGGCAACATAGAAGGAGGCGTTCTCGATCGCGATGCGGCGTTCCAGGATGTCCTGCGTGCGGCGGATGCGCGCAGCGACGTATTTGACGGCCTCTTCGGTAAACGGAATCGGCAGCAGGTCGTATAGATGTCCGTCGTCCGAGCAATACGAAAGATGTTCGGTATAGAGATGAATGCCATGCATATCCATGAATTGCCGCGTCTTGGCGAGCAGCATTTCGTCGAGCGGGGACGGGCCGCCTAGCGACAGCGACAGGCCGTGGCAGACGAACGGGTAGCGTTCGGTGAAACCGCGCAACTCGCGGCCGTAGGCGCCGCCCATGTCGATCCAGTTTTCCGGAGCGAGTTCGAAAAAAGCGATGGCGTCGGGGACACGGGTTTTCAGCGCAGGCAGCAGTTCGCGCCGAAACCCCAGTCCCGCGCCGGACGGGCGCAGGGAGGGCATGCGATCAGCTGGCTACTTCGTGACGCCGCATTTGCCCGGTACCATCTTGCCGAACTCGGCTTGATCGAGGGAGCCATCCTTGTTGGCGTCCAAGGCGTCGAACATGGCGGCGTGTCCGTTCACGAACTCCTCCTTGCTGATCTTGCCGTCCTTGTTGGCATCCAGCATGGCGGCGCCGCACGCGCCCGCGGCCGCCTTGGGTTTCATGGAGGCGCCGCACATGCCCTGGCCGCATTTGCCGGCGGGCATTTTCGTAGCCTGGGCCACTTGATAGCCGCTTGCCAGGCCGGTCAGCGCGAAGGGATTTTCGGCGGCCGATGTGATGGGGGCGGCCGCCATGCCGGCAACGAACGCAGTGCCGGCAGCGGTGGCGATCAGGGATTTTTTGGACATGCTTGTTGGCTCCTAACAGGGTTAACGACGGTCAAAAACAGCGCCGGACCATCCGGGCTGCGTGCAAAAGTCTCACGGATCGAGCTCTTTCTGCAATTCAGCTGCGATGCGCTGCCGGGCATCGGGCGCGAGCGCCACGGCGTCATCGCTGTCGCCTGTCTCGACGCGAAACAGGCGACGCATTTCCTGCAGTTGCAAATTGAACTGGGCGCAATTCTTGCAGATTGCGAGATGCAATCTCAGCGCCATGCGGTCCGCGAACGACAGGCGTGCGTCCATGGCACGCGAGGCGAGTTCCGTGGTTTCCCTGCATGTCGGCATCCATTTCATACGGCACCTGCCTGGTCGAACCCATTCAATTCCAGGCACTGTCGCATGAACAGGCGTGCGCGATGCAGCAGTACCCAGCAGTTGGTCGGCGTAATGTCGAGTTCCTTACAGATTTCCGCGGTTTCCAGCCCGGCCACCTCACGCAGGCTGAACACCTGCGCCATCGCCGGCTTCAGGCGGTCGGCGCATTCGTCCAGCACGCGCCGCAACTGGCTCAATTCGGCTTCGGTATGTGGGTTGCCCCAGGGCCGCACCGGCTCGGCCCAGTGACCGTCCTGCTTGAACAGCAGGTCGACCGCCTCCTCGCCGTCCTGGTCGCGCGGCAGTTCGACTTCGCGCACCTGGCGGCGGATCAGGTCGACGATCTTGTGCTTGAGGATGGCGGTCAGCCAGGTGCGCGGGGTGGCGTCGCCGGCGTAGCGGTCACGGGCGGAGAGTGCTGCAAGCAGGGTTTCCTGCACCGCATCTTCGGCCAACTCGTCCGAGTGCAGCTGGCGGCGCGCCACCCGGAACAGGTAGTCGCCGTGCTCTGCCAGCCAGGTCTGGGCGTCAAGCCGGGTCATGGTTCGTGAATGTTTCGCGTTTCACGGATCGAGGGCGCCACGCAAGCAGGTGCAGAAAGCGGTCAATCGACTCTTGAAATGCAAAACGATCTCCCCCATATCGGTTCCATCCGCAACACTCGTCAACTTTAAAGGAGGACATTATGGCCAATATCACCCGTCATACCCCGTTTGGCGTGACCGATCCGTTTGAAATGACCGACCCGCTGGACAATCTGTTCCGCGGCTTCTTCCGCCCGGTGCAGGTCGACAAGGATATGCCGCAAATCCGCATGGATGTGAAAGAAGACGAAAAAAGTTATGCCGTTCATGCCGATATTCCCGGCGTGAACAAGGATGATATCCACGTTTCCATCGACGGAAATACCGTCTCGATCAGCGCCGAAGTGAAAAAGAACGCCGAGCAGAAGGAAGGCGAGAAGGTGCTGCGTCGCGAACGCTATTTTGGCCGCGTCAGCCGCAGCTTTGCGCTGGAGAACGAGATTGACGAGGCGGCCGCCAGCGCCCGCTATCAGGACGGGGTGCTGGAACTGGTGCTGCCGAAGAAAATGGCGGCCGCGGCCAAACGGCTGGCGGTACAGTAATCACGGCCTTGCGTGGTTGAAAAGGCAGCTTCGCGCCGGCTTTTCTATTGGCGTAAAATCCGCTCCATATCGAACCCGGAGCCGCCATGACCGTCCCCCATACCGCCGCAGACAAGGCCAACATCCTGTCGGAGGCGCTGCCCTACATCCAGCGCTTTTACGACAAGACCATCGTCGTCAAGTATGGCGGCAACGCCATGACCGAGCGGCATCTGATGGAGGCTTTCGCCAAGGATGTGGTGCTGTTGAAGCTGGTGGGCATGAATCCGGTCGTGGTGCACGGCGGCGGCCCGCAAATCGCCAGCCTGCTGAAAAAAATCGGCAAGCAATCCGATTTCATCCAGGGTATGCGGGTGACCGACGAGGAAACGCTCGACGTGGTGGAGATGGTGCTCGGCGGCCTGGTGAACCAGGACATCGTCACCCTCATCAACAAGCACGGCGGCAAGGCGGTGGGGCTGACCGGCAAGGACGGCAACTTCATCCACGCGAAGAAAATGCTGGTGGCCAGCAAGGAGGAGTCCGGCAAGTTTCTCGACATCGGCCAGGGCGGCGAGGTCACCAGCATCGACCCGAAGATCATCGAGTTGCTCGACTCGGGCGACTTCATCCCGGTGGTGGCGCCGCTCGGTACCGATGCCGAGGGCAACGCCTACAACATCAACGCCGATGTCGCGGCAGGCAAGCTGGCCGGCGTGCTCAAGGCCGAGAAAGTCATTTTCATGACCAACACGCCAGGAGTGCTCGACAAGTCGGGCGTTTTGCTGACCGGTCTTACGCCGCGCCAGGTCGACGAACTGACCGCTGACGGCACGATCTCGGGCGGCATGATCCCAAAAGTCGGTTATGCGGTCGACGCGGTGAACAGCGGCGTCAAGACCGCGCACATCATCGATGGCCGCGTCGAGCATGCCCTGCTGCTGGAAGTGCTGACGCCGGAAGGCGTCGGCACGCTGGTCAAGCGGGCGTGACGGAGATGTTCCCTCGACTGTATGCGTGCTTGGCCCGATTCCCCCTCACCCCGCCCTCTCCCGCGAGGGGAGACGGGGGCATGGTTTCGCTGCGCGAGGAAGCTTGAATGCGCTACTGGCTGATGAAATCCGAGCCGAGCGATGTCAGCATCGACGACCTCGCCGCCATGCCGGGGCAGAGCGTCGCCTGGTACGGCGTGCGCAACTACCAGGCACGCAACTTCATGCGCGACCAGATGAAGCCCGGCGACAAGGTGCTGTTCTACCATTCGTCGTGCGCCGGGCCCGGCATCGCCGGGCTCGCCGCGGTGAGCGTGGCAGCCTACCCGGATGCCACCCAGTTCGATCCGAAGAACAAGTATTTCGACCCCAAGGCGACGCCGGAAACACCGCGCTGGTTCAACGTCGACGTCAAACTGGTGAAAAAGACGCGGCTGATGCCGCTGTCCGAAATCCGCGGCTACCCGGCGCTCGCCAACATGCGCATCCTGCAGAAGGGCAACCGCCTGTCGATCACGCCGGTCGATCCCGCCGAATACGCCTTCATCGTCAAGCACCTGTGATCCCGGATCCGGCCCTGCTGGCGCCTTATGGCGGCATGCCGCTGTTTGCCGCCTATGGCGGGCTGGGGCTGGTGGTCGGTTTCGTCGCTGGCCTGCTCGGCGTCGGCGGCGGTCTCATCATCGTGCCAGTGCTGATCTTCATGCTGCATGCCCAGGGCCTGGGCGCCGGGATGGAACCGCAACTGGCGCTCGGCACCTCGCTTGCCTCGATCCTGTTCACCTCGCTGTCCAGTGTGCGCGCGCATCATCGCCGCGGTGCCGTGGAATGGCCACTGCTGCGGCGCATCGTGCCCGGCATCGTGATCGGTACGCTGGCCGGGGCGGTCGTGGCGGCACAGATGTCGGCACTGGTGCTGAAAGTGTTTTTTGTCGCCTTCCTGTTCTATGCCGCGTTGCAGATGTGGCTGGATTTCAAGCCGGCCCCGCACCGCGGATTGCCAGGGCGCGCCGGGACAACGCTGGCCGGCGGCGTGATCGGTGCGGTGTCGAGTTGGGTCGGCATTGGCGGCGGCACCTTGTCGGTGCCGTTCATGCTGTGGCACAACGTGCCGTTGCACCGGGCGATTGCCACATCGTCGGCGATCGGTTTTCCGATCGCCCTCGCGGGCGCTGCCGGCTATGTGCTGGGTGGCCTGGGCGTCAGCGGCCTGCCGGCAGGCAGCCTGGGCTTCGTCTACCTGCCGGCACTGGCCGGCATCGTGCTCGGAAGCGTGTTGACCGCGCCGCTCGGCGCAATGACCGCACATCGTTTGCCGGTGCGTCCGCTGAAGCGGATTTTTGCGCTGCTGCTGGCCGTGCTGGCGCTGCGCATGCTGTGGACCTTTTAGGATGCGCGCGGCAGGAACATGATCTTGGCCCAGGGCGCACCAGATCCCACAATATGTTGAGGCAGGCTCAGCTCGGCGATTTGTCGCTTGAATGGTGGGCCGGCTCGGGTTAGTCTGTTTCCATGTGTCTTCAATCGACGCATGTACGATCGATACCAATACGGGGAGTCAATCATGGCGCACTTGCAAGCTGTTCGCACCACCCTGCAGCCGCAGCAGAACGCGTACACGCAGCTCACCACGTATTTCGATCCGCATGGCCAGATTGCCTGGGGCTACATGCATGCGGAACCGCGCCCATGCTACACGCCCACCCTGCTGCGCGAATTGCTGTCGTGGGGCAACGGCATGGTCGCCATGATCGATGATCCCGCCCAGCAGGACGTCAAGTACTTCGTTCTGGCTTCGAAAGTGCCCGATACCTTCAGCCTCGGGGGCGACCTGAGCCTTTTCATGCAGCACATCCAGGCGCGTGATCGCGAGGCGCTGTATCGCTACGCCATTTCCTGCATCGACTGTTCGTATGCAGTCCACAGCCACCTGAACCGCCCGAGCGTTACCAGCATCGCCCTGGTACAGGGCCAGGCGCTCGGGGGCGGATTCGAAAGCGCCTTGGCCTCCAATGTTCTGATCGCCGAGCGCGGCGCCAAGATGGGTCTGCCGGAAATACTCTTCAACCTGTTCCCGGGCATGGGCGCGATGACTTTTCTCGGACGTCGCGTCGGACATCACAAGGCCGAGAAGATCATCCTCAGCGGCAAGCTCTATCTGGCGGAGGAGCTCTACGAGATGGGCGTCGTCGACGTGCTGGCCGATCCTGGCGAGGGCGAGGGTGCGGTGTACGACTATGTCCGGCGTGAGGAGAAGTCGCGCAACGGCATCATGGCCTTGCGCAGTGCGCGTGAGGTCAGCCAGCCTGCCCCCTACGATGAACTGGTCCGGATCACGGAAATCTGGGTGGATGCAGCCTTGCGGCTGGAGCCCAAGGATTTGCGCATGATGGAGCGACTGGTCAACCGGCAAACCGGCAAGCTTGAATCGTCCGATGCTACGAGGACGTCAACGGCTTTCAGCGCGTAGGGACTTGTCGAGGTAGTCGGCCAGGGCGGATTGCGCCTCGGTCAATGCGACTCTCACTTCGTCCAGCTTCTGACGCGCGCGTCCGCCGGCCAATTCATAAGGCTTGAGCCGTTCCGCGTCGGCACACAACTGTGTCAACCGGTTTGCGCCCACATCGCTGGCGCCGCCTTTCAGCATGTGCAACTGGTCGTACCATTGTCCGTAATCCTGGCTCGCCAGGGCGCGCTCGATATCCCGCAGCGAGCGTTCGCTGTCTTCCTCGAAGCTGGCCAGCAAATCCTTCACGAATGCATGTCCGCCCAGTTGGGCCAGATCGTTGAGCACGGACTCATCCAGTTCGTCCGCCAGCGCGGGGGATGCCGGAGCGATGGCCGGTGTGACCGGCTGCTTGCTGGCCAGCCGCGCGATCACATCCACCAGTTCGCGGTTGTTGACCGGCTTGGTCAGGAAGGTATCGGCACCGGCCTCTTCGCACGCGGCCTGTGCCTCGGCGCGCGCGTCGGCGGTCAGCATGATGATGGGCAGATGCCCCTTCTCCATGAAGCGCCAGCGCTGCACCACTTCCGGCCCCGACAACTGGGGCATGTGCATGTCGATGATCGCCAGGTTGTATGCCTGCTCGTCGGATTCGAGCATCGCCAGCGCTTCCTCGCCGTCGTGCGCAAGAAAGGCCTCGAACCCGGCGTGTTCAAGCACGCCGCGGAGCACGCGCTGGTTGACGGGGTTGTCCTCCGCCACCAGGATGCGCAGACGGCCTGCCTGCCCCGTCTGGGCCTTGAAGCGGTTGGCCAGCGATACCACGTTGTGCGGCATGTCGTGGCTGACGACGGCATGGATGGCATTGAACAGGAGCGTCGTGTTGACCGGTGTCCGCAGCACCGAGGCATAGCCTTCGCGCACCAGTTGCGCATCGCGCACGAGCGCTACGTTGGGATCCGACTCGATCAGAATGACGGGCAGCGTGGCCAGACTGGTGTCGTCGCGCAGCAGCCGCAGGAAGGTCACCGGATCCCCCGACAGTGCGCTGCGCTCCACCACGACGGCACCCAATGGCGTGCCGCCCGCCAAATAGGCGGAAAGCTCGGCGGCAAGACGGGCCGTGTTGTCCACCGTGACCGTTTCGGCGCCCCAGTGTTGAATGGCAGCCTGCAAGCGGACTGTCTGCGCGCTGCCGGCCAGGATCGCCACCCGCATCGGTGCGTCGAACAATTCCTCGGTGGATTCTTCCAGCGCGACTTGCATCACAAACGGCAACTCGAACCAGAATGTCGTACCCTCGCCTTCGCGGCTGTGCAGGCCAATCTGACCGCCCAGTGCTTCCACCAGTTGCTTGGCGATGGCGGTGCCGAGCCCGGTGCCGCCGAAGCGGCGCGTCACGGTCGGGTCGGCCTGGGTGAAGCTGTCGAAAATCCGGGCCTGGGACGCCTCCGATATGCCGATGCCGGTATCGACGACCTCGAAGCGCAGGCGTTGCGGCTGGCCCTGGCCGATCGGACGGATATACATGTCGACCCGGCCGTACTCGGTGAACTTGATGGCATTCCCGATCAGGTTGATCAGCACCTGACGCAGGTGGCGCGCATCGCCATGCAGCAGGAACGGCGTCTGCGGTGCGATATGGGCGGCCAGCACCAGCCCCTTGGCCTGCGCCAGTCTTTCCATCATCGCGACGGTGCCGTTGACGAGGCGGTGCAGGTCGAAATCCTCCTCGGCGATGCTGATGCGGCCCGCTTCGATGCGCGAAATATCGAGCACGTTGTCGATCAGCTCCAGCAAGGTATTGGCCGATGCGTGAATGATCTGGGCGAATTCCTCCTGCTCCTTGTCGAGGTGCGTTTCTGTCAGCAGGTCGGCAACGCCAATGACGCCGTTGAGCGGTGTGCGCAGCTCGTGGCTCATATTGGCGAGGAAATTCGATTTGGCGAGGCTGGCCTCTTTTTCCCGCCTGACGGCACTGTGCAGTTGCTTGAGCAGGCTGGAGGCGTATAGCGGTACCACCACCAGGGTCAGCCACATTCCCCACCACAGCGGGATATGCGAATGCCAGAACGGGTTGAACTGGTAGACGACGATGAATCCGATCGCCGAAGCCAGCATCGACAGGTACAGATACGGCAGCCCATAGCGAAAACCGTTGCCCAGCGTGACCCACAGATAGGTGGCGACGATGGGCGCGCCGGTCTCGTTCGAAATCGAAAGCAGGTAGGTCGCGACAGCGAAGTCATGCACCATGCCGATGCCGCGGCGGACCACTGAAGCCTTGGGGTCGATCAGCGTCCCCAGCAACAGGGACAGCGAGATGAAGCTCAGGCCCAGGCCGAGGAAATGAACCTGCGCCACCACTGCGGGGCTGTGTTCCAGTCTCGTGAGCGCGAAGTACAGATAAAAGCCGACAACGATGATCAGGCGGATCAGGGCCTGCTGGAATTCGGTATCCGGGCGCGCCTTGATTCGGCTGCGCAGCTTGTCGAGGAAAGCGGGAAGGATTCCCTGGCGCGACATGGCAGCCGACTCAGTCGGGCTCGTCGCCCAGTTCGCGCATGATGGCGGCGACGGCGTCGATGCGCAGTTCGAACGCACGCACGCAGGCCGGGTCGAAATGCTTGCCGCTTTGGGCCTGCAGGTAATTCAGGGCTTCCTGAAAGGTCCAGGCAGACTTGTAGGGGCGTCTGGAGGTAAGGGCATCGAACACGTCGGCTACTGCCACGATGCGTGCGGGCAGCGGAATGGCCTCGCCTGCCAGACCCTGCGGGTAGCCATTGCCGTCGAACTGTTCATGGTGACCGAGCGCGATGATCGCGCCCATCTGCAGATAGCGTGACGGGCTGTCGGCAAGAATCTCGTGGCCGATCAGCGGGTGGCGCCGCATGATGGCCTGCTCTTCCGGCGTGTGGCGGCCGGGTTTGAGCAGGATCAAATCGGGAATGCCGATCTTGCCGATATCGTGCATCGGGGCCGCCGATTCGATTTCGTCGCATTCCATCGCGGTGAGCCGCATTTCCTCGGCGATCAGACGCGCATACTTGGCCATGCGGACGATATGGTTGCCGGTATCCTCGTCGCGGTATTCGCCCGCCTTGGCCAGCTTCATCAGGGTTTCGCGCTCGCGTGTACGCACCTCGCGCGTGGCCTGCATCACCTGGTCTTCCAGCCACTGTGCCCGGTCCGACACCAGCCGCTGGTTGCGTCGCAGGGCCAGCAGATTGAGGCAGCGGGCGCGGCATTCCTGCGGGTCGATCGGCCGGGTGAGAAAGTCGGTGGCGCCGTTTTCCAGCGCCTGATAACGAATCTGGCGGTCTTCCACCACGGTCACGATGATGAGCGGTACGTCCGCCAGGCGTGGCTCGGCGCGAATGCGGCGCGTGAACTCGATGCCGTCCATGCCGGGCATGCGGTAATCGGTGATGATGAGATCCGGCGTCTCGTGCTGCATCTGTTCCAGCGCATCCACCGGATCGGCGAAGCTCTCCACGATGACGCCTGGCTCCAGCGTGCGTGCCAGGCCCTCGAGCAGGCTGCGCGCGGTGCTGCGGTCGTCGACGATCACGACGCGCGCGCCGCCGCGCAGCCGGGTGCCGCGCGGCGGCGCAGGAGGCACGGAGGACGGCACGACGCGCAACGGTTTGGAAGCCACTTGAAATTTTTTACCTTGTCGATTGTAAAAACCGTTGATAAAACCCCGGATTCGTTGAAATATCGGGTACCTGGGAAGTGAACTTTAATCCTCTAAGGAGAAGATATGAAGAAAAACATGCTATTAGGCGTTGTTGTCGGAATGGCAGCGCTGTTTTCCCTGGCCGCCATGGGCGCAACGGACGTGCCCGACTATGCGCGCGAGAAGAAGTGGGCGGACGAGGTGGTGCCCGGTCTGGTGGTGGGTGACCCGGTCTATCTGCAGACGCCGCGTGGACACCACAAATTTCTGACGCTGTTCACGCCGGCAGCCGGCACCGACAAGGCCGTCATCGTCGTGCACGGCATGGGCATCCACCCCGACTGGGGCATGGTCGGCACGCTGCGCACCGAACTGGCCGACCGCGGTTTCACCACGCTGTCGATCCAGATGCCTATCTTGGCCGCTGACGCCAAGGGCGAGGCCTATCCGCCGACCTTCCCGGAGGCGGCCGAACGCATCGGCGAGGCGGTCGCCTTTCTGAAATCCAAGGGCTATACCAAGCTGGCGATCGTTTCCCACAGCATGGGCTCACGCATGAGCCGGGTCTATCTGGTCAACAAGCCCGATGCGGCGGTGAAAGTGTGGGTCAGCCTCGGGCCATCGTTCGACGACTACGCCGGGATCAAGCTGCCGGTGCTCGATCTATATGGCGACAACGACTTGCCAGCGGTGCTCGACAACACGAAGAAGCGCAAGGGCAGCCTGAAAGCCGCGGGGTCAAAGCAGGTCGTGATCCCCCACACCGATCATTTCTATACCGGGCATGAAGCGGAGATGGTCGCCGCCGTTGCGGGTTTCCTCAACGAGACCCTGAAGTAGGTCGCGCCGGATCGTCGGCTGCTAACCCAGCAGCCGCGTCATCGCTTCGCCGTATTTCTCGCTGGTTTTGTCGACGATCTCGTCAGGCAGTGCCGGCCCCGGCGCCTGCTTGTTCCAGCCGCTGGCTTCCAGCCAGTCGCGCACGAACTGCTTATCGAAGCTCGGCGGGTTGCTGCCGGGCCGATACTGGTCGGCCGGCCAGAAGCGCGACGAGTCGGGCGTCAGCGCCTCGTCGATCCACACGAGCTTGCCGGCTTCGTCGAGACCGAACTCGAACTTGGTGTCGGCAATGATGATGCCGCGGGTGAGCGCATAGTCGGCAGCCGCCCGGTAAAGCGCGAGGCTGGTATCCCGCACCTGCCGGGCCAGGTCGGCGCCGATCAGCTCGGCCATCTGTTCAAACGCGATGTTCTCGTCGTGCGCGCCTACCGCGGCCTTGGTCGACGGCGTGAAGATCGGCTCGGGCAGGCGGTCGGCCTGTTTCAGGCCTGCCGGCAGCGCGATGCCGCACACCGACTGGCTGGCCTGGTATTCCTTCCAGCCCGATCCCACCAGATAGCCGCGCACGATGGCCTCCACCGGAAGCGCCCGGAGTTTTCTGACCACGACGGCGCGGCCGGCCACCTGGTCGCGCTCATCGGCCGCGACCACCGATTCAGGGGAAATGTCGAGCGCCTGGCTCGGCACGATGGCTTTGAGCTTGTCGAACCAGAAGGCCGACACGCGGGTGAGTACCTCGCCCTTGCCGGGAATCGGGGTCGGCATCACGACGTCGAATGCCGACAGCCGGTCGGTGGTGACGATCAGCAGCTTGTCGTCGCCGACGGCATAGATGTCGCGCACCTTGCCACGGTGCACCAGCGGCAGCGAGGCGATGCACGATTCGAGTAAGGGTTGGCCGAGCAGGGGTGCGGACATGGCAGGACAGGCGGAACCGGAAAGCCGGCATTATAGCCGCCGCCAGCGAGGGCGCCGCGCCACCGCTTCCTGCAGAATGGCCCGCGCGTGGCGGACGGCATGGCGAGCACGGACTGGGCAATGCAGAGCGGCCGGACAGGCTGCATCGGCGGTAAAATAGCGCACTTTTTGATTCTGGAGCCGGGTGTGTCGTCCATTTCCTATAAAGACGCCGGCGTCGATATCGACGCCGGCGATGCCCTGGTCGAGCGCATCAAGCCGCTGGCCAAACGCACCATGCGCCCCGAAGTGCTGGCCGGCATCGGCGGCTTCGGCGCGCTGATCGAGATTTCGAAGAAATTCCAGGAGCCGGTGCTGGTTTCCGGCACCGATGGCGTCGGCACCAAGCTCAAGCTGGCTTTCGAACTCAACCGCCACGACACGGTCGGCATCGATCTTGTCGCGATGAGCGTCAACGACATCCTGGTGCAGGGCGCCGAGCCGCTGTTCTTCCTCGACTACTTCGCCTGCGGCAAGCTCACGCTCGACACCGCCGAGGCGGTCATCGCCGGTATCGCCACCGGCTGCGAGCAGGCCGGCTGCGCGCTCATCGGCGGCGAGACGGCCGAAATGCCCGGCATGTACCCGGAAGGCGAATACGACCTGGCGGGCTTCGCTGTCGGCGTGGTCGAAAAATCGAAAGTCATCGGCGGCCAGACCATCGAACCGGGCGACGTGGTGCTCGGGCTGGCATCGAGCGGCGCGCACTCGAACGGCTATTCGCTGATCCGCAAGCTGATCGACCTCAGCCACATCGGCCTCAAATCCGATTTCCACGGCCGTCCGTTCGCCGATGCCGTGATGGCGCCGACACGGATCTACGTCAAGCCGCTGCTCGCATTGATGGCGAGCCTCGACGTCAAGGGCATGGCGCATATCACGGGCGGCGGCATCACCGGCAACCTGCCGCGCTGCCTGCCCGAGCATGTCGCGGCGCGCGTCGACCAGGCCGCATGGACGCGGCCACCGCTGTTCGACTGGCTGCAGCAGGTGGGCAACGTCGCGCCCGACGAAATGCTGCGCACCTTCAACTGCGGCATCGGCATGTGCGTCGTCGTCGCCGCCGCCGATGCGGCGACGGCGATGGCGCAGCTGCAGGCGAGCGGCGAAACCGTGTGGCAGATCGGCGAAATCGTCGCCCGTCCCGATGGCGCGGAGCAGGTCATCTATTCGTGAGCTGCCGCGTTGTCGTGCTGCTGTCGGGGCGCGGCAGCAACTTTCAGGCGATCGCCGAAGCCGACCTGCCGATCGAAATCGTCGCCGTCATCAGCAACCGGCCGCAGGCAGCGGGGCTGGCGTATGCGCGCGGGCGCGGGCTGACCGCCGTCGCGCTCGACCACACCGCCCATGCCGACCGTGAGGCCTTCGACGCGCTGCTGGCCGACGAAATCGACCGTCACCAGCCCGATCTGGTGGTGCTGGCAGGCTACATGCGCATCCTCAGCCCCGCCTTCATCGCGCGCTACGAAGGCCGTTTGCTGAATATCCACCCGTCGCTGCTGCCCATGTTCCCCGGGCTGAAAACGCACGAGCGCGCCCTGGCCGAGGGCGTGAAAATCCATGGCTGCACCGTGCATTTCGTCACCGCCATGCTCGACCATGGTCCCATCGTCATTCAGGCCGCGGTGCCGGTGCGGGCGGACGACACGGCAGACGCCCTTGCCGCGCGCGTGCTGGCCCAGGAACACCGCATCTACCCGCAGGCCATCCGCTGGTTTGCCGAGGGCCGACTGGTAAATATGCATGGCTGCGTAAACTTGAAGGATGATTTGCAGTCACAGGCTGTGTTATCCACTGGAACAGAACTGTGATGAGAATGTTTTTGCTGGCCGCAAGCCTGTTGGCCGCCACCGCCCAGGCTGCCGGGCCGACCCATGTGAACGCGGTCTACGACCTCTATCGGAACGGCCAGAAACTCGGTCAGGTGACCGACACCCTGACCCGCAGCGGCAAGCGCTATACCCTGGTCAGCGAAGCACGCGCGATCGGCCCGCTCAGTGTGTTGTGGCCGGGCAGCATCCGCCTCGAAAGCACGGGCGTGGTGACCAAACAGGGTTTGCGCCCCTCGCAATTCCAGCACGCGCGCAGCGATGCGCCGAACAAGCTGGCGACCGCCCGCCTCGACTGGAAGCAACACAACATCGCCTACCAGTACAAGGGTGAATCGTGGAAGGTGGACGGCCTGCAGGACGGGGCGCAGGATCAACTGTCGCAGATCTACCAGTTCATGTTCGCGTCGAGCCTGCCGTCCGACTACAGCCTGCAGGTGGTGAGTGGGCGCGACCTCAACGACTACCGTTACGCGCGAAGCGGGGGGGCCGCCATCCAGACGCCATTCGGCAAGCTGGCTACCCAGCAATACGAGCGCATCACGCAACAGCCCGACCAGAAGGCGATTACTGTCTGGATCGCACCCGGGCGCAACAATCTGCCGGTGCAAATCCGCATCCGCGATGAGGGCGTCACCCTCGAACAACGTCTGGTCCAGGTCACCATAAAGGGATAAGGCCGTGAGACGCAGCCTGCGCCCGTGGTGGCTGGCCCTGGGCGTCTCGCTGCTGCTGCACCTGGCCCTGATCGGCGGCCCGGGCTGGCGGCTGCCGCAGTGGGAGTCGCCGCCCGAACCCCCACCCATCGAAGCACGGCTGCTTCCCCAGCCTGAACCGTTCGTCCCGCCGCCCCGCCCGCAACGGGCTCCGCCGGTCGCCAAGAAGCCGCCCGCCCCGCGTCTGCCGCCCGCTGAACCGAGCCCCACTCCCGAACCGGTGGTCGAACTCGTCGACGACAGGGAAGTGCCTGTCGTCGCAGAACGGGCCGCGCCGGTTGCGATGCCCGTCGAGGCTGCACCGATGCTGCCGCCCGCCCCAGTCGCGCCGAGTGCCCCGCCCCTCAACCCGCTGCCGAGCCGGCTCGAACTGCGCTTCCAGGTGCGTTACGGCATCGCAGGGGGCGAACAGGTGCTGCTGTGGGTCAACGAGGGGGAGCGTTATACGCTGACCAGCGTGGCCGAGGCGACCGGTCTTGCCGGCATGTTCTACCGCGGCAAGCTGGTGCAGATCAGCCGTGGCCGCATCACGCCGCATGGCCTGCAGCCGGAGGAATTCTGGGATCAGCGCGGCGACAAGCGCAGCAGCGGGCGCTTCGACGCAGACAGCCACATGCTCACGCTGGAACCGCACCGCGGCCCGCCGCGCCATTTCAGCTACACGGGCGAGGTGCAGGACGTGTTGAGCCTGTTCTTCCAGTTCGCGCTGACCGCGCCACCGCCGGACAAACGGCAGACCTACACGGTGTTCAACGGCAAGAAGCTGCGCGACTACACCTACGAGATACGCGGCGAAGAAGCATTGGAAACCGCGCTGGGCAAGGTGAACACCTTGCATCTGGCACGGCTGACGGAGGGCGACGGACGTTTCGAGGTCTGGCTGGCCATCGACCGCCATTACCTGCCGGTGCGCATCCTGCGCAGCGAGGAATCGAAGGCCGACGTCGAACTGGTGATCGTGTCGATTGCGGGGGATTGAAGCAAGGCATTCGGCCCGGGGGCGGGCCTCCCACATCAGGCGCCGGATTAGGCCGTGTAGGAGCACCCGCAAAGGGTAGGCCGTGGTTGTAAAGACGCTGAAGCGTCAACAACCAAGCTCGCCCGCCCCCGGGCCGAATGTTCTTCAATCGGCGAACGGATTTGTTGCGTTCGTCCGCACCACCGGCAGCGAAGGCACGGGGGCTTCCGCCGTAAGACGATGCGCGTGGGCGCGAGGCTCGCGCGGCGTCTCGCCGCGGTGCAGGAACACCGCGGCCAGCAGCGCGAAGTAGATGGCGTTGGCCGGGATGTGCCAGTTGTAGTCGGTCAGGCCATGCAGGGCCATCAGCAGCAGCCCGATGCCGGCGCCGGCCTGCATGAAGCTCAGGGTGCCCCAGCGCTGCAGGCGCAGCAGGCGCGGCCAGGCACGCACATACGCGAACAGGAACAGCAGAACCACGACTGCCGCCATCAGCCCGCCCTCGAACAGGTACTCGATATAGTCGTTGTGCGCATGGTTGACGAACAGGCTGATCTCGGCGGGCTGAAAGCGCCGGTAGATGTCGGGGAAGGTGCCGAGTCCGCTGCCGAACGGAAAGAATTGCCCCAGCGCCGTGATGGAACTGCCAAAAATGCTCCAGCGCGCATCTTCCAGCGCCGCTTCCGCGGAAAAGCGCTCCAGCACCGGCGCCAGCCCCACTTCGACCGCCAGCGCAAGACCGATCACGCTGAACACGGTCACCAGATTGGTCGAGCGCCGGCCGCCGATGCGGAAACCGTAGAGGACCGCAGTCAGGAAAATGCCGAGCATCGCCAGCATGATTCCCGTTCTCGAGCGGCTGAAAATGGCACCCAGCAGAATGACGATGGAAATTGCGCTGAAGATCAGGGTCTGGTTGAGCCGCGCGGGATTGAGACGGGTGGCCATCCGTCTGATCAGGCTCCTGCTGCGGTAGCGAAGGTTTCCCCCTGCCTGCCCGATGCGTGATGCCAGCAGGCCCAGGGAAATCGGCAGCGCCATCGCCAGCATGCCGGCCAGGTGGTTGCGGTTGACGTAGGTGCCCACCCCCGTGCCGATATCGCTGAGGCTGGTGCGGAAAGTCGTGGTGGCGCCGCCGCCGAACTGCACCAGCGCAAGGATCGCCTGCGCCGTGGCCATGGCGATGAAGAGGTAGACGCATTTTCGCAGTGCGGCTTCGGGCAGGCTGACCGCGACCAGGAACACCGCGAGCGGTGGCAGCAGCGCAAGCCATGCAAGCTCGGTCGCCATCGGCAGCAGCGACAGCGCATGCGTGTCCGTTGTCGTGCCGAATGCCGTCAGCGCCCCGGCATAGACGTCCCTGCCGGGCAGCGTCTGCCACATCGAGAAGGGCATCGGCAGCAACTGCAGTGCCGGCAGCAGCATCAGCAGGGCGAGGCCAAGCAACAGGCCCGTCGAGAGTCGCTGCCAAAAGACCGGACGGGCCAGTGGGTAAGCCAGCAGCAGGACGGCTGCCAGTTCCAGCAGCAGCAGGGGAAGTGGGCGGTTGCCCCCCTTGATCAGCGGGGCGAACAGCAGAATTGCAGCCAGCAGGTAAAAGGCGAAAAGCTCAAACCCGTCCCGTTCATGGATGGGACGGCTGTCCTGCTTCATGCGTGGGGTCCCGAAACGGCCTTACTCGCCGCTGATCGGCTTGTCGTCGTTGCCGGAATTGAACAGCGCATACGCCGTGCCGGCGGCAAGTGCGGAAAAGCCCAGGTAGGACAGCGGCGCGCCGGCGGCTGCAGCTGATGCAACCGTGCCTGATGCGGCGGAGCCGTTGACGGCAACGATGGCGGCCTTGCAACCGGGATTGAGCGCGATCGTCATCATGTTGTTCGCTTTCAGCTGGGCTCTGCAGCCGTCGTTGAAAACGATTTCGGCACCCGAGCCGTCCAGCGTGATCACGCGGTCGCCTTCGTTCAGCTTGGCGGGCGCCTTGAAGCTGGCGAAACCCTTGCCCTGGTCGACCATGACGGTGCCTTGGGCCTTGTCCAATGTGGCAACCTGTGCCGGTTCGTCTGCGGCCAGAGCCAGATTGCTGGCACCGAGCAACAGCAGGCTTGCGAGAACAGCGGGGATCGGACGCGTCGTCATTTTCATCATTCCTTGCTTCGTATCTTTTTCCGGGAAAAGCCGCACAGGGTCATCAACGGATCAAACCCAGGCAATCTGAACAGGTCAGATATGAAGATTAACATGGCGGACGACGGTATGCGGCCACCCTGTGGGCTGCAAGCCACATTTCTGGCGCTCGGCGGGCACTCCCGCGACGGAAACCAAGCCGATCTGCAGGAGGGGCGCCCCCTGCGGCGATCCATTCGTGCGGGATCGAGGCTTGCGGAGGTGCTGAACAAATTGGTTCGCTGTGTGGTTCGACAGGCTCACCATGAACGGAATCAATACGTTGCCGTTCGTCCTGAGCCTGTCGAAGGAAGCCTGTCGAGGGAATCGTTCAGCGCTTCCTTATCGCAGCTGTTCGATGCCGAGGTTGTCGAACCAGATCGTGCCGTTGGCATCGAAATCGAGGCGGATCGTTCCGGCCAGTTCCAAGCGCAGCATCTGCACCGGGCAGCCGCTCGGCGGAATGCTGAACTCGGTGCGGAAGCGCGTCCATTGGTCGCTGCCGCGGAAACGGTCGGTGACGGCCACCGGCTCGTTGTTGCCGAGGCAGTAGAGCGCCCACTGCATGCCCTGCGCGGCCTGCAGGTTGTCCGGCCGCACGCGTCCCTGCAGATAGAACGTGCCCGGCGGCAGCATCAGGTACTGGTGGAGATGCTCGAATTTGACGCGCAGTCCGCGAAAGCTCACGCGCAGCGCCCGCTCGCCCGATGTTTCGTAGGTCGCAGTGGTGTCCAGCGAAACGGCCGGATGCTTCTGCACGATCCAGTCGAAACCCAGGTTCGAGATGGGCGCCTCGAAACTGCCGTTGTACAGATAGCCGAGCTTGCCGATCTGTTCCTTGGTCAGGCTGTTGAGCCAGGCGAACCAGGCTTCCATCCAGGCGCCTTCCTTTTGCAGCCGCGCCAGATGGGCGCGCAGCATCTCGGGCGTCGACGCATTCGGGCCGCCCTGTTGCAGGCTGAACAGCATGCGGACCGTATCCGCATCGGGTGCTTTGGTGGCGGCATAAATGAAAAACGCCGGCCACCATGGCACCGGCTGTTTCAGCAGGGTCAGGAAGGCGGCATGGTGGGTGGGGTCGCCGGCAAGCTGGAGCAGTTCAGGGAAAACGCGGGCACGTACATCTTCCCGCTGCCGCAATACCGCGTTCCAGTGCGCGAGCGCGCGGTCGAGGTCGCCCTGGCGCATCCAGTAACCCGCGACTTCCATCTGCACGTCGCTGCGCTGCGGCGACAACCGTGCCGCGGTCTCCATCGCCTGGCGCGCCTGTTCGGCTTCGCCGCGTGCTTCCAGAAGCCGCCCGAGCGCCGCGTAGGCGCGGCCGTCGGACGGATTGGCGTCGATCGCCCTGCGCAAATGATCGATGGCGATATCGGGATTCTTCTCGCGCAGGCCGATTTCGAGGTTGGCGCCCGGATGGCGGGCGTACCAGCCCAGCGCGGCCTCGGGGTCGTCGAGCTCCTGCGCGTGCTGGTTGGCCATGCCCAGCATCACGATCCGCCATGCCAGAAATGATCCCGCGAGGACGAACAGCACCCATCCCAGGCGGGCCCAACGCGGCTTGGTGACCGGGGCGTCCGCCATCAGGAGCGTCCTCCGGGTTGCAGGTCGAGGCCCATGATGAGCGTCTGGTCGCCGTGCCGCACGAACTGAATGCGAAACACGCCGGTTTCGGTCCGCAGCACCAGTTCGCCCTTGCGCATCAGGGTCTTCCGGTAATGCCCCTCGCCGCGGATCCAGTCGCCCTCGCGCGACCAGGCCATGCCGTCGATGGCGATATGGCGCAATTCGGTCGAGCGGAACAGCGATTCGTGTTCGCGGCGGATGTTCGCCTTTCCGCCGGCCCTGCCGATCGCCACCTCATCGAACAGCGCCATGAAAGCCTGGGTGTCGCCGCGCTCGAACGAGGCCATGAATTGCGCCAGCGTGGCATCCGGATCCGGCTGCATCGGGCGTGCGGCCTCCTCTGCGCGTGATGGCGCCGGCTGCGCTGCGGGTTCGACCCGGGCCGCCACCTCGATGACAGGGATTGCCGATGGCTGCGGTACGGTGTCGGGTCCGGCCGGCGGGGATGGCGGGGCTGCCGGTGCCGGAGGTTCCGGCTGTAGCGGGGGCGAACCGGACTGACGCGGCTGCGCGCCCGGCATCGCGACCTTCGCCATTCTGGCCGCGGGCTCGGCTTGTGGCACGGGTGCCGGCGGCTTCGTCTGGGATGCCGCTACACGATGGATCGCGGGCCGTCGCAGCGGGGCTTCCATCGCCGCCATCCGTTTCTCGCCGCCTTGGTCGGGCGTCTCGGCGTACGGATGCAAGACCTCAGCCCGCGGCGCGGCCTCGTGTTGCTTCACGGCGGGGGCAGAGGGATTGTTCAGATAGACCGCGCCGACGACCATGAAGGCGATCAGCGCGCTGCCCGCGAGCACCCACTGCGGCAGATAGCGCCGCAGCAGGGGCGGCAGGCCGCTCGTGCGTGCGTGAGGCCGCGCGGATTTCGGCTGCAAGGGGCTGCTCCGGCGCACGGCCGGCAGCTTCGCGCCCGGCCGTGCGGCCGGGTTCAGCGTGGCATCGTAATCGCGGCGTGCCTGCGGGTCGCGCAGCGCCGTGTAGGCGAGGTTGATGCGGGTGGCGAACGCGTCTTTCCAGTCGTCCGCCCGGTTCTCGCGATCCGGATGGAATACGCGCATCAGCAGGCGATGGTGTTCCTTGATCTGGTCGGGCGAAGCGCCGGGCTCGGCGCCCAGCACCCGGTAATGGTCGCTGTCATGGCGGAACAGCACCTGCTCGATGAAGAACAGCGCGGCCGCCTGCAATTCGTCCGCGGAGGCGAGCGCCGCGCATTCAGGGTCGGGTTCGCTGCCGCCCGCCAGCTTCAGCAGGACCCCAAGACCGGCCGGCAGCGATGCCCGGCCATGCAGCAGGTCGGCGTGGCGGGTGGGGGCGCGGTGAAAGTCCAAAGCCAGCGCGACGATGCCGGCCGCACCACTGTTCCGCCCCGCCGTCACGTCAGCCCCGGCCTTCGAGGCTGCCGCCATACTGGTAATAGTGGCCGCTGTAGTAGTCGTAGGCATGGCCGCGCGCCTGCATCTTGGTCAGCACGCCGCCGAGCAGACGGGTGCGCGTGCCCATCAGGCGCTTGATCGCGCCGCGCGCGAAATCGCGGCGGGTGCCGCCGGACTCGACGACCAGCAGCGTCGCCTCGGCGATGCTGCCGAGCAGCGGCGCATCGGCCAGCCCCAGCACGGGCGGGCCGTCGATGACGACATGGTCGAATTTCTCGGCGGCCAGCGACAGCAGGGACACCATCTTGGTGCTGCTGATCAGTTCGGCCGGATTGGGCGGCAGCGGGCCGGAGGTGATGGCGAACAGGTTGGGGATTTCGGTGGTCTGGGTGATGTCGACCGGCTTGGCGTCGCCGGCCAGGTAGTTGGTCAGGCCGAGGTGGTTGGACAGCCCCATGGTGGTGTGCAGCGAAGCCTTGCGCAGGTCGCCGTCGATGAGCAGCACCTTCTTGCCCAGCTGGGCGATCTGGATGGCCAGGCTCAGTGCCGTGGTGCTCTTGCCTTCGCCCATCGAAGAGCTCGTCACCATCAGCACGCGCGGCATGCCGTCCGCCGTGGAGAATTGCAGCGCGGTGCGCAGCGAGCGGTAGGCCTCGGCAAAGTGCGAGCGGCTGTCGAAGTTCTCCTGGTAAAGCGCGTCGCCGGAGGCGGCCGGCGTATGGGGGATGACGCCGAGCACGGGCAACCCGAGCTGCTGTTCCATCTGCTCCGAAAGCTTGATCGTGTCGTCCAGGTGTTCGAACAGAAAGGCCAGGCCGACGCCGCCGAACAGTCCGAGGAAGATCGCGATCATCAGGTTGCGCCGCGGGTTGGGCGTGAACGGGCTACCCGGCACTTCGGCCTTGTCGATCACCGAGATGTTGTTGGTGCCGACGCCGCCGGCCACGCCGACTTCCTTCAGGCGCTGCAGCAGGCCTTCGAACAGCTGGCGGTTGGTGTCCACCTCGCGCTTGAGGATGTTGTACTGGATGCTGCGGTCCTGCACGCCGAGGATGTCGCGCCGGCTTTCCTGCAGTTTGGCGATCAGCGCGGCCTCCTGATCCTTGGCCGCCTGGTAGCGCGCCTTGATGGCGGCGCGCACGTTCTGGATTTCCTTCTGGATCATGGCGTCGATTTCGGCGATCTGGCCGGCGATCTGCTGCATCTTCGGATAGCCCGGCTTGTATACCTTGAGGCCTTCCTGGTAATCGGTTTCGAGTTTCGACTTGCGTTCCTTCAGGCCCTGGATGGCCTTGTTGTCCATGACTTCGGGCAGCGACTCGATCGTGGTGCCCTGAAAGCTGTTGTACAGGCTTTCGGCGCGGATGCGGTCCTGCTGCACCTGGGTCAGCGCCGCCGTGAACCCCTGCAGCACCTGGGTGTCGATGCTGCCGTCCTCGCCGCCGCCGGCCTTGACCAGTTCCTCCTTGCGGGCGAACGCCACCAGCGCCTTTTCCGATTCCTCCAGCTTGGCCTGGACCTGCTGCAGCCGATCCTGCAGGAACGTCTTGGCGTAGGAGGTGGCGTCGAGGCGCCGCGCCAGATTCAGGTTGATGAACACGCTGGTCACCGAATTCGCCACCTGGGCCGCGAGCTTCGCATCGGTGCTGTCGAAGTGCAGCCGCAGCAGCCGCGAATTGCCGACCGGCTCGACCGTCAGTCCACCCTGCACCGCGCCCACCACGCCGCGGGTCCTGGCGCTCTGGTCCACCTCGGCGGCCGCCGCCGGCGCGACGGCCTTGTCCTGCTTCAGCCACGGCAGCCAGGTCGCCATGAACGACTTCTCGGGCGGTGCGTTGAAGGCCGGATGTTCGGTCAGATTGAGTTCGTTCACCACGCGCTCGGCGGTGGCGCGGCTTTGCAGCACCTCCTGCTGGGTACGCATGTATTCGGAACTGTCCCAGCTGGTCTGTCCACCCGAGGTCACGCCCTCGTACTGCACGATCTTGGCTTCCTCGGCGTCGATCTGCAGCGTGGTGCTGGCACGGTAGACGGGGGTGGTCAGGTAGGTCGAGGTCATGACCGCCGTCACCACAATGGCGAAGAAGGTCAGCACCGTCCACTTGCGCCGCATGATGACGGCCCAGTAGGCGCGCAGGTTGATCGAATCCTCTTCCTCCTCCTCGTTCAACCAGTCCTGCATGACATGGGTGCCGAGCGGGGTGTCCCGACGCTCGATCAAGGCCCGGGAACAACGGGCAGCGGGATCCGCCGCGTCCGGAGTCAGAGGTTCGTCTGGATGCGCCATGGGGTGTCGGGTTCGGTCATTCGAGCGGGTTGAGGGTCGGGATCGGCGCGGAAAACCGCGCTGCGCCATGGATTCGACGCGAATCAAACATGAGCACCGTTCGCCCTGAGCCTGTCGAAGCCTGTCCTGAGCCCGCCGAATGGGGGCTGTGCTTCGACAGGCTCAGCACGAACGAACTCGCGAATAAAGCTGGCCGGGTCAATAGACACGCGTGCGCTTCCATCGCACGGCAGCCAGGCAGCGCAACGAACATCAGAACAGCATGCCGAAAACGGAAATGTCGCGCAGGAACTCGGCCGCGTTGCGCCAGGCGTAGCGACCGTCCGAGCGCGCCACGACGACGACGTCGCTGGTGTGCAACTGCGGGTCTTCGGCTTCGCCCTTGCGGATCGGCTCGAGATCGTAGTTCAGCACTTCGCGTGCGCCGTTCTGGCCTTCACGGAAGACCTTGATGTCGTTTTCGTCGGCGAATTTTTCCAGCCCGCCCGCCATCGCGATTGCCTGCATCAGCGTGGTCTTGCCGCTGATCGGGAACACGCCGGCCTTGTTGACGCTGCCGCTCACCGTCACGCGCTGGCTGACGAATTCCTTGATGAACACGCTGACCTGCGGATCCTGCAGGTATTTCTCCTGCAGCTTCTGCGCGATCAGCGCTTCGAGCTGCTGGCCGGTCAGACCGCCGGCCTGGATCTCGCCGATCAGCGGCATGGTCAGTCCGCCGCGTGCGTTCACGCGCACCGTGCGGGAAAGCTCGGGCACCTGGAAAACCGAAATCTCGAGCAGGTCCGACGGGCCGATGTGGTAATCGTCGATCGTCAGCGCCAGCGGATTGACGGACCCCGCCGTCGCGGCAGCGGCGGGAACGGCGGCTTCGTTGTCGGCTGCCAGGGCCCCCACCGGCAGGGTCAGGCTCGCCACCAGCAGCACAGCAAACAGGTTCAGTTTCATCATTCCGCTTCTCCAGCAAACTCGGTCAGGCTGCATGCCCGAACAAGCGCCGCCACAGGCCGCTCCCGCGTGACGCGCGCCCGCTGCGGGGGCGCTGCGGCATGGCTTCGGGAGCCCAGTTTTCTAGTATACCGAGCGGTCGGGTCTCGACCAAATGCAGCGCCTCGGCCGCGCCGACCCAGTGCGCGGCCGCCTCGCGACCCTCGCCCAGCAGCGGCGGCCGGCGTTGCGGGTGGTGGGCGTCGGTGGCGAGGATATCCACCCGGCCCTCGTCCAGCAGACGCTCGCCCCAGTAGCGCGCAGCCTTCCCGAAACGCCCGGTGAGGCTGCCCGCCGTGACCTGCATCCAGGCGCCCCGGTCGGACAGCGCGCAGAACATCGCGTAGTGATCGTCGATCCACGACAGCCGTTCCGGGTGCGTGATCACCGGCACATAACCTGCGGCCAGCAATGCAAACACGAACGCGTCGAAGTGCGGCGGCGCCACATGGTGCGGCGGCTCCAGCAGGAAATAACGGCTGTCGTTGAGCGCGGGCACGCTGCCGGCTTTCAGGCGCGGCAGCAGGTCGGGCGCGGCGTGGGCGTCCGCGCCCCAGGTCAGCTTGAGCGGAATGCCCGCCGCGGCCAGATGCCCGCGCAGTCGTTGGATCTGGGTGTGGATGCCGGCGCTGTCGTTGTCGAACATGCCGGGATAGATATGCGGCGTGCAGGCGACCGTCGTGATGCCGTCGTCCACCGCCATGCGCGCCATGTCCAGCGCCGCGGCGAGGTCGGGCGCGCCGTCGTCGATGCCCGGCAGCAGGTGGCAGTGCAGGTCAATCACGGACCGTCTCGGGGATGTGGCTCAGCGTTTCGACGCCGTCGTGCAGGCGCCGCAGCTGCTTCATGAGCTTCCATGCGCGATGCACGCCGTAATAATAGAGGCCGAACAGGGCCATGAAACTGTAGAACATCATGTACTCGGGAACCCCCTGCGACCATCCGGCCACGCCGAACGCGGCCAGCAACAGCGACAGCACGTAGACGATGGCGACCGTCTGCCCCGGGGTGAAGCCGGCGCGCAGCAGGATGTGGTGCAGGTGCTCGCGGTCGGCCGAGAACGGGCTGCGGCCCTTGCGCACGCGGCGGATCATCAGCGCGGTCGTGTCCATCAGCGGAATCGCCAGGATCCAGATCGCCGTGATCGGGGTGAAGGCGTGGCGCGCCTGCGCCAGATCGACGGCATACCAGGCCAGCGAAAAGCCGAGCAGCACGCTGCCGACATCGCCCATGAACACCGAGGCGTGCGAGCGCCAGGGCGTGCGCAGGTTGAACAGCATGAAACCGGCGACCGCGCAGACCAGCGGCGAGAGCAGCGTCAGGTCAAGAAAGCCGCCCGCAGCCGCGAACGCCGAGAAGACCAGCAGCGCGATCAGCGAAACGCCGCCGGCCAAGCCGTCCACGCCGTCGATCATGTTGATCGCATTGATCACCCCGAGCACCGCAAAAACCGTGATCGGCGCCGAAAAGCGGCCGGTGGTGACATCGCCGAGGCCGAACAGGTCACCGAAATTCGTCAGGCGCACATCCGCCCCGTACACCATGATCAGCGCCGCAACCGCCTGCAGCGCGAAGCGGATCCGCGGCGAGAGGCCATCGCGGTCGTCGAGGAAGCCGGTGATCACTAGCAGCGACATGGCCGCGAAGAAGGGCGCCTGCGCCGTGAAGAAGCTGCCCGTCAGCAGGGCGATCAAGGCAAGCCCGCCGAACATCCCCAACCCCCCCACGAGCGGGATGTCTCCATGGTGGTGCTTTCTCCCACCCGGCACATCGACCACCCCGAGCCGCGGGGCATGGTGACGCAGCAGCACGATCAGCAGGGCCGTAACAGGCAAGGCCAGGCAATGGAGCAGCGACAGTTCATTCATGTTTCTTCAAACGGTTGTATTTATGTTGGCCTGGTCACGAGCCCGTTAACGGCTGGCAGCCCTGTTCCCTTGAGCGCGCATGCCACGCAATAGCGCGGCATGTCGCTGTTTGAGCGGGATTCTAAACCATGATGATTGCATGGCCGTTGACAATTGGCAGGTTGGCGCAACTCACCTGTGGGAGTATCAACCAATCATTGCGCAGAGACGTGGGGCCGAGCAGCCATATCCACCCCTAATGCCTTCATGACAGCCAGCATGGTTTTGAGTGTGGGATTGCCATTTTCACTGAAAGATCGATATAACTGCTCACGAGATAGTCCGGTTTCTCTGGCAAGTTCTGTCATGCCTTTGGCCCGTGCAGCTACGCCCATGGCCTTGGCGATGTAGGCAGCATCCCCGGTCTCCAGCGCGTCGGTGACAAACTCGGCAATGGCTTCCGGGCTGGTCAGGTATTCAGCAGCATCGAATTCAGAGAATGTTTCAGTCATTGTTCGCTCTCCATTCTTTCAATATCTGGTGCGCGGTTTCAATATCCCGGCCTTGGGTGCTTTTATTACCGCCCCAGAGCAGAATCACCACCGTGTCGCCCTGCTGGTAAAAATAAACCCGATATCCAGGCCCATAATGAATCCGTAACTCACTGATCCCATGACCCACTGGAGCGACATCGCCGGGCAGGCCCTCCATCAGACGGTTAATCCGGGAAGCGATACGAGCTCTTGCGGTTTCATCCTTCAGCTTTGACAGCCACTGCCTGAATTTGCCGGACTCGAGCTTTTTCATAAACATATAGTAGTTTATAGACTACGCTCCGGCAAGAAATAAACCCCTATGTTGGCCCCTTCTCCATAGGGGCGCTTTCGTCCCGAACTTCGCACCATTGCAAAGGCCGCGAGGCATCGCAATCACCCCCTTCGACCCCGGCACCCTGCCCGGCATAAAGGCGGGCGAGCGTGGTTGTTGCCGATAGTTCGGCACGACCTAACTCTTGCCGGTGCTCCTACACAACCTCATCATCCTCGTTCCCAAAACTGCGGCAACTTGCTCAAATTTTTCCACACCAGCGCCCGCAGCCCCCCCACCCCGTTCGACCTGAGCGCCCGGTAGTCCTCGCGCGATTTCTGCAAAATGTTCTTCAGCGAGCGGTTGCTCGCCCCGCCGACCCGCATCTTTACCAGCACTTCGGGGATATAGGCAGCGCGAATTCCACCTTTGCCCAGCAGACGCAGCACGCAGTCGTAGTCGGCGGCGATGCGGTAGCGGGTGTCGTAGCCGCCCAGCGTTTCGTACACTGCGCGGCGCACATAAAACGTCGGGTGCGGCGGCATCCAGCCGCGTGCCAGCCGGGCTGGCGAAAACGCAGCCGAACGCCAGGTGCGGACCACCCGGCTCGGGTCGTCCTTCCGCACGTACAGCAGGTCGCCGTAGGCTGCATCCACCGCCGGGTCGGAAAACGCTGCACCGATCCGGGCCAGCACAGCCGCGTCGGCGAACAGGTCGTCCGAATGCAGGAAGCCGACCACCTCGCCGCTGGCGCGCGCGATGCCCTTGTTCAGCGCGTCGTAGATGCCGCGGTCCGGCTCGCTCACCAGCACCGCCAGGCGATCGGCGTAGCCCTGCAGCACCGCCACCGTGCCGTCGGTCGAGCCGCCGTCGATCACGATCAGTTCGACATCGGGATGGGTTTGCGCCAGCGCCGAATCGAGCGCCTGGGCGACGGTGTCGCGGTTGTTGTAGACCGCGGTGATGACGGAGATTTTCATTCGTGAAACCGGTCGAGCCGGAATTCCGGATCCTGCCAACTGGGGGAGCGCTGTCAGGTTTTCGGGTGGAACAGCACCTGGGGCAGCGAATCGAAATGCGCATCGCTTGTCACCAGCGTGGCATGGTACTGGCGCGCCGTGGCGTAGATGATGGCATCGGCCATGGCCAGCTTGTGTTCGCGTGCGATATCCGCGGCCAGCAGGGCCAGGGAAGTGTCGAGCGGCACCACGGTGGCCTGCTGCGTCGCGGCGATCGCCGACAATGCCGTGTTCGTGTCCGTCTCCCGGCACAGCCATTTGTAAAGCTCGTGCTGCACCAGGGTGGGGACCAGAAGGTTTTCGCTGTCCAGGTGCGGCGCGTAGGCTTCCGCCAGGGCTGAATCCGTCATCCATTCGATCCAGCCGCAGGTATCGACCAGGATCATCAGAACCGGTCTTTCCTGTCGCGGTATCCCTCTGACCTGGCGCCGCGTGCCCTGCCGCGCAGATCGCGGATGGCGGTCTTCGGCACCATCTGGATGATTTCGCCGGTCTGGATCAACTCGAACTGCTGGCCCGGCTGAAGATGCATGGCTTCGCGCAGGGATTTCGGCAGGGACAGCTGGAATTTGCTGGAGAGTGTGGCGGTCGTCATTTTACAAAATCCGTATCGATCGTTGTTTTGTAATTTACGCCCGATCAACCCAGGGATCAAGCAAAGTCATCGAATCGAGCGCGTCTCGGTACCAGTTCAGACGCTCAAGTGGGGTGTATCGCGCGTGCAACCCCGCAGCCTACCCTTGAAACTTGAGGTCGATTAGCCCTGCAGCACCTCGACCGTGCCGTCGGTCGAGCCGCCGTCGATCACGATCAGCTCGACATCGGGATGGGTTTGCGCCAGCGCCGAATCGAGCGCCTGGGCGACGGTGTCGCGGTTGTTGTAGACCGCGGTGATGACGGAGATTTTCATGGCCTGCTACGCGTGCCGTAACAAGCGTGGTTCATTGAAGCGCATCCAGCTGGGTGCATACCTTGCCGCAGGCAACGATCAAATCGGAAACGATGCGGTCATCCACGTTCAAGTCACCTTCGTACTCCCCCAGATTGCGGATCTCGTGACACTTTGCGAGTACACGCCAGACCTCCGGTCCCAGACCCAGGGTGTGCGGCAGCACCTGAAACACGATGTAACGGTTTCCGGATCGATAGCCGTGCCACCGAAGCGCGGCCAGGCACAGGGCATGAGCCGCGTTATAAGCAAGGTCAAAGCGGCTTTCCAGCGAGTTGTCCGGGTTGCCTGCATCCTTCAGACGGGCCAGGGCTGACCGTTTCAGTCCAGCAAACTCCCGGGCATCCGGCGGCTCTTTCGACAGCGGCTTGCCCGGCCCGCACAGGTTTTCAAGCGGGGAGGTCATGCGCGTTCCCGATCAGCCACAATTTGGGTTGTGCCAGCACTCGCGTCACGAAGGCGTTGTCTTCGGCGATTCGTCGCGTCAACTCCGCGCGTGAATAAACGGCTGGACTGATCTGTCTGCCCAGTTTCCCGGCTACGTTTTCCAGCGCGCCGAACAGGTCCGCGTACGTCAGGGTATCGCTGATCACCATGACATCGATGTCGCTCGATGCGGTGTCGCTCTTCTTGGCCACCGAACCAAACACGAAGGCAGCATGAATTTGATCTGACAGGGGAGCGAGCGCTTCACGCAGCGGCCCCGCCAGACCAAAGGTTTTTTGCGTAATGCCGCACAACTCGGCAAAAACCGGTGAAGCCGGGTTCGCCTGATAATGTTTCTGATTGCCGCGCCGGGTGACCGTCGCCAGCCCGCTTTCGGCCAGCCGCTTCAATTCACGCTGCACCGCCCCGGAACCTGCACCGACCAGGCCAATCAGTTCGTTGGCAAAAAAGCTGCGCTCCGGCTGGCCGAACAGGTAGCCCAGCACGCGTTGCTGGGTAGACGAAAACAGCGCATCCGCCAGGCTGGCTGGCGATTGTGGCAGCGGTTGTCGTGGCTTTGTACCCATAATGGGCATGTTAATACCCATTATGGGCATAGGCAAGTGGGCTTCTGTGGTGAATCATCGGTCGGCGTTGCCCTGCAGCACCTCCAGCGTGCCGTCGGTGGAGCCGCCGTCGATCACGATCAGCTCGATATCCGCATGGCTTTGCGTCAGTGCCGAATTCAGCGCCTGGGCGATCGTGTCGCGGTTGTTGAAGACTGCGGTGATGACGGAGATTTTCAAATCAAGTTGCAGCGGAAAAAGGGCTTACAGGCAAGATCGATACGATGGTGGCGTTCCCGTGTAATCCGGCAGGCAGATTCCTTTCGGAGGCGTAACAAGTCGATCAGCGATAGACCTCGCGGCGGTTGCCGATGCGAATCACCAGCACCCGCACGTTCGCGTCCTGGATATCGCAAACAAGACGATAGTCGCCTACCCGATAACGCCAGAATCCACCCAGCGCACCGGTCAGCGCCTTGCCCGTCGTTCTCGGATCATCAAGCGCTGCCACGCGCTCGTCCATGTAATCGACGATACGTCGCGCGACTTGCCGGTCAAGTTTCCTGAGCTGGGCCAGGGCGGAATCGGTGTAGTCAACCGTCCAGGCCAAGGTCTTTTCTCACGTCCCCGGCGGAATGGACCTCTTCCTCGCCCTTGCGCACACGCTCCAGGGTTTCGGCGGCCAGGTAATAGTCTTCCAGGTCTTCCAGACCCTTTTCGATGACCTCGCGCAGATAAAATGCCTTGGTCCGGCCCGTCTGCGCAGCAAGAAAATCAAGGCGCTTCTCGATTTCGGGCGTCAGTCGCACAGAGGTAGCCATACAGCCTCCAATATTGAATACATGTATTCAATGTATCACTGAATGAGAAGAATAGGCAGATTTCTTGCGATCTGGCCCACACACGCGTCCTTGGCAGCTCTTTCGACCCGGGGCGGCGAGCGTGGTTGTAGCCACGTAGCCACTGCCTGCCCTATATGCCCATCGGGGTGCCCGCCACGAACACCCTCCGCACCGTAACCACCGCATCATCGGCCCGGGGCGGGCGAGCGAAGTTGTTGCCGCTTTAGCGGCTTACAATTACGGCCTGCCCCTTGCGGGTGCTCCTACAGGCCTGCGCATCGCACCCGTAGGAGCGGCGCCCTCGCCGCGATCGGCCACTGCGCCGACATTCAGGCGCGATTCGCGGCGGCCTTGTAAACCGCGTTGCGTTCGCGTTTGCCGGTCGCAACGACCAGCACCACGAGCTGCTGATCGCGAATTGCGTAGATCAGCCGAAAGCCCGCATTGCGCAGCTTGATCTTGAATCGGTCCTTTGCACCAGAAAGCTGCGACCCGGGAACCCTGGGGTTTTCCAGCCGCTCGGCCAGCTTTTTCTTGAACTGCTCACGCACCGACTTGTCCAGCTTGCGCCACTCGTCCAGCGCGTCCGGATGAAAGTTCAGTTCATAACTCATCCAGCGTCACCCGAACCGGAGCCTTGCCATCCTTCAGGCGGGTCTCGGCGAGCGCGTTCAGTTCGATATCTTCCAGCCGGTTCATCAGCTCCTCGTAAACCTTGGCGGGGACGCAATAAAAGGCCGGCTCGTTGCGGTTGAGAATCGCCACGGGAAAGCCTTCCCCTGCAGCCACCGTGGCCATCGGGTTGCGCTTCAGTTCGGAAACGCTGGCCGTTGTCTCGGCCAGAACGTGGTGTGCCATGATGATCTCCTGATGTGTTAATGGTATCAATAATGGCACTATTAACAGGTCTTCTCAACCCCCTAGCCCGGGACGGGCCACCCAAAACGGTCCCACCCATCGCCAAGGAGGCGGAACCACACGAATCAACGGCCAGGTTTACGTGCGACAACGATCATCGACTTGGCCAGGGCCGGAATCCGCCCAACTCTGTAAAACTGAATGCCTTCAAATCCCGCCTCCTTGAGAAGCGCCGTCATGGTCTCAACCGACCAGAACTTGATATGACCGCCGTCCCATAGCGCGGTGAAATGGGCATCCATTTTGCCCGTCAAGGCCAGAACCAGATTTTTCCAGTAGCCGTGATAGGGCGTTGAAATCACGGCGGTACCTCCGTCTTCCAACAGGTCGAAAGTCGTCTTTGCAAACTGACGTGGAAAGAACAAATGCTCGACAACTTCCAGGCTCAACAGCGCAGGAAATTTCCCGTATTTCCCGGCGAGATCGTCGTAGGCTGAGCCAACGTCCAGCTTCAGGTGAGGATAATGCTCGCGTGCGACCCGGATGCCGGATTCGGAATAATCGATCCCCTGAACCTCGAAGCCGCGGAGATGCAACGCGTTGGCAACCGATCCGTTGCCGCAGCCCAATTCGAAAATCCTGCTTTGACTTTGACCGTTGCGCCTTGCATCAAGGATCTCGAATACCTTCGGCAGCAAGTAGTCGTGCGAACACCCGAGGCCAGCCGAGTGGTAGCCATAATCCTGGTACCCCTCAGCCATGATTTGCCTGCCGCCTCACCAGCCAGTCGCCCAGCACCAGCACATCCATTTTCGTGCGCAAAAAGCAATCGAGCGCCTCTTCCGGCTTGCACACCACCGGTTCGTTTTCGTTGAATGAGGTGTTGAGCACCATCGGCACGCCGGTCTGCTCGCGGAACGCGCTGATGAGTCTGTGGTAACGCGGATTGGTGTCGCGGCTCACGGTCTGCAGGCGGCCGCTGCCGTCGACGTGCGTCACCGCGGGGGTGCGCGGCCGTTGTTCTTCCCGAATCTGGAACACCTGCATCATGAAGGGCACGTCGGCGTCCTGCTCGAACCAGTCCGGCACCGCCTCGCGCAGCACCGACGGCGCAAACGGGCGAAAGGACTCGCGGCGCTTGATCTTGAGGTTCAGGATGTCCTTCATGTCGGCGCGGCGCGGGTCGCCGAGGATGGAGCGGTTGCCGAGCGCGCGCGGACCCCATTCCATGCGCCCCTGGAACCAGCCGATCACCAGGCCGTCGGCGATTGCTGCGGCCGTTCGCCGGCAGAGCTCGGCTTCGTCGGATATCCGTTCAACGGTGCAGCCCTGCGCGGTTAGTTCGGCTGCCCTTGCAGTCAACAGTTCACCGATCACTGCATCACTGAACGAAGGCCCCCAGTAGGCATGGTCCATGTGGAAGCGTTTGTGCGCTTCCCCCTCTCCCCCACCCTCTCCCGCGAGGGGAGAGGGAGTCATAGCTCCTTCCCCCTTGGCGGCGGGGGGCTGGGGAGAGGGTGATGGATTCAACGCAAACCACACGCTGTATGCCGCCCCGATCGCCCCGCCCGCATCGCCCGCCGCCGACTGCACATAGACCTGCCTGAACGGCGTCTTCAGCGCGATCTTGCCGTTGGCCACCGAATTCATGCCGCAGCCGCCGGCCACCGCCACCGCGTCAAGCTTGTGGCGGGCGTGGAGGGTGTTCAGCAAATGGAAGAACGCCTCCTCGTACATGGCCTGCACCGAGCGCGCGATGTCCTTGTGCTTCTGTTCGAGCGGATCGTCCTTGCTTCGAGCCGGCCCGAGCAATTCTGCAAGGGCAGGCGAGAACAGCTCGCCGAAAACAGGGATGCCGTTGTCCCACTCGTAGGCGATCTTCTCGCGGTGGTGGCGGAAGTATTTCAGGTTCAGCCGAAAGCTTCCATCCGCCTGCAGATGCACGATCTGCCGCATCGCGTCCAGATTCTTCGGCTCGCCGTAAGGCGCCAGCCCCATCACCTTGTATTCGTCGCCGTAATGCGGAAAGCCGAGGAACTGCGTCAGCGCCTGATAGAAAATCCCCAGCGAATGCGGAAAATGCACCCGCCCGTCGACCTCGATATCCGTTCCGCGCCCCACGCCCCACGCCGCGCTGGCAAAGTCGCCGAAGCCGTCGACCGATACCGCCACCGCCTCCTCGAACGGCGACACATGAAACGCCGACGACAGGTGGGCCAGATGGTGTTCCACCGCATGCACCTGGCCGCGAAAAGCCTGGCCGGGAAATGCCTGCGCCAGTTGCGTCTCAATTCCGGTGCGCTTGCGCTTGTTGCGCAGCCGGTCCAGCACCATGCGTACGTCAGGCCGCTGCGTCAGCGTGTACCAGATCTTGCGGCCCAGGCTCGCGCGCGCATCCTGGTTGATCGCCACATGCGCCACGTCGCCCAGCGTGATGCCCGCCTCGGCCAGGCAGTATCTGATCGATTCGGAAGGGAAGCCCGCCCAGTGCTTGATGCGGCGGAAACGCTCCTCCTCCGCCGCCGCGACCAGTTCGCCATCGTGAACCAGGCAGGCCGAGGAGTCGCCGTGAAAGGCATTGATGCCAAGAATGAAAGTCAAAGTGGGTCCCGTGAGCGGTGAACTGTGAGCAGTGAGCAGTGAGCAGTGAGCAGTGGCGGCGCAACGGGGAATTCCGTTCACTGTTCACTGTTTACAGTTCACTTAACTCCCATGGATTAACCACGCGCAGCCCAGTGATGTTGTCAAAGTCCTTCACGTTGCGCGTGACAAGCGGCAAGCCGTGAAGCAGCGAAATGGCGGCGATCTCGGCGTCCTCGGTGCTGATCGGCAGGCCTCCGCGCGTCCTCTCCGCCACCACCCGGGCGTACATGCCGGCGGGGTGCTCGTCGAAAGGCAGGCAGCGCCCGCCAAAATCCTGCTCGAACATCCGGCTCGCCGCCTCGGCCAGGGTGTCCCTGCGGTGCCCTGCCGGCAACAGGCCGATGCCCAACAGAATCTCGGCACGCGTAATTGCCGTGATGAAGAACGTGGTTTCAGCTCTGCCATCGAACCAGGCCATGACCTGCGCGGCTGGCTGGGGTCGCATCAGTTCCGACAGCACGTTGGTGTCGAGCACCATTTCGTCTGCCATCGCTTATCCCGGTTCAGGTGCCGGACGGCTGGGCTTGCGGGCCGGGATCGGCAGACTCTCAACTTCGAGCCCGGCGAAACGGTCATGGATCCGCCTGGCCAGACTGCCGGCAGGCGCGCCGCGCGCAAGTGTCTGCCGCAAAATCTGCCTGGCCTCCTCTTCCATCGAGCAGCCATGGCGCGCCGCCCGCAGGCGCAAATCCGCCTTCAGGCTGTCATCCAGATTGCGTATGGTCAGGCTGGCCATGCTGATCTCCCTGAAGAAAAAACGAGTGATTGCATTGTATGCAGCGCAATCATTGATTGCAATTCAGAACTGCTTTACGCCCCCTGCGGTTCACAGTTCACAGTTCACAGTTCACAGTTCACAGTTCACAGTTCACAGTTCACAGTTCACAGTTCACAGTTCACAGTTCACAGCTCACGCTTCCTGCGCATATCGTATTTCTTGATCGCCACCTCGGTCTGATACAGGGCGCGCATGCGGCAGAAGACGAAGCCGTCGCGGCCGTCCAGGAATCCACTTCGCCACACATAGCTGTAAAGGAAATAGATCATGCCGCGTGCTGGCACCCGCCCGGCCAGTCGCTTCAGTGCCGCCCGTCGCTTGAGCGGGTCGCCGGACAACAAGTCTCCCGGGTGCAGTCCGGATTTCTCGCGTTCGACCTCGAATTCGGCATCCTTGCGCGAATAGCGGTTCTGCCGCTCGAACCACTCGTCGACTCCCTTCAGATTCTCGTCGATGAGGTCGTGCCCGAGATCCCGGATTTCTCCCTGAACGTCCTGCGTTTCGGCGTGGCCGCGGTTCATGTAGCGCACCCGGTCACGATGGATGAACCGCACCACCCAGGTCGGATACAGGCTGCTGTGGCGCAGCCAGCGCCCCCACATGTAAAACCGTCGCCGCACGCGATAGGCGCCGACCCCTTCCGGCGCGGATTCGGCGATCGCCTTCAGTTCCTCGCCGAGTTCGGGCGTCACCCGTTCGTCCGCATCCAGAATCAGAATCCATGGGTGGCGGGGCTGGGTGTTGTCCAGCGCCCAGTTGCGCTGGGTGCCGAATCCCTCGAAGCGGTTCTGGAAAAACCGCGCACCGTGATCGCGGCAGATCGCTTCCGTGCGGTCGGTGCTGAACGAGTCCACCACGATGACGTCGTCGCACCAGCCCAATGCTGCCAGGCAGGAAGGCAAATGGATTTCCTCGTTGAGCGTGAAGATCATCGCGCTGACAGGGGCCTTTGCCGCACTGGCGGGCGGCAGTGAACTGTGAACGGTGAGCGGTGAACTGTTCACGGTTTACTGCTCACCGTTCACTTCTTGATGCCAGCGCCATGCTGTTCCGATCATTTGCTCCAGGCTGGCGTGCTTCGGCTGCCAACCCAGTTCACGCTGTATCCGGGTGGCGTCGCCCACCAGCCGTGGTGGGTCGCCGGGCCGGCGCGGTCCCATGCGCACGGGGATGTCGCGCCCTGTCACAGCCCGAGCCGCATCGATCACTTCCTTCACCGAGAACCCCCGGCCGATGCCCAGGTTGTACGCCGTCGTCGGGCTGCCCGACTCCAGCGCACCCAGCGCCAGCACATGCGCATCGGCCAGATCGGCGACGTGGATGTAGTCGCGGATGCAGGTCCCGTCCGGCGTGTCGTAATCGTCGCCGTAGACCACGATCTCTGGACGCGTGCCTGCCGCCGCGTCCAGCACCAGCGGAATCAGGTGAGTTTCGGGGTCGTGCGACTCGCCGGTCTCGCCCTCCGGGTCGGCCCCGGCCGCATTGAAGTAGCGCAGGCTGACAGAGCGCAGGCCGTGTGCCACGTCGAAATCGCGCAGCATCTGCTCGATCATCAGCTTCGATGCGCCATACGGATTGATCGGCTGCTGCGGCAGGCTTTCTGGAATGGGCACGACCTCCGGCACGCCATAGGTCGCGCAGGTGCTGGAAAAGATGAACTTGTCGATGTCGTGATCGCGCATCGCTTCGAGCAGATTCAGGCTGCCGGCCACGTTATTGCGGTAGTACTTGCCCGGGTTCAGCACCGACTCGCCTACATAGGCGAAGGCGGCAAAGTGCATGACTGCAACCGGCTGCCACTCCTTGATTGCCGCATCGAGCGCTGCGCGGTCGAGGATGTCGCCCCGAACAAACGGCCCCCACCGCACCGCCCATTCATGGCCGTACACCAGGTTGTCGAAGGACACGGGCACATAGCCTGCCGCTACCAGCGCCTTGCAGGCATGGCTGCCGATATAGCCGGCGCCGCCGGTGACCAAGACATGCTTCATTCAATTTGACCGGTTGGGTTTTGCGCCAGGATTCTACTGTAGAGCGCATGCAGGTTTGCGCCCATCGCTTCCAGCGAATACTTCCCGCTTGCCAGTGCCCTGGCCCGTTGTGCCATTTCTGTGAGCCGTGCGTCGTCGCCAAGCAATTTCCGCAACGCCTGGGCGACCGCTTGCGGATCGGGCGCAGTGACCACCCCCGCACCGGCCCGAGCCACCTCGTCTGCGATCGCCACCCCTTCGCCGAGCACGCACGGCAACCCGGCCATCAAGGCCTCGGCCGCGGCGATGCCGAAATTCTCGGAGAAGGACGGCAGCACGAACGCCTGAGCGGCAGCGAAGGCGCCGGCCTTCAGTTCGCCGTCGACGAAGCCCGCCCACACCACGCGATCGGCCAGGCCCAGCTCATCGGCCAGCCGTTTCAGCCCCGCCACGTATTCGGGCTCGCCATCGCCGGCGATCGCCAGCCTTGTATCCGTCAGCGATTCGCTCACCAGGCTGAACGCCTGCAGCAGGCCTTCCACATTCTTCTTGGGATCGAGCCGGGACAGGAACAGCACGATGCGTCGACCGGACAGCTGCGGAAAACGCTGCAGAAAGACGGACGCGTCCTGTCTGGTGAGAGGGGCGACCCCCAACGGAACGACCACCCCGCGCATCGGCACGCCGACCGCGTCCGCCTCGACCCGCTCGGCCTCGGCGGTAAAGTGCACCGCCGCCGCATGGCGCAGGATCGGCCCTTCGACCAGTTTCAGCGACAGCTGCTTCAGCCACGGCCGCCGCTGCGTGACGCCATACTGGTTCAGCGTGCCCAGCGGCCGTATCACATAGGGCACGCCCGCCCGGCGCGCCGCCCATGCCGCCGCCACGCTCGTAAAGGAAAACAGCGCGTGGATATGCACCAGGTCGTAGTCGCGCACATGCGGGAAAATCCAGCGCGCAAATTCGGGCGACACCTTGTAGAACTCCAGGCGTTTGGGGAAATAGCGGCGAACAATCTTGAGAGACGTTGAACCCGTAGGAGCGGCGCCCCCGCCGCGATGAATTTCATTGGAAACCAATCGGCCCGGGCACCCTGAAGGGCATAAAGGCGGGCCTCCCACAAATTCATCGACGAGCGGCATCTCTGCCGCGGTCGCTATCCGCCGCCCCGGCCCATCGTCATCCGTCGTCGCCGTCGCGACCTCGATTCCCCGCGCGAGCAGAGCCTGCTCGATTAGGCGCATCGCGCGGCTGGGACCGCCCTGGGCAAGCGAAAGGGAAGGGATGACGTGGAGCACTTTCATGGGATCAAAGGCGAGTGAGCAGTGAACGCAATACGGTGAACTGAAAAAAACCGCCCGGATCACTGTTCACTGCTCACCGCCTTCAACGCGGCTCTCAGCCCCGCGGTCGCCACCGGCATGGAGTATTTCTCCAATACCAGCTTTCTGCCTGCCGCAGCCATGGCAGGAGCACGGTCGCGATTTTGCAGCAGCCTTGCCATCGCGTCGGCCAGACCCTCAGCGCCACCGCCGAACACATATCCCGTTTCGTCGTCGATCACGAGATCCGGTCCGCTGCCCACCTGGTCGCTGACGATCACCGGCAACCCGAACAGCATGGCCTCGTTGGTCACGAGACCCCAGGTTTCGCCATGGGTCGATGGCAGTACAAAGGCATCCGCCGGCACGTAGGCTTTCCACATTTCGGTCTGGTTGAGAAAGCCGGTGAAATGAACAGGAACGTCCAGTTCATTTGCGCGCTGCTTAAGTGAATCCGTCAACTCACCCGATCCCGCGAACAGCAGCTTGACCGGCAGGCCACGCTGCCGCGCCAGCGCGGCCGCTTCCACCAGCAGCATGGGGCGTTTGAACGGCACATGCTTGCCGACAAATCAAAACACGAAATCTTCTTCGCCGAATCCGTTGTCAGCCCGCAATGCGGCGCGGTCACCTACATGTGCATCGGCCATTCCCACCATGCGCTCAGACTCGACGAAATGCGCGCCGGCAAACAGCCGAGCAGCAGGTACCCCATTGTTCAGATAAAACTGCTGGTTGGCCTTGCCGATCACCACGATGGCCGACGCAAAACGCAGCAGCATCCTGTGCAGCAACCGGGTGATCGAGGAACGCGGGCGTAAAGCGTTGGAATCGCCGCGCAGAATCACCGGCACCCCCAGCAAGCGCATCAGCGGATAGGCTGCCATCAGCCCGGGCTCGTTCCAGCCCGTGATCATCACGGCATCGGGCTGGCTGTCGCGAATGGCCCGACGCAGGCGCAGCAACAGTTGCGGCACCGACCGGATCCCTGCCGCCACCCCCAGCACCCGGCTGGCATAGCCCTGCCGCAACGGCACGTCCCATTGAAACGCCTTACAGAACCCGACGCCCTGCTGTGCGGCGTTCAGTTCGCGGAAAAATATCACGTCCAGATCGATCGACGGGTCGGCCGCCAGCGCCCTGAACCAGGGGGTCATGTACTGGATCGGGTGCGTGGTGATCACGCACAAGCGGCTCGGCTGCCTCATCGCTGCCAATTGATCCGGCCAGGTGAAGTTTGAAGTTCGTTCGTCCTGAGCTTGTCGAAGGATGAATGGGCTTCGACAGGCTCAGGACGAACGGTACGTTGTTGATTTCGCTGCGCTGCCCGCTGCTGCCGCAAGGTGACATCGCGTGCCGCCAGCTCCGGCATGGCCAGCAGAAACCCGACCGTCCAGCCTATCATCAGCAGCACGAACACATCGCCGAACACCTGCGTGGCCACCGTGAAGACCGCGACATTGGCAATCAGGAATGCGACCAGGCCATACGAAAAACGCGCATGCTGCCGGGATACCCGGGTAACGGCGGTCAGCAGCCTGCGCACATAGCGGGCAAACGCCACCAGCAGCCAGGGCACGATCAGCAGCCCGGGCACGCCCAGTTCCATCGTGATCTTTCCCAGGCCGCCTTCCGCTGCGCCGCGGTTGATCTCGGCTGCCGCTTCCACATGCTGCACCCCCTGGCTGCCCGTTCCCAGGCCCGCGCCCAATACTCCATATCTGTCGATCGCCCACATCACCGGCTGTATGCCCAGTTGATCGAAGCGCTTCGGAACGTCGGCGAATACCGACTGGTTGCGCGCGGTGTAGTGCTGGAATCGCTCACTGGGATCGAGCTTCAGATTCTTAGTGGATGATTCGCCGCCGTCCGGCGTCAGCATGCCCACTGCAGCCACATAGGCCAGGACGCCGGCCGTCGCCGCAAATACGGCTGGCCGGGTCGACCGTTTCTGGAACCAGGCAACCAGGGCGAAATAGGCGCAAACGAACACGGTGATGGCCACCAGCATCTTGCGCCGCCCGGTCAGCATGCCCAGGCTGACCAGCAGGCCGACCAGCGCAACCGTCATCACCAGGCGCGGCAAGGTGAACCTGCGGCCGATCAGCAGAATGAACAGAAAGCAGGAAATCGCCGCCGTATGCCAGGCCGCCACTTCGGAAGAGCGGAAGAAGCCGGAATACACTTCGAGTATCCCACCCACGTCGTAGAGGACGATCCCAGCTCCCACCTCGCCCAGCGCTTTCCAGTTCAGGCCCATGTACTCCAGATACACCCCGGACAGCGCCACGCTGGCAGCCAGCACATAAAACCACATCCAGGCTCGTATGCCGGCCAGCCCCTTGCGCAGCGCAAAGTGGTAGGCAAACACGAAAGCCGGCACCGGAGCCAGATACGAGATCAGGCCGATCACCGGAATCTGGGGGCTGCCGAAACGCACGAAGGAATGCACCGCCTGAAAGACCACCAGCACCAGAAACAGGGTGAACGGCTTGCCCATCCGGGGGCGCCAGCCCTTGACCGCACTGGGCAACAGGCGCTTGCCCGTCATCAACGCGCCCAAAACGGCGGCGGCAAACACCACGCCTGCAAACAGGATGAAATAAGCGGGCTCGTTGGGCGTCAGCTTGCGCAACGGGTCCTGCAGCACTGCGGTCAGCACGCACAGCATCAGACCCATGCGCCAGTTGACCGCCGCCAGTAGGGCGGCCACAAACAACAACGCCAGTGCGAACTCAGGCATGTTTCGAACGCACTGTCTGGTCGGCATGGCTCGGCCCGCGAACATACAGCGCCAGCGCCCAGACCATGCCGCGCAGCTCCGCAATCAGGGTCAGGGGGATCCACCACGGACGGCGCAGGTGATGCCGGGTGGCGACCGCACGAAACGGGCGCTTCAAGAATTCGCCTGCCGAGCCGGTACGCAAGCAATAGTAGTACGCCCCCACCGCATGATCCGGTCGCCAGGTCGTCAGATGCTCGCCGTAGGTCCGCGTGCCGCCATCGCCATCCTTCAAATGATGCAAACAGGCCGCCGGCTCGAACCAGATACGCCGACCGGACGCCCGCCAGCGATGCGCGAACTCGGCCTCGAAACGGTAGGCCACCCGCACGAAGTTCTCGTCGAAGCCGCCGAGCGACAATGCGGCCCGGCGGGAAACGGAAAAATTGCCGCCCATGAATTCGTCGATCCAGAATGGCTTCAAGCCGGCAAACCGGAAACGCGTCTCGCCAGAAAAATCCCGGCCTTCCTCCCAGGGCTGGATCACCCGCCCTGCCACCAGCACCCCCTCATGCGCCCGGTGCGCCGCCCGGTGCGCCGCCCGGTGCGCGGCAATCAGTTCCGGCTCGGGCCGGATGTCGTCGTCCACAAACAGCACGATATCGTGTTTCGCTTCGAGCAAGCCGCGATTCATCGCCTGCGGAATGGAGGGCATGGCCAGCCTCAGCCAGCGGATGCGGCCGGCATCGTGCAATTCCCTCAGCCGCTGCTCGGTAGCAGCTTCATGCGTTTCGGTCTGGTCCAGCACCAGGATTTCCTCAGGGGACACGTCCAACGCAAGCAGATAATCCAGCGACTCCAGCAAGACGTGCTCGCGGCGGTAGGTGGGAATGGCAACAGTGATCTGGTGCCCGGTTTGCATGGAATTCAATTCCGTTTCCCGATGGGTCGTGCAGGCACGCCCGCCACGATGGTCATGGGGTCCACATCATGTGTCACAACCGCATTCGCGCCCACAATCGCACCACGGCCTATACGAGTGCCTGGCAGCACAACGGCGTGGGCGCCCAGCCAAACGTCATCCTCGATCACAACCGGCGCGGACACGCAGCCCTGCTCGGCGATGCCGGCATGTGCGCCACGCTTGTGGTCGTGGTCCGTGATGAAACAACCTGGCGCAATCAATACATGATTGCCCAGGGTCAGGCTATGTGAAATATCCAGCTCCGCACCCGCGCCAATAAAGACTTCTTTACCCAGCGATATGCGGGCTTGCTCGCTGACGATTTTGATAAAGACATGCTGTTCGAACTGAATGCGCTCGCCCGCAAGCAAGCGCCATGGGCGCGTGATCTTGCAAGCCTCACCTATACGCGACTTGTTACCCAGCCTCGCGCCGCGCAATCGCCACCATCCGGCGCGCATCCTGTCGCCCAGCAGCCCCAGGTAATCCCCGAACTTTTGTTCCAGGCCGGCAAACATCATGTGCCTGTTGATCCGGCCAAGTGAAGCTTGAAGCCCGTTCGTCCTGGGCTTGTCGAAGGATGAATGGGCTTCGCCAAGCTCAGCCCGAACGGTGTTGAGACTTCTATGTGCCGCATCAGTAAGGGACGAACGCCAGTCACCATCAATTGATGCGTCAGCCTGCGCCCAAGCCATGGGGCATGGACAACCAATTGGTCCAGAACACGCAACATCACTGGGGGCACAATAGCGTGAACATGCCTGATCTTCATGTGGCCCGAGATCATGGGAGACTCAAAAAATGAGGCTTGGACTTCGGCAAACCCCACGCCCTCGAACAACTGCACCAGCTCACTGTCCAGATAGGAATAAAAATGCCCATCTCCATCGGCAGTATGCTGCCTGTATTCCCAATTCCTGACATCGCCCAGCTGGCGGAAGCTGGGCAATTGGTTCTTTACGTAGTCGCCATTCGGCGTCGTCATCACCAGCCTGCCCCCCGGCTTGAGGCGCGCAAGCAAGCGAGCCAACAATTGCTCCGGATAGACCAGATGCTCGACTATCTGGTTGGCATAAATCAGGTCGTAATTTCCGGGCAGATCATCTTCCAGCACATTCGCAGCAAGAAACCTTACTTCACCGTGCGTGTGCCGTGCGCGCGCGTAGTCAAGAAAACCTGGGCGTAAGTCCACCGCCGTCACGTGGTGACCGCGCTCGGCAAGCAGTAATGCGAGTGTCCCCTGCGCGCAGCCCACATCCAGAATTTCCTTGCTTTCGGTACCAGCTATTTTCAGGTAGGTATCCAGTTGATTGTGGTACTGATTCCAGATATGCGGTGCAATGGACCGATCCCACATTTCCTGCACATCGTGCCGGTAGAGTGCCTGCACTTCCTCAGGCCAGTCTGCGTCATATACGGGTGGCTTCATGAATAATGGTTCTTGTTCTATTCAGCCCAGAATACTGCGGGCAAGCGCTTTCAGGAACAAAGGGTTTTCCCTGGCAGCTCGCCAGAAATAACGCCGCGCAGATGCAGGGTCGCGCTTGCTCAGACACGCCCCGACAAAGTAAAAAAAACGGGATTGTTCCCGGCTGGTGGCTGCGCCGCCAGCATGAGCAGAGGCCGGGAGGCCCTTCTCAACAAGCGTTTGGTCGCTCTGCCCGCGACGTCTCAGCCGCGCGCATTCAATCGCCAGCTTGGCGGCGCGTATCTGCTCTTCGCGGCGTTGGCCGCTGATGCTGCCCGCTGCCAGCCGGGCTTCATAATGAATATCGCCAAGCCCCCAGCAGTGTCCCAGATCGGCCAGGCGCAGCCAGAGGTCGATGTCCTGCGCCACCACAAAGGGGAGACGGTAGCCACCAGCCTCCAAGTACGCTTGCCTTCTGAACATGGTGCTGCCGTGGTGAGGCGGCCCCTGGATCGTCTGCACATCCAGACTCGACAGCCCCCTGTCCAACGCCTCTCCTTCGCACCGGACTTCGTAAAGCATTTCATCCGCCGGCCCCCTGAAGCAAGCTCCGCTTGAGAGCATCACTGTATCCGGATGCGTCCGCAGGTAGGCGCACTGCGCGGCCAATCGCCCGGGCAGCGAAACATCCCCCGCATCCTGCCGCGCGATGAACTCTCCCCGCGCCTCCGCACAACCGCGGATCAGCGCTCGGGTGAGGCCCGTGTTCTGCTGGTGAACGACGCGCAGCCGGCTGTCTCGTATGGCCCATTCATCCAGCAGGCGCTCCGTGTCGTCGGTGGAGCCGTCGTCCACCACGATGAATTCAAGATCGCAGTCCTCCTGCGTCAGAATGCTCGTCAGCGTTTGCGCAAGGTGCTCGGCGCCGTTGTAGACGCTCATCACGACTGAAACTTCCGGGGCGCTCATCGTCTTGCCTTGTCCAGCCAGCCGCTCAGCCGCCCCATCATTGTCCACCCGACTATTGAAGCGGCAAGTCTATACAACCTGAAATCCAGCCCCCGGCTTCGTGCGCTGCCCGAGGCCTGCTGGGCCAGTTCGAACAAATGCCGGGACGTTTGCGCCAAGGCTGCAGCGCCGCATTGACGTGAAAGCAGGAACAACGAGCGTGCGAAGTGCTGCATCTCTTCGGAATCAACTGGCACATTAGCCTGCTTGGCATATTGGAATATTCGTTCAACAGCAGCAACCCAATCACGCATTGCATTTGGGTCGCGTTGCCAGGCAAGGCCTGCATGCCCGCTACCGTGCCGGCGAATTATTACGAGCAGTTCAGAACAATATTGGAGCCTGATCCTGAGCAAACCTGCACGGCAGTCGTAGTCCCAGTCCTCCAGCAAGCGCAGGTTAGCCCAGGGTCCGATATTTTCGCAGACGCTTCGCCGGTATAGCGGCGTTGCAGTTGGCCATAAGCGGGCTCTCAAAATTGCCGGGAAGATGTTTCTGTGCTTCCGCTCAGTGCCATGCGTAGTTGCGCTCGCCCCACTCAATTCGTCACGGGCAAGGCTAAGGCCATAGGAAATACCGGCTTCCTGGTCATTCGACAAACCCTCCACCTGTAGGCTGAACTTGTTCGGCATCAGCAAGTCGTCGCTATCCAGATATTGGATGAACTCCCCTCGCGAGACTTCAAGCCCCGCCTGCCTGGCCATTCCCGGCCCGGCGTTTTCCTGGCGCAGCACGCGAACGACATCCGGATACTGCATAGCCAACGCTTCCGCCACTTGCGGCGTGTCATCGGTGGAACCGTCGTCCACGATGATGATTTCGATCGGACGGTAAGTCTGGTCCAGAACGCTCTGGACGGCTTCGCGCAACATCGCTCCCCGGTTGTAAACAGGAATGATGGTGCTGACCAATGCGTTTCCATGACAGTCGACCAACTTCATTTCCAACCCTGGCAAACCGGTCCGTGCAGGTCGCCTTGACCCAGGCCTGACAGCTTCGCTATACGCTCGGTTGCCGGTATGGTTGAAAGCGCCCGGCAGTGTTTCAGCATCGGGTTATCGCCTTGATGTTTCCAGGGCTGTGCGGGATGCCACAAATGCACCAGCGGTAGATATCCGTATGGCCACACCTTGCAGGTCTGGGCGCGCTCCCAGAATTCGTTGTCCTCGCCGCCCCAGCCGATGAAGGATTCGTCCATGCCGCCGATGCGGTCGTAGGCATCGCGGGTGATGGCTACGCTGCCGCCGCCCTCGGCATTCTGCATAATGCTATCCGGCGTGGCGCCTGTCAGGCCGGCGCCACTCGTAAACAATCCATTCGTGCTTGCTTCACACATGAAGAAGATGAAGCGCTTGAGGTTTACCACTTCATAGCCCTGTGCAACCCTGAGCAAATTCAGGCTAGCGTAATCTGCCGGTACAAGAATATCGTTGTCATGCAGCACTAGCAGTCTGCCGCGCGCCTGTTTGACCCCCACGTTGAATGCCCAGGAACGTGCATAGGGCATGTCGGCCACGGGCAGTGATGTATGGATATGGCGGACCCAGGCGGGCAAATGGCCCCTAAGCAACGGCTGGACGTCCTGCTCGACAACAATGCATTCGATGCCTACGTCCTGCTGCCCGGCGATACTTTCCAGCGTGGCCAGCAGATGCGGCAGCCGCGCCATGCCGCGATGGCCGATGATGAAACTGACTGCGGGTTGACCTGAATTGAATTCGGGCTGCGACAAGCGCCTGATGGGGTGGTCGTCCAGCGCCCGCTGCATCAGCAAGCGGCCCAGAAAGGGCAGTACCTTGGGCGCATGCAAATCAGAGGTCCACTGCCAGTCACAACGGTAGCCGCTGCCGTCCGGCGCGGTTTCGAATTGCTCCGCCCGGTTGCGCAGGGTCAGATAGCGGTCATGGCCGTTCATCAAGGCCGGCAGGTAACGCGGCAGGTCTTTTAGAAGTACGCCAAGCAGTCTTCTCATGATGCTGCTTGCAAACCAGATTTATCCAATGCGGCCGCACGTAACAAGAAATCGATCTGGCCTTCATGTGCGTGCGTGGTGTGCGGCCATTCGCCACCAGGCTCATGATGTTGGTAGGACAGGCCAAGTACGCGCCGGGCATGCTGGCCCATTGCCGCGCCCAACCACCGATCCAGCCTGCCGCTTGGCGAGTGAGGAGGGCGCAGAGATGGGGACGGCAGAAGCGGGAGATCGCGAATTTGGTTGAAGGCGTCATGCCATTGCGCCACCGATACCGCACGACTGTAGCGCTGTTGCAGCAAGTCCAAGGCGCCTTGAACAAGCCGCGCATGGATGCCGGGTTGTGTTAGCTTCATGGCGGCCCTGGCTGCCGCCTGAATATCGCCAACCGGAAACAGCAGACTGTTCACGCCATCCACCAGCGCCGCTTCCAGGCCGCTGCCCACATAACGGCTCGTCAGAACCGGCAGTCCATGGGACATGGCTTCCCAGGCCACGATGGGACCGGTTTCCCAAACCGAAGTAATGACAAGGGCATCATGGCGCCGATATTCCTGCGCCAGATCGTGAGGGTTGAGCACGCCCAGAAAGCTGACCTGGTTGAGCAAGCCCATGGACTCGAACTTGCTGCGCAAGGTTGCTTCATCGGGTCCGCCGCCCGCAAGGGCCAAGTGCGTCTCGATGCCATGCCCGCGCAATGCCTCCAATATTTCCGGCAGGTCGAGAATGCGTTTCTGCTCCTGCTCCAGACGGCCGCTGTAAAGCAGCCGCAATGCCCCGCGGCTTTGGTGCTCGATTGAATCCGCATCATCAGACAGCGACACTCCGCAAGGCGCATACAGTGCACGTGCATCAGCCCCAATTGCCTGCCCCGCCAGTTTGACAGCCAGCCTGTTGGGCGAGACTACCGCTTCGATCACATCTGCCTCGTCTCGCAGGTCAGATAGCAGATCGCTTTGCAGGCCATGTAGGGTGGCAACTAGCCGAGGTGAGGGTTTACCCGATAGTCGCAAACGGCGTACCGCCGCATAGGCATCGACGATATTCACCACCGCCAGGATATCCGGACGGGTCCTTGCTATCGTAGCCATAAGCGCCTGGATCCGTCCTTCCCTGCTGCCGGTTGGGTTCTTGATCCTGACGACCTGCTCCCATGGATGTCGTGACAGGTAGGCATCCACATCATGATAGCGGCCATCGACCAGGCCCAGGGTGCATTCCCAGCGAAGCGCACTCAGACCCGGAAGGAGGTAGTCGAGCCAGTCGGCTACTCCACCAAAGGGATATGCGGCGGGTGCCAGAAATAGCAACCTAGCGCTGCCACGGATCAGCATTTAAACGACATGATCAACCAGGACATTTCGCAGCCGCGCCGTTCCGACAACAACTGGATGGCGGCCCCGTCCGTTAGTTTTCGCCTGAGAGAACCGCCCCGCGACATCGGGTAATCCTCGATCCGCCTTGGTTTGGTGCGTTGCTCGATAATATCGTGGGTATTTTCAAAGCGCTCGCGTAGCAAACGGCCCACCCCCGGCACAGCCATTTCATGGACTTCAACCACGATGGTGGCCTTTTTCAGCGCAGGCACCATAAGCGGGTCAAGCAGAAGCGCTTCGCCGCCTTCGATATCGACGAATACCAGCGTATGCGAACGCCCCTCCAACACTTGGTTAAGGGTGGAAAGATCACAAACACCCTCAAGGCGTATTTTTTCTGCGACGCCATTCATGCTTGCCAACTCGCCAAGCAGTCGCCGCGCTTCAGGATTGGGTTCGAAGGCATATACAACCGGGCATGAAGTGCGCAATGCAAATCCCACGGCGTAATAGCCCTCTGCCGCACCAGCCACCACTATCGTATCGAAGGGTTTAGCAAGCAGGTCTTGAATGAATGGCTCGATCTCGATCTCGTAGGTCCCTAGAAGCTTCGGCAGCCAAACACTTCCACTGCTGTCGCTGCCATAGCGCATCCCGGTAAATGGCCCAGAAATCACTCTGCCTGACGCGTAATGTATTGCGTCACGCTTGAGCCTTTCAGAGAACCTCCACTTGTATGGAAGAATATTCCTCAGCAGTGCCCTTAGCATGATATGCCCATATAACAATCCCCAAACCAGCCGACCGACATGTCAACCGAGCCAAAAAATTCAGGGGGTCAATTACGCTCCCCGATCCTGACTGCAGGGGTTCCTCCCCAAATTTCGAATTCAGGGATGTTTCTAGATACAACGCTGTTGGCGGCAACTATTGTGCCATTGCCCACTGATACGCCCGGCAAGATCGTGCTACCAGCACCTAGCCAAACATCATCGCCAATAATGACGGCGCCGCTCTTTGCATCTATCCCCTGATCCTTGATACGCGCATTGCGCTTGGTTGCATGGTTGGCTGCAACGATGGAACAAAACTGTGAAATCATGCAGTCGCGTCCAACACGTATCTGGCTGTTGCCTGCCAACCTGAAGTTGTTGTATTGCCCAATCCAGGTTCCCTCAGCAATGGAAAGTGAACCATAGCCATTCTTGGCATCGCCAAGGCACAGCATTGTGCCCTTTTCAATTCGAACGCCTTTCTTCATTTCCAGCCCCCCCTCTGGCCAACCCTGTATCAATACATCACGATCTATTAGCACCCCGGAATAGCACGCGCGAACAGAATCCAGAAACACTCGCTCAGCCAACAGTGAACCAAGCTCTCTTACCAGCGCGGGCTGTCGTAACAAGAAAATGCCGCGCAGCCACCACATAGGACTCATGCGTTCCTACTCCCTGTACATGCGAGATTGACCAGGCCCATTGCATGGGTTGGCTCGTACATTGGATGCCAGTCTGGCGTTATCGCAAAGCGGCCAATATTCTTGGCCATAAGGTAATCATTGTTACGTGTGGAATACGCACCTATTTCAATCATATAGTCGCCGGGGCTCAAGAATAGCGGGGGAATCGTCACCGTCGACTCGAAGCCCCCTTCTTGAACACTCCGAGGTTTTTCAGTGTCGTGAATACCTACTATCAGGGCACCCGCTTTATACACAAGAAAAACCAGGCGCAAGTCATCGATGGCCGTATGCGCTATAGCCGAAACCTTCAACTCAATTGGGTTTTCCGGTTTGCAAACCACCCCGACAGGATCAGATGAATAATTGATATAGAAAGCCTGAATGCTCAATTTTCCCCCAAGCGGTCCTTCAAAACTCGCGCCACCCACGAGTTTGTTGGCTCGCGATTCGCGCATGTAATGTGAAAGCGCCTGCTCAGTACTGCCATTGAAACTCATTGCCCCGCTACTTAGCACGATGCAGCGTGTGCATAGTCGAGAAATCGCGCCATGGTTGTGGCTTACGAACAGAATTGTTCGCCCACCGTGGGATAAATCACCCATCTTCCCCATGCACTTTTCCTGAAAAACGCTATCCCCAACAGCCAGGACTTCATCCACAACCAGCACATCCGAGTCCAAGTGCGCTGCCACCGCAAACGCCAGCCGCACATACATGCCGCTGGAGTAGCGCTTGACCGGGGTATCGATGAATTTTTCGATCTCCGCGAAGGCAACGATTTCGTCGAATTTGCGGGTGACTTCGCGACGGCTCATGCCGAGGATGGCGCCGTTGAGAAAGATGTTCTCGCGCCCGCTCAGCTCAGGATGGAAACCCGTGCCTACTTCGAGCAGGCTGGCAAGCCGCCCGCGCACTTCGATGCGGCCTTGGGTGGGGGCGGTGATGCGGCTGAGGATTTTGAGCAGCGTGCTCTTGCCGGCGCCGTTGCGGCCGATGATGCCGACGACCTCGCCGGGCTGGACTTCGAAGTTGACGTCCTGCAGCGCCCAGAAGCGCTCGGTGTCTTCAATCTGGCCACCCAGGCTGCGCAGTCTTTGCAGCGGGGCCTTGAGGGTGCTGGTGAGCAGCTCGTAGAACGTGTCGTGCTGCTGGTTTGCGTGGCCGACGACGTATTCCTTGTACAGGCCTTCGACCTTGATGGCGGGTTGGGTCATGGGGCAAGTGAACGGTGAACGGTGAAAGGTGAACGGTGAATCGCGAAAACCTCCGTCACCCATAATCGGCATGGCATCATGGCTTTGATACTCATGCGGCCCTGACCTCGTCCAGCAGGTCCGGATGGCGGTCGAGGACTTTCAGCAGTTTAATCAAGGCCAGCGGGGGCTTGGTCTTGCCGTTTTCGTAGCGGGAGAAAGCATTGACTCCGCCGCCGAAGATCTCTGCCGCTTCGCGCTGATCCAGCGACAGTTTCTTGCGCACATTGGCTATGAATTCCGGATCGACAATCGAGGCATTCACCTGTTTGTTGAATTCCAGCATCAGTGCCATTGTGCGCCGGGATTCCTCCGGGCCCAGCAAGGACTCGTTGCAGGCGGTACAAAAATCGCCTGTCACATGAGGCAGCGTGGTGGTTTCACCTTTGTAGGTGTAAGGCAAGTCCCGGGTGTCATGCACCAGGTTTCCCGCTCCGCAGCTTGGGCATTTCATGGTCACAACTCCTTGAATGAAACGATCAGCACGTCATCCATCACCGTCAGCTTCAAATACACTTCACCGGCAGTTGTCACGGGGCGGTACACGTCTTGCCACAGGCGATGATCTGCATGGGTTGTCATGCTTTTGTAGAAATCATCGGAAGCCAGCGCCATCACCACGGCAAGCATTCCGTCAAAATCAAATCCCAAAGCCGCCGCCCCTTCCCGTGCCGACCAGGTCGTTCTGAGCTTGCCGGCTTCAACCATTGCCTTGACGAGCGGCAGCTTGTAATGGGCGGTTCTTTTTTCCATCTCATTTTTAACCAGATTGGTTATTTTGGCAAGTAGGTTATTTTCTTGGCTCAGAAGAAAACGCCTGACGCGCCAGCGCGCTGACCCAACCGTGTCTAGATGATGTCCGCAAACCGCCGCTCCACTTTCTCGAAATAGGCCACACCAAGCAGGAAGAGGAGGATGGCGATGGCGAAGGAAATGCCCAGCCCCGTCAGGTCGAAAGGCCTGTCGAGGAAAGCCGAGCGGAAGCCTTCGACCAGGCCGGTCATGGGGTTGAGGTAGAGCAGCCACTGCCAGCGCTCGGGCACCAGGCTGACCGGGAAGATGACGGGGGTGATGAACATCCAGATCTGCACCATGAAGGGGGTCAGGTGGGTGAAGTCGCGGTAGGCCACGGTCAGGGCGGAAAGCAGCGTGCCCACGCCCAGCGCGGTGAAGATGACGAACAGCAGGAGCAGTGGCGCGGCCAGCAGGTTCCACGACCAGCCCACGCCGTAATACAGCATCAGCAGCAGCAGGATGCCGGTGGAGATGAGCAGGTCGACGAGCCCGGCGCCCACCGAGGAAAGCGGGATGATGAGGCGCGGGAAGTACACCTTGCTGACCAGGTGGGCAGAGCCGACCAGGGATTGTCCTGAAGTGGCGATGGCCGTCGAGAAGTAGGTCCACGGCAACAGCGCAGCATAGACGAACACTGGATAGGGGAGGCCATCGGACGGCATCCTGGCCAACCGGCCGAATACCACGCTGAAGATGACCATGGTAATGAAGGGCCGCAGGATGGCCCAGCCCGCGCCCAGTACGGTCTGCTTGTAGCGCACCTTGATGTCGCGCGTGGTCAGCACCCACAGCAGTTCGCGGTAGGCCCACAGCTCGCGCCAGTCCAGCATGCGCCAGCCCCTGGCCGGCTCGATGACGGTCAGGTGCTGATGGCCGAAGTATTGTTCCTGGGGTGCGGGGTTCATGCTGAAGATTTCATTCGTGCGGGTGTGGGGTGTATGTTAAACAATGAGTGGCGCTGACTTGTAATACGCATTACTTCGAAATTTTTTGCACGGCTGTCGCGATCCTTGCGACAAAGGCCGGCCATAAAAAATGGGACAGCCCATCCGGAATGTGTCTTGGGTTTTCCAGCGCAGACAGGATGCCTCGCTTGATGGATTCCAGGTTGGTTGGGTCAACCAATTCTCCAAGCATGCCGCCGCGCAGCGCCTCGCTGCTGCCATCCAGCGCGCTTCCGACAACAGGGATGCCGCAGGCCATCGCTTCCAGATAGACGATGCCGAAACCTTCCCCACGTCCGGGCAGGGCAAACACATCGGCCAGGCGCAGATAGTCTGCCTTGTCGAATTCCCTGACGAATCCTGCAAAGATGACCTTGTCGGCAACACCCAGGGTTTGCGCCTTGGCTTCGAGCCGGGCTTGGTCGTCGCCATCGCCCAGCACCATATAGGTCAGGCGGGGTTCTTGTTGGAGCAGCGCCGGCATTGCTTCGAGAATTTCGTCTATCCCCTTGTAGCGCTCGAATCCGGAAAGCCTCGCGAGGGACAAGATGATTTTGCGACCCTCAAGGGCATATCGTTTCACCAGATCGGCTCGTTTGGGGGCAAGTCCGTACCGCTCCAGGTGGATCGTGTTGGGAATGATGGTGTATTTCGATAGCGGCAGATTAGCCCAGGCGTTCATCCGGTCGAGGGTCACGGCGCTGACAGACCAGACGGCGTTCACGCGCGGCAGCCAGGCGCGGGAGGCTGCCTTGGCTGGCTGCCAGACGTCGATGCCATGCACCTGTAGCACCAGGGGGGTGCGCTTGAACATGGCGAACGGCGCTGCCAGCGGGAGCAGATTCACATGCCCGCAAATAACCAGGTCGAAGTTTTGCCCGGCCAGCCCGAGCAGCGAACGAAGGTAAGCTGTTTTCGACCCTGAAGATTCGCTTATGAATTGCACTTTCCTTGGGGTACCTTCCGGCGCAAAACGCATGACCCGCGCGAGCACGACCACCTCTTTCACTTCCGGCATTTCTGCAAAGGCTTCGGCCAGGCAGCGGTTGTAATAAGCGATCCCGCCGTGGCCACCGTAGGCGTCGGTTGTCAGTAAAAGTATGCGGAGGCCCATGGCTACAGTTCGGTTCCAAGAATCCGGTATGTGGGCGAGCGGCTAACATCTGCCTGTGTCGCTTGCGGATCCCGAAGATAAAGCGTGTTGCCCGAGGCCGACTTTTGCCCGTTCAAATCGGTGACGCTTCGCGTAACAGGATCGTAGCGACAGGGCCGGAAGCCGAGGGTCTGCATGTGTCGGTGCAGGCTTCCCTCGTCGAAGCCATAACGCGCGCCGCTGCCGTTGAGCTCCATGATGACCGCGCGCAGATCGGGATTGCCGAGAGTTGCTTCAGCACCAGCGAGCACTTCGGTTTCGAAGCCTTCAACGTCGATTTTGATGAGCTTGGGCATTCTGCCCTGCAGGGCATCGTCCAGTGTGTGCAAGGGCACCCGCAAGGTTTTGCCTGCGTAGCGGTCGCCGCTTCGGAGTGCCTGATTGGTGGTGTCCTGGTCGGCGATCATTTCAAGCTCGCCGTGACTCCTTCCGACAGCCTGGTTTCTGGGTTCTACAAGTGCTTCCAGGCGGTTGAGATGGAGGTTGTCGAGAAGTGCGTCGAAGGTCGCCGGCACGGGTTCAAAGCTGATCGCGCTGGCGCCTGTTGCGCAGGCCAAGACGGTGTACGAGCCGACGTTGGCGCCGACATCGACAAACAAATCACCGGGACGCAGGAAATGGAGCACAAAGCCCATGTCCTCGAATTCGTGCAAACCGCAATAAATGTTGCCGGTTGCGCCCGTCATGCCAGGCTTGACCAGTAGTCGGGTATCGCCGACAAAGGACACGGCAACAGGCCAGCCGAGTAACCGGCTGCCAACTTGCCAGCGCAGCCAGCGGCCGATGGCGTCGAGCTTGCGATCCCGGGTAAGGGGATGGCTGGCAATGAAGCGGTAGGTGTCCAAAAGCGACATAGGCAAGATTGTCGTTATCGCTATCCAGTGTATTGCTTTTGGTGAATGAACCGCGCCCAGCCGCGCATGCCGCGTTCCTGCCGCGTGGGTTGGTCTGCCAACAGCCAGTCACGCACGGGAACGGAAAATCCGGTCTTGGGTTTGTGCAAACAGGAAGCGGGGATTTGCGGCGCGATGGCTGCTGCGATTTGGGGCTTTGCAAGATGCGGATGGGCTGCAAACCAGGGCGCAATGGTCCGCAGCAGCGGGATGTCCAGGAACGGAACGCGCACTTCCAGCGACTGTGCCATGCTGGCCCAGTCGGTGTCGCGCAGGAGTTGGTGGCGCATGTACCAGGACATTTCGAGGGCAGAGATGGCAAGGCGTGAACTGTGATTGGAGTGAGCTGTGAACAGTGAACAGTGTTATTGAGGCGTTCCAGTGTTTGCAGGTCCTGCCAGCCCTGGCGGGCCATATCGGGGTCCATTACCTGGGGCAGTTCCCACGGCATGTAGAGGCCGCGGCGCAGCAGGTAGGCGCCGCCGAGGCTGCCGCCGTATTCCAGCAGGCCGGCGTACTTGGGCGAGGTATGGCGCGAGATCAATGGTGCGGAAATCTGCCGCAGGCGTTTACCCAACCCCGGAACACGCGAGAAAGGCTGCGCCAGTCGGGTGATGCGCGGCAGTTCGGCAAAGCTCGGGTAGGAGGCGAACAGCTCATCACCCCCCAGGCCGGAGAGTGCGACCTTGATGCCTTGCGAGGCCGCGGCGCGCGCGACGAACCAGCTGTTGACGCCATCGATGGTGGGCTGGTCCATGGCGGCCAGCAGTTTCTCGCGTTCTTCCTCGAAGTCTTCCCTGCGCACCATGAGGGTGGCATGGCGCGTGCCTAGCTTCGCTGCAAGCTGTTCGGCCATCGGCGCTTCGTCGTTTTTCGTGCCGACGTATTCGGCGAAGGCCAGCGTCAGGGTGTGGGGGCGCTCGCCGGAGGCTTCATTCAGGGTCGATGTCGCCATCGATGCGATCATGGCGGAATCGAGCCCGGCAGACAGGAACATGGCCACGGGCACGTCGGCCACCAGATGGGCGCGGATGCTTTCGGCAAAAGCGGCACCGATGACTTCCAGCGCCTCGGCCTTGCTGCCTCGAGCCGGGTTGGCCGCGGCCTCGGCGAGGATGTTAGCGATCAGGCAGTAAGGGACAGGCTCGCCTGCACCTTTTTCAGTGACCCACAGGCAATGTCCCGCGGCAAGATTGCGGATGCCGCGATACAGCGTCCACGGCGCGGGCACGCTGCCCCACAGGAAGAAGCCGGCATGGCCGGCAGGCTCGGGGGCGGTATCGATTTGCCCGCCCGCCAGCAAGGCCTTGACCTGCGAGGCGACACGGCAGGTGTTGCCGTCGTCGGCGTAGTACAGCGGCTTGATGCCGAAGGGATCGCGCGCCAGCAGCATGGCCTGCTTGCGTGCATCCCACAGGGCAAAGGCGAACATGCCGCGCAGGTCGTGCAGCATGGCTTCGCCTTTTTCGGCATAGAGATGGAGCAGGACTTCGGTGTCGGATTCGGTGCGGAAGACACGGCCGCGTGCTTGCAGATCTTTTTTCAGTTCGCGGTAGTTGTAGATCTCGCCGTTGAAGCTGATGACCAGTTGGCCGTCGGCGCTGGCCATGGGCTGCGCGGCGCGCGCGGAGAGATCGATGATGGACAGACGGCGGTGGCCCAGGGCGATGCGTTGGTTCTCGGAGAACCACTCGCCCAGGCCGTCCGGGCCGCGCGCGGCCATGTGGTCGCGGATGGCGCGCAGTTCCCCGCGGTCAACCGGCAGGGCCGCGTAGTGGTAGGCGAAGATGCCGGCGATGCCGCACATGGTCAGTCGTTGATGAGTCGCATAGGGTGAATTGATCGCGGCGGGGCGCCGCTCCTACAGGGGGGCTGTAGGAGGCCCGCCTTCGGGCCGATTTCGGTTCTCACGCCTCAGCCAGGAGTTGCTGGAAATATGCGATGGTCTGCACCAGGCCCTGCTCCAGCTGGATGTCGGGTTCCCAGCCGAGCTTGCTGCGCGCCAGGCTGATGTCGGGCTGGCGCTGGGTGGGGTCGTCGCTGGGCAGGGGTTTCTTGACGATCTCGGATTTTGATCCGGTCATGGCGATGACTTTTTCGGCGAGCTGGCGGATGGTGAATTCGTTGGGGTTGCCGAGGTTGACCGGGCCGGTGAAGCCGGCGGGGGACTCCATCAATTTGATGAAGCCGTCGATCATGTTGTCGACGTAGCAGAACGAGCGGCTCTGACTGCCGTCGCCGTACACGGTGATGGGCTTGTGCTGCAGCGCCTGGACGATGAAGTTTGAGACGACGCGGCCGTCGTTGGGGTGCATGCGCGGGCCGTAGGTGTTGAAGATGCGCGCAACCTTGATTTCGAGCTTGTGCTGGCGGTGGTAGTCGAAGAACAGGGTTTCGGCGCAGCGCTTGCCTTCGTCGTAACAGGAGCGGATGCCGATCGGGTTGACGTGGCCCCAGTAGCCCTCGACCTGCGGATGCACTTCGGGGTCGCCGTACACCTCGCTTGTGGAGGCCTGCAGGATGCGCGCCTTCAGGCGCTTGGCCAGGCCCAGCATGTTGATGGCGCCGTGCACCGAGGTCTTGGTGGTCTGCACCGGGTCGTGCTGGTAGTGGATCGGCGAGGCGGGACAGGCCAGGTTGTAGATCTCGTCGACTTCCACGTACAGCGGGAAGGTGACGTCGTGGCGCATGAACTCGAAGCGCGGATGGTTGTGCAGGTGGTCGATGTTGCGCTTGGTGCCGGTGAACAGGTTGTCCAGGCAGATGACTTCGTGACCCTGCTCCAGCAGTTTGTCGCACAGGTGCGAGCCGAGAAAGCCGGCGCCGCCGGTGACGAGGATGCGCTTGCGGGAGTCGTAGTTTCTCATTGAGGTGGATGACGGACTGTTAATGGTGAGCGGTAGAGCAGGGTTAGGGGATGCGTGGGCGGGGGTTCGTTTTTGTGGGATTGTACGACAGGGGACCAACGTGAGGCGGCCAGCTTTTCTGCGCTGGAGGATCGGGGCGAGGCGCCTCTCCCACAATCTGGCGAGGTGGAGTGGTGTTGTGGGAGCACCCGCAAGGGGTAGGCCATGGTTGTACAGCCGCTGAAGCGGCAACAACCTCGCTCCCCCGCCTCGGGGCGATAAGGTGGTTGCACTGCGGAAACCGGGGCGGGGGCGCCGCTCCCCCGCTACAGCAGCTCGGATGCGTGGCGGATCACGACGTTGCGCACCTGAGGCAGCCATTCGTATCGGCGCGGGTAATCCAGGCGGAAGAACATCGGGATGCGGGCCAGCTCGGAGAGCTGGCCGAAGTGATGCATCAGCATTTCCCGCTCTTCGATGTCGAGCAGGAAGCAGTTTTTCACCAGCTCGATCATGGCGTCGCGGCCGCTGATCGGTTCGATCAAAACCGCGTTCGCGCTGCCTTCGCCCAGGAAATACAGGGCGCGCAGTGGGCGCGGTTCATCGCAGTAGGCCACCTCGTCGTCAGCCAGAAAGCGCGACTTCGGCGTGTAGTCGACCGCTGGCGCGGCTGCGGTGGTTTCCGGGATCAAGGCTGCGCTGGAATCCTCCCACAGCCGGATGGAAGGGTGGCTTGGCTGGATCAGATAGCCGTCCTCTCCTTTTTCCAGTTGCAGACCGTCGTCGGTCAGAAAGCGGTTGCCGCAGGTGGAAAAGTGGGCCGCCAAGGTGGATTTTCCATGGCCCGATGCGCCCATGAATGCCATTGCAAAGTTTTCAATTTCAATTGCGCTGGCGTGAAGCACCAGTTTGAACTGGCGACTCAGCGCCAGCGGCAGCACCTGGTTCTGGTAAAGATGCTCGATCGTTTGCTGGGATAAGCCGGGCACGGGGTAGGCGGTGACTTCGTGGCCATCAGGCGAAACGGAGAAGTCGGCCAGATTGGGAAAGCGCAGCAGGTAGCCGGTGTCGGTATGGAAGAACCGGGTCCACAATGTGCCATCTGGGAAAGCCCATTCGTGGAACGGGCCTATGTCCGCCTGTATCTGCATTTGAGGCGCACGGACAATGAAATTGGGTGGATAGGCGGCGTCTGTCACGCAAGGATTATACGGGGCGGAGAATGCAAACTGCCCACCCGATGGGGGCAGGCAGTCCATTTGGTTGAAATTCAGAGTGCGCCTGTTTTACTGGATAGAGCGGGTGATGCCCAGCATGGCGTAGTCGACCATCTTGTAACCGTCTGGATGCAAGCTTACGGCTTCCGGCATGACGGTTTCGGCTTCCTGCGCCATCACGCCAAACTGTCGGCCATGGCCCCAGGCGTCGCGAAATTCTGGTTTGTAGTCGAACAGGTAAAGGCCGATGCCAAGTGGGTGGTCGCCGATGCGGAGGATGTTCCCTTTGACGTTACGGTCTGATGCGCAGGCTTTGATACTAATTCTATTGGTCGCGCAATTCTTGATTAGACCATTAAGAAAACTGAACTCGGATTGTTTGCCAGTTCCTGCTTGAGTCAGATCCCGCACCTGGCCGTAGCAAACGAGCTGCGGCGGAACATAGCCGCGCTTCCGGGCACTGTTCTGTTGATCTTCGTTCACACGATGTTCATCCGACATGAAAAAAATCTCCGCTTTACTTGTGCAGTCGGTCTTGGACCGACCACTCATTTTGTACAGGCAAACTATCTACCGAACGAGCCGACGCAGCCATAGTAGAAGCGTCATTATTTCATAGAAGAATTCCCGCTCCTCGATATTCCTGGCAAAACCGTGCTTTTCCAGGCGGTCACGCATGGCACCCCTGTCCACATAGTCGCGTGCCACGTCCAGATAATGTTCCAGTAGGGGCGCCACGAATTCGTTGGTTTCTTCCATCGTGCGGACCGTAAACTGCCATCCGAGGTGTTCCTTGCCCAATCGCCAGCGGACGCTGTCTTCCAAGTCCGGCGCAAAGGCGCTGCGCGCCAGGTACTTGGTCCAGCCATTGCGCACCTTGTACTTTATCGGCAGGTGCAGGAAAAACTCCACCACCCGCCTGTCGGCCCACGGGTCGCGCAATTCCACGCCGTAGCGTCCCGCCACGCGCTCGTAGCCGCTCAGTCCCAGCACCGGGCCCCAGGCTGCGTTCAACACATTCGCATGCTCCTGGCGAATATTGCCAAGTGGTTGCACGTCCTCTTCTTGCGCGCGCAGGCGATCCGTCAGATGGAGTCTTGCGGCAAATTCGGAGCTGACCGCGCTTCCTGCCAGAGGGTCGCCCCTGCGCAATCGTCGCGCTAGTGCCTTGATCGTGCCCGGCACATAGGCTGTGCGGAGGTTCTGGATAAAAAGCGTGAGGGCTGAAATGCCACGCAGATAGGTATTGTTCCGGGCCGCCCCCTGGCACTCGTTCCATGCACTTCGCCACTGGCCGGCCCACAGCAGGTAGGCGGCATATCGATCGGGCGCGTGCATGGTGAGGTCGCCGCTGGCGCCGTGGAGCATGACGCGATGCCCATCTTTGCTTGCCGCCAGGCACATCATGGCCGGTAGCACGATGGAGTTGTCGCAAGGATGCGGCCTGGCCCAGGCTGCTTCGAGCAGATCGTCCACGTCGACCATTCCCGTGAAGGACGGCACCGAGACGAAATGCGCATTGCTGCCCAGATCCTTCGTCAGGCTCTGGATGCACTGGCTTTCCACGCAGCTTGCAGGGTCGTCGGCAATCGCCGAATACGTGTGGAACTGCTTGCCGGGCATTTCCGGCAACAGGCGCTTGACCATGGCCGCGATGCTGGCGGAATCCATGCCGCCGCTCATCATGGCGGCGACATCGCCCGTGGTGCGCATCCGGCAGCGGACCGCCTCGCCAAATACGGACAGGAATGCCTCCTCGCACTCCTGGTCGGAGGCGTAGCCGCGCTCTTCACCCGACGCAAGCTTCCAGTAGATTTCGGTGCGGGCGCTGCCGTCCGCAGAAATTTCCATGCGCTGCCCGGGCTGCAAACCCCACACATCACGCAGCCAGAAACGCTGGTTGTCCGCACTCTGGTAGGCGGGCACCAGCAGATGGAGGATCATCGCCTCGTTGGGCTCGCGGGATACGCCCGGCAGTTCGAGCAAGGCTTCCTCTTCGGAAGCAAAGGCGAAGAACTGCTTGTTGAGGACGTAATAGAAAGGCCTGGCACCCATGTGGTCGAGCGTGCAGAACAGACGATGCTGCCGTGCATCCCACACGGCAAAGGCGAAATCACCCAGCAATCGCGTGGGGCATGATTCGCCCCATACAGCGTAGCTTTGCAGCGCCAGTTCAGCGTCGGTGTGGTCGCGCAGGATGGCGCCGGCGGCGATCAGGTCGCGTCTCAGGTCGTCGCGGTTGTCCAGCCTTCCGTCCCAGACCAGCACCAGATTGTCGTCCTGGCTCGTCAGTGGCTGGTGTTCATCGATGGATTCGGACGTGGTGCGTAGCATGCAGTGGCCCAATGCGATCGAACCGCTGGTCCAGTGGGTCTGCGCATCCGGACCGCGCCTCTTCATGGCATCGGTGAGCCTCCCGATCAGTTCCGGTTCGACCGTGGCCCCATGAAAAAAGAATATTCCTGCGATGGCGCTCATGACAGATACATTACTTGCCGGGTTCTTCTTGCTGCTGTGCCTGCGAGTCTGATGCGGCATCCATGGTTTGCATGGCCTTGTCGGCAAGGTAGGTGTGCCTGGTGAGTCGCGAATCGAAATGCTTCGCCAGCAGAATGCGCATCAACGCAAGATCGAGCAACATGCCACTCGATACAGAGGATCGCGCTGCCGCATCCATTGTTTCCATTCTGTTCACCGCCAATCGGGTCAGCTCGACCAGCGCCAGCGGTGCTTCGCTATCTGTGAATTCTTCCAGCTGGGGCCTGAGACGGTCGCGTAGCACTTTTACGTTGTGGACGAGCGCCTTGGCATCGGCGAGCGAAACCTTGCCCGCCGCGTGGTTGACAAGCAATTTGCAGGTGTAATCACCGCAAATTGCCGGACGTGTCTGATCGTGAATGGCGCATCGGTCATTCAGGCACAGCTTGCAGGGTTGATCGAAATAATATTCGGATGGATCGGATGGGCCGCTTCCGGATCGCTCCAGCGCAACGATCGATTCGTTCCGAACAGGCAAATCGGTATCCTTCAGCGGCGCATGACTATACAGGGTGCCATCGCAACAAAACCCGCAAGCGCATTCAATGCATAAACTCATGGACCAATCGACAGCTAAATGAAGTGCGCGTCATCGGGGGCCGTGCCTAGGCGATCGAAAGCCGCGTAGTCTGCGACCGGCTGTTGCCCCAGCGGGATACCATCCAGTTCCACCCAGGCGTGCGCCTTAAAGGGCCGTGCGCGTGGCAGCACCCCTATCTTCAGTCTGGTCGGCAAACCATGCCGCTGCAGCACGTGGCAAAGGGCAAGCGACTGGTGTAGGCAATTGGCCCGATACAGCCCGTTGCTCGCGGCGATGGCGGTCAACTCGGCGCAGCGCTGGGCGAACGCCATGGCGGGCAGTTCAGGTCGCTTCGGGCTGAGGGGGGGCAATTCGGCCATGCTGAGTGCTTTATTGAATCCGTGCACGCGCAAGGCAACCCAGGTTGCGGGCAACAGGAAAAACAGGTGAACCAGCATGTGGCGCTCCCAGGGCTGGAGTGCACGCCATTGGCGAAGCCGTTTGAGAAGACGGTTCATTGGAGCCAGGTTTTCGACAAGCTCGACACAAATGGTCGCCTGCTTGAAGCGTGCGGCATCATCCACCCACATCGTTCAGCAAGTTCTTTGCCTCTTAATATTGGCGGTACCTTTGATGCAATTATTCACATTCTCCTTATTTTTCCCGCTCCCGGCCTGTGTCAACTCCCGCAACGCGCCATAGCGTGTCAAAGATGGAGGGTGATACATCCGCTTCGAGACTCGGGCAGTTTGATCCATTTTCTCGATATCCTCGTGATCTGCCGCTATCAGCCATCGCCCTGCGAGCAGAGATTGTGGTGAATTGTCCAGACGCTATTGACCTGCGTTTGTTGCGAATGCTTCAACTTTGGCCAGGCCCGCCTCGACCAGCTGCGCGATGAGTCTTTCCAGGTCCTGCTCAAGCTGGGCGGGCTCGACTTCGTATTCGGCGAGCAGCGTATCGTGGGCGGCCTGCAGACTGGTGTCGGCCTGCAGCAGTTGCCACAAGCGCACGCCGACTTCGTCCAGCCCAAAATAACTCGAACTGGTCAGGTCGAGAATCACGCCTTCGCCGCCGATCTCCTGGAACAGGGCCTCGGGCGAGAGTTTCACGTGTTGGGTAAGCATGGAATGGTGACTAGAGGATGGGTGCTGTCGGCATTTTACCCGGCATTTGTTCAAGCTTCGCCTTCATTGATCCTGCCATCCCTGACCCCGATCACCCGGTCGGCCAGCGCAAGGCTCGCGGGGCGGTGGGTAATCAGCAGCACCGTGCGATGGCGCAGCGTGTCCGCGCATTCCTGAAGAAATTCCCGTTCGCCCTCGGGATCGAACATGGCGGTGGCTTCGTCGAGGATTAGGATGGGGGGATCTTTCAGCAGCGCACGCGCCAGTGCCAGGCGCTGTTGCTGGCCGCCGGACAGGCGCACCCCGCGATCGCCGATCAGCGTGTCGTAGCCCTGTGGCAGCTTGAGGATGAACTCGTGGGCGCGGGCGGCATGGGCGGCGGCCTCGATATCGGCCTGGGCGGGGTTGTCGCGTCCGTAGGCGATGTTGTCGCGCACCGTGCCGTTGAACAACAGGACATGCTGCGGCACGACGCCGATATGGCGGCGCAGGCTTTGCAGCGAGACCTCGCGGATGTCGATGCCGTCGATCAGCACGCTGCCCGCATCCGGCTCGTACAGGCGCATGAGCAGGTGGGCGAGCGTGCTTTTGCCGGCGCCGTTGTGGCCGGTGAGCGCCACTGTTTCACCGGCACGGATGTGCAGGTTGATTTCATCGAGCGCTGCAGGCCGGCCGGGATAGGCAAAGCGAATCCCGCGGAATTCGATTTCGCCGCGCACGGCGTGCAATTCCCTGCCCGGGTGGAACAGGGGCTCGGGCGGTTCGGTCAGCACCTGCATCAGGCGCTCCACGGCGCCGCGGGCGCTTTGGGTTTGACCGTAGACGTCGGACAGGGCGCTCACCGGGCGGGTGAGCAGCGTGGTGTAAAGCAGGAAGGTGACGAGTTGCCCCGCGCCCAGCGTTCCCACATTGATGCGCTCACCCGCCAGCCACAGCACCAGGACGATGCCGGCAGCGGCCAGAAACTGGATGCCCGGCCCGAGCGCGGCGTAGATGCGCAGTTGCTTGTCGTTGAGGCTGACGATTTCGCCGATCTGGTTTCTGAATCGCGCCGATTCGACCGGCTCGCGGGTGAAGGTCTTGATCGCGGGCAGCATGCCGATGTTTTCTTCGGCCATGCCGACCATACGGGCGTAGGCCTGCTGCGATTCGCTGGCCAGCGGGCGCAGGCGGCGGCCGATGATCTTGAGCAGCAGGTAGAACAGCGGAATCAGCAAGGCGGCAATCAGGCTCAGCCAGGGATCGATGTTGAACATGAACACCAGCGCGCCCGCCACCGTGATCAGCAGGGGCACGATGCTGAGCAGGGTGCCGCTGATGAAGCCGCTCAGGGTGTCGACATCGTGCGTCAGCAGCGCCAGGGTTTCGCCCTGCTTGCGCTGATGGTGAAAGCCGATGGGCAGGGCCTGGATGTGGTCGTACACGCGGATGCGCAAATCGGCCAGGATGCGTGCGGCGCTGCGCCCCAGGATGAGGTTGTTGGCCAGCTTGAGCAGCGCCTGCGCGCCCAGCAGCGCCAGCAGCGCCAGCAGCAGGGTTCCGGTGGCCGCCTGGTCGAGAAAGCCCTGTGCCAGCCGCCCGCCGAGCCACGGCACGGCCAGTGCCATTGCACTCTCGGCCAGCATGATCAGCGTGCCTAGCAGCAGGGTGCGGCGATAGGGCGCGGCGTAGCCGAGCAGGAATTGCAGGTCGGGTTTCATCTGTAGCCGAAGATTGTAGGTGGCCAGCCCTCTGGGCGATAGGGGCGAAGGCGTCCCGCCTATTCGCCCAGCAACAGTTGCCTGTCGTGCAAACGGTGTTTTCGAGCCTTCAGCAATCCCTTCAGCGCGTGCATTGCGTCGCCGGGACGGTCGTGCAGTGCCAATGTGAAGCCGAGCTGGATCAGGATCGGACGATTCAGCCAGCGGCTGGGCAGGTCGTTCACCAGCCAGTGGTGAAGATAAGCTGCTCGCAGCCTGCCGGGGCGCGCGTTGCCGATCCAGGCGTTGAGGACGGCAGCCTCGTTAGCTGCAGCCAGCATGCGGTACCAGTTCAGCATGGTCCAGGCTGCGGTTTTGAGCCCTGCCCGATCCAGCAGTTGCAGCACCGCAGGCCAATTAACCGGCCGCTGTTGTACCCACAGCAGGAAATCCGCGACGCGTCCCAGCCCCATGTTCGGCGAGCAGACGTACTTGGCGAACGCCGGGTGCGTCAGCATCAGAAACAGGGTGTCGTTGTCGGACAGTCCCCAGATGCCGTTCGTCCGTTGACGTCGCGCAAGCAGTTCTGGCGTTACGTCGATGCGGGTGCGGCCCGGCCGCAGGATGTGCCAGTGCAGGTCGATATCGACCGGGCCGCGGCTGAAGGTTGCTTCGTGGCTGATGTTGGTAGGTTCCGGGTGGACGGTGTATCCGGCATCGAGCAGGACGCGCGCCGCGCGCCGCCGGTCCGAGGGCGCGATCAGAATGTCGATGTCGCTGGAAGGCCGCAACGCGGGATCGGGGTAAACGCACTCGCGCACATGGGCCCCTTTCATCACCAGGTAGGGGATGCCTTCTGTTTCGAATAACTGGTCGAGGCGCTCCAGCGCTGCGCGCTGCACTAGATAGCCTGCTGTCGCAGCCCTGCGCGCCTGACGCAGCGCATCGATCGTGTTGGGCGGCAGGGAATCGAGCAGGCCGTTCGGTTGCAGGCGGTGGTGCCACAGGGCGCCGAGATCCTGGGCAAGGATCCGGTCCAGCAAATGGGACCCGCCATTGACGAGCGCGGCGCGGCAGGCAACCGGGTCAGCCTGTGCGGCGGCAGGCAGCAGGGCATGCTGGTCGATCTTCAGCCGGGTTGCGGGTGCGTCCATGTTTGCGGTTGTGCTACGCCAGGTGAGGGCCGTAGTTGCTATGCGGCGTGTTGGTCTTGTGAGGAACGATTGCAGGAGCCCGTTGGGGCGATGCACTTTCTTGCTCAGGCAGCCTTTCTAAGACGCACTTCCACTTTCATGCCGGCCGCAGTCGCCATGTCCACCAGCGACTCGAGCGAGAACAACTCGATTTTGCCGCGCACCAAATCGGATACACGCGGCTGGGTGACGCCAAACAGGCCGGCGGCCTGTTTTTGCGTCAAGCCGCTGGACTTGATGTATTCCTGCAATTCGATCATGAGGACAGAGCGTGCTTTCATGCTGGCAGCTTGCTGCGGGGTGTCCTCAATGGCGTCCCATACGCTGGGAAATTTCTGTTTGCTCATTTCTCTTTCCTCATCAATTGCCGGTAGCGTTCGACGGCCAGGGCAATATCGTGGGTGGATGTTTTGCGGGTCTTTTTCTGGAATCCATGCAGTACATAAACCGCTTGCTCCAGTTTGGCCAGGTAGATCACCCGGTAAGCCCCCGCTTCGTCACGAATGCGAAGTTCCTTTACGCCTGCTCCGATCGACACCATGGGCTTCCAGTCACCCGGCTCCAGCCCGCGCTGAATCCTGTCAAGCTGATGTCCGGCTTCACGCTTCGCACCAGTCGGGAATTCACGGATTCTCTCCAGCGAGTCGCCCAGGAACTCAATCGGCTTCATGTAAGCATTATACAAAGGTTTGTATATTTGACCAGCGGGTCGAAAGGGCGTGGTGGGTGGCAGGGGTGCGACATTCGGCGCGGGGGGGGGCTGCCTACAAGGTGTGGAGCGCTGTGGGGTTGTAGGAGCCCCGCCTCGGGGCGGAGGCTTGGTGGTTTGTGGGGGTGCGAAATTCGGGCCGCGGCCTACCCCTTGCGGGTGCGCCTACAAGGGATTTATGGAGGGGTGCCGAACGGCCCGCCCGACACCTGCATGCCCAGCTGGATGCCTTTGCTGCGGAACCCACCCTGCGGCACTTCGAGCGCGTAGCGGATCGGTCCGCGCGGGCAATGGAAGGTCAGCGTCTGCGGCTGCATGTCCTGGATGTCGATGATGGTACCGTCGTCGGCCAGAAAGGCGATCGACAGCGGGACCAGGGTGTTCCGCATCCAGAAGCAGTGGGTGGCTTTCTGCTCGAATATGAACAGCATGCCGGCGTCGCTGTCCAGGTGGGTGCGGCCCATCAAACCAATTTCTCTGAGCTGCGGGGTGTTGGCGACTTCGGCCTGGATGGTGTGGCTGCCGACTTGAAGCTTCAGCTGTGGAAGGGGCAGGTCGGCGGCGGTGGCCAGCGAGGAGGCGGCCAGCAGGACAGCCAGGGGTATTCCGAGATGGCGGTCGAGTCGATTCCGCTCATGGTTCGACAAGCTCACCACGAACGGAATCGACAAGCTCACCACGAACGGAATCGACATGCGTGTCCTGAACGGGGCCGAAGGGCTCACCACGAACGAAATCAACTGCTTGCCATTCGTCCTGAGCTTGTCGAAGGACATCTTAAGGACACGCATGAAGTGCATCCTAAAGCGCGTCACGCATCTTCTCCGCAAGCGCCAGCGCGCTCGGCAGGTCGGCATCCAGCACGTTGAAATGCCCCATCTTGCGGCCGGGGCGGGCGGTCTGCTTGCCGTACAGGTGCAGCTTGATGGCGGGGTGCGCGAGCAGCGCGTCCCAGTGCGGTCCGCCGTCGTGCCAGCGGTCGCCGAGGATGTTGACCATGACCACCGGCGACAGCAGCCGGGTGTCGCCGAGCGGCAGGCCGGCGAGCGCGCGCACCTGCTGTTCGAACTGGTCGGTGACGCAGGCATCGAGCGTGAAGTGGCCGGAGTTGTGCGGGCGCGGCGCGATCTCGTTGATCATCAGGCGGCCGTCGGCAACGAAGAATTCGACCGCCATGACGCCGACGTAGCCGAGCTTGTCTGCCACCGTGCGCGCGGTGTCGCAGGCCTGCTGCGCGAGGCTGTCGGGCACGCGGGCGGGGACGATGGTGACGTCGAGGATGCCCTCGTCGTGGCGGTTTTCGGCGACCGGGAACAGCGCGCACGCGCCCGCATCGTCGCGCGCCAGTACCACCGAGACTTCGCGCTCCAGTTTGACGAAGCCTTCGAGCACGCAGGGCTGGCCGCCGAACGCATCGAACGCTGCGCGTGCCTCGTCGAGCGTGGTGACGCGCGCCTGGCCCTTGCCGTCGTAGCCGAAGCGCGCCACTTTGAGCAATGCCGGCGTGCCGATGTCGGCCAGTGCAGCGCGCAGGTCGCCCTCGCTGTAGACCAGCGCGAACGGCGCGGTGGCGAAGCCGTTTTCCGCGAGCCAGGACTTTTCGTGGCTGCGGTCCTGCACGATGGCGACGGCGTCGGCGCCGGGCGATACGCGGCAGTGGCCGGCGAGTTCGATCAGGCTCGCCGCCGGGACGTTCTCGAATTCGGTGGTGATGGCGGCGCAGGCTTCGCCGAGTTGCCTGAGTGCGGCGTGGTCGGTGTAGTCGGCCCGCAGGTGGACGTCGGCCATCTGCCCGGCCGGGCTGGCCGCATCGGGGTCGAGCACCATGACCTTGTAGCCCATGGTGCGCGCGGCGATGGTGAACATGCGGCCGAGCTGGCCGCCGCCGAGGATGCCCAGCGTGGCGCCAGGCAAAATGGGCCGCTTTGTGTTGGACACAGCCTTACTCGACATCCGGCAGTTCCATCCCCATGACGGTATCCGCCTGGTTCTTGCGAAAGTCGTTGAGCCGCGATGCCAGCGCGCTGTCGTGGCGGCCGATCAGCGAGGCGGCGAACAGCGCCGCGTTGGCGGCGCCGGCCTCGCCGATGGCGAAGGTGGCGACCGGAATGCCCTTGGGCATCTGCACGATGGACAGCAGCGAGTCCATGCCCTTGAGATATTTCGACGGCACCGGCACGCCGAGCACCGGCACGATGGTCTTGGATGCGATCATGCCCGGCAGGTGGGCGGCGCCGCCGGCGCCGGCGATGATCGCCTTGAGCCCTCGCGCTTCGGCGCTGGCGGCGTATTCGTAGAGCAGATCCGGCGTGCGGTGCGCCGACACCACCTTGGCCTCGAAGTGGACGCCCAATTGCTTCAGCAGCATCGCCGCGTGCTTCATCACCTCCCAGTCGCTGGAAGACCCCATCACCACCCCCACCTGAGGTGCGCTCATCGTGCTGATCCTTGCAATGCGAAAGGCGGCATTTTACCGCGGAGACTCTCTACAATGGCGCGCCTGCGATTCCGGATGACGTTCATGCCCGCTTCCCTGCAAACCCTGATCCTGCTGACGCTTTCCAACGTCTTCATGACCTTCGCGTGGTACGCCCACCTGAAGGACATGAACAACCAGCCCTGGATCATCGCGGCCTTCGCCAGCTGGGGCATCGCGCTGTTCGAGTATCTGCTGCAGGTGCCGGCCAACCGCGTCGGCTTCACCGTGATGAGCCTGCCTCAATTGAAAATCATGCAGGAAGTCATCGCGCTGTCGGTATTCATCCCGTTCGCGGTGCTCTACATGAAGGTCGAATTGAAATGGGACTTCCTTTGGGCGGCGCTGTGCCTGATCGGCGCGGTCTACTTCATGTTCCGCAACGCGTAGCCGGTCGGTTTGACTGCGGACGGCTTCGCGGCGAGCACCCTGAAGGGCATAAAGGCGCCGCGCTTACTTCGAGATTCGTCCCATCTTCAGCATCACCTCGCAGGGATTGCCCGACACTGGCGGCAGCGTGACGTGCTGCTGCGCGGCGCGCGCATCGATCTCCTTGTTGTGGCCTTCCCAGTAAGCCTGGCATTCGGGCAGGGTTTTCATGCTCTGCAGCTGGGTGACATAAGCCTTGCGTTCTGGTTCGGTCATCAGCTGCGCGCCGCGGATGTTGTTGCCGGAGGCGTACCAGGGAAAGGCGTGGGCGAACGAGGCGGTCAGCGAAAGGGCGAGGAGGACGGCGATGCGTTTCATGGGGGTTCCTGAGTTGAGGGAGGTTTCGGCCGACATCGTACACCGGGCGCAAAAAAAGCCCCGCAATGCACGGGGCTTCAGACCGCTGACAAAGTCTGCAAGGGGTGATTCCCTCTCCCTTTGCGGGAGAGGGGGCTTTAAAATCAGGCCCTTACGATAAAACTCCGCGACGCATCACCCTCTCCCCATCCCTCCCCCTTCGAGGGGGAGGGGGTTTGTCAACAACCTGAAGCCCCGCAATGCACGGGGCTTTTTTGAGGAATGTTTGCCTTTACCCGCAAGGGGCAGGCCGTGCTTGTATGGCGCCGTAGGCGCCAACACCCACGCTCACACGCAGCCGGTCGGTTTCGGGGTGCCGGCGTAGCGGCCGGCCTGCTTGGCAGGGCCGAACGGGAACAGGTCGAAGAGGAATTTCTTGTCGCCCCATTCGGCGCCGAATTCTTCCTTCAGGCCCTTCTGCAGGAAGCGCAGGTTGGGCGCGGTGCCGTTCTGCGCGAACTGGTCGCGCATGTAGTGGATCACTTTCCAGTGGTCTTCGCCGAGTTCGAGCTTGTCTTCCTTGGCCAGTTCGACAGCCAGTTCCTCGGACCAGTCCTCCAGGTTGACCAGATAGCCTTCGGGGTCGGTTTCGACCATTTTGCCGTTGATTTCGCGTTCCATGATGCAGTCCTTGCGTCCAGTAAAAAATGGGATGACGCAGGATAGAATAACCTAGTAAATTAGTCAACAACTCTCTGTGGACAGGGCGCGACTCAGGCTGCCGGCGCTTTCCGGCCATGGGTCTCGCCATGCACCTCATTGAGCCAGGCGTAGTAGGCGTCGTACATCGTCATGCCGTGCCGGAGCATTTCGTGATCGTCACGGTACAGCGCCGACAGACCTAGCGATTGCGCGAGCAGGCCGGCGCACTGCGGCGCCAGGTCGAGGCGGGCGGTGTCGGCGCCGCGCACGATGACGGCAAGTTCATGCAAGGCCGGAGCGGTCAGATCGTGCAGGCGCAAAAAGGCGTCGAAGCTGCACAGTTCGCCGACATGACCGTATTCCACGCCCGGAATGTCGTAGGGAATCGCGCCGCTCGCGTGCGCCACCTTCAGCACCTCGTCGGCCGGCACGTACAGAAACTCGGCAGCGCGGTCGATGAAGCGCGCGATCAGCCAGGGACAGGCGATGCGGTCGATCTTGGGGCGCTCGCGCGTGACCCATTTCATTTCGCGATGCTCATTTCGATGCGACCTTGCCACCGGCCGCCTTATAGGCCTCGAGGCCACCTTCGATGAAGCGCGCCTTGACGCCCTCGGCCTGCAGGCGATCGACCACGCTGTTCGATACCGAGCCGCCGCGTACGCAGTAGATCACGACGTCGAGTGTGCGCGGCAGGGCGCCGATCCAGACGTCGATCTTGTCCGGGTTCTTCCACATGGCGCCGGGAATGGTCTCGCCGGACGCCGCGTAGTCGGCCTCGCGGCGCACGTCGAACACCAGCGTGGCAGCGGGGTCGAGGTCGGCCGGCGCGATCGTGCGCGGCAGGTCCGGGCAAGCGTCGCTGGGGCTGCCGCAGCCGCAGCGCTTGAGGGGTTGGGGTGTGGTTTCCATTTCGATCTCCAATTGATGCGGTACATTTTATCCAAGTGTCCGTTCGTGTTGAGCCCTTCGACATTGCACAGGACAGGCTAGTCGAAACACGAGTGGGCACTTGGCCTTCGACAGGCTCAGGCCGAACGGCAGTCAGGTTTTATTCGTGCCGGATCATTAGACAGCCAGAGAATAAACCAGGCCCAGCAGCGCGCACACGCCGATCACCTTCATGATGTCGGCCTTGTATTTCCACAGTGCGACGAAGGCGCCGATGGCGACGATCACCGGGAACCATTCGAAGCTGCCGGCGAACGGTGCGGCGGCCGTGCCCTGTGGCCAGAAGGTGTGCCAGGCGAAGAAGGCGGCCAGGTTGAGCACCACGCCGACGACGGCGGCGGTGATGCCGGTCAGCGGCGCGGTGAAGCGGATTTCGCCGCGAGTGGCCTCGACCAGCGGGGCACCCGCCAGGATGAACAGGAAGGACGGCAGGAAGGTGAAGAACGTGGCGACCGCCGCGCCCGCGAAGCCTGCCGCGATCGGGTTGGCGACGACTTCCTTGGCGACGCCGCCCAGGTAGCCGACCCAGGTGACGATCATGATCAGCGGCCCCGGCGTGGTTTCGCCGAGCGCCAGGCCGTCCATCATCTGCGGGCCGGTGAGCCAGCCGAAATGCTCGACGCCGCCCTGGTAGACGTAGGGCAGCACGGCGTAGGCGCCGCCGATGGTCAGGAATGCAGCCTTGGTGAAGAAGATGCCGAGGTCGGCGAGCGCCTGGTTGCCGCTGATGGCAAGGATGGCGGCCAGCCAGATGGCGACGAACACGACAACCGTGATGGCAAGCTTGCGCCAAGAGAAGCGGGCATGTGCCGGCGTCGGCGTGTCGTCGTCGATGATCGCCGGCCCGTATTCCTTGCTCGAAGCGCCATGGCCGCCACCGCTCTTGAACTTGTCGGGCATGAACTTGCCGCCGATGGCGCCGAGTAGCGCCGCCGCCAGCACGATCCACGGGAAACCGATATCGAAAAAGAAGATGCCGATGAAGGCCAGCGCGGCCATGCTCCACAACGCCGCGTTCTTCAGCGCGCGCGAGCCGATACGCCAGGCAGCGAACAGCACCACGGCCACCACGGCGGGCTTGATGCCGTAAAAAATGCCCTGCACCAGCGGCACGTCGCCCCAGGCGAGGTAGACGCTAGCCAGCAGCGACAACAGCAGGAAGGCAGGCAGGAAGAACAGGACGCCTGCGATCACCGCGCCCTTGACGCCGTGCATGAGCCAGCTGATGTAGATCGCCAGCTGGGTGGCCTCGGGGCCGGGCAGCAGCATGCAGTAGTTGAGCGCGTGCAGATAGCGGTGCTCGGAAATCCAGCGGCGTTTCTCGACCAGTTCCTGATGCATCATCGAGATCTGCCCGGCGGGGCCGCCGAAGCTGATGAAGCCGAGCTTGAGCCAGTATTTGAATGCGGTACCGAGGGTGACGGGTGCGGGTCGGGCGGCGGGTGCGGTGTCCAAGAAAAATGCTCCAGGTTGAATGGATGAAACCAGACTTGGACGGGACACCGTCTTGCGGGTGAAGGGCTCACCCAAACGCCGGGGGCTGGTGCCCCGACAGCTCGATTCTAGCGAGCCGTTATGCGATCGACCAGGCACGCCTGATGCCGGCCGCAGCCTGAGGCAATCACTTGGGCGTGGCGTGCACCACTGGTTGCACTGGCCCCAGCACAAATTCCTTGAATGCCAGCGCCGCAGGCGACAGCCGCTTGTCGGCCCGGTGGACAATGTACCAGTGCCGCATGATGGGAAAGCCTTCGACGTCGAGCACGGCCAGCCGCTTGAGCGCCAACTCCATCTCGAGCGTTTGCAGCGAGAGGATGCCCAGCCCCAGCCCGGCCTGCACGGCCTGTCTGATCGCCTCGTTGCTGCTCATTTCCATGCTGCTGCGGATTTCCAGCCCGCGAGCGGCGAAGAAGCGTTCCATCGCGCCGCGGGTACCGGACCCGGCTTCGCGCACCAGGAAGGACTCGGCGGCGAGGTTTTCCACGGCAATGCGTTGCTTGCGTGCCAGCGGATGGTCCGGCCGCGCGATTACGACCAGCGGGTTGTCCATGAAGCGGGTGGCTTCCAGGCCCAGCCCTTCGGGTACCTGTCCCATGATGGCCAAGTCGATGCGGTTGGCTGCCAGCAGGTCCAGTACCGCCGCACGGTTGGAGACGTCGAGGTGGATCGATACCCCGGCATGTTTGCCGCGAAAGCGGGCGAGGATGCCGGTGGCGATGGCATTCACTGTCGAGGTCGCGGCAAGCTTGAGTTGGCCGCTGTCGACGCCGCGCAACTGCGCCAGATTGGCCTGCAGGTCGTCCAGTCTGGCGGTAATGGCATGGCTGGCGTGCAGCACCTCGCGTCCGGCCTCGGTGAGGAAGATCCTTTTCCCCAGTTGTTCGGTGAGCGGCAGGCCGAGGATGGCTTCGATGCCTTTGACCTGCATCGACACGGCGGGCTGCGAAAGATGCAGCTCCTCGGCCGCCCGCGAAAACGACAAATGGCGGGCGACCGCATCAAATACCCTGAGTTGGCGAAGCGTCAGTCTGCGCATATATATAAGCTTAAGCTTATTATAAGCATCATATCAATTGATTTTTAATTATATAAGGCCGTGCGTATAGTTCGCCCCTGTCGGTTTCAGGGGTTTCGTGCCTGGAGCCTCGTTCAACTACCGAAGGAGCCAAGCAATGGACCAGTCCGCACGTTACGCCGACCTCAGCCTCAAAGAGGAAGACCTCATCAAGGGTGGCAAGCACATCCTCGTCGCCTACAAGATGAAGCCGAAGCCAGGTTTCGGCAGCTACCTGTCGTGCGCGGCTCACTTCGCTGCCGAATCCTCCACCGGCACCAACGTCGAAGTCTCCACCACCGACGACTTCACCAAGGGTGTCGACGCGCTGGTGTACCTCATCGACGAAGCTACCGAAGAGATGCGCATCGCTTACCCGATCGAGCTGTTCGACCGCAACATCACCGACGGCCGCATGATGATCGTTTCGTTCCTGACGCTGGTGATCGGCAACAACCAGGGCATGGGCGACATCGAGCACGCCAAGATTTATGACTTCTACATGCCCGAGCGCGCCATCCAGCTGTTCGACGGCCCGTCCAAGGACATCTCCGACATGTGGCGCATCCTCGGTCGCCCGATCGTCAACGGCGGCTACATCGCCGGCACCATCATCAAGCCGAAGCTGGGTCTGCGTCCCGAGCCGTTCGCGGCCGCCGCCTACCAGTTCTGGCTGGGTGGCGACTTCATCAAGAACGACGAACCCCAGGGCAACCAGGTGTTCTGCCCGGCCAAGAAGGTCTATCCGCTGGTGTACGACGCCATGAAGCGCGCCCAGGACGAAACCGGCCAGGCCAAGCTGTTCTCCGCCAACATCACGGCGGACGACCACTATGAAATGTGTGCCCGCGCCGATTTCATCCTCGAAGCCTTCGGCCCCGATGCCGACAAGGTCGCGTTCCTGGTCGACGGTTTCGTCGGCGGCCCCGGCATGATCACCACCGCCCGCCGTCAGTACCCCGGCCAGTACCTGCACTACCACCGTGCCGGCCACGGCATGATCACCTCGCCGTCCGCCAAGCGTGGCTACACCGCGTTCGTGCTGTCGAAGATCTCGCGTCTGCAAGGGGCGTCCGGCATCCACGTCGGCACCATGGGTTACGGCAAGATGGAAGGCGAGAACAGCGACAAGAACATCGCCTACATGATCGAGCGCGACGAGTGCCAGGGCCCGGTCTACTTCCAGAAGTGGTACGGCATGAAGCCCACCACGCCGATCATCTCCGGCGGCATGAACGCGTTGCGTCTGCCCGGCTTCTTCGAGAACCTGGGTCACGGCAACGTCATCAACACCTCCGGCGGCGGTTCCTACGGCCACATCGACAGCCCGGCTGCCGGCGCGATCTCGCTGCGCCAGTCGTACGAGTGCTGGAAGTCGGGCGCCGACCCGATCGAATACGCGAAAGAGCACAAGGAATTCGCCCGCGCGTTCGAATCGTTCCCCGGCGACGCCGACAAGCTGTTCCCCGGCTGGCGTGAAAAGCTGGGCGTGCACAAGTAATCAAGCACGACATTGATGCAAGCGAGAAACGCCTCCGGACCACTGGGGGCGTTTTTCTTCCAACCTCCCGATGAGGTTTCGTGGCAGCGGACCCTGTCCGCGACAGCACCAATCGCGGACAGGGTCCGCTCCTACGCGACGCTCGCCCAATGGAGAAGGTCATGACGACAGACAAAGAGCAATACAAAGTCCACCAGGAACCCTACTACCAGCAGCAGAAGAACGAAGTCGCGTTGTACGAGGCGGCCTACCGAAACCGCCTGCCGGTGATGGTGAAAGGTCCGACCGGCTGCGGCAAGTCACGCTTCGTCGAATACATGGCGTGGAAACTGGACAAGCCGCTGATCACCGTGGCCTGCAACGAGGACATGACCGCCAGCGATCTGGTCGGCCGTTACCTGCTCGAAGCCAACGGCACCCGCTGGCTCGATGGCCCGCTCACCACCGCCGCGCGCATCGGTGCGATCTGCTACCTCGATGAAATCGTCGAAGCGCGGCAAGACACCACCGTGGTGATCCACCCGCTCACCGACCACCGCCGCACCCTGCCGCTGGACAAGAAGGGCGAGCTGATCAACGCGCACGCCGACTTCCAACTGGTGATCTCCTACAACCCCGGCTACCAGACGCTGATGAAGGATCTCAAGCAGTCGACCAAGCAGCGCTTCACCGCCTTCGACTTCGACTACCCTGATGCCGCGCTGGAAACGCAGATCGTGGCGAGGGAAACCGGCATGGACGCAGCCGTGGCCGCCCAGCTGGTGAAGATCGGCGGCGTCGCCCGCGGCCTCAAGGGCCACGGCCTCGACGAAGGCATCTCGACGCGTCTGCTGGTGTACGCGGCAACGCTGATCAAGGACGGCGTGGACCCGACCGACGCCTGCCGCATGGCGCTGGTGCGGCCGATCACCGACGATGCGGATATTCGCGACACGCTGGATCACGCGATCGACGCGGTGTTCGCGGCCTAAAAAAGCTTGAACACAGAGGACACGGAGAACGCAGAGGAAACCCATGATTTACTCCGCGTCCTCTGCGTTCTCCGCGGTGAAATGTTTTTTTCGGGGAATTTGCCTTGACTGAAGCAAGCACTGAATACCAGCACCCGTTGATGAAGGCCTACTGGGCGCAGATCGACACTCGTTTTCCGCAGGTCGAGGCGGTGTTCGAGGACGTCATGGCCGAGGCGCTGGCGGTGCTCACGCGCAAGGGGATCGACGCCTACCTCGAAGCGGCTCGTGTCATCGGCAAGCTGGGGCGCGGCGTCGAGCCGATGCTGGCGTTCCTGGAAGAGTGGCCGTCTGCTGCGAAGGCGGTCGGCGAGTCTGCGCTGCCTGCGGTGATGGCGCTCGTGCAGCGCATGCAGAAATCCCCCAACGGCAATGCCATCACGCCTTTTCTGCAAACGCTGGCGCCGGTCGCGCGCCGCCTGCATTCGCAGGAACAGATGCAGCGCTATCTGGATATCACGCTGGATTTCATGGAGCGCACCACCGGCTCCATTCATGGCCACCACACTACCTTCCCCAGCCCCGGCCTGCCGGATTTTTTCGACCATGCGCCGAACCTGTTGAATCAGCTGACGCTCGCCGGCCTGAAAAAATGGGTGGAATACGGCATCCGCAACTACCGTACCCACCCGGAACGGCAGAAGGATTACTTCAGCGTGCAGTCCGCCGACAGTCGTGCGGTGCTGCAACGTGAGCGCCATGGCACCCTGTTCATGGACATCGAGCGCAAGCTGGATCTGTATCTGCGCGGCTTGTGGGACGACGCGGACCAACTGGTGCCGTATTCCACAGCCTTCGACGAATTGCGCAAGCCGATTCCCTACTACGACAAGCTCGGCATGCGCGTGCCCGATGTGTACGATGACTTCTTCCCCCCCTCCCCCGCAAGCGGGGGAGGGGCAGGGGGAGAGGGTGTTTTCGTGAGCGGCCTCGACCGCTACCGCGCCACGCTTGCCCATATGGTCGGCCACCGCCGCTGGAGCGAAGCGCAGATCGCCGATAACTGGAGTCCGTTCCAGCGCATGGCAGTCGAGTTCTTCGAGGACTGCCGCGTCGAGACGCTGCTGATCCGCGAATACCCGGGCCTGCGCCGTCTTTTCCTGGCGCTGCACCCCAAGCCGCTGGAGAACGCCTGTGATCCCGAAACCACGTCCTGTCTGCGCCACCGCATGGCGATGCTGTCGCGCGCGCTGCTCGATCCCGATCATGGCTATGTCGACGTCGACCTCAACGACTTCGTCGTGCGCTTCCATGCCGTCATGCAGCAAGGCGAATCCTCTACCCGCGAAATCGCCGCGCTGGCGCTTTCCTACGTCGCCAAAACCCGCCGCCAGAGCGACCAGTTCGCCAAGGTGCATTTCGACGACACCGTGGTGGACTACCGCGACGACAACCGCCAGCTGTGGAAATTCATCGAGGCGGGCGACGAGGAAGAAGCCTTCGACGAAGAGCGCAAAATCGAGCCGGGCGAGGAAATCCGCGGCCTGCCGCCGCGTCATTACCCCGAGTGGGACTACAACAGCCAGACCTACCGCCCCGACTGGGCCAGCGTGTACGAATCGTTGCACGCCAGCGGCAAGCCTGCCGACATCGACCGCCTGCTCGCCAAGCATAGTGCGCTCGCCAAGCGGCTGAAGAAAATGCTCGACCTGCTGAAGCCGCAGGACAAGGTGCGCATCCGCTACCAGGAAGAAGGCAGCGAGCTCGATCTCGACGTCGCCATCCGCTCGCTGATCGACTTCAAGGGCGGCGCCACCCCCGACCCGCGCATCAACATGAGCCACCGCACCGACGGCCGCGACATCGCCGTGATGCTGCTGCTCGACCTGTCGGAATCTTTGAACGAAAAGGCGGCGGGCTCCGAGCAAACCATCCTCGAACTGAGCCAGGAAGCGGTATCACTTTTGGCCTGGGCGATTGAAAAACTCGGCGATCCGTTTGCGATTGCCGGCTTTCATTCCAACACCCGCCACGACGTGCGCTATCTGCACATCAAGGGCTACGGTGAGCATTTCAACGACGAAGTGAAGGCGCGGCTGGCCGCGATGGAGGCGGGCTGGTCGACCCGCATGGGCGCCGCCATGCGCCACGCCGCGCACTACCTTGGCGCGCGTTCCGCCGACAAGAAACTCATGCTCATCCTCACCGACGGCAAACCGTCCGACGTCGACGCGCACGACGAGCGCCTGCTCATCGAAGACGCGCGGCAAGCGGTGAAGGAACTCGACCAGGACGGCATCTTTACCTACTGCATCAGCCTCGACCCCAAGGCCGACGAATATGTCGGCGACATCTTCGGTCGCCAGTTCACCGTCATCGACCATATCGCGAGGCTGCCGGAAAAGCTGCCCGCGCTTTTTATGGCGTTAACGAAGTAAACGCCATAAATGGCAGTGTTCGGCGCAGGCTAAGGTGAACGCAGCGAACGTCAGGCTGCGAAGCAGCGGCCGAAGCCAAAAGACACCATGTTCATGGCACTCACCAAGTAGGCGGCAACGGCCTGAATTCAGCGGCTGCATCCGTTCACGCCTGCCAGACGCCGTAGCCCGCTTCGCGAAAGTCGATCGCAAGCTCAACCTCAAGGTCGCGCGCGTGCGCATACGACAGCGGGTTATAGAGCTCGTACAGCTCGGGCAACAAGCGCAGGCCGAACTCCTTGACGTAGCGATTCGACTGGATGCCGGCCTTGTGCTTGTCGAAGCGCACGTCGGGGTCAAGGCCTGTCATGCCGACGTAGATGCACGGCTTCCCCGTGATGTAGGCGGGGTTGGCTTTCTTGAAGCGTGCTTCGAACAAAACGTCTTTCGACAGTTCGATCACATAGACGTGATAGTGGTCCCGGCGTGCCATCGTTGTGTGCGGCTGAGAAAGGCTTGTTGGCAGCGTTCAGTGCGCCAGCTTCACCGGAAAACGAGTGTCAGGAAACAAAGGCGCCAACTTGAAAATTGTCAGTGCCCTGTTCCCCGCATCGGCAGATAGCCGGGAAACGCCCGCGTCACGATTGCGGTCAGCGGCCATTATGGATAGGGGTCTGGTTTGGCGTCAACGAAACGACACCGGGCGCGGAGTGAAAATTTCCGGGGTGGGGAGATGGTCTTAGGTGCGATCAATCCATTAATGATTGGTAATCATATTAATCATAAAACCATATTGTTATTTATGGATTGGAGATTTTAAGATGGCGCCATACCCCAGGTGGGCAACCTACGCAGAGGTCAACCATGTTCAGTCTGTCCAATATGCTGATCCCGGCAATCCTGTTCTTTGCACTCGGGTTTCTTGCGCAACTGATCCGATCGGATCTCAAGTTTCCGCCTGATCTCACCAAGGCCCTGTCGATCTATCTGCTGGTCGGGATCGGCCTGCACGGCGGGATGGAGTTGGCCAAAATCGATCCGGCGAGTGCAATCGGTGCGGTAGTGGCGGCACTCGGGCTGGGTTTCGGGTTGCCGATCATCGCCTACCTCCTGCTTGCGATGGTGGTGCGCATCGATCGCCTGAATGCCGCCGCCATTGCTGCCCACTATGGTTCGGTGAGTGCCGGTACCTTCGTGACGGCGATCGCATTTCTCGATTCCGTCAAGGTTGCCCACGAAAGTTATCCCGTGATCATGCTGGCAATCATGGAATCGCCCGCCATCATCATCGGCCTTGTGCTGGCAAATATGGCGCGCAAGGGGACGGGGAATGGGAACGAAAAGCGGATCAGTCGCGAACTCGTGCATGACGCCTTCACCAACGGCAGTGTCGTGCTGCTGCTGGGCAGCATGCTGATCGGAGCGATCGCCCAGCCCACCGGACTCAGTAAGATTCTGCCTTTCTACGACACCATGTTCATGGGCGTGCTGTGCCTGTTCCTGCTTGACATGGGCATGGAGGCTTCGCGCCGGATCGGAGACTTCAGGAAGGTCGGCCCCTTGTTGCTTGTTTTCGGCATCGTCATGCCGCTGATCGGCGCTGCGATCGGCTTGGCTACCGGTCACTGGCTGCTGGGATTCGGCGTGGGCGGCACACTGCTGGTTGCCGTGCTGGCGGCGAGCGCGTCCTATATTGCGGTGCCGCCCGCCATGCGACTCGCCATTCCAGAGGCGAGTCCGGCGCTGTTTCTGACGCTGTCGTTGGGTGTTACCTTCCCCTTCAACGTCATTGTTGGCATCCCGCTCTATTTCAGTGCTGCGCAGTGGCTTGCGCGTTAACCGGCAAGGATCATCATGAAACCCGTCAAACGCATCGAAATCGTGATCGAGGAGATCGAGCTCGAAAATGTCATCCGGGAGCTCGATTTCATCGGCGTCGTCGGCTATACCATCGTGCCCCGTGCGGGTGGCCGTGGCGAACGCGGCGTGCGCTATGAAAGCGTGCAGGGGCTTGGCAATGTGCTGCTGACGATTGCCTGCGACGAGGCGCAGGCGAACCGGGTGATCGAGGCCATGCGTCCAATTCTGAGGCGCTATGGTGGCGTCTGCCTGGTGTCGGATGCAATGTGGGTCATCCACGACTCATGAGCGCGTGACCTTGCGGCGGGAGCGGCTTGCGGGTTTCGGCTGCGGCAGCGTCACCACCTGGTTGGCCTCGTTCAGCACGAAGTCGTGAAACGCCTGGGAAATGGGCGTCATGCGCTTGCCGGTGCGATGGACCAGATACCACTCCTTCATGATCGGGAATCCTTCCACGCTGAGGATGGCGATCCGGTTCAGGGCCAGTTCGAATTCCAGCGTGTGCATGGAGACAATGCCCAGCCCAAGGCCGGCCATCACCGCATGCTTGATCGCTTCGTTGCGGCTCATTTCCATTGAAGTGTTGAGCTTCACCCCACGCGCATCAAAGAAGCGCTCCACGGCGTTGCGCGTGCCCGAGCCACGCTCGCGCAGGATGAAGTGCTCTTCCGCCAGGCGGCTGAGCGGGATGCGGCTGACGCCCGCCAGCGGGTGATCCGGTCGCGCAGTGATGACCAGCGGGTTCTCCATGAAAGCCTGCGCAGACAGATCGATATTGTCCGGCGGCGTGCCCATGATCGCCATGTCGGGAATGTTTTCCTGCAACTGCGCCACCAGTTCCTCGCGATTGGTCACCTCGAGGTGAACCTGCACGCCGGGGTGGTGCTTGACGAATTCGGCCAGCAGATAGGGCGCGAAATACTTGCCGGTGCTGGTGACCGTGAGGGACAGGCTGCCGCGCTTCACGCCCTTCAGGTCGTCCAGAACGGATTCGATGTCATGGAACTGCTTGGCGATGTCACGGCTGAAGGCGTACACCTCGCGGCCGGCTTCAGTCAGATAGATCTTTTTTCCCATCTGTTCGAACAGCGGCATGCCCACTTCCAGCTCGAGTTGCTTGATCTGGGTGGAGACCGCGGGCTGGGTGAGATGCAGTTCCTCGGAGGCGCGCGTGAAGCTGGAATTGCGGGCTACCGCTTCCAGCAACCGAAGCTGGCGAAAGGTCACGTTCATGGCTGTGTTCCTCTGGTTGTCCGATGCAAAATCATACAGAAAGACGAATGGAAATAATAAATATTATTCATTTTAAATTATGGAGTGGTATCCGTATATTCCATCCCAAGGGCGAGATCAATGGATGCCCGATCCAACGATTAACAGCTGAGCATAAGGAACGACTCCATGAGCCAAGCGACGACAAGCAGCACCGAAGCGCGCCTGACCGGCAGTGAGGCGGCAATCGCCCGCCGTCATGCCCGCTCCCTGTACGGGAAAAAAGGCCTGACCGGCGCCTCCCCGGCCTCTACCAGCGCCACCCAGACACGCCTGGCCGCACGGGGCGGCAATGCCGCATCCAAACCGGCGCCCGCAGCCGCCTCGACATCCGCGCCGGCCACAGTGTCGGCTGCCAGTGAAACCGTGCCGCAGGCCGAGGCGACGGCGTGCGGTTGCCAGCACAAGGCGTCTGCTGCGTCGCAGGTTGAATATGCGCGGCCAGTGTTCACCCCGGAACCGATGTCGGCCGCGCAACAGCGTCGCCAGGATCGGGCCAGGAAAGGCCGCGGCGACGCAGCGCCCTGCCGCCCCTGCGGGCGGGTGCCCAAGGAACCGCAAAAGGTCGAGTTCGGCACCACGCTGGCCGGTACCCCGGTGAGCGGCAACCAGCTCGAGCGCACTGCGGGCGTGACCGGCAATGAATCCGGCAGCTGCCGCACCATTACGGGCACCGAGTACATCGGCACCGAACAGTTCAGCCAGTTCTGCCCGACCGCACCGACGCCGTCGCCGGCCAAGGTGGGGGCCAGCAGCACCAGCCGTGGCGGCCGCGTGACCGGCACCGAAGTGGGCCGCAGCGAGAAGGTCACCGGCGACGAGACCGGCACCTGCAAGCGCGTGACGGGGACCGAATACATGGCGGCCGAGCAGGCTGGCAGCTTTTGCGGCACCGCGCCCGAACCGCATCCTCAGAAAGCCGGCTTCGGCATGACGGCGCGGAAGAACCAGATCAGCGGCAGCGATCTCACCCGCGAGATCGAGGTAACGGGCGGCGAATCCGGTGCGAACCGTTCCATTACGGGCAGCGCCTATACGGACACGACCAGCTTGCGCAGCAAGTCGGGAGATGCGCCAAAAAAGGTGCAGACGCGTCACACGAGCGCTGGAAGCGCGGTGAGCGGCACCCCACTGGATCGCTCATCGAAAGTTTCCGGCGCTGAGCAGGGTGCCTGCAGGCGTGTGACGGGTTCGGACTACATCAGCGCCGAGGAGTTTTCTTCCTACTGCCGGGCCGAGCCGTTCCAGCCGCCCGCCAAGGTCGGCGTGTCACGCACGCTGAAAGGCCAGGACGTGTCGGGAACCCCGATGGGACGCTCGGCCAGCGTGACGGGCGACGAATACGGCGCCTGCAAGCCGGTGACGGGGACTTCTTATATCGGGGCCGACCAGTACGCGGATTTTTGCGCCTCGCGGGTGGCAGCCGAAGCGATCAACCGGGCGCGTCTCGGACGCAACGCCGAATTGACCGGCATTCAGCCCGGACCGGATGCCAAATTGACCGGCAACGCGCGGGGCGAGTGTCAGACCGTGAGCGGCACGCCCTACATGGGCGACGTCCAGCAGGCCGCCGCATGCGGCCGCCCGGCGATGGCGACCCACTATCGCGCCCGCTCGCCTGAAGCGACGCCGTCTGCCGGCATCACCGGCAATGCCATGGAGTTGCCGGGCCGTCAGCCGGGTGAGTTCTCGGTGGCCTCGCCTGCGCGCACAGCTCAAGGCAGCGAAACCCAGCGCATCACCGGCAGTGCCTACAGCGGCAGCGGTCGCATCACCGGTTCGCTGGCACGCGCCACGGGCCTGGTCTCCGGCACGCCTGAGTTCCGCTACCGCGACGGTACCGAAGCGGCGCCCGCCATGGTGGCGGCCGTACCCGAGCCGATGCCTGAGCGCATCACCGGTGAAGGCCGCGAGCGCAGCATCACCGGCGATGCCTGGGATCGCGGCGGCCGCGTGACCGGCACCGAGGGGCAGTCCGCCACGCGTCGCAACCCGACCCAGCGCGGCGAGCCGCGCGGCAATGGCACCAACGCCCGGGCCTTCCGTGAAACGGAGCACCCGGCGCTGGCACCGAGCCGCGTGACCGGCAGCAGCGGCAACAGCGCTTCCGGCGCGGCAGTGACCTTGTCCGGCGGCGCCCGCGGCTAACGCAGACGAGACCACGGAGCCCAGTCATGGATACGCGCAAACGCCGTGAACGCTTGCACAACACCGGCCACACGGCGCCGGTGGGCATGGCGATGCGTGCCCGGCCCGCGGCGCCCGCGGCCGTGATGCCGAGCTGGCCGCAGCGGGTGAGCTACTGCGCCCCTGGCATGCAGCCAAACCCTGCTGGCGAGTGCGTGAGCACCCTGTGTGCACCCCGTGCGCATCCACTGGTCAACCGCATGCAGAATCAGCGGCTGGCCGACTATGAAAGTCGGGTGCAGGCACGTTTCGACGATATCGTGCCGACGCTGAAGCAGATTTCGGCGCTGCAGCATGAGGCCGATTTCGAGACGCGGGCGCAGCAACTCGCACGCGAGCGTCTGAGCTTTGCGCTGGATGAGGCGGTACTGGCGGATGCCTGGATCACCGTGCTCGACATGCGCAAGCTGTATGGCAGCAGCGTGCTGAACACCTTCCATGCGCTGGCGCAGGAAGCGGCCGCGCAGCAGGACGGTCAGGCCGAGGCCGAGGCGATGGTGCGTTTCTTCATCGAGTGCGGCTTCCACGAAGTGGACGTGAGCGCCTGCGCCGACGGCCGCCTCAAGGGCCTGCTGCACTACATCCTGCGCCTGCCGCAACAGGCCGTGCGCCGGCACAAGTCCTACGCCGGCACGCTGTTCGATGTCGAGCTGAACGTGAAGCAGTGGACCGAAACCGAGTTGCGCCGCTTCCGTGAAGGCGTGCCGACCCTGCCTGACGCCGGCACGCGCTATCTGAAGATTGCGGTGTACCACTTCAGCAGCTCGGATCCGCTTCACGAAGGTTGTGCGGCCCACGGTAGCGACGACCGCAAGGCGGCGCAGGCCGCACTCGATCGCCTGCAGGCGTTCGGCACCGCGATCGAGAACGGCTTCTGCTGCGGCGCCTCGGTGGCCACGCTGCTGATCGGCGTGGACACGGACAACGACGCGATCCGGGTGCATGTGCCCGATGCGCAGGGCGACATGAGCCTCGACTGCTGCATCGACAACATGGCGCTGCACCAGGCAACGGCCGAGTGTGGCGAATCCGAGGCACGACGGCAGCTGGATGCCATCGTCGAGGAGACCGCGCGCCGCTTTGGCCGCAGCGCGCCGGAGACGGGCATGCGTCGCCTGATCGAGCGTCTGCTCGCGAACAACCTGTCGCAGATCGACTACGTCTGCGAAAACCACCAGGGACGCTATGCCGACATCGGCCATGCCGAGCGCTTCATCAGCATCGGCGACGGCTTCGAGGAAGTGCACCTGCGCAACCTGGCCTACTTCGGCCACATGCACACGGTAGAGGAAGGCGCGGCCGACATGGATGTGGGCATCAAGATTTTTACGCGCCTGAACGTGGCGCGCGGCCTGCCGGTGCCAGTGGCGATTCACTACCGCTACGACGACCAGGTGCCGGGATCGAAGGAGCGCACGGTGGCGCGTTGTCGCCGCGTCAAGGCCGCCATCGAGGCGCGTTATCCGGAGCTGGTGCGTGACGGCCTGCTGGTGTGCGGCATGAGCGTGCAGGCCAAGTCGCCGGGCAGCGCGCTGGAAACAATCGCAGAAAACGACAGCAACCCACACGGGCATTGAGGACGAAACGATGAAGATCATGCAAGTGGAAAAGACGCTGGTTTCAACCAACCGCGTGCGCGAAATGGGCCACCGTCCCTTGTTGGTGGTGAAGGAAAAAAGTGGTGGCACGCCCAGCGTCGCAGTCGATGCGGTGGGCTGCATCCCGGGCGACTGGGTGATCTGCGTCGGCAGCTCCGCTGCGCGCGAGGCCGCCGGTGCCAAGGACTTCCCGAGCGACCTCACCATCGTCGGCATCATCGACCATTGGCAGGAGCACTGAGATGGAGATCATGCGCGTGGTGTCCGACCTGGTGGCAACGCGCCGTGTCGCGGGGCTGGCCAGCACCTCGTTACGCGTGCTGGCCGACACCAAGGGCAAGCTGTCGGTGGCAGTCGATCCGGTCGGCGTGCCGCAAGGGAAATGGGTTTTTACCGCCGGGGGCTCGGCCGCACGCTATGCCGCCGGCGATTACAGGATTCTTACTGATCTGACGATTTGCGGAATTATCGATCAGTGGAATGCGGAGGAACCTCTCCGCGAATATGGCAAGGAAGTTTCATTAACTGTCTTTCAAGGAGAAGCATCATGGCAAGCGCAATGACGGGTATCGCCCTGGGAATGATTGAAACACGTGGTCTGGTCCCCGCTATTGAAGCGGCGGATGCGATGACCAAGGCAGCGGAAGTTCGCCTGATCGGCCGCCAGTTCGTCGGCGGCGGCTATGTGACGGTTCTGGTGCGCGGTGAAACGGGCGCTGTGAACGCCGCGGTTCGCGCCGGCGCCGACGCGTGCGAACGCGTGGGTGACGGCCTGGTCGCCGCCCACATCATCGCTCGCGTTCACAGCGAAGTGGAGAACATTCTCCCCGCCGCTGAAGCAGCTTGATTGTTTTGCAGCAGATCACGACTTTTTTCAGGATTTTTAGGAGAAATCAAAATGGCTACAGGTATGACAGGTATTGCACTCGGCATGATCGAGACA
>WGNC01000048.1 GCA_016124745.1 Thiobacillus sp.
AAGGGCCAGATACGTTACCCAGGTGATCACTACGAGCGGTAACACTGCCTTCTTGGCATAGTGGTACACGAACGAACTCTCTCGACCTCCGCCCCAACGCCGAAGATCCCGTTTCACCAGACCGTCAACCAGGGCCACCAGGCTGAACAACAGAAATACGGGGGTCGCCAGGGTGAGAATCGCCAGGCGTACCGAGAACACCTGGGTCACTTGCATGGCCGCGATCACAAACTCAGCGAGTGGCTGGTAGATCCTGTGCAATGTCGGCCGCACGCCCTGCTCTTCCTGTCGCGGCGGTGGCGAAACCCAATGGATAAAGGCCACGACTCTCGTAACCTCAAACAAGTAGTGATAAGTCCCGTCAGCCACCTCTTTGGCGAAACGGGCGGGATCTGATGTCACCACACTTCGTCGGAAGTCGGTATCCAGATAGCTGATCTCATTGGCAAGCATCGTGCGACTGTGATCGAGGCCTTGTTCCGGCCACCAAAGCATCATGCCCGCCCATTCGACAATGATCGAAAACAACAGGGAGAAAAGCAGCCACAGGATCGCTTGCGAAATCGTTGCCAGACCTCTGCCGAAGGCGAGCCAAGTGCGGGGCTTGCGCTGGTAATCGGCCTCGGGTAGCAGATGCGTGGCACCGACGTACATCAGCATGCCGGCGGCGAGGGACAACAGGGTGCCCAGTTTGGCGGCGTTGATGCGTTCGATGAAAGCTAACGCGGCAAGTGTGCCGAGCGGTGTGCGTCGGCTCAGGATGGCGGCTATGATCCGGTGAACCTGCGCTGGCGCAAGTCCACGCGTGTCTGCATGCATTCTCAAAAACTTACCACCGTCGCACCCTCCAGCGCATAACGCACAAACGCGTCGCGCGCGTATTCGAGGGTGAAGCCTATCTGTGTGAACTCGTCGGCCTTGCCCATGTCCTCGGCGATGCTGCGGCAGACGTGCACTGACACGCCGTTTTTCGCCAGCGACACCAGCGTGTCGCGGTACTCGCTGCGCGCCGGATCAGCCAGCGCCTTTTCCGCCGGGCCGAACACGTAAACTTCTAGCGCAACGCCCTGCGCGTCCTTGACCTGGCGAATGCGTTCGGAAACGTGCGAGCCGGTGCCCAAACTGCTGACGTCGTCATGGAAGATATGGATCACAACTTTTTTCATGTCAGCCTCCTTGTGCGTCACTTGGAAAGAATCTGGAACAGCTTGTACGCCGTCATCACCACGATCAGCACCCCGAAGGTCTGCTTCAGCCGCTTGCCCGGCACATAGAGGCTGGTGATGCGCGCGCCGAAGAACGCACCGACAGCGCCGATGATCACCAGTACCGTCGCTAACCGCAGATCCACACTAGCCGTGGCGATGTGCGGAATCAATGCCGAGAACGACGGCGGACAGACGGCAAGCGCGTTGATGGCGGCGGCGTGCTTGGGTTCGTAGCGCAGCAGGATCAGTGTCGGCAACAACAGGAAGCCCGGCCCCACGCCGAGCATGCCAGCGGCCACCGAGATCGGCACGGCAAGTATCATGGCGAGTTTGAAATTCGGCTCAGCTGCGGTGATCGCACTCGCCTTGTCCGGCAGGAACATGCGCCAGGCGAGAAACGCGACGGCGGCGAAATAGAATGCCCACAGGAAGCGCGCATCCACATGTTGGGCCAACCACGCCCCGAAGGGTGCGCTTACCGTGGTGACGATGGCAAGCAGGATCGCCGGCCGCCACTGCACCAGTCCGCTCTTCGCAAAACCGAACAACGCGAACAGCGCGGTGATGCCGTTGAGAATCAGGGAGAGCGGCTGCACCTGGTTAACCAAATCGTGCATAAACAAGCCGAGAAACGGCACCGCCGCAAAAGCCACGCCGAGGCCGAGCATACCCGAGACTACTGAGAGTACTGCCAATCCGACGGCCATGATGATCGTGTCATTCATTGTGTTTTCTCCTTACCTGTCCCTTAACCCAACATTCCCAGAATGATGCGGTCCACCGCCTCTTCGGGAGACAATCCGCGCGCCATCAGGGTTTCGAGTTGCATCTGATCGACGCTGCCAATGGCCGCCTCGTGAGTGACCTTGGCTTGTGGGTGCGTGACGCGCACTTCGGGGATGGCGCTGGCCTTCGCATTTCCGCGCACAATCTCCAGGCAGTCCACATGGCCGCGCGCCCCGGCGGCGTTGCCGTAGGTGGCGCCGGTGATCTCAGCACTGGCCTCGTCGTCGAGGGCGACGCGCGATTTGATCAGGCCGCGCGCGTTGGCGCCATCGAGGCTCACCGCTTCCCGGATATGAATGCGATCGGTGTCGCGGCCATAGACCTTGCTGGTGAGTTCGGCGATACCGTCTTCCTGTACCTTGATATCATAGTCAATGTCGAGCAGGCCGACGCGTCCCTGCACCAGGGTGAAATCGGCGATATACCGCCCCTGCGGACCGACCGTGACCTGCGCGCGCGGGATCACTTCGATGCCGCCCGAGACGCCGTGGTAATGCACTTCGTTGTAGGTGAGCTGCGCGCCGTCTTGAATGTCGACGCGCGCGTTCATGCTGTGGCGTGCAATCTCGGGCAGGGTAAAAATGCAGTGCGACCAGAAGGTGGCGCGGCTGCCCGGTTGCAGGGTGAGTTCCAGATCGATGTGCTGGCCACCGTATTTTTCGAACAGGCTGAAGCACAGGTGCACCGGTTGCACGAGCTGCTGGCCTTCGAGCACGGTGACTCTGGCATGGATGCCTTGCTTGGTTTGCTCAGGGATGATGATGACGCCCGGCACGCTCTGCATGCCGACGACCTGATGGCCATAGGCCACCAGATACGCCGTTTCCGGTGTCAGGATCGCGTTGGGGTCCTCGCCGATTTGACGGAATGCCTGATAGAGCGGGTCGAGTTCAGTCATAACCACAGGTCTCCCCATCGCAGCGCCGGCAGCTACGTGCCTTATAATTTGCAATCACCGCGTCCGGTTTTCCCTGGCACACGATACGCCCGCCACACAGTTGCGAGGCACTGTCGCCCTGCGCCGCGATCGTTTCCTGATGGGTGATCAGGAGTACGGCGCTACCGTTTTGGCGCAGGGTCTCGATCACCCGCATCACGTCATCGAGACTGAGCATGTCGATGCCGGCGGTGGGCTCGTCGAATATGGCCAGGCGCGGTTGCAGGGTCAGCATACCGGCCAGTTCGATGCGCTTGCGCTCGCCGCCGGACAGGGTCTTGTCCAGCGAGCGGCTAAGGTATTCATCGGGTGCGAGGCCCACCGCACGAAGCGCCTTCACAACGTCGGCGTTCTCGGCACCGGCGCGTAGAAACTGGGCCACGCTCAGCCCCTCGAAGCGCGCCGGTTCCTGCCAGGCCAGCGCCATGCCGCGCCGCGCCCGTTCGTGCAGGGGCATGTGATCAATGCGGTCTCCATCGAAACGGATTTCACCGGCTTGTGGGGCGTAGCCGCCACATCCCATCAGGCACCAGGCCAGCGAGGACTTGCCCGAGCCGTTGGCGCCGAGCAGCACATGAATCTCGCGCGCGGCGATGCGTAGGTTAATGGCACGCAGGATCGCGCGACCATTCAGCGTCAACGAGAGTTCTAATGTTTCGAGCAGCATGATTGGCGATCCACACCGGCCCGCTCAGCCGCGCCGGCGCAGTACTCCTGTTAATTCTGTTCCCGGCGCCACGGTGTTATACACCGTGCCGTATTTGCGGATGTTCTCGTGCATCAATTCCAGCTTGCGATCGTTTTCGTCGGAGTCGACGGCGATCTCGTAATTGATACTCTGCATCTTCGGCGGTGAGTCTTGGCGCACGCCATGCACCTTGACCGTCACGCCTGCGTACTCGAACTGGATCATGGGCGCGATGCGTTCCATGTTTTTCAGGATACAGGCGGCGACGGCGGCCAGCAGCAGCTCGGCGGGATTGAGTGCATCGGCCCGGCCTTGCAGATCGGTGTCGATGACCAGCTCGCTCTGCTTGCACTGTACAACACTGCCATGCGAATCAATACGCTTGGCGGTAATTTCATATTCGAGCATGTCATTATCTCCCCTCATATAGTCACACAAATAATCACGCGAAACGCATTCGCCAGGCTGTCAATGGGCTAACGAAACAACACACTCACACCACGTCACTCTGCGCCAATCGGCAGACCACATCGGCGGCACCCAGTTCGACCTGCACAGTGGTGTGGCCAATGTGAAAATTATGTTCCAGTTGTTCAGTAATCTCATCCAATAGTGCATCACCCGGATGACCTTGCGGCATCACCAGATGCACGGTCAACGCGGTTTCCGTCGTACTCATGCCCCAAATGTGCAAGTCATGCACTTCCTGCACTCCGGGTAGCCCTTGCAAATATTGCTGCACCTCTTCCGGGTCGATGCGGTCGGGCACGGCGTGAATCGACAAACGTAGCGATGCATTTAACAAGCTCCAGGTACTGATCAGTATGACCACGGCAATGAGCAAACTGACGGCGGGATCAATCCACAACCACCCGGTCAGCAAGATGCCGACACCGGCTACGGTTACTCCGATGGACACGGCTGCATCGGCCACCATGTGCAGAAATGCACCGCGCTGGTTGAGATCGTGCTGACTTCCTTTCATAAACAACAACGCGGTTGCCACGTTGATAACCACACCAGCCAATGCCACCCAAATCATAACCGGTTCGTTCACCGCGGCCGGCTCGTTAAATCGCTGGAATGCTTCCCAGGAAATGCCGCCCACAGCGATTAGCAGTAACATGACATTGGCCAGCGCGGCGAGGATCGTCGAGCCGCGTAGCCCGTAAGTGAAACGCTTAGATGGTTGACGCCTGGCAAGCATCATTGCGCCCCACGCGGCCAGCAAACCGATCACGTCACTGAAGTTATGTCCGGCATCAGCGAGCAATGCCAGCGAATCGGCCCATACTCCGAAGCCGGCTTCGATTGCGACGAAGGCCAGATTGAGCGTGACGCCCACCGCAAAGGCACGGCTCGTGGTATCAATGCTGGTGTGATCGTGACTGTGGACATGGTGCGCGTCGTTGCCATTAGTGCTCATCTAAATACTCCGAGTCGTGTGATTGCACCTTGTTGAGCCACCATGCAAATAACGTATTCGCGACGCGTTGTTGTGCCGCTATCTGTTGCTCAAGTCCGTCCAGCATCTTCGTTATGCTTTGGATGCATCTGTTGGGTTTTTCCAGGCAATGTGCATAACGCTCCAGCCACTCGTGTACCATACTTGTGGTTATTTCGGGATGAAACTGTAACGCCAGGCTGTTGTGATACGCAAAACCCTGGTTGTGAATACAATCACCATAAAACAACGGCGACACGTCTGTTGGAAATGAGAACGTGTCGCCGTGCCATTCGAACGCCATAAACTTTTCGGGTAAGTTATCTTTGAATAGTACCCTGGCTTGTTGACTTAGGCTGACCTCATGCCAACCAATCTGCATACTGGTGGCAGCACAGACCTCACCACCCAATGCCTTCGCAATCAATTGCGCACCGAAACAAATACCCAGCACAGGAATATCTGCGGTAAATGCCTTCTGGATTAAGGCTATCTCATCGGCAATCCAGGCAAGCGGGTCATAGACGCTTACTGGTGCGCCCAGAAATACCAGGCCAGCCGCGTTATCGAGCTGTGCAGGAGCCGAGTGATCCTGGTCGACGAGGATGGTTTCAAAATGAACATTATGATGTTCGAAGAACTCACACAGATAGCCAGAGTGTTCACAGGCAACATGGTTAATAATCCAGATGGGTTTCATTGATGTTCCACATCGAAGTTAAACCGGCCCATTGCCAGCGGCGCTCGCACTGATAACGCATTACCGGTGCAGCGCTTCATTCAAGGCATCAACCACTTCTACCCAGTCGCTGTCGGATTGCAGTGCTTGTTGTAGAAAATCCGCCTGCGCCTCGGTCCAGAAGGGAGCGTCCGGCAATGCGACACCGGGCGCGAGTGGCCCATGCGTACGTAAAAATGTTTCAATCTGCTTGGGGCTGCCACCGATGCCAAGTTGCTCGAACAGTTCTTGAAATGAATGAAAATTGTTTTCCATAAATATGCCTATAGCGCCTGCGAAAACAAACGCCGGTATATTTCCTTCCGTTCTCTGGTGGTCGGCAGCGGTGATGCTTGAATATCCCGTGCAGCATGAAGGTCAGCACGGCCAAACTCATCGAGCGCCAACCAGTTGTAGGTTTCATTCACGACTTCCTGCGGCTTGTCATCTTGCATAAACATATACCAGTCGGCCAGCCGCAGTGTTTGTCCTTTGAATTCACTTAACTCCGCCTCGCCGCGCAACAGTTTTACGTAGCAGTCGTGACGCACGGGCAGCACCTCTTCATCCGTCAGAACAAACTGATAGCTTTTATGGTGTGGGTGAAGATTCGCCCTCCGCTGCTGGCACTCAATCTGTAACGCGTCAACCTGGCTGCGCATTTCATCGACGGCCTCCTGCGCTGATTCTGCGCCGAGTTCATCCCTTTGTAACATCAACTTCTCGCGCAACAGGCCCAGCACCTCCAGCGCGCCATTGAGTCGATTCAGCTCGTTTGCCGGTTTGTCTTGCGTCATCTTTTGTGTCTTCCTGTTCGTGTTACTGCTCTTGCCAGATTCAGGCGAGTCATGGGTATTACTCTTTTTCCAGGGTTTCAAGCCAGGCCTTTATTTGTTGCTTCAGCGTATCTCGCACCTGACGGTAGGCCGCTCGTTGTTGTTCATCGCTACCTTTATCCACACCGGGAACGGCACACGTCCAGTGCAGATTGTGTCCATCGCGTGGGAAAGCCAGACAACTTGCTTTGGCCTCATCGCAAAGCGTGATGACGTAATCGAATTGCATATCTTCGAAGTCATTCAGCGCCGCGATCGGTTCGTTCGGGATATCCATATCAATTTCGCGCATAATCTCGACGGCGAGCGGGTTGAGTGCTTCCGCTTCGATGCCCGCACTGTGAATCTCGAAACGTTCGTCGTCCGCTGCACGCAACAATGCCTCAGCCATGCGCGAACGGGCGGAAACGCCGTCACAGACAAACAATATGCGAATGGGTTTGTGCATGCTTCTCTCCTTATTGTGTACCGCGTTATGTGGCACTTAACGTTATGTCACCTGCGATGCCGCAATCCAGGCCGTAAGCCGTTGTTCGATGTCCTCGGTGCGCGGCAATCCTTCCAGCAGCACGCTATCGTCTATCAGTAAGCGCGGTGTTTTGCTGTCACTGATCTGTGACTCGATGGTCAGCTCAACGCCAAGGGCACGGGCAGCGCAACTGACACGCTTGTGTAAACGCAAGGCATCTTCGCCATCGGCGACAATGCGCACGGTAAGAGTGCTACTCATGATCAGCTATCTCTTCGATTTATGCCGACAGCCAGTCCTCGATCTTTTTACGATCCGGCACCCCGCCGGCATGCACGACCGTTCCGTCGATCACCACGCCGGGCGTGGACATGACGCCGTAACCCATGATGGCGCCGATGTCCTCGACCTTATCGAGTTCGATGTCTATGCCTTTGGCCTTGGCGGTTTCCTCGATCAATGCCAGGGTGCGTTTGCAGTTGGCGCAGCCGGTGCCAAGTACTTTGATGTTTTTCATAGGTATGTCCTTCTTTATATATCCGAATACTAGCAACAGGATTGGCCGCTCGCCGTCGGCGTGCAGCAGGCGGAACCGGTCGCCTTGATATCCACCTGCTTGCCTTTCTCGACTTTGGGTTTGCTCGGGACTACGGCTGCTTCATCAAAATCGGTGTCGAGTTTTTGCGCCGCTTCGTCACGGATGTGGCGCGCGATCTCGATCACCGTGTCGATCTGGTGTTGCGGCACACCGGCCTTGCGCAGCCGATCAAGCTGACACTGGCCCATATCCGGGTGGTTGGACGCAATGCCGGCGGCCAGCGAGACCATGGCGACGATGGATGAATGCAATTGTGGTTGTGGGGCGTCTTGCATGAGTGTGTCCTCGTGTTGAAGTTGAACAGGTGTAACCAATCACGTTACTTTTGCGTGGCCAGTGCGTCGACCAGATCTTTGGCCGCGTCGCCACGCAGGTTTTCCACCAGGCCGATAAGGCCGTCGGTGAGATATTTGGCGTTGATGCCATGGGATCGCAGATAGACCATGGCGATGGTGGCGCGATCCTTGTGCGGGCAGGCGGTGACCACGATCTTGCTTTTGTCGATTTCGCCCAGCCGTTTGGGCAGCTCGTTGAGCGGAATGCTGAGCGAAGGATTGGCCTTCCAGGTGGCGTACTCCTCCTTGAAGCGGATGTCGATGAGTTGCGCCTTGCCTTCCTTCAGCAACTTGATCAACTCCTTGCTATCGATCTTCATGTCCTTGCGCGTGACATAGTCGTAGTTGGACATGAATTGTTCCAGGCCGGAATCCGCGGCGAACAGCGGTGTAGTGCCATGCAACAGCAGGCTCAGTAGTAACAAGGTACTTGTTTTTTTCATGGCTCTCTCCTTGAACAGTCAGTGTGTAAACAAATTGAAACTCCAGCCCACCAGCATGAAGGCCATGGCCAGCACGCCGGCATACAGGGCCAGCGCCGGCCACTTGATCACCTTGCGCAAAATGATCATCTCCGGCAGCGACAGCGCGGCGATGCTCATCATGAAGGCCAGGGTGGTGCCGATGGCCACGCCCTTGCCGAGCATGGCCTCGGCCACGGGAATAACGCCGGTGGCATTGGAATACAGTGGCACACCCAGCAGCACCGCGCCGGGCACAGCGAGCCAGTTGTCTTTGCCGCCGAGGTGTTCAGTGACCCAGGCGGCGGGCACGTAGCCATGGAACAGTGCGCCGAGGGCGATGCCCGCGATCACCCACTTCCACAGGCGGCCAACGATTTCTTTCACCTCGCCCCAGGCATAGCGGTGACGACCCGCCAGCGAGGTATCGGGTGCAGCCATCGCGCTCTGGCCCATGTGGATTTTCCACACATACTCTTCCACCCAGCGCTCGGGCTTGAAGCGTTCCATGATCACACCGCCGACGTAGGCCACGGTCAGCCCAGCAACGACGTACATGGCGGTGAGCTTCCAGCCGAGGATGCCGAGCAGGATCACCACAGCCACCTCGTTGATCATGGGCGAGGCGATGAGAAACGAAAAGGTCACGCCCAATGGGATGCCCGCCTCGACGAAGCCGATGAACAGTGGCACCGAGGAGCAGGAACAAAACGGGGTCACTGCGCCCAGTGTCACCGCCGAAGTGCGCGCCAGCCATTTGGGCTTGCCGCGCACGTAGTCGCGCACCTTCTCCGGCGACAGCAGCGCGCGCAGCAGGCCCATGACATAGATGATGATGACCAGCATGGCGAAGATCTTGGTCGTATCCATGACGAAAAAGTGCAGCGCTGCGCCAGCGTGGCTGGCGGCATCGAGGCCTAGCCACTGATAGACGACGAGATTGGCCAGGGCCTCGAACATAATCAATGCCCTCCGTGCGCGTGCTGGTCTGCCGGACAGCACTGCTCGTGGGGTACGACGCCCGCGCGCGCTTCGTACCAATCGCGGGTGCGGTTGACCACACCCACCGCCATCAGCATCACCGGTACTTCGATGAGTACGCCGACCACGGTGGCCAGTGCCGCACCAGACTGAAAACCGAACAGCGCAATAGCGGTGGCCACTGCCAGTTCAAAGAAGTTACTGGCGCCGATCAGCGCCGACGGCCCGGCCACGCAGTGCGGCGATTTCACCGCGCGGTTGAGCAGATAGGCCAGACCCGAGTTGAAGAACACCTGAATCAGGATGGGTACCGCCAACAGGGCGATGATGAGCGGCTGTTGGATGATCTGCTCGCCCTGGAAACCGAACAGCAGCACCAGCGTGGCAAGCAGGGCCAGGAGCGACACCGGGTGCATCCTGTCCAGCACTTTTTGCAGGCGCAGGTAACCGTGTTCATGCTTGAGCAGCCAGTTGCGCCAAAGATTGGCGATGACAAGTGGCACCACGATGTAGACCAACACCGACAACAGCAGCGTAGCCCACGGCACGGTGATGGCCGACAGGCCCAGCAACAGGCCGACGACGGGTGCGAAGGCAAAGACCATGATCACGTCGTTGAGCGCCACCTGCGACAGGGTAAAGTGCGGCTCGCCCTTGGAGAGGTGACTCCACACGAACACCATGGCGGTGCAGGGCGCGGCGGCGAGGATGATGAGCCCGGCGATATAGGAGTCGATCTGCTCCGCCGGCAGCCAGGGACGGAACAACCCGCCGATGAACAACCAGCCGAGCAGCGCCATGGAAAAGGGTTTTACCGCCCAGTTGACGAACAGAGTTACGCCCACGCCGCGCCAGTGCCGGGTGACGCCCTTCAGGGCGCGCAGGTCCACCTTCAACAGCATGGGGATGATCATCAGCCACACCAGGGCCGCTACGGGCAGGTTGACCTTGGCCACTTCCAGGCCGCCAATGGCCTGGAAGGCATCGGTGAAGAAATGCCCCAGGGCGATGCCAACGACAATGCACAGAAAGACCCAGGCGGTCAGAAAGCGCTCGAAAAAGCCCATCCCCGCACCGGCGGCCTTTTTGGCGGTGGTTTCACATTGCGCGCTCATGGCCTGGGCACCTCCCCGCTTTCGTTGTTCTCGAACTGCACATAACTGCGGTTGATATTGCCGCGGTGCAGTGCCTCAAAGTTTTCCAGATAGCGCCAGCGTGATTCGTTACTGTACTTCTCCACCGTGGTCTCTAGACCCGCCCAGTTTTCCGCCGCTGGCTTGATCTCGCCGAGCAGCCAGGCCAGATAGTCGCCCGTGTCGTGCTGTGCCTTGGCGGCATCACATACCGTGCCGTGGCCGGGGACGATGAGCGTGGGTTTTAGTGTGGCCAACGCAGTATCGAAGGCGCTGCGCCAACTGCCGACCCGGCTCCAGGGCAGCACGCCCAGCATGCGGTCCACATAGATCAGGTCGCCGCTGAACAGCACCCCTTGCCGCGGCAGCCAGACCATCGCGTCACCGGGAAAGTGGGCATCCCCATACCAGTGCAGCTCGATGGGCACCCCGCCCAGGGTCAGGGCCGCACCGTCTGCGGCGATGGGTTTGGGGGCGAAATGGACCTCGGTGCCGGCGAGACGATCCTTGAGTACGGGCTTGAGGCCTGCCAGGTGCTGCTTGGCAAATTGTTGCTGGGTGCGCACGGTGCGCGCCAGGGCGATGAGCTGTGCGCCGTGCCCGGCGAAATAATCGTTGCCCAACCAGCGGTGGTCCTGGGAGCCGGAGTTGATCACCCAGCGGATGGGTTTGTCGGTCACCGTGCGCACGGCGCGCTCGATGACCTGCGCCCCATGGCGCGAGGCACCGCTGTCGATGAGCACCACACCCTCGGGTGTGACCACGAAGCCGAAGTTGGCATTCAATCCGTAATTCTCATAGGTGCGTGCGCCCGTCGGCCCGATGAGGGCATAGACATCCTCGGCCACGCGCTGGGGGGTCAGGCCAAAGGCCTGCGCCAGCGGCGCCAGAAACAGCAGCCACAACCCGAGGACAAGGCGTCGCATCATGCCACGCTCTCCTCGCGCAGGCGCGCCATCAGTCCGGCTATCCGTTCCCTGACCTCGTCGCGGGTGGCGCGAAACACCGCCATGATCTCCGCTTCCGTGCCGGTGGCCTTGGCCGGGTCATTCAGCGGCCAGTGTTCCTTGCGGGTGCCGGCAGGCAGCACCGGGCAGTGCTCGTCGGCATGGCCGCAGACGGTCACCACTAGGTCGGCGTCCTCGAGCATGGCCTCGGTGACTCGGGTAGACTCCTGCCCCGCGATATCGACGCCCGCCTCGGCCATCACCGCAATGGCGCGCGGATTCTTGCCATGGGCCTCGATACCGGCCGACTGGATGGTCCAGCCCGGTGGCGCCAGGCGTCTGGCCCAGCCTTCGGCCATTTGCGAGCGGCAGGAATTACCGGTGCAGAGAAACAGGATGTTCATTCAGGGCTCCTTGGATTTTTGGTTATCGAATGGTGTTCAGGCGCAGCAGGCGCTGCCCGGCCGGTTGGGCATCGCGGACAGGGCCGCGCGGTCGTCGGCATAGGGGGCCTCGCCGGCCACGCCGTCGGCGGTGGCCACCAATAGCTGCCGCGTCCAGGCCGGCAGCGCCTCGTGCAGCCGGTAATAGACCCACAGGCCCTGGCGGCGGTCGCTGACCAGGCCGCTCTGGCGCATCTGCGCCAGGTGGCGGGAAATCATGGGCTGCGACACCCCCAGCGCATGGGTCAGTTCGCAGACGCACAACTCCCCCTCCTGCTGCAGGAGCAGCAGGGCGCGCAGACGCAGGGGGTGGGCCAGGGTGGTAAAGACGGTATCGGCGGTGATATTCATGCCACTAATATATGCTTTATCATATATATGGTCAAGCATATATTGTCAGCCAACAACAGTTCACTTTGGATTAAAGGAAAAACCCATGGCTCAACCCCTCCGCGTGTTATTTCTGTGCACGGGCAATTCCTGCCGCTCGCAAATAGCCGAGGCCCTGCTGCGGCACTTCGGCGGCGAGGATGTCTAGGTCTACAGCGCCGGCACCGACCCCAAGCCCATTCACCCGTTGACCCGCCAGCTCATGGCGGAAATCGATCAGGATCTGTCCGCGCACCGCAGCAAGGACCTGCGGGAGTTCCTCGGTCAATCCTTCGACTATGTCATCACCGTATGCGACCGGGCACGTGACAACTGCCCGACCTTCCCCGGCGATAACGAGCGGATTCACTGGGGCTTCGAGGACCCGGTCGACGCACCGGGCGATGCCAACGCCCAGCGCAGGGTCTTCCGGCGTGTGCGCAACGAGATAACGGAACGCATCCGCGTGTGGGTGACATCGCAATCACGAGTTTCCGATCACCGACCGGCATCTCATAAATATTTCTTGAACGTACTTGCAGTCACTGCCACGGCAAGCGCGAACAGCATAGCGAAAGGAAGGATCACGAACGTCGGATGCAGGCTGAACGGAAGGGCCAGATACGTTACCCAGGTGATCACTACGAGCGGTAACACTGCCTTCTTGGCATAGTGGTACACGAACGAACTCTCTCGACCTCCGCCCCAACGCCGAAGATCCCGTTTCACCAGACCGTCAACCAGG
>WGNC01000002.1 GCA_016124745.1 Thiobacillus sp.
ATCTTGCTGACTTCGACATGCACCTTGGTGACAAGCGGACAGGTGGCGTCGAACACGTTCAATCCGCGTGCCTCGGCTTCCGCGCGCACGGCCTGCGACACACCATGGGCGCTGAATACGACGGTGGCGCCAGCGGGCACTTCATCGAGCGCCTCGACGAAAATCGCACCCTTGGCCTTGAGGTCGTTGACGACGAAGGTGTTGTGGACGACTTCATGGCGCACATAGATGGGCGCACCGAACTTTTCCAGCGCGCGCTCGACGATGGCGATGGCGCGGTCGACGCCGGCGCAGAAGCCGCGCGGGTTGGCGAGAAGAATGGTGGGCGTCATATGGCGGGTCTCACGGTCAGAGGATGCGGATGATTTCCACTTCGAATTCGATGGAGAGGTCGGCCAGCGGATGATTGAAATCGACCTTGATCGACGCATCGCCTATTTCCAGGATGTGGCCGGCCAGCGTCTCGCCATTGGGCAGGGAAAATTCGAACAATTGGTCGACCTCGAAAGTCATGTCGGCAGGCAGGTCGGAGCTCGGCAGGGTCTGGATCAATTCGGGCTGGCTTGCTCCAAAGGACTGCCAGGGATCGAGCAGGAAAACATGCCGTTCGCCGGGGGGCAGGTCGATCAGCCATTGTTCCAGCATCGGCGCCAGGGTGCCGTCGCCGAGCGTGACCGTGTCGGGTTCGGGATCGTCGAAGTTGGAGATGATGTCCTCGCCGCCGCGCGGGCGCAGCGCGTAGCGGATCTCGAGGGTATCGCCGGGTGCGACCGTGCGTAAGGTCATGATGCCGCGTCCGCCGCCGCGGATTTGCCGCGCAGGCTGTCCCAGATCAGCAGGGCCGCGCCGACACTGATGGCGGAATCCGCCACGTTGAAGGCAGGCCAGGCAAAACTGCGATAGTGAAAGTAGAGGAAGTCCACCACGTGCCCCAACGCGACGCGGTCGATGACATTGCCGAGCGCCCCGCCGAGCACCAGCGCCAGGGGAAAGGCCAGGCGGGGTTCGTGGCCATGACGCTTCAGCAGACGCACAATGATCACGGTGGCAATGATGCCTACTGCGATGAAGAACCAGCGTTGCCAGCCGCCGGCGTCGGCCAGGAAGCTGAACGCAGCACCGGTGTTGTGCACCCGTACGAGGGAGAAGAACGGCAGGACCGGAACCGCTTGCTGGAAGTCGAGAGTGGACGAGACCCACCACTTGGTGAGATGGTCGGCCACGATGACGGCAAAAGCCACGGCCAGCCATCTGCGCAATGGCGGATGCTTGGCTTCAAGCATGGCTGCGCGCCTCACCCGTGCCAGCCAGGTTGCTGACGCAGCGCCCGCACAGACCGGGATGCCCGGCATGCGTATCGATATCGTCGCGGTAATGCCAGCAGCGCTCGCATTTTTTTGCCGCGCTCGGCCTGACTTCCACGCGGTCGGCCTCGGCCGCGACCACACGCGCCTGTGAGGTGATCATCACGAAGCGCAGGTCGTCGCCCAGCGGTGCCAGCAGAGCCTGGGTATCCGGACTCGCGTGAAGCGTGACCTCGGCCTGCAGTGACGAGCCGATGCCGCCGGCGACACGCACAGTCTCCAGTTCCTTCTGCACCTCGGCGCGGACTGCCCGGATACGCGTCCAGCGGCCGATCAGGTCCGTTCCGCCGGACTGTTCCGGCATGGCATGCCAGGTATGCAAAAACACCGAGCCTTCTTCTCCGGCCAGTTGCGTCCATACCTCTTCAGCGGTGAACGACAGGATCGGCGCCATCCAGCGGGCCAGCGCATGCGTCAGGTGATGCAGCGCGTTCTGCGCGGCGCGTCGGGCGCGGCTGTCGGTACCGGAGGTGTAGAGACGGTCCTTCAGGATGTCGAGATAGAAGCCGCCGAGATCTTCGGAGCAGAAGCCTTGCAGCTTCTGCACGACGAAGTGGAATTCGTAGGCGTCGTAGTGCGCCTGCAATTCGCCCTGCAGCTGGCGCGTCAGCGCCAGCGCGTAGCGGTCGATTTCCAGCCAGTCATCGACCGGCATCACGTGCACATTCGGGTCGAAGTCCGACAGGTTGGCGAGCAGAAATTTCAGCGTGTTGCGGATGCGGCGATAGCCTTCCACCACGCGCTTGAGGATTTCGTCCGAGATCGTGAGCTCGCCAGAGTAGTCGGTGGTCGCCACCCACAGCCGCAGGATGTCGGCGCCGTATTGGTCCATCACCTTCTGCGGCGAGACGACGTTGCCCTTCGACTTGCTCATCTTGTGACCCTTGCCATCGACCACGAAACCGTGGGTGAGCAGGGCCTGGTAGGGCGCGCGGCCGTCGGTGGCACAGCCGGTGAGGAGCGACGACTGGAACCAGCCACGATGCTGGTCCGAGCCCTCCAGATACAGGTCGGCGGGGAAGGCCAGCTCAGGGCGGCGCTTCAGCACGCAGGCGTGTGTCACGCCCGAATCGAACCAGACGTCGAGCGTGTGGCCGGTCTTGTCGTAGTGCGCAGCATCGTCTCCCAGCAGTTCGGCGGGTTCGAGCGCGAACCAGGCTTCGATACCCGCCTTCTCGACGCGCCGGGCCACGACCTCCAGCAGTTCCGCCGAGCGCGGATGCAATTCTCCGGTTTCCTTGTGGGTGAAAAAAGGCATCGGCACGCCCCAGTTGCGCTGGCGCGAGACGCACCAGTCAGGCCGGTTCCTGATCATCGCCTCCAGCCGCGCACGGCCCCAGGCAGGGAAGAACTGGGTGGCGTCGACCGCCGCCATCGCCTGCTCGCGCAGCGTCCCCCCCTGACCCCTGACCCCTGAATCCTGGCCCCTGGAATCCATGCCGATGAACCACTGCCGCGTTGCGCGGAAGATGATCGGTGTCTTGTGGCGCCAGCAGTGCGGGTAGCTGTGCAGCAGCTTTTCGTGAGCCAGCAGATTGCCGCTGGCGGCGAGCGTGTCGACGATGAGCGGATTGGCCTGCCAGATGCTCATGCCGCCGAGCAGCGGCACGCTGGAGTAGAAACGCCCGTCGTCCCCCACCGGGTTGTCGACCTTGAGGCCGTAGCGGCTGCCCACCACGTAGTCGTCGAGGCCGTGGCCGGGGGCCGTATGCACAGCGCCGGTGCCGGCGTCGGCAGTGACGTGATCGCCCACGATGACCGGCACCTGGCGTTCCTGGAAGGGATGCCACAGCAACACGCCTTCGAGCGCCTGGCCCGTGGTGTGGGCAATGACTTCGGCGCCGTCGGCGAGGCCATAACGCGTCAGAGCTGTTTCGCGCAAGCTGTCGGCCAAAATCAGCAGGCCTTTGGCAGTCCGCACCAGTGCGTATTGGAAATCGGGATGCAGCGCCACGGCCTGGTTGGCGGGCAGGGTCCAGGGCGTGGTGGTCCAGATGACGACCTGGATCGGTTCGTCGATGGTTTCGATGTCGAACCGCCTGGCGAGGTCGGCACGATCGGCCACGGCAAAGCCGACGTCGATCGCGGGTGAAGTCTTGTCTTCATATTCGACTTCGGCTTCGGCCAGCGCCGAGCCACAGTCGACGCACCAGTGCACCGGCTTGGCGCCCTGATAGAGGTAGCCTGCGGCCTGGATTTTCTCGAGGACGCGCAAGGTATCGGCCTCGAACTGGAAATCCATGGTGCGGTAGGGATGGTCCCAGTCACCCAGCACGCCCAGGCGAATGAAATCGGCTCTCTGGCGTTCGATCTGCGCGGCCGCGTATTCGCGGCACAGTTCACGGAATCGGGCGGGGTCGATGTTCTTGCCGTGGGTCTTTTCCACCTGCAGTTCGATGGGCAGGCCGTGGCAGTCCCATCCCGGCACGTAGGGCGCGTCGAAGCCGGACAGCGTCTTCGCCTTGACGATGATGTCCTTGAGGATCTTGTTGACCGCGTGGCCGATGTGGATGTCGCCGTTGGCGTAGGGCGGGCCGTCGTGCAGGATGAACTTGGGGCGACCGGCCGCGGCTTCGCGGATCGCTTCGTAGCGTTTCTTTTCCTGCCAGCTCTTGACCCAGCCCGGTTCGCGCTTGGCGAGGTCGCCACGCATCGGGAAGGGGGTGTCGGGCAGGTTGAGGGTGTTCTTGTAGTCAGGCATGACGTTGCTTCAAAAAGTGTTTGGCGTTGTCGACGTCGCGGTGGATCTGCGCGATCAGAGTATCGAGGTCGGGATATTTCTCCTCGTCGCGCAGCTTGTGCAGAAAGTCCACCCGTACACGGCGGCCGTAAATGTCGGCGTCGAAATCGAACAGGTGCACTTCGAGCACCGGAACGGCGTCCGCGCCCTTGACGGTGGGGCGCCTGCCCAGGCTTGCCACGCCGGGAAGCGGCGCGCCGTTGAGGCCGCACAGCTCAACCGCAAATATGCCCATCAGCGGCGGGCGGTTGTGCTTGAGTTGGATATTGGCGGTAGGGAAGCCGATATCCCGGCCGAGCTTGTCGCCATGCACTACGCGCCCGGAGATGCTGTAGGGCTGTCCCAGCAGGCGCGCGGCATGCTCGAGCTCGCCCGCAGCCAGCGCCTGGCGCACCAGGGTCGACGAGGCGCGTTCGCCGGCCACTTCGACCGTGGGGAGGAATTCGGCGTCGAAACCGAGCGACTCGCCAGCCTGCTTGAGCAGTGCAAAATCACCGGCGCGCCTGGCGCCATAACGGAAATCGTCGCCTACCAGAACATAGCGTGCCTGCAACGTGTGTCCAAGTACCTGTTCGATGAAAGCCTCGGCCGACAAGCTTGAAAACGCGCGGTCGAAACGGAATACGTGCAGCCGGTCGACCCCCAGCCGCTGCAGGCATTCGGCCTTCTCACGCAGGCTGGAGAGGCGCGCAGGCGCCTGATCAGGCGCGAAGAACTCGCGCGGATGCGGCTCGAAGCTCAGCACGCAGCTCGGCAGGCCACGTGTCCGCGCCACATTCTGCAGACGTGTGAGCATGGCCTTGTGGCCGAGATGCAGCCCGTCGAAGTTGCCGATGGTGACCGCGTGAGGGGTGCCGAGTGAACGAAAGCCGTGGGTGATGCGCATTGCCTGAGGGACCGCCTGGTCGAGCGGGCCGCCAAAAAGCGCTTATTCTAGCCGATTCATGAAGTTATTCCGCCGCGCGCCGGACAAACTGGCGTGGCCGGAAGCCCATCAGGCCCAGTGCAGCGAAGTAGAGCAGGATGCCGCCGCCGACCAGCAACGACAGTCTGACCATCCGGTCGGAGAAACGGGCCCCCATCCACCACTGCGCTTCACCCATGGCATAGAAAAGCATGGCCGCCATCAGTGCAACGGCCAGCGATACGCGCAGAAAGTAGCTAGACCAGCCCGGTTGCGGCTGGTAAATCCGGTGTTTCTTCAATTTGTGCAGCAACAGCGAGGCATTGAGGCAGGCGCCCAGCCCGATCGCCAGCGCCAGGCCGGCATGCCCGAGCGGAAGTATGAACGCGAGGTTCATCAACTGGGTGGCGACCAAGGTGGTGATCGCGATCTTGACCGGGGTGCGGATGTTCTGCCGAGCGTAGAACCCCGGTGCCAGTACCTTGACTAGGATCAGCCCGACCAGCCCGATGCTGTAGGCGATCAGCGCCTGCTGGGTCATGCTGACGTCGTGCGCGTCGAAGGCGCCATAATTGAACAGAGTGGCGATCAGGGGTACGGCGAGAACGGCCAGGGCCGCAGCGGAGGGCAGTGCTAGAAGCAACGTGAGGCGCAGGCCCCAGTCGAGCAGTTTGGAGTATTCGGCCGGGGAGTCGTCGGCGTAATGCTTGGCCAGGCTGGGCAGCAGGATGGTGCCCAGCGCCACCCCCAGCATGCCGGTGGGGAACTCCATCAGGCGGTCGGCGTAATACAGCCACGATACGCTGCCGGTGGCGAGAAAAGACGCGAAGATGGTATTGATCAACAGGCTGATCTGGGCGACCGAGACGCCCAGCGTGGCGGGGGCCATCAGTTTCAGGACGCGCTTGAGGCCGGGGTCGTCGAAGCGAAGGGTGGGGCGCGGCAACATGCGGATCTTCAGCAGGTGTGGCAGCATCCAAGCGAGTTGCAACACGCCGCCCAGCGCCACTCCCCAGCCGAGCGCCAGCACCGGCGGGTCGAAATAGGGTGCCAGCCACAGCGTGGCGACGATCATGGCCACGTTCAGCAACACCGGTGCGAACGCCGGCACCGAGAATTTGCTGAACGTATTGAGAATGCCGGCCGCCAGTGCCACCAGCGATATGAAGATGATGTAGGGGAAGGTGATGCGCAGCAGTGAGATGGTGAGCGCGAATTTTTGAGGATCGGCCCGGAAACCCGGTGCGCTGACATAGGCGACCCACGGCGCGCCCATGATCCCCAGCAGGGCAACTGCCACCAGCACCAGCGTCAATGCAGTGCCCACCTGGTTGACCAGGGTTTGGGTTGCGTCGTGTCCCTTGCGGTTCTTGTACTCAGCCAGAATCGGCACGAAGGCCTGCGAGAAGGCGCCTTCGGCAAACAGTCGGCGCAGCAGGTTGGGGATCTTGAATGCGACGAAAAATGCATCGGTCAGCATGCCCGCACCGAACACACGGGCGATGAGGGCGTCGCGCAGGAATCCCAGGATGCGTGAGAGCAGGGTCATGCTGCTGACCGCAGCGAGGGCTTTAAGAAGGTTCATGGCGTGATTTCGATTGTGCGCGCATTGTGCGGGTCGGGTGGGCGCGCCGCAACTCCGTTGATTACGGGTTGCAAAACGAACTTGATCTTTGGGTGGGTTGTCCCGTACAATCGCGGGCTTTGGTGGATTTGCCTCGTAGTAACGAGGTACCCAGATTAAATCAATTTGCCCTGCACAGAGCGCAGGGCTTACAGGAGCAGAATTTATGGCGAACTCCGCCCAGGCGCGTAAGCGCGCACGTCAGGCCAGCGCGCAGCGCGACAGCAACATGAGTCAGCGTTCGGAATTGCGCACCGCGATCAAGAAGGTTCGCAAAGCCATCGAGGCAGGCGACAAAGCCGCGGCTCAGCAGGTTTTCCAGTCCTCCATGAGCGTGATCGACAGCATTGCCGACAAGCAGATCGTCCACAAGAACAAGGCTGCACGCCACAAGAGCCGCCTCTCGGCTGCGGTAAAAGGGATGGCCTGAGGGTTGCCAGCATCGCTCGATAAATGGGCGACGCAATAAAAAACGCCGCTTCCGCGGCGTTTTTTATTGCCTGCCGAACCCGAATTCAATCTGCATTTTCGGTCATCAATTCGTTGCTGCTGGCAAAGGTCTGCAAGAAGCGGAAGGCGTTGGGATCGAGGGTCTTGAGTTGCTTGTCCACGACGACGCAGCGAATGCCGTCCATCGTCTTGGGCTGGACGTAGGGCGAATAGTTGGTCCGGTAGTTGGGATCGATGACCGCAAACGCACCAGCCAGGCGGTCCGCCCAGTCGCTTGGCCGAAATCGACTCCCCTTTGTGGTCAGACCACGAATGATGAAGGGAGCGTTGGGGTTGGCGGCATCCATGAGGGGGAAGGCGGCGTAAAGAGTTGACGGATTTTAGCACGCGGCCCGAACAGCAGATGGGGTAAGCGCTTGCGTGGCTTTACGGTTTTGAAGATACTTGGGACGTTTTATCCGACAAGACTGGTCAACTATTAAAAGAGGGAGCATGATGAAAAATCCACTGGATTCGCTTTGGGGTACCGTCATCGCCGGCGTGGTTCTGACGGCTGTGCTGTTTGTTTTCGCCAGAAACTTCCTGGGTTGAGGGGTAAGCAATGGAAAATATCGATATCGTCGCTGCGCTGTCCCGCTGGATTCATTTCATGGCCGGAGTGATGTGGATTGGCCTGCTGTATTACTTCAACTTTGTGCAGGTGGCGGCGCTGAAAAATGCCGGTGCCGATGGCACGGCGACGGGTATTACCAAGCATGTGGCGCCGCGCGCCCTGCTGTTTTTCCGCTGGTCGGCCCTGGTGACATGGCTCGCGGGCGCCGCATTGCTGGGACCCTTCTTTACCGATGCCTTCATGCTACGCAACGGCATGGGTCCAATCGGGATTGGCGCCTGGCTGGGGACCATCATGTTGTTCAACGTCTGGATGCTGATCTGGCCGAACCAGAAGAAAATCCTGGGCATGAAGCCCGCCAGCGACGTTGAGAAAAACAAGGCACGCCGGGTGGCGTTCCTGGCCTCGCGAACCAATACCATGCTGTCGATCCCGATGTTGTTCTTCATGGCGGGCGGGTGGTCTCACCGGGCGCTTTTCGGCCTATAATCAAGGCGCTGCATGACAAGCACGGCGGCCGTGGCCGCCGTTTTTTATTTTGCTGTTCAGAGTTCCTTATTGGAGCAACCATTTCAAGACAGCCTGGTTGAGGACTGCCATGACAACACATTTGATGAATACCTATGCTCGCCAGCCCGTTGCCTTTGTGCGCGGCGAAGGTGCCTACCTGTGGGATGAGGCCGGCAAGCGTTACCTGGATGCGGTCGCCGGCGTTGCCGTGAACGGGCTTGGGCACGCCCATCCCAAACTGGTGAAGGCCATCGCCGACCAGGCCGCCACGCTGATCCATTCATCCAACCTCTATCGCGTGCTGCGGCAGGAGCAACTGGCCGACCGCCTGTGCGCGCTGTCGGGCATGGACAAGGCATTTTTCTGCAATTCTGGCTGCGAGGCCAACGAGGCGGCGATCAAACTGGCGCGCCTGTATGGCCATGGCAAGGGCATCGAGGTGCCGACCATCATCGTGATGGAAAAGGCCTTTCATGGCCGCACCATGGCGACCCTGACCGCGACCGGAAGCCGCAAGATCCAGGCTGGATTCGAGCCGCTGCTGTCTGGCTTCGCACGGGTACCGTTCAACGATATCGAAGCGATCCGCCAGGTGGCCGAGCACAACAAGAGCGTGGTCGCTGTCCTGATCGAAGTGGTGCAGGGCGAAGGCGGCATCAATGTGCTGCCATCGGATTACCTCATCGAACTGCGGCAGATTTGCGACGCCCAGGGCTGGCTGCTGATGCTGGACGAAGTGCAGACCGGCATCGGCCGTACCGGCACCTGGTTCGGTTTCCAGCATGCCGGCGTCATGCCCGATGTGATGGCGCTTGCCAAGGGCCTCGGCTCGGGCATGCCGATCGGGGCGTGCCTTGCGCGCGGTGCAGCGGCGGACGTCTTTCAGCCCGGCAACCATGGCTCGACCTTCGGTGGCAATCCCCTGGCGTGCGCGGCGGCACTGGCAACGCTGGATGCCATCGAGGACGACAAGCTGCTGGAGAATGCGCGCTTGCGCGGCGAGGCCATCCGCGATGGCTTGCGGCAGGCTTTTGCCGGCTTGAATGGCGTGGTCGATATTCGTGGCGAAGGCATGATGATCGGTATCGAACTCGATCGTCCATGCGCCGAACTGGTCGCTGTGGCGCGCGATGCCGGCGTCCTGATCAACGTCACCGCCGACAAGGTCATCCGCCTGGTGCCGCCGCTGATTTACGGCGAGACCGAGGTCAATGAACTGGTCGCGGTGGTGTCTGGCGTGGTCAAGAATTATCTTCAGCAGGCGGCGTGATGCTGAAACATTTCCTGCAATTCAAGGACCTGTCGCGCGACGAGCTGCTTTATCTGTTCGATCGCACGCGCTTGATCAAGTCGCGCTTCAAGCGTTACCAGCCTTATCACCCGCTGGTCGACCGGACGCTGGCGATGATATTCGAGAAAAGCTCGACCCGTACCCGGCTGAGCTTCGAGGCCGGCATGCACCAGCTCGGCGGGGCGGCGATCTACCTCAATACGCGCGATACGCAATTAGGACGCGGCGAACCGGTGGAGGACGCGGGCGAGGTCATCTCGCGCATGGTCGACATCGTGATGATCCGCACCTTCGAGCAGGACATCATCGAGCGCTTCGCCTCCCACTCCCATGTGCCGGTGATCAACGGCCTTACCAACGAATACCACCCCTGCCAGATCCTGGCTGACATCTTCACCTTCATCGAGCATCGCGGTTCGATCCAGGGCAAGACGGTGGCCTGGGTCGGCGATTCCAACAACATGTGCAACACCTGGCTGCAGGCGGCAGAAGTGCTCGATTTCAACGTGCATGTGTCGACGCCCCCCGGCTATGAAGTCGAACCCGAGCGCGCGAACCTGTACGGCACCGACCACTTCGAGAGCTTTGTCGATCCGATGGATGCGTGTCGAGGAGCCGATCTGGTGACGACCGATGTCTGGACCAGCATGGGCTGGGAAGCTGAAAACGAGGAACGGTTGAAGGCGTTCGCCGACTGGCAGGTCGACGGCGACATGATGCGGGTGGCGAAATCGGACGCCGTCTTCATGCATTGCCTGCCGGCGCACCGCGGCGAGGAGGTCACCGCAGGGGTGATAGACGGCCCGCAGTCGGTCGTGTGGGACGAGGCAGAGAACCGTCTGCACGTGCAGAAGGCATTGATGGAATATTTGCTGCTCGGAAAAGTGGAAAGCTGAACATGAATATCGCTTACTTCAAGGACATGGATTCGCTCTATATCGAAATCAGTGCTGAAAATCCTGCGCAGGCCTGGGAGGCGCACGAAGGCATCGTGCTCAACCTGTCGGAAGACGGCCGCGTTGTCGGCATCGAAATCGAGAAGGCCAGCCTGGCCACCAACCTCGATATCCTGAAAATTGGCGGTTTCCCCGGCCAGATCGAAATCATCGACAAGAACACATCCGGTTCCACCCACTGAGTCTACTTACATGAGCGACATCAAAAAAGTTGTGCTGGCCTATTCGGGCGGCCTCGATACCTCCGTCATCCTGAAGTGGCTGCAGGATACCTATCAATGCGAGGTGGTGACCTTCACCGCCGACCTCGGGCAGGGCGAGGAACTCGAGCCGGCACGTGCCAAGGCGCTGCAATTCGGCATCAGGCCGGCGCAGATCTATATCGACGACCTGCGCGAGGAATTCGTGCGCGACTTCGTATTCCCGATGTTCCGCGCCAATACCGTGTATGAAGGCGAATACCTGCTCGGCACTTCGATCGCGCGGCCGCTGATTGCCAAGCGCCTGATCGAGATCGTCAACGAAACCGGCGCCGACGCCATCTGTCACGGTGCGACCGGTAAGGGCAATGACCAGGTGCGTTTCGAACTCGGCGCCTACGCGCTGAAACCCGATATCAAGGTGATCGCACCCTGGCGCGAATGGGATCTGCTATCCCGTGAAAAACTGCTCGCCTATGCCGAGACCCATGGCATCCCCGTGGACATGAAGCACAAGGCGGGTGGCAGCCCCTATTCGATGGATGCCAACCTGCTGCATATCTCCTATGAAGGCCGCCACCTGGAGGATCCCAACGCCGAGGCCGAGGAGGACATGTGGCGCTGGACCGTGTCGCCGGAAAAGGCGCCGGATGTTCCCGAGTACCTGACCCTCGATTACGTCAAGGGCGACGTGGTGGCGATCAACGGCGAGGCCATGAAAGCGCACGAAGTGCTGGCCAAGCTGAACGAACTCGGCGGCAAGCACGGCGTCGGTCGCCTCGACCTGGTGGAAAACCGCTACGTCGGCATGAAGTCGCGCGGCTGCTACGAAACCCCGGGTGGCACCATCCTGCTCAAGGCCCACCGCGCCATCGAATCGATCACGCTCGACCGCGAAGTCGCGCACCTCAAGGATGACCTGATGCCGCGCTACGCCAGCCTGATCTACAACGGCTACTGGTGGGCGCCCGAGCGCCGTGCCCTGCAGGTGCTGATCGACCACACCCAGGAAAACGTCAACGGCAGCGTGCGCCTGAAGCTATACAAAGGCAACGTCATCGTCGCCGGTCGCGATTCGAAGACGAATTCGCTGTTCGACTCGACGATCGCCACCTTCGAGGACGACGCCGGCGCCTACGACCAGAAGGACGCGGGCGGATTCATCAAGCTCAACGCACTGCGCCTGCGTATCGCAGCAAAACTCGACGCACGGAGAAAATGATCATGTCCAAGTTCGACAACGTCGCCGTCCTCAAGCAGGCCAACGTCTACTTCGACGGCAAGTGCATCTCGCATACCGTGCAGTTCGCCGACGGCAGCAAAAAATCGGTCGGCGTGATCCTGCCGTCCACGCTCACCTTCAAAACAGGTACGCCGGAAGTCATGGAGACTGTGGCGGGTGCATGCCGCGTCAAGCTGGCGGGCGATAGCGAATGGAAATCCTACGCTGCCGGCGAGTCGTTCAGCGTGCCGGGCAATTCCAGCTTCGATATCGAGGTTTCCGGCGAGCCGTATCACTACGTCTGTCATTTCGGCTGAGTTGGGCTGAGTCATGACCACCGTCACCGTCGTCAGGAAGGAAGGCCGGATCGCGATTGCGGCCGACACGCTGACAAAGTGGGGCGGCGGCAAGGAGTCCGCCGACTACGTGGCGAATCACGAGAAGATCATCCGTGTCGGCGACAGCTTGATCGCGATTACCGGATCGGCCACCTTCAAGCTGATCCTCACGGATTATTTTTCCACGCTGGATGAGCCGCCGAAACTGGATTCGGTCGAGAGCATTTTCCGCGTCTGGAACACCCTGCACGGTGTTCTCAAGGAGCATTACTACCTGCAGGCAGGAGAAGACAAGGAAGAGGATCTGGAATCCAGCCGCATGGACGTCCTGATTGCGAATCCGTGCGGGATTTTCGGCGTGGCGGCGCATCGCACGGTGCAGGCGTTCTCGAAGTTTTATGCTTACGGCAGTGGCAGCCCTTACGCACTGGGTGCCATGTATGCCGCCTACCGTGCACCCTCGCTCGACGCCGAGGCCGTGGCGCGGCTTGGGGTGATGGCGGCAGCCGAATTCCATGATGAGACGGGGCTGCCGATCCAGTCATTTGCAATCGATGCTAAGGAGTAATCAGCGTGCCGAGTTTTGACATCGTATCCGAGGTCGACAAGCAGGAAGTCCGCAACGCCGTCGATCAGGTCAACAAGGAAGTGTCCACACGCTTCGACTTCAAGGGCTCCGATGCGCGCGTCGAGCAGGCCGACTATGTGCTGACCGTTTTCGCCGATACCGAATTCCAGCTTGACCAGGTACAGGACATCCTGTCGCAAAAGCTCGCCAAGCGTGGCGTCGACGTGAAATGCCTGGACATCGGCAGCGTCGAGAAGGTCTCGGGAAACAAGGTCAAGCGCAGCGTGACGGTCAAGACCGGGGTGGAAACCGAACTGGCAAAAAAAATCGTCAAATGCATCAAGGACAGTAAACTCAAGGTGCAGGCCAGCATCCAGGGCGACAGCGTACGAGTGTCCGGCGCCAAGCGCGATGTGCTGCAGGACACCATAGCGCTGGTGCGCAAGAGCATTTCGGATTTTCCCCTGCAATATCAGAATTTCCGCGACTGACTGGAGGCAAGCATGGCCAAGGTTCTGGTACCCCTGGCAGACGGCTGCGAAGAGCTCGAGGCGGTCACGATCATCGATCTGCTGCGCCGCGCCGGCATCGAGGTGGTGACAGCCGGTCTCAAGCCGGGCATCGTACTGGCTAGCAGGGGGGTCCAGTTGGTGCCCGATCTGTCGCTGGATGTGGCCTTGCAGGACGACTACGACATGGTGGTGCTGCCCGGCGGCATGCCCGGCGCGTCGCATCTCAAGGCGGATGTGCGCATCATCGCGCTGCTGAAGAAAATGGCGGCAGCCCAGAAATTTACCGCTGCCATCTGCGCCGCCCCCATGGTGCTGGCCGAAGCAGGCATCCTCGACGGCAAGCGGGCGACCTGTTACCCCGGCAGCCTCGACGCACGCCCCGCTGTGACCCTCAGCAGCGAAGCGGTGGTCCGGGACGGCAAGGTGCTGACTTCGCGCGGCCCGGGAACGGCGATGGATTTCGCGCTGGCGCTGGTGGAGGCGCTGGCAGGCGCCGAAAAGCGCCAGCAGGTCGAGGCCGCATTGGTCAGACCATAGCCTGACACGCTTCATCGTTCTATCATTACGCACCCCAAGCCGACCCCGGAGAGAAACATGCAGATTCGCGAAATCCTCACGCTGAAAAGCGACGACATTCACAGCATTGCACCGGACGATTCGGTGACCAGTGCAGTCGGCAAGCTGGTGGGGCTGGGCGTGGGGTCGCTGGTGGTGCTGAAGGATGGCGAGATGGTCGGTCTGCTGACCGAACGCGATGTCGTCAAGGGCATGGTCAAGCAGGGATGCGACCTCAAGGACGCACAAGTCAGCACCATCATGGTGACCGAGCCAGTGGTCGCCAGCGCGGAGGACTCGGTCGACTATGCACGCGACGTGATGACCAAGTCGCACATCGGGCACCTGCCTATCCTCGATGGCAACAAGCTGCTGGGGATCATTTCATTCCACGATGTGGCCCGTGCCTGCCTCAAGGAAGCGAAATTCGAGAACAGCCTGCTCAAGCGCTACATCAAGCACTGGCCCGAGTAGGCCGCCTTTCAGCGTATCGATTCGATGTCAATTGTCTTGTCCAGCACCTGAGGCACGATGAGCGCATGGCCCTGTTGCTGCCAGTGCGCCAGTTCGGTGATCGCGTTCGGCACGACCTCGATGAAGTCCTGGAAATCCCTGAGCGCGTAGCCGTAATCCTCCGCGGCCAAGCCGCATACCCGGAACGACACGCCCAGGTCGGCGTAGTAGCGCATTCGGTCGACCGCTTCCTTGTACTTCGCCTCGTTTTTCTTCGCCACAGTCACGATTTCGGTGCCATGGATCACTACGACGATTTTCAGGTCTTCAGGTGAATAGTTGTAGGGCGCATCAAGCAGGGGGGCCATCAGCGAGCGCACCCAGTAGAGCGCATTGTTGATCTTCTGCGGGTTGTCAAGGTAGAACTCGAACACGACCTTGGCCGGGGCGTAAGGAGTGGTCACCCATTTTCCGGCCGCCTGGGCCGGTGCGAACATGCCCAGCCATAGCAGCGTCAGCAGGGTCAGGATGGACTTCATTGCAATCTCCTCATTTATGAGACAGGTGCTTGGTTTATAGGCGCTGTGCGGCATTGTGCTGCAGCCGGCGCAGGGCCTGAAACAACTGCAGCCGCGCCCGGTCGATGTCTCCTGCAACGACGGCTTCCTGCAGTCGGCAACCGGGCTCGGTTTCATGTTTGCAGTCACGGAACCGGCACTGCCCCAGAAACGGGCGGAATTCGACGAAAGCGGAAGCCAGGGCATTGCCGTCCAGATGCTGCAATGCAAATTCCTGCAGGCCGGGTGAGTCGATCACCGACGATTCAGCATCCAGCCTGTGCAGCCGGGTATGGGTGGTGGTATGACGGCCGCTGTCGAGCGCTACGGAATACTCGGCAGTGACGGCATCAACGCCCGGGAAAAGTGCGTTGATGAGGGTGGACTTGCCCATGCCGGATTGGCCGATCAGCAGCGTGGTGTGTCCCTGCAGGGCAGGTCGCAAGGGCGCCACGTCGGTCAGCGCCGACACGGTGACGAGCGGATAGCCGATGCGGGTGAGCAGCCCCAGGCGTTCAAGGGCGGCAGGTGTTTCCGGCAGGTCGGCCTTGTTGAGAATGACCAGGCTGGCCATGCCCTGATCTTCGGCAGCCAGGATGCAGCGCTGCACCAGTTCCATCGAGAAACTCGGCCGGGCGGCGGCGACCACGGCAACCTGCGTCACATTGGCGGCAATGGCCTTGGTCTTGAAGGCGTCGGACCGGTATAGCAGGCTGGATCGTGGCTCCAGGCTTTTGATGACCCCTTGGGTGCCATCCAGACGAAGATTGACGATGTCGCCGCAAACGGCACGCAAATGTCGCCCCTGGATCTGGCACGCAACCGGTCCATGGCCGGGAATGTCGACAATGAATCTGCGGCTGTGCGCCGCGATGACCTGGCCCTGCAGCGTATTCAGAATCGCGGGATTCCGCTGCCGGCCGACTTGACCTGACTGGAGAGGCCAAGAATGCGGTGCTTGAGCTTTTCGGACAGCCGGGAGTAATCGCCATTCAGTAGGGCCGCCGCGCCGGCCGTGTCACCGGCCAGATGCAGACTGACCACCTGCGCGGCATTCTGGTGGAAGGTCGCATGCAATGCGCGCACTTCTTCATACCCCGGCAGAACTTCCATGGGCTTGCCGTCGCCGTAAATCCATTTACCCAGCGCACATCGATCGTCGAGCTTGATGGTTTCCGGGTCGAGTTCTTCCTGGCTCGTGCCGGCGAGGTATGCGGTCAGTCGCTGTTTCCACATGACGTGTGCGCTAATGATTTCCATCCAGTTCATGCTGTTCCATCCGTTTGAGGTCGAACCGGGGATATAAACGGATGAAGTGCAAAGGGACTTTAAATTTCTAGATTTCCAGCAGGCTGTCCACCTTGGCGGCACAGATGAAGTCATTCTCCGACAGGCCGCCGATGGCGTGGGTCCAGAATTCCACGCGACAGGTATTGTAGCCGACGATCAGATAGGGGTGATGGTCTTCACGGTGGGACACCCACATCACCGCATTGGTGAAGGCCTGCGTCTGGTAGTGATCCTTGAACTTGAATTCCTTGGTGATTTTCTCGCCGTCACGCTGCCACCCCACCAGGCCCTTGAGCATGGGCGTAATCTGGGCATCGGTCAGCGGTGCGACACCGCCTTCACAGGGCGCGCATTTCTTGCGGACGAGTTCCTCGACAAGCGTGGTCATTGCGGCCCCTTACTTGAACTTGTAGTACTGCTGGTTGAGATAAGCCGCCACGTGCGCCTCGTCTTCCGGGAACCAGCCCGCGCCGACGTTGGCGTTGCAAGCCGAAACCTGGGCAGCCAGTTGCTGCTTGGTCTTTACCTTGTGGTCGGCGCGCGTGTATATCTTGCTGCCATCCCCGCCGAACATGTTGGCGTGGCAGCCGACGCAGCCCTTGTCATGCAGGGTCTTGCCGGCCTTGGCATCGCCGCTGGCGTCAGGGCCGGCGTGGGCTGCTGTGGAACATATTGCAACTGCAAAAAGCACCATCAGGGTTTTCATGGCAGGTCTCCAGGTCAGTAGGTGCCAATTATGGCTGCAACCCAAGCCTTCTGCCACCCCGAAGCGCTCATGGTCTATGCGAAAATGGGGGTCGTTCAATTCAGGAAATCGATATGGCGCTGAATCCCACGCATCTGCTCTGGCTGGACATGGAAATGACAGGACTGTCGCCCGAGACGGACCGTATCATCGAAATCGCCATCGTCGTCACCGATGCCGACCTCAACACGGTCGCCGAGGGCCCGGTGCTGGTGGTGCATCAGCCTGACGAAATCATGGATGCCATGGACAGCTGGAACAAGGGCACCCACGGTAAATCAGGGCTGATCG
>WGNC01000042.1 GCA_016124745.1 Thiobacillus sp.
CCTGGTCGACTTCCGCGGCTACGACACGCTGGGCGAGATCACCGTGCTGGCGCTGGCCGGGCTGGGCATTGTGGCGATGCTGCAGCACCTGCATCTTCCTGCCCCGGCACGGGACGCTTCCGGCCGCGCATGGGACCCCGATGCCTACCCGATCATCATGGCCACGCTGACGCAGTTACTGTTGCCGCTCGCATTGCTGGTCGCCGTGTTCATTCTGCTGCGTGGCCACAATCAGCCAGGCGGCGGCTTCATCGCCGGACTGATTACGGCGGTGGCGCTGATCGTGCAATTCCTTGCCAACGGATCGCACTGGACGCGGCGGCGCATGCCATCCGACAGCCATCCGCTGATTATCTGGGGCCTCGCCATCGCCGCCGTCACCGGCCTGGCGAGGTGGTCGTTCGGTATGCCATTTCTAACCTCGACGCATGGCCATCTGCACTGGCCCGTCGTCGGTGATTTCGAACTGGCGTCGGCGATGGCATTCGACCTTGGCGTGTTCCTGGTCGTCGTCGGTTCCACGCTGATGATCCTGCTGAATCTCGGCGCCCTGCACCACACGCTCCCCAAGCGCAGGAGCCCGCGTTGATGGAGGCCATGATTGCGCTGGTCATCGGCGTGCTGACGTCAGGCGGGGTATTTCTCGCGCTGCGCGGCCAGACCTTTCCGGTAGTGCTGGGGCTGACTCTGATGTCATACGCCGTCAACTTGTTCCTGTTCACCATGGGCCGTCTGGCCATCGGGGTACCGCCGGTGATCAGCGCCACCGCCGAGGCCTACACGGACCCCCTGCCGCAGGCACTGGTCCTAACAGCGATCGTCATCAGTTTCGGCATGACGGCGTTCGTCATCGTGCTGGCGCTCAAGGCGCGTTCCGAATTGGGCAACGATGACGTGGACGGCCTGCACCGCGACGAGGACAGGCGCCGATGAACAGCTTTGCCCATCTGCCCGTCCTGCCGGTGGTGTTGCCCCTGATCGCAGGCATTGTGCTGCTGGCCCTGCGCCCAGGCCGCCCGCCGGGAGCCCCCCCTGAAGGAGATCAACGTCTGGCGGCGTACCCCTTGCGGATACTACGCGCCCATGGCTTGTCGCTGCAGCGCGGCATCAGCCTGATCGCCACGCTGGCACTGGTTTTACTGGCGATCGCTTTGGCACACGCGACCCGCGATGGCAACTTTCTGGTGTATGCGCTCGGCAACTGGGTGGCGCCGTATGGCATCGTGCTGGTGGTCGACCGACTGGCGGCATGGATGCTGCTGATGACCTCGCTGCTTGCGGTGTTCGCGCTGCTCTATGCAATCCGGGGCGTCGATGCCGGAGGCCGCCATTTCCATGTGCTGTTCCAGCTTCAACTGTTCGGCCTCAACGGTGCCTTTCTGACCGGCGACCTGTTCAACCTGTTCGTGTTTTTCGAGATCCTGCTGCTCGCCTCTTATGGCCTGTTGCTGCACGCTGGCGGACGCAACCGGGTCAGGGCGGGACTGCATTACGTGGTCATCAACCTGGTGGGATCGACGCTGTTCCTGTTCGCGGTCGGCACGCTCTACGGGGTGACCGGCACGCTCAACATGGCGGATCTGGCAGTCAAGCTGGCCCGCACGCCGACCGAGAATCTGGCGCTGGTGCAATCCGCCGGCCTGCTGCTTTTTGGCGTGTTTGCGCTGAAGGCCGCGCTGCTGCCGCTGTATCTGTGGCTACCGGCTGCCTATAGCCACACCAGCGCGCCAGTGGCCGCGCTGTTCGCCATCATGACCAAGGTCGGCGCCTACGGCATCCTGCGGGTCGGCAGCCTGATGTTCGGCGCCAATGCCGGGCCGGTGGCCGGATTATTCGACCCCTGGCTCGCACCGCTGGCGCTCGCCACGCTGGTGCTGGGCACCTTCGGCGTACTTGCCAGCACCACGCTCAAACAGCAGACCGCGTATCTGGTAGTGGCTTCGATCGGCACGCTGCTGCTCGCCTTCGGTCTCGGCAGCGTCGACGCGCTGGCCGCCGGCCTGTATTACCTGCCCCACACCACCTTCGCCATCGCCGCACTGTTCCTGCTGGCCGACCTGATCGGCCGGGCACGCGGTCGCTTCGCCGATCGCTTCGAACCCGGCCCCGCAATGCCGGGCGCACCGATGCTGGGCGGGCTGTTTTTTGTCGTTGCCGTGTCCATCACAGGGCTGCCGCCTTTTTCAGGCTTTCTCGGCAAGTTCATGCTGCTGCAGGCGGCGCTCGATACGCCGCTCCTGAGCTGGGCGTGGAGCGTGGTTCTCGCCACCGGCTTCGCCAGCATGATCGCGTTGGCTCGCAGCGGCAGCCTGCTGTTCTATCGCACCCACAGCACCCATGATCCGGCGTCATTGACGCCGCCGACCTGTGCCGCGCTCGCTCCTGTGGTCGGCCTGCTGCTGCTGGGCATCGGTCTCGCGCTCTGGGCAGGGCCGCTTTCGCAACACACCGCTGCTACCGCAGCACAACTGATGGCACCACAACAATACATCGAGGCCGTGCTGCGACGATCGTCCGACAGTCAACCGCTGGCAGAGGCAGCACCATGAGACGCATCCTGCCTCATCCCCTGCTGACGCTAACGCTGGTCATCCTGTGGCTGCTGCTGGTCAATCAGGTGTCCGTTGGCCACCTCGTGCTGGGCGCATTGCTGGGCTGGCTGATTCCCTTCGCCACCACGCGCTTCTGGCCGGAATCCACCCGCATCCGCCATCCGCTGACCCTGCTGCACTACCTGTGGGTATTGATGGTCGGTATCGTGCATGGCAGCTTTCATGTGGCACGCCTGATCCTTCAAGGACCGGATCACCTGCGTCCGGCCTTCGTCGAAGTGCCGCTGGCACTCAGCACCGATCTTGCCATCAGCCTGCTGGCCAACACCATCTCGCTGACACCGGGCACGGTATCGGTGCAGTTGAGCACAGACAAACGCACACTGACTGTTCACGTGCTGGACACCGATGACGCCGATGCGGTGGTCGCGGAGATCAAGCAGCACTATGAAGTCCCGCTCATGAAAATCTTTGAACAGGATGTCGGGTCATGCTGAACACTGCGCTCGTGATCGCCTTTGCACTGGTCAGCCTGGCCTTTCTGCTGAACTTCTGGCGCCTGCTGAAAGGCCCGGATGCCCCCGACCGCATTCTTGCGCTCGACACGCTCTACGTGAACACCATCGCCCTGGTGGTCATATTCGGCATCCATCGCGGGAACGCCATCTACTTCGAGGCAGCCCTGCTGATCGCCATGATGGGCTTCGTCAGTACCGTGGCGCTATGCAAATACCTGCTGCGCGGGGACATCATCGAATGAGAATTCAAGCCACATGATCGATATCCTGCTGTCCGTCCTGATTCTGACTGGCGCCGCCCTCACCTTCATCGGCTCGCTCGGGCTTGCCCGCCTGCGCGATTTTTATAGCCGCCTGCACGGCCCCACCAAGGCCACCACGCTGGGAGTCGGTTGCCTGCTGATCGCTTCCGCCGTGTTTTTCAGCTTGCGCGACGAAGGCGTCAGCTTGCACGAAGTGCTGGTCACGCTGTTTCTCTTCATCACCGCACCCGTGAGCGCACATCTGCTTGGCAAGGCAGCGTTGCACCTCAAGCTCAAGTCGCTTGCTCCCATGCCGGCGCAGGACGACGCGCCCTCGGACCCGGCCTAAAGCTTGCGGCCCGATGGCCGAAGAAGAATCCTGCCAACGACTCATGACTTGAAGCGCGCGGACCATTCGCGGGCCAGTTCTTGGTCAATGTTTTCAACCCCGCCTCAGGATTCACCATGAACACACGCTTCACTGCGTTGCCGCTATCGGCCGTCCTCCTGCTTTCAGCTTGTGCAACGAACGACCTCGGCGACAGCCGCGACCTCAACAAGACCGAAACGGGCGCCCTGATCGGCGCTGCGGGCGGCGCGGCGCTGGGTGCATTGATCAACAGGAACAACCGCGGCAAGGGGGCGCTGATCGGCGCCGTCGGCGGCGGGCTGGCCGGAGGCGCGGTCGGGTATTACATGGACAAGCAGGCCAAGGACCTGGCACTGCAGTTGCAGCCGGAAATCCAGCGCGGCGAAGTCAGCATCGCAACGCGCGCCAGCGACAACGCACTGATTGTCAACATGACCGCTGCCACCGGCTTCGACAACCTTTCCACCGCGTTGAAGCCGGGCTACACGGCGACGCTGAAGAAGATCGCCGTGGTACTGAACCAGTACGGCAAGACCACCGTCACGGTAATCGGCCACACCGACAGCGTGGGCAGCAACGCCGACAACCAGGCGCTGTCGGAAAAACGGGCACAGTCGGTGCTGGATTTCTTTGCAAGCCAGAACGTCAACCCGCTGCGACTCGACGGCTACGGCAGGGGCGAAACCCAGCCGCGTGCCGACAACGCCACCGAAGCGGGCCGTCAGCTGAATCGCCGGGTCGAATTGATCATCGTGCCGGTGGTCGCCGCCTAGCCCCCGTCCCGTTGTCGCGTGGCGGGCTGCAGCGGGTCTTGCTGATGGCCCGTTTTTCCGTCTACAGTGAGTGCATGCTCATCGTGTTGCGCGTCCTGTTTCGCTTTGCCCTGCCCTGCTGCCTGGCTCTTGGGCTGAGTGCGCCCGCCAGCGCGGCGATGGTGCGTGTGCTGACCGTGCAGGGGGCGATCAGTCCGGCCAGTGCCGACTATCTGCTGCGCGGCCTGGCCAACGCGATCGAGGACCAGGCGGCGCTGGTGGTGATCGAGATGGACACCCCGGGAGGGCTGGACACCTCGATGCGCGACATCATCAAGGCCATCCTGGCCTCACCGGTTCCGGTCGCGACCTACGTCTCCCCCAGAGGCGCCCGCGCCGCCAGCGCCGGCACCTACATCCTGTATGCCAGCCACATCGCGGCCATGGCACCGGCGACCAATCTGGGGGCGGCGACGCCGGTCGAGCTGGCGCCGGCAGACAAGCCAGACGCGGACAAGCCCGCTGCGGACAAGCCTGACCCCAACCCGCCAGGCGACGCCAAGACGCGCAAGGCGGTGCACGATGCCGCAGCCTACATCCGCGGCCTCGCCGAACTGCGCGGACGCAATGTCGAATGGGCCGAGCGGGCGGTGCGCGAAGCGGTCAGCCTGTCGGCAAGCGAGGCGCTGAAGCTGAAAGTGATTGACCTCATCGCCGCCGATCTCGACGATCTGCTGCAGCAGGTCAACGGCCGCAGCATCAGGATGGACGGCCAGACCGTCACCCTGGATATTGCCAACGCCACCATCGAGCACGTCGGGCCCGACTGGCGCAGCCGCCTTTTGGCGGTCATCGGTAATCCCAGCATTGCCTATATCCTGATGCTGCTGGGCATCTACGGGCTGATCTACGAGTTTTCCAATCCCGGCATGTTTTTCCCCGGTGTGGTGGGCGCCATTTGCCTGCTGCTGGGGCTGTTCGCGCTGCAGGTCATGCCCATCAGCTATGTCGGGCTGGCGCTGATGATCCTCGGCATCCTGCTGATGATCGGCGAGGCCTTCATCCCCAGCTTCGGTGCCCTCGGGCTGGGCGGCCTCATCGCCTTCGTCATCGGCTCGGTGATGCTGATCGACACCGACCATCCCGGCTATGGCATCCCGTGGGCGCTGATCGTCCCGGTGGCGCTCGCGAGCGGGCTGTTCAGTTTCTTCGTCGTCGGCATGGCGATCAGGGCGCGCGCGCGGCCGGTGGTCACCGGCGCCGAGCAAATGATCGGCGCCCGCGGTGAAATCCTCGACGACATGGAACACGAGGGCTGGGCCCGGGTGCACAGTGAACAGTGGCGGGTACGCAGCAGCGTCCCACTGAAGCGCGGCAGTGCGGTGCGGGTACGTGCCCGGCAGGACCTTACCCTGGACGTTGAACCAGACCCGGACGGGTCACAAGGAGAATGATCATGTTTGAATTCGGCGGGTTGACCATCGCGTTCCTCATCGTCGCGCTGCTGGCTGCGAGCCTGCGCATCCTGCGCGAGTATGAGCGCGGCGTGGTATTCATGCTCGGGCGGTTCTGGAAAGTGAAGGGACCGGGACTCGTGATCATCATTCCCGGTATCCAGCAGATGGTGCGGGTCGACCTGCGTACCGTGGTATTCGACGTACCGAGCCAGGACGTGATTTCGCATGACAACGTCTCGGTCAAGGTCAATGCGGTGGTGTATTTCCGTGTCATCGACCCGGCCAAATCAATCCTGCAGGTGGAGGACTACCTGAATGCCACCAGCCAGCTGGCGCAGACCACGCTGCGCGCGGTGCTGGGCAAGCACGAACTCGACGAAATGTTGGCCGAACGCGAGCGCCTCAACCAGGACATCCAGCAATTGCTGGACGCGCAGACCGACGCCTGGGGCATCAAGGTCTCCAATGTCGAAATCAAGCACGTCGACATCGACGAATCGATGGTCCGCGCCATCGCCAAGCAGGCCGAGGCCGAACGCGAACGGCGCGCCAAGGTGATCCATGCCGAAGGCGAACTGCAGGCATCGGAAAAATTACTGGCAGCGGCTGAAATCCTCGCCGCCAGACCCCAGGCCATGCAACTGCGCTATCTGCAGACGCTCTCCAACATCGCCGGCGACAAGACCAACACCATCGTCTTCCCGCTGCCGGGCGAGTTGATGAACCTGATGATGCGCAGCGAGAAAAGGGCCGATTGATCGCCTGTAGCGAAGTGCATGCCTGAACGATGCTTGCGGGAACCCTGAAGCGGAAAAACGCTCTATACTCGCGTTCATACCCATTCAGGGTGTGTCATAACCCTTTCACGTGATACCCATAGGACACAAAGGAAACCACATGAACCCGCAAGTCACCACGATCAACCGCAGCCAAACTGCGGTCTCCTCGACCAACAAGCTCATCCGCAACACCTACATGCTGCTGTCGATGACGCTGGCATTTGCCGCGCTCACCGCCGGTATCTCGATGTCGCTGAACCTGCCGCATCCCGGCATGATCATCACCCTCGTCGGCTACTTCGGCCTGTTGTTCCTGACCACCAAGTTCCGCAACAGCAGCCTTGGCATCGCCTTCGTTTTCGCCCTCACCGGCTTCATGGGCATCACCCTCGGCCCCATCCTCAACGCCTATCTCGCGCTGCCCAACGGCACCCAGGTGGTGATGATGGCGATGGGCGGCACCGCTGCGATCTTCCTCGGCCTGTCTGCCTACGTGATGACCACCCGCAAGGATTTCAGCTTCATGGGTGGCTTCCTCATGGTCGGCATCCTGGTCGGATTCCTCGCCAGCCTCGCGGCGGTGTTCTTCAACCTGCCGGGCCTGTCGCTGGCAGTGTCCGCCATGTTCGTGCTCTTGATGTCGGGCCTGATCCTGTACCAGACCAGCAGCATCGTTAACGGCGGGGAGACCAACTACATCATGGCGACCGTCACCCTGTTCGTGTCGATCTTCAACCTGTTCATCAGCCTGCTGCAATTGCTCGGCTTCGCCAGCAACGATTAATCGCCATGGGCTTGGCCTTCGCCCCCTCCCCCGCCTGCGGCAGAGGGTTGGGGAGAGGGAAAACGTGACAGACACAAGACAGACGGCACCCGACGCGGTGCCGTTTTTTATCGATACTCACTGCCACCTCGATGCGGCAGAATTCGATGCGGATCGGGACACAGTCCACGCTGCCGCGCTGGCGGCTGGTGTCGCCACGATGGTGGTTCCCGCCATCAGCCGCGACAACTTCGCCGCGGTAGCCGCCACCTGCGAGCGCTATGCGGGCTGCCTGCCGGCATGGGGGCTGCATCCCATGTTCATCGACGTGCATCGTCCCGAGCACCTCGCCGACCTGCGCGCGCAGATCGAGGCACAGCGTCCCGTCGCCATCGGCGAGATCGGGCTCGATCTGTTCGTCGATCTCGACTACGCGACGCAGGAACATTTCTATGTAGAGCAACTCAAGCTCGCGCAGGAATACGACCTGCCGGTGCTGCTGCACTGCCGCCGCGCCAACGATGAAATCCTCAAACAGCTGCGCAAGATCAAGGTACGTGGCGGCATCGCCCACGCCTTCAATGGCAGCCCGCAGCAGGCCGAGGAATTCATCAAGCTGGGGTTCAAGCTCGGCTTCGGCGGTGCTTTCACCTGGCCGCGCGCCAACAACCTGCGACGGCTTGCGGTCGACCTGCCGCTGGAGGCCATCGTGCTGGAAACCGACAGCCCCGACATTCCGCCGGTGTGGGTCGGGCGCGGCCGCAACGCGCCGGGCGAACTGCCCCGGATCGCGCAGACCCTGGCCGATCTGCGCCAAGCAAGCCTTGCGGACGTGGCGCAGGCCACCACGCGCAATGCGCGCGAATTATTCGGGCTGGCTTGAGGTCGCGCTCACAGCCAGCGCCGCACCCGGGTTAGGTACACCCGGTATTCGTCGCCGAACTTTGCCTCCAGATGGGCCTCCTCGTGCCGGATCACGCCGTAGCGCAGCGTCAGCCAGATCAGCGGCGCGAACAGCAGCGGCCACGCCGTGGCCAGCAGCAGCGACACTCCGCCGAGAATGAACCAGTCGCCCACATAGATCGGGTTGCGGCTGAAGCGGAACGGCCCGCTGGTGCACAGGCTGGACGCTGCCTTGTAGGGATTGACCGTGGTGCGGTGGCGCCAGAATGTCGCGAGCGTCCAGCCAAACAGCGCCAGCCCGATGCCTACCAGCAGCCAGCCCAGCGGTCGCGACGCCGCGCCCCAGTCGAGCGGGAACGCATGGACATGGCGATCCAGCCACCAGCCCCCGAGCAAGGCGGCGGCGTAGGGGGCGGGTGGCAGAACCAGGGTGCGCGGACGAAGGGCGTGATCGATCATGGCGATTGACGAGGCAAGCTGGCAAGAGTCGTATAGAGTAACGCAATGTTTCATCCGTGGACCTTGACGTCAACGACCGGAATCGACCGCGTGCACGCCATCATTCTTTTCAGGAACTCCTTTACCCAGGTAGCCTCACATGGCTGCCTCTCACATGAAAAACGTCATGAAAACCCTGCTATTGCTACTGGCTTGTTTCGCCCTGCCCGCCGCGGCCCAGGACTGGAAAATGGATGGGGCCCAAAGCCGGCTCGGCTTCAGCCTCAAACAGATGAATGTGCCGACTGAAGGCGGGTTCAGGCGGTTTCTTGCCAGTGCGGCGTTCGACCCGGCCAGTCCGGAAACCGGCCAGTTCAACATCGACGTCGACATCAGCAGCATCGACACGGGATCGGACGAGGGCGACAGCGAGGTCAAGCGCCCGGCGTGGTTCGACACCGCACGCTACCCCAGAGCGACGTTCACCTCCACCCGGCTTCGCAAGGAAGCGAATGGCAGCCTCACCGCATTCGGCAAGCTGACGATCAAAGGCCAGACGCGTCCCTATTCGGCACCTTTCTCCTTGCTGCGGCAGCCTGGCGGCGGCTACCTCGCGCAGGGACGCTTCCAGCTGAAACGTTCGGATTTCGGCATCGGCGGGGGCGACTGGGACGAGGTGGTCGCCAACGAGGTCGAGGTCCGGTTCAAGATCGTATTGCTGCCCTGAAGGAATCCCCCATGAACAAGCTTGCCTTCATCCTGCTGCTGGCCGCCGCGCCCAACCTGTGGGCGGCCGAGCGTTTCGTCCTCGACCCCGAGCACACCTTTCCCAGTTTCGAGATCCGCCACCAGAACGTCTCCTGGATGCGCGGCAAGTTCAACCGCAGCCGCGGCCAGGTGGTGCTGGATGCGCAAAGTCCGGCCGACAGCTTCATCGAAGTCGTCGTGGATGCCGGTTCGGGCGACACCGGCCATGACGAACTGAATCGCAAGCTACTGGGCAGCAACTTCTTCAATACGGCGCGCTTCCCGGAGATACGCTTCGTCGCCCGCGACGTGAGCTTTCAGGACGGCATCCCGGTATCGGCCCGGGGCGAACTGACGATGCTCGGCGTGACCCAGCCGGTGCTGCTTGAAATCCGCGAATTTGGCTGCGGCCGGCATTTTCCGAGCTTCCGCAACTTTTGCGGTGCGGACGTGCACACCACGATCCGGCGCTCGGATTTCGGCATGAACTACGGCATCCCCCTGATCGGCGACGAGGTGAAGCTGGCGATCGAGGTGGAAGGCTTTCGCGAGTAGCGCTCGCCCTGTCCCAATCCGACGGGCCACATGCCATCCGCCATGCGCCGCATGATCGACGACCGCAGCAGCGGGGATCTGCGCGCCTCGATCGGTACCGACTGGCGGGTGGTGACCGACACCGTCATGGGCGGCGTATCCAGCGGCAGCCTGGTTCCGACAGACGTCGCAGGGCGGTCCTGCCTGCGGCTCAGCGGAGACGTCAGCCTGGAAAACAACGGCGGATTCGTGCAGGCCAGCCTGGATCTGAGTCTGGCCGGCGCACTCGATGCACGCGACTTCCAAGGCATCGAGCTCGATGTGTACGGCAATCGCGAGCGCTACAACCTGCACCTGCGCACCCTGGACACCCGGATCGTCTGGCAGTCCTTTCGTGCGAGTTTTATTGCCGAGCCGTGCTGGCAGACCGTGCGCCTGCCGTTTTCTGAATTCCGCCCCTACCGTATCGACCGGCCGCTGGATCTGCAAACCCTGCGCAGACTTGGTGTGGTGGCGATTGGCCGGACGATGCAGGCCGATCTTTGCATTGCGCGCATCGTCCTGTATCAAGAAGCCTAGCGCAGGTCGCTTTGCGAGATGGCGCGCAGGAACTCGTTGCGCTGCTGGTCGCTGTCGCGGAAGCAGCCGGTGAAGGCCTGGGTGACGACGCGCTCGTCG
>WGNC01000044.1 GCA_016124745.1 Thiobacillus sp.
CGTTCCGGGTGATGGCCCGCGTCCTCTTCGCTGATGATGCCTTCGCGCACCAGTTGGGCCACCGCGGTGTGATCCTCGGTGCGTGCGATCAGGCTGCCGTCGCTGAACAGGTACAGCCGCGAATCCCCCACATGCGCCCAGTACGCCATGTTGTCCTGCACCACGGCGGCGACACAGGTGGTATGGGGAATTTCCAGCAGATCCTGGTCGACGGCGTAATCGTTGATGGCGTAGTGCGCCTGCGTGGTCGTGTCTGCGAGGAACGCCATCGGGTCGTCCAGTCGCGGCTTGGCCATTTTCTGGAACTGGTCGGTCAGTGTCTGCACCGCGATCTGCGCCGCGATTTCGCCGTGCATGTGGCCACCCATGCCATCAGCCACCACCATCAGCAATGCTTCGCGGCTATAGGAATAGGCGACCCGATCCTGGTTGTTTTTGCGGCCGCCCTGGCGCGACGCCTGATAAATGGTGAATTTCATGACGATACTTTAGAACAATTCCTTGCCGAGTGAACGCTTGATGCTGCTTAAGAACGAAGGGCGCTGGGGCGCCATCGCGCTGCGGTCCATCAATACCTTCTGCAGGCTGAATACGCTTTGCGGGCGTTCCATGTAGTTGAGCTTGAGGCAGTGGTCGATGGTTTCCAGCAACTGGTCGGAATACGCGCCGCGCCAGTTGACCGTTGCCGGCACCAGCTTGTCGTTGAGCAGGCGCGCGTCCGCTGCCTGCGGCGGATAACCGGCCAGGCAGGCATACAGGCTGGCGCCCACACTATAGACGTCGGTCCACGGTCCCAGCCGTTCGCGATTGTGGTATTGCTCGGGCGCAGCAAAGCCCGGTGTGTACATGGGTTGCAGCTTGCTTTCCTCCTGGGTCAGCGTCTGCCGTGCCGCGCCGAAGTCGATCAGGACCGGCGAGCCGTCGAGGCGGATATACAGGTTCGACGGCTTGATATCCAGATGCAACAGCTTGTGCGTATGCACCTCACGCAGGCCGTTCAGCAACTGGGCAAACACCCGCCGGATGAAGCTTTCGCGAATGGTGCCACGGTTGGCCTGGATGTGCTGCTGCAGCGTCTTGCCGCGCTCGAAGCGCATCACCATGTAGACGGTGTCGTTGGCGCGGAAGAAGTTGGTCACACGGATGACGTTGGGATGGTCGATGCGCGCCAGTGCCCGGCCTTCCTCGAAGAAGCACTTCATTCCGTGGCGGAAAATGTTGTTGTTCTCGGACGAGTTAGCCTGCACGATGACCGATCCTTCGGTGCGCAGGACCAGCGCGCCTGGCAGGTATTCCTTGATCGCCACCGACTGGTTGCTGTCGTCGCGCGCCAGATACACCATGCTGAAGCCCCCGCCGCCAATCTTGCGCACGATGGTGTATTCGTTCAGCCGGTATCCGTTGGGAAGCGCCTGGTTGGGTTGAGTCGCCATAGTCGAACGTCTATTATCTTTGTCTAATGAGCCGGCCACGTCGGGAAGCTTTGTATCCTTCTGCGCTGCGGCAACAATCCTACAACCCTCTGTCCCCAAACAATTCATGACCACCAGCATGACCGGGTTCGCCGCCCACAGCATCAACCTCGACCATGCCAGCGTCAATATCGACCTGCGCAGTGTCAACCAGCGCTATCTCGAACTGCATTTTCGCCTGGCCGACGAACTCCGCCCGCTGGAACCGCAGTTGCGCGAACTGATCAACGAGCGCCTCGCACGTGGCAAAGTGGAGTGCCGTATCGGCATCACCCCGCTCCCCCTTGCCACGCTCGATAACGGCTTGAACCCCGCCATTCTTGAGCGGCTCGCGAACTGGCAGAGCGACGTGCTGCAACGTCTGCCGGAGAGCCCGCGTCTGAGTGTCAGCGACATTCTGCGCTGGCCCGGCATGGTGCAGACCGCCGTGCTGTCGCCGGATACGCTGAACGACGCGGCGCTGGCAGGGGTCCTTGCCACGCTGGACGAGCTGGTGGCAAGCCGCCAGCGTGAAGGCGCCAAGCTGAAGCAGCACATTCTCGACCGGCTTGGTGCCGCCGAAGCACAGGTAGCCAGCCTGCAACCCCTGTTGCCTGCCCTGGTCGCCGCCCAGCGCGACAAACTGGCAGAGCGCCTGCGCGACGCGCTGGGGGAAGCCGGCCATGAAAGGCTGGCCCAGGAAATCGCGCTGGTGGCGCAAAAGGCCGATGTCGACGAGGAACTGTCCCGCCTCACCACGCATTTCTCCGAGGTGCGCCGGGTGCTCGACCAGCAGGGTGCTATCGGCAAGCGGCTCGATTTCCTGATGCAGGAACTGCACCGCGAGGCCAACACCCTCGGCGCCAAATCGGTGGCGGTGGAAACCTCACGCGTCTCGCTTGAACTCAAGGTGCTGGTCGAACAGATGCGCGAGCAAGTTCAGAATATAGAATAGTCAGCAACCTGGAACGAACATGATCCCCTCCCCCAAAAAAGGCGTGCTTTACATCGTCAGCGCACCGTCCGGTGCCGGCAAGACCAGTCTGGTCAAGGCGCTGCTCAAGGCGGATCCTGCCATTCGCCTGTCGGTGTCCTACACCACGCGTGAGCCGCGGCCCGGAGAAACCGACGGACGCGACTATCATTTCGTCACCCGTCAGCGTTTCGAGATGATGCTGGCCGACGGCGAATTTCTCGAGCATGCAGGCGTCTATGGAAATTTCTACGGCACCTCGAAAAGCAGCATCTCGCGTGACCTCAACGCGGGCCATGACCTCCTGCTCGAAATCGACTGGCAGGGTGCAGCGCAGGTCAAGCAGCATTTTCCTCATGCGGCCTCCATTTTCATCCTGCCGCCATCATTCAATGCATTGCGCACCCGGCTCAAGGGGCGCGGGCAGGACAGCGAGGAAGTCATCGAGCGCCGCCTCGCCGCAGCCGCCCACGACGTCGCTCACGCCGACCGGTTCGACTATATAATCGTCAACGATGATTTCGACCACGCCCTGCAGGACCTGATCGCGATCACCCGCAGCATTCGCCTTGAATCCGCTCGCCAGATGGACCGGCACGCGGCGCTGTTCGACGAATTCCAACGCATCTAAACCGCATCGCCTGAAGCAGGAGCAACCCTATGGCACGCATTACCGTTGATGACTGTATCGACATGTTTCCCAACCGTTTCGAGCTGACGCTCGCAGTGACCTACCGCGCACGCCAACTGGCACAGGGCTCGCAGTCCATGGTCGAATCGAAGGACAAACCCATCGTCACCGCGCTGCGCGAAATCGCAGCGGGCAAGGTTGGCCGTGAAATCCTCAACCGGGGCCGCGCCTGAGGCCCGGCCCGACCCTGAACCGGCGCACGGCAATCGCGCGCCGAACATGACGCACGCCTTCGAATCGCTGCGTCCGGCCTTGTCATACCTGCCGCCGGACGAGGTCGGCGTCATCGAGGAAGCCTACGAATTCAGCCGACTCGCCCACGAAGGCCAGTTCCGCAAGAGCGGCGAGCCCTATATCTCCCATCCGTTAGCAGTGGCTGGCATCCTGGCCGGCTGGCATCTTGACGCGCAGACGCTGACCGCCGCGCTGTTGCATGACGTGGTGGAGGACACCCCGGCCACCGCCAGCGAGATCGAGGCGCGTTTCGGCAAGGCCGTGGCACTGCTGGTGGAGGGCGTCTCCAAGCTCGACAAGCTGGCATTTGCTTCCGAACAGCACGCACAGGCGGAGAACTTCCGCAAGATGCTGCTGGCAATGGCGCAGGACGTCCGGGTCATCCTGGTCAAGCTGGCCGACCGCCAGCACAACATGCACACGATGGACTCGATGCCGGCAGAGAAGCGCCGCCGCATCGCCACCGAAACGCTTGAAATCTACGCGCCGATCGCCAACCGCTTGGGCCTGCATTCGGTATACCAGGAACTGGAAGACCTCGGCTTCCGCTATAGCCATCCCAATCGCTACCAGGTGCTGGCCAAAGCCGTCAAGGCAGCGCGCGGCAACCGCCGCGAACTGGTCGACAAGGTCAAGATCACCCTGCAGGACAAGCTCGCCCAGGCTGGCATCGAAGCCACCATCAGCGGACGCGAGAAGCACCTTTACAGCATCTATCGCAAGATGCAGGAAAAGAACCTGGCGTTCTCCGAGGTGTTCGATATCTACGGCTTTCGCGTAGTGGTACGCGACCAACCCTCCTGCTATCTGGCGCTGGGGGCACTGCATGGCGCATACAAGCCGATCCCGGGCAAGTTCAAGGACTACATCGCGATTCCCAAGGCCAATGGCTACCAGTCGCTGCACTCGATCCTGTTCGGGCCCAACGGCACGCCGATCGAGGTGCAGATCCGCACCACCGACATGAACCGGCTGGCCGAATCCGGCGTCGCCTCGCACTGGATGTACAAATCGGCCGACGCGGCGCTGAACGACGTGCAGACGCGCACCCACCGCTGGCTGCAGTCGCTGCTCGACATCCAGGCGGACCATGGCGACTCAACCGAATTTCTGGAACACATCAAGATCGACCTGTTCCCCGACGAGGTCTACGTGTTCACACCGAAAGGCAAGATCATGGCGTTGCCGCGCGGCGCCACCGCGGTGGATTTCGGCTTTGCCGTGCATACCGACGTCGGGCGTCACTGCATCGCGGTCAAGATCAATTACGAACTGATGCCCCTGCGTACCCAGTTGCGCAACGGCGACCATGTCGAAATCCTGACTTCGTCCAACGCCACCCCCAATGCGGCTTGGCTGAATTTCGTCGTCACCGGCAAGGCGCGCTCGCACATCCGCAACTACCTGCGCAATGCGCGCGTGAAGGAGGCGGCGGCGCTGGGCGAGCGCCTGCTCAACAATGCCATTGCTGCACTTCACCCCGAGTCAGCCGAACCCGAAACGGCCGTCTGGGACCGCCTGCTCAAGGATTACGCCATGCAATCCCGGCAGGAGCTGTTTACCGCCATCGGCCTGGGCGCCAAACTGCCGCTGGTGGTGGCGCACCAGCTGCTGCACGTGCAGGGCGAAAAATCTGGCGAACCAGCCCACCCGCACGCCATCAGCATCCGCGGCACCGAGGGGGTCGCAGTCGAGCTGGCGCAGTGCTGTCATCCCATTCCGGGCGATCCGATTCTCGGCTTCATCCACAAGGACCGCGGCCTCATCATCCATACCCACGACTGCCCGTCGATCCGTGCGTTCCGCACCGATCCGGACAAATGGCTGGACGTCGAGTGGGAGGCCGAGCCCGGCCACATGTTCGACGTCTCGATCAAGGTCGTCGTCGGCAACAAGCGCGGCGTGCTGGCAAAGGTCGCCGCCGCCATTGCCGAGCACGGCTCCAACATTGGCAACGTATCCATGGAAGAGGAGGACGGCAGCCCCTACACCGTGCTGTTTTTCACCGTGCAGGTGGAAAACCGCATGCATCTCGCTCGCGTGATGCGCGGCCTGCGCAGCCTGCCCGACGTGGTGCGGATTTTCCGCATCAAGGGCAAGAAGGACGGCCGTGCCGCGCAGTCGCAATGACCCCATCCCGCTCACTGACCCGGAACCTTCCAGCATGAACAAGCGCATCATCCAGACCGCCGACGCCCCCGCCGCAATCGGCACCTATTCGCAGGCCGTGCAGGTCGACCAGACCGTGTATCTGTCGGGCCAGATCGGCCTCGACCCGGTGTCCATGCAATTGGTGGAGGGGATCGAGGCGCAGATCCACCAGGTGTTCGGGAATCTGGCCGCAGTGGCAGCTGCGGCAGGCGGATCGCTTTCCGATGTGGTCAAGCTGAACGTATTCCTGACTGACCTCGGTCATTTCCCCAAGGTCAATGAAATCATGGCCGGCTATTTCAGCCAGCCCTACCCGGCGCGCGCGGCGGTCGGCGTCGCTGCCCTGCCGCGTGGCGCGCTGGTCGAGGCGGATGCGGTGATGGTGCTCGGATAAGCCATGTGAAGACGGCCTCGCCGTTTTCCTTCCCCGTCAGTCCGTCGACAGCGGCCAAACTCGCCAAGCTGGGCCTCGCCCGCGACGCCGATCTGGTGTTGCACCTGCCCTTGCGCTGGGAAGATGAAACCCGCATCACGCCGATCCGCGACCTCCTGCCAGGGCAGACGGTGCAGGTGCAGGCGGTGGTTGGCGAGGCCAGCGTCGCCTACCGTCCGCGCCGCATGTTGACACTGACGGTAGAAGATGCCGGCGGCGTACTCGGCATGCGCTTCCTGAATTTTTATCCCAGCCATCTCAAGCTGTTTCAGCCAGGCGAGAGCTTCCGCTTCATCGGCGAGATCCGCGGCGGCTTTCTGGGTCTGGAGATGGTGCACCCGCGCTTCATCAAGGCGGACGACGCAACGCCGCTGCCGACCCAGTTCACGCCGGTGTACCCCACTACCGCCGGCCTCGGCCAGGCCACGCTGCGCAAACTGGTCAGCCGCGCCATGGAAGCTCCCATTCACGACACCCTGCCTGTCGACTGGCTGGCCGAACTCGGACTGCCCGAACTGGAATCCAGCATCCGCCTGCTGCACCAGCCACCGCTCGACAGTGCGCTGGCCGAACTCGAGTCACGCCGCCATCCGGCCTGGCAGCGACTGGCTTTCGACGAGCTGCTGGCGCAACAACTGTCGCTGGCCGTGGCGCGCAGGCAGCGCCGCAGCCAGCGCACTCGCCCCCTGCCGGCAAAGCGGCAGTTGACTGCAGCGTTCATCCGCGCGCTGCCGTTCGATCTGACTGCAGCACAGGTGCGCGCGTGGCAGGAAATCAGCGACGACCTGACGCAAGTCCATCCGATGCGCCGCCTGCTGCAAGGCGACGTCGGCAGCGGCAAGACCGTGGTCGCGGCACTTGCTTGCCTGCAGGCGATCGAAAACGGCCAGCAGGCCGCTTTCATGGCGCCCACCGAGATTCTTGCCGAGCAGCATTTCCGCAGACTGGCGCCGCCATTGTCCGAGCTTGGCGTGCGCTGCGCCTGGGTTTCCGGCAGCCAGCGCAAATCCGAGCGCAGCGCAGCCTGGCAGGCGATCGCCAGCGGTGAGGTCGATCTTGCTTTCGGCACCCACGCCCTGTTCCAGGACGGAGGGCGCTTCGCGCGGCTGGGACTGGCGGTGATCGACGAGCAACACCGTTTTGGCGTCGGCCAGCGGCTGGCACTGATGCACAAGGGCGAGGAGCCGCACCAGTTGATGATGAGCGCGACGCCGATCCCGCGCACCCTGGCGATGAGCTACTTTGCCGACCTCGACGTGACGACCGTCGATGAACTGCCGCCGGGGCGCACCCCTGTCGCCACCAAGCTGGTGAATGCTGCGCGCCGCGACGATGTGCTGGCGCGGGTACGCGAGGCCTGCCTGGACGGTGGTCAGGCCTACTGGGTCTGTCCCCTGATCGAGGAATCGGAGAAGCTGCAGCTGCAAACTGCCGAGGACAACTTTGCGGCCCTCGCAGCGCAGCTTCCGGAACTGCGCATCGGCCTGGTGCACGGGCGGCTGAAACCGGATGAGAAACAGGCGGTGATGGGCGCGTTCCAGGCGCATGAAATCGACCTGCTGGTCGCCACCACTGTCATCGAAGTCGGCGTCGACGTCTCCAATGCCGCGCTGATGATCATCGAGCACGCCGAGCGCATGGGCCTCGCGCAACTGCACCAGCTGCGCGGGCGCGTGGGTCGCGGCAGCCGCGAATCGGTATGCGTGCTGCTGTACCAGACGCCGGTGTCGGAACTCGCGCGGGCGCGGCTCAAGGTCATTTACGAACTCACCGACGGCTTCGAGATCGCGCGCCAGGATCTGTTGCTGCGCGGACCCGGCGAGTTGCTTGGTCACCGTCAAAGCGGGCTGCCGCTGCTGCGGTTCGCCGACCTGGAGCGCGACATCGCCCTGTTGGAAGCCGCCCGCAACCTGGCGCAACGCTGCCTGGTCGATCACCCCGACGTCGCTGCCCGTCATCTGGAACGCTGGGTCGGCCATCGTCAATCCCTGTCGAGCATCTGAAGCAGGGGACTCCACCTGTCGGATGACCCCGCAGCTACGGCATAATGCGGGCTTCCTGCTCATTCGACGATACGCCGTGCACAATTCCCGGCAAAGCTGGTTTGCCCATCCGCATTCCCTTCCACGCCCGCTACGCGCCTGGCTCATCGACCGTGGCTCGCTGACCCAACGCCTGAAATCCCGGTGCACGGCTTTTCAGGTGGTACCGCTCATCACAGGCCTGGCTCGCCCCAATCCGGACGAATTCGCGCTGCTGGGGATAGCGATGAGTACGCGGGCATATGTGCGTGAGGTTCTGTTGCTGTGCAACGGCATTCCGGTGGTATCTGCCCATAGCGTACTGCCCTATCCCAGCCTGCGCGGCGGCTGGAACAGCATCAGCCGACTGGGCAGCCGTCCATTGGGCGAGGCCCTGTTCAGCGATCGCCGCATAAAGCGCCAGCCGCTGACCTTCCAGCACCTGCATGGCGACCATCCCTTGTTTCGCAGCATTGCGCGCCAGCGCCCGTTGTCAGAACGCAGCCTGTGGGCGCGACGCTCGGTGTTCAGCCTCAACCGCCATCCGCTGCTGGTGACCGAGGTGTTTCTGCCCGCGATTGACGCACTATGACCCTGTCAGAACGCCTGCGGTACTACAAAAAGCTGATGCGGCTCGACAAGCCGATCGGCATATTGCTGCTGCTGTGGCCTACGCTGTGGGGACAGTGGCTGGCCAGCCAAGGTCACCCGGACTGGCTGATACTGTGGATTTTCGCCTTGGGCGTCGTACTGATGCGCTCGGCCGGCTGCGTCATCAACGACTACGCCGACCGCGAATTCGACCCGCACGTGTCGCGCACCCGCGAGCGGCCGGTGGCAGCCGGCAAGGTGTCTCCCAAAGAAGCGCTGCTGCTGGCAGCGGGTTTGTCCCTGCTCGCTTTTTTGCTGATCCTGCCGCTCAACCGGCTCGTGCTGGGCCTGTCCGTTATTGCCCTGTTTCTGGCCGCGAGCTATCCGTTCACCAAGCGATTTTTTGCGATACCGCAGGCTTACCTCGGCATTGCCTTCGGTTTCGGCATTCCGATGAGTTATGCCGCACTATTGGGCGAAATTCCGACTGAAGCCTGGATTCTGCTGGCCGCCAACACCTTCTGGGCGATTGCCTACGACACGCAATATGCCATGGTCGACCGCGCTGACGACCTCAAGATCGGAATCAAGACGTCGGCCATCACGTTCGGACGGCATGATATTGCCGCCATTGCCATCTGCTATGCCGTGACGCTCGGGCTGCTGGTCTGGGTCGGCCCACAGAAAGAAATGGGCGTTGCGTATTACGGCGGGCTGGCGACGGCGGGGGGAATTGCGCTCTACCACCTCTGGATCATTCGGGCGCGCGACCCCCAGCAGTGTTTTCGCGCCTTTTTGCATAACACCTGGTTCGGTGCCGCGGTCTTCGGCGGCATTGCGTTCGACTATCTGCTGCGCGACTTATGATGGACAGGCGACGCGCGACTGCCGGCTCCCCGGATAAGCCTGCCTGATCTCGCCGAGCCCCTTCAGGGCATCCGGGTCTTCGCTGCGGATCACGAAGTAAAAATCCGTACCCTGACGCGGCTGCACTTCCACCCGCGTGCCCAGCACGCCTTTGTCCTCGACTTCGCGCACGCGGCGGCGCGCGGCCTCATCGTTGGCATACAGCCCGAGCGAGATGGCATTACGCCAGATGCCGTCCTTGACCACGAATGCGTCCTTCAGGCCGGCCGCTGCCAATTCACCCAGTTTGGCCTCAGCCGATTCCGGGCTGGGCAAGGGTGGAAACAGGACCCACTGTCGTGTCTCCACCGGCACCTCGGTAAATGACATTACGCGCTCGCCCGCCATGACCTTGAGTTGCTCGCGAACCAGCGGCAATTCATCCTGGTTCAGACCACGCCATTCAACGCACAAGTCTTCCGTCTCTGGCGCGGCTGGCGTCTCTTCCCTGCCTGCCGGTCCGGATTGACTGCGCAGGCTGAGGCGATCGACGTTCATCGGCGCGTTCTGCTCCGAGAAAGACTGCGACCAGTGCGCGCTGCCGATGAAAACACCCGCAGCCGCAAGGTTGGCCGCCAGCAAGACCCAAGTAAGCCATTTCATCCTGCAGTATCCTCCCTTGCGACACAATCGATACCTTCCAGCACCAGTGCCGGCGCATGCTCCACGTCCATTGACAGATGAGGCAGCAGCTTCTCCGCATCGCCGCCGGTCAGAATGCAGTGGGGCATCCCACCCGTCATTGACGCCATTCGCTCGCACTGCAACTGGATCGCCCCAATCAGTGCAGCCAAGATCCCGCTCTCGACGGCGTCTGGCGTGGAGAGCGGAAAAGCGTGCCAGTGACCCTTCACTTCAGCGACACGGGCCGTCCCTTGCTGTAGCGCCTGCTGCATCAAGGCCACTCCGGGCACGATCAGCCCGCCCATGAATGTCCCGTCTGCCGCCAGGGCATCCACAGTCATTGCTGTTCCAGCGGATACCACCAATGCAGGTTTCCGGGTGCGATGGCGCACGGCAATCAAGCCCATCCAACGATCCACACCCAGTTGCTGCGGGTGCGCATAGCTGTTTCTGACATCCGAGAATCTCGCCTCGGCACCCAGCCATCTGGGCGTCATGCCGCATGGCGCCAGCAGTTTGCTGATCTGTTCCTCATGCTGCGCGCGCGCCACGCTGGCGATATAACAGCGCGTCCCCGGCTTCACCCACTGCGCAAGGGATGCCAACTCCGTGTAGGCCGCACTTCCCTGCTCACGCCATACGCCGTCGTCCACCAGGGCCCATTTCAGCCGCGTATTTCCTGCATCGAGCAGCAATCTCCGGGTGCTCATCGCCCGTCCCGATCCAGTCGCAGGCTGATTTCGCCGCCACTAAATGCGTTCAACACCCCAACATGATCGCGCAGCAAAAAGGCGCCGGCTTCGTCCACTCCCGCCGCCACCCCATTCACGACACGGGCGTCGGGTACCAGCAGGGCCACTGCCTTGTCGGCGTAGGCATCCAGCGCCATCCATTCGTCGCGTAGGGCGGAAAACCCGTCACGGCGAAAGCGGGTCAGTATCAGCTGCAATTCCATCAGGCAGTCCGCCAGCAACTGATTGCGGCCTACGTTCACGCCCATTTCGGCCAGGTCGACCACGGCCTGATCGACTGCGTCGCGCTGGGCCTCACTCAGCCGTACATTCAGCCCGATCCCGACCACTGCAAAAGCATCCCCGTCCATATCCCCCTGAACCTCGACCAGAATGCCCGCCAGTTTCCGGTAGTCCACTAGCACATCGTTCGGCCATTTCAAACTGGCCGGATGCCGGCTATGGCGGTTGACAGCACGCGCAACCGCCATTCCGACCGCCAGGCTCAGACCGGACAGGGCCTGCAGTCCCTGGTCGAATCGGCACAATACCGAAAACGTAAGGCTTCCTCCTAGCACTGCATGCCACTGACGTCCCCGCCTGCCTTTGCCGGCCTGCTGGTGCTCCGCGCAGAACACCGTACCATCAGGTGCCCCGCTTGCTGCGGCCATCATCAACGCGTTATTGGTCGAATCCACACTATCCAGAATGTGCACATCGAAGGCGACGGAAGCCTGGCCCAGATGATGGGACACCGCTGCCTCGTTCAGCCATTCGACAGGAACAGGAATCCGATACCCCTTTCCGCGCACCGCATGGACTGCCAGTCCCATGGCTTCTGCCTGATTGAGCGCATTGAAGATGCTGCCCCGAGAAATCTGAAATTCACGCGCCAGATCCTGCCCCGAATGAAACGCGCCGTCAGACATTCGGCGCAAAATGTGAAACAGTGATTTGGAGGGTCGTGTAGGCACTCTGCAATTTTACATGGCAGCAAGTTCGAATTTTCTGGGATGAAGCACTGCAATAAAAAACCCCCTCCTTTTGGGAGGGGGTTTTGTACCTGAGGGGTTGTGTTCCTCGGGTGGTATAAGGAGTCTGACGATGACCTACTTTCACAGGCGAGGTGCCTACTATCATTGGCGCGGGAGCGTTTCACCGTCCTGTTCGGGATGGGAAGGGGTGGTTCCACTCTGCTATGGTCGTCAGACAAAGGGGTGAGGATCGAGGCCAGCCTGTTTGGCTTGTACCTGGACCCAGCATTCGAATTGTCTGGGGTGCCGTCGATCTTTCGATCTTGGGCCGACTGTCTGTTCACGCCGCGCTGACTTGAATCAAATCATGCGGCATGTCTGGAAGAAGGTGTTGGGTTGAGGTTGTATCGTGCTACACACACTGCTGCCATTTACATGGCTGCTTCTCAAAATTATAGGATCAAGCCTCACGGGCAATTAGTACGGGTTAGCTTAACGCATTACTGCGCTTCCACACCCCGCCTATCAACGTTGTGGTCTTCAACGACCCTTTAGTGCACTCAAGGTGCAAGGGAAGACTTATCTTCAGGCAAGTTTCACGCTTAGATGCTTTCAGCGTTTATCTCTTCCGTGCTTAGCTACCCGGCGATACGACTGGCGTCATAACCGGTACACCAGAGGCACGTCCACTCCGGTCCTCTCGTACTAGGAGCAGCCCCCGTCAATCTTCCAACGCCCACGGCAGATAGGGACCAAACTGTCTCACGACGTTTTAAACCCAGCTCACGTACCACTTTAAATGGCGAACAGCCATACCCTTGGGACCGGCTACAGCCCCAGGATGTGATGAGCCGACATCGAGGTGCC
>WGNC01000027.1 GCA_016124745.1 Thiobacillus sp.
ACACTTTGCTACAGATTCTTTCGCTCACCCTGTTCGAGAAGATGCCCATCCAGCAAGCCTTTGCAGGAAATGGCCCCCTCTCAAACCAGGACAAAAACAACAACCAACTGAATCTATTCGCTTTTTAACCGGACACTACTGTGCTGACATCATTGCAGAGCAGCCCTTCGACGAGCTCAGGGCGAACGGACCGGGCGGAGTGGCCCGTCGACAAGCCTGTCCTGAGCGGAGCCGGCGGGCTCAGGGCGAACGCGCTGAATAGATCAGCGCCCCCTTAACCAGTTCGCAATCAGTCATGACCATGAAACGCACGCTCCTCATCACCTTCCTGCTCACCGCCAGCCTCGCGGCCTGCTCGACCAACCCGGTGTCCGGCCGCAAACAGTTCGTGCTGGTTTCCGAGGAGCAGGCGCAGTCCTCGTCGGCCCAGGCCTACGCGAAGACGGTGGGCGAAGCTCAGCAGAAGGGCAAGCTCAGCACCAACGCCGCACTCGACAACCGCGTCAGGCGCATCACCGACCGCCTGATCGCCGAGGCCAAGCTCATGTACCCGCCCAGCCGCGACTGGAAATGGTCGGTCGCGGTGATCGACGAGCCGACGCTCAACGCGTGGTGCATGCCCGGCGGCAAGATGGCGATCTACACCGGCATCATCCAGAAGCTGAAACTCAGCGACGACGAGATCGCCCAGGTCATGGGCCACGAGATCGCCCACGCGCTGCTCGGGCATGGCCGCGAGCGCATGAGCCGCGCCATGGCCACGCAGGGGGGACTCATGATCGGCTCCATCGTCGTCGGGCAGGACCTGTCCGTGCTGGCACCAGTGGCCGATATTGCGTTAACCTTGCCCAACAGCCGCGAAGGCGAATCCGAGGCCGACCGCTACGGCGTCGAACTCGCGGCGCGTGCCGGCTACGACCCGCATGCCGCCGTCAGCCTGTGGAAAAAAATGAGCGCGGCCGATGGCAACGGCCCGCCGCAGTTCCTCAGCACCCATCCCTCACCGGACAACCGCATCGTGGCGTTGAACGCGCTGGTGCCCAAGATGATGCCCATATACGAGAAAGCGAGACAGCAATGACGGATTCCCTTCCCGCCCCCGACACCAAGCTCGACAGCCTGAAAACGCTGACCACGGTGATCTACGTCCTCTATGCCGTTTCGATGTTCGTCGGCATCACGGCCATCGTCGCCATCGTCCTCAACTACATCAAGATCGACGACGCCAGGGGAACCTGGCTCGAAAGCCACTTCAGCTGGCAGATCCGAACCTTCTGGTGGAGCGTCGTATGGCTCGTCGTCGGAGGCCTCACCTGGATCATCCTGATCGGCTGGGTGGTGTGGGGCGTGGCGTTCGTCTGGTTCGTCTACCGCATCGCCAAGGGCTGGCTCAACCTCAACGACGGCAAGCCGATGCCGCTGGCATCCTAATCTGCAAATTCAAGCTATTGGCAGTCGTGACCGACAATAGAACAAGACAGTGAAAGCCACAGCCCGGCCGGATCCATCGGCCGACATGATTTTTCAGGGAGAATAGAAATGAACATCCGCAATCTGCCACTGGCACTCACCTGCGTAGCACTGCTCGCAGGCTGCGCCACCAAGGATTACGTCAACGAGCAGGTTGCCGGCGTAAACAAGCGCATGGACGGCCAGCAGGCCGACACCGACACCAAGCTCGGCAAAACCGCCAGCCTCTACCAGGGGCTCGAGAACCGCGTCAACAGCCAGCAATCCAGCCTCGACAGCCAGAAGACCGCTATCGAAGGCGCCTCGCGCACCGCCCAGGAAGCACTCGAACGCGCCAACGCCGCCGGCGAACTTGCGGCCGGCAAGTTTCTGTACGAAGCCTCGTTTTCCAGCGAGGTCACGTTTGGGCCCGACGCCAGCAAGTTGTCGGATGACATGAAAAAAGCACTCGACGCCTTCGTCACGCAACTCAAGGCCGCCAACAAGAACGTGTTCATCGAAATCCAGGGCCATACCGACAGCCGCGGCACCCCCGTCGCCAATCTCGCGCTCGGCCAGACCCGCGCCGAAGCGGTACGCCGCTATCTGGCCATGGAGGGCGGAATCGCCCTGCACCGCATGAGCGTGATCTCCTACGGCGAAACGGCCCCGGTCGCCAGCAACATGAATCGCGCCGGCCGCGCGCAGAACCGGCGCGTCACCCTGGTCGTGCTGCAGTAAGCAGGCCGGAGCCTGCCTTCGTCGCGGCAGGTTCGAACCACGCCGAACCCCGGATTGTTCAGTGCCGCTGACTTTCTGGGTCTACCTGCTGCGCTGCACCGACGGCGCCTACTACGCCGGCCATACCGACGACCTCGACAAACGCATCGGCGAACACGCCACGGGCGCATGCGGCGGCTACACCGCCACCCGCCTGCCCGTCGAACTCGTGTTCAGCCAGGAATGCCCGACCGGCATCGAAGCTCTCGCGTTCGAACGACAAATCAAGGGCTGGAGCCGCGCCAAGAAGGAAGCGCTGATACGCGGCGACTGGGCGGAGATTTCTCGGTTGGCGAAGAATAGAACCAAGAAATAGTCCGACGCCATCGATCGGAATGTGGTTCGACAGGCTCACCACGAACGGACCCAAGACAGGCTCACTGCTAGCGAGGGACAAAAGCACACCTTCCCCGGCCCGTTCGCCCTGAGCCCGTCGAAGGGCCGGTGTCCCCTACGAAATCCGTACCTCGGTGCCCACCTTGACCAAATCGAACAGTTCGGCGACATCGGCATTGCCCATGCGGATGCAACCGTGCGAAGCCGGCGTGCCGAGCTTGTGCTCTTCGTGGGTGCCGTGGATGTAGATGTAGCGGGCATGCGTATCCACCGTGCCGCCGTGGTTCCTGCCGGGCTCCATGCCTTCGAGCCACAGGATGCGGGTGAGGATCCAGTCGCGGCCCGGGTTCCCGGCGTCCAGTTCCGGGGTCCAGATCTCGCCGGTCGGTTCGCGCGACCTGAACGCTGCGCACAGCGGCACGCCGGCGCCGATCTTCTCAGCGATGCGGTGGTGCCCGCGCGGCGTACAGTAGCTGCCGTTCTGCTCCCCTGCCCCGTTGGTTGCAGTCGAAACCGGGTACTGGCGGATCAGCATGTCGCCGTCCGGGTAGGGCTCCCACAGATACAGTTGCTGCAGGCGCAGGTCCACTTCGATGACCAGGTCGCTCATTGCGCCGTCTCCTTTTTCTGCTGCCGGCGCGACTCGAAGAAGCCCGAGATCATCGCCGCGCATTCGTCCGCCAGCACGCCGCCCGTCACCTCGCAATGGAAATTCAGGCGCGGTTCGGCGAACACGTCGACGATGCTGCCGTGGGCGCCCGTCTTGTATTCCTTCGCGCCATACACGACGCGTGCCACGCGCGCATGCAGGATCGCCCCCGCGCACATCACGCACGGCTCCATGGTCACGTACAGCGTGCAGTTCACCAGCCGGTAGTTGCCGAGCCGCCCGGCCGCGTCGCGCAGCGCCATCACCTCGGCGTGCGCCGTAGGATCGTGGCTGGAAATCGGCTGGTTGAACCCGCGGCCGACCACCTCGCCGCCGCACACCACCAGCGCGCCCACAGGCACCTCGCCCGCATCCCCGCCCTGTTGCGCCAGTTCCAGCGCGATGCGCATGTATCCGTCGTCGGTCATCACATATCCAGCGGGCTCGTCACGCCGCGCCCGCCCTTGTTCAATACATGGGTGTAGATCATCGTGGTCGCCACATCCTTGTGCCCAAGCAGTTCCTGCACCGTACGGATGTCGTAGCCCGCCTGCAGCAGATGCGTTGCAAACGAATGCCGCAGCACGTGCGGCGTCACCGGCTTGTGTATGCCTGCCGCCCGCGCCGCCTCGCGCACCGCACGCTGAACGCTGGTTTCATAAACATGGTGCCGACGCTCGATGCCGGAGCGCGGGTCGGCCGATCGCACCGGCGAAGGAAAAACAAACTGCCAGCCCCAGGCTCTGGCGGCATTGGGATATTTGACGGCCAGCGCATCCGGGAGAAAGACCTCACCAAACCCGGCCGCAAGATCGCGCTCATGCAGCGCCCGCACCTTGTCGAGATGCGCCTTCAGCGGCAGGATCAGGTTCTCCGGCAGCACCGTCACCCGGTCCTTGTTGCCCTTGCCCTCGCGCACGATGATCTCGCGGCGGCTGAACTCCACATCCTTGACGCGCAGGCGCAGCCCTTCGAGCAGGCGCATCCCGGTTCCATAGAGCAGCCCGGCGATCAGCCCCATCGTCCCCGACATCGCGTTCAGCAGGGCACGCGCCTCGACCTGCGTCAGCACCACCGGCAGACGCTTCGCCGATTTTGCTGCAACGACCTCGTCCAGCCAGGGCAGTTCGACCTTCAGCACCTCGCGGTACAGGAACAGGAGCGCGGACTTGGCCTGATTCTGCGTCGATGCCGACACATGCCGCTCCACCGCCAGATGAGCAAGAAAGTCCCGTATCTCAGCCGCCCCCATCTCAGCAGGATGGCGCTTGTGGTGGAACAGAATGAAGCGCCTTGCCCAGTCGACATACGACTGCTCGGTGCGCAGGCTGTAATGGCGCAACCGGATCTCGGCTCGCACGCGATCGAGCAGCCTGGGGGAATCCTGAGAAGCAGCCTTAACTTCCATCCGCAGAATTTTAGGCCTGCCTAAATTTCATCTCAAGCAGATAATTCAATTAAAACGGGCACATGGCTTCAGTCTGTTGATTTAGGCGGCACACCGGTCTAGAGTTGAGGCCGTCTAAATTACGTTAGACCTGACCTTGTCACTACTATAATTTCCTATGTCTCGTAACGATTGGGCATGCCCTGTTTGCACTCAACCAAACACTGCCGATGCCGCAGAGTGCATCAATTGCCTATGTCCTTCAGACGCCAATAACGCGGCTATCGAGCAGCGTAAACAAGCCTATGCTGTACACGTTAGCAATTCCCGTATTTCTGACCCCCCCATGCGCATTGCCAAGCGAAAGACATTTTTAGGCTGGGCCGCAACTTTCTTGGTTCTTGTTCCGCTTGTCATAGTGGCGGCGGGTTATGCGTTTGCGTACCTGATACCTGGCTGCATTATGCTTGGAGTGAACGGTGCGCATGGTTGCCATCTAGCTGGTGTCAACCTCAATCCACTTTTTGCATTTATTGCCTCTTGGGGCCATATATGGCTTGTCTTAGGCATAGGAGTTTTTATTTGTGTTCTTTTACCTATCTGGGTAATTGTCGTGGCATGGAAGGAATTTCGAAAAAAATAATGGCAAAAAACCCTTTGCAATTAAACAACTTGTCTAACACTGCATTCGAGAGGGACCGCCGCGAAGCGGCGGCCCCTCAATTTGAACGTTAGCCGACATGAACTACGAAACCACGCTTACCTATTCAGAGCCACTAATTCGGCAAGCCGTCTTTGCGTTCTGGCGCCGTTCTGTCGGAGTGGGATTCTTGGTTGCCTTGCTACTTATTGCGCTTGGGTTGGCCTTCTATTTGGCGCGCGGCGAAGTTTCCTGGGTTGTTGGTGTTCTTGGCACCGTCTTTACCTTTGGTGTGTTGTTCATTGTGGCCCTGTATTTCGTCCACTATCGCAACTCTCTAGCCAAGTTCCGTGACATGGGCAGCCCATACGCCACATTTCGCGCCGACCATTCTTCGTTCACCATCAGCGCAGACTCTGGCACAGCAACACTTCAATGGGCCGTCGTAAAGGAGCTATGGCAAACGCCAAATGTTTGGCTTCTTTTGTACTCAAAAGCACATTTCAGTACGTTGCCAGTCGCTTGCTTGTCACCAGAAATGCAGTCTTTTATTCTTCAGCGTATCCAAGCAGCGGGAGGAAAAATTGTCGGCTAACAATTCGTTCAACACCGCTCCACTTCGTTCCGCTCGGACTGGCCGCCTGCGGCGTCCAGCCGGTTAACTCGAACGTTGGGCGTCTCAATAATGGAAGCGCAACTGAGCGATCATCAGCGCATCATTTTCGACGCGATACACCATGCGATGCTCATCTGTTATGCGGCGTGACCAAAGCCCGGAGAGCGCATGCTTCAACGGTTCGGGCTTCCCCACCCCGGCGAAAGGTTCGCGCTGCGTTTCCCGTATTAGCTTGTTGATTCGGTCAACCATGCGCTTGTCTTGCTTTTGCCAATACAGGTAGTCTTCCCATGCCTCGTCAGCGAAGATCAGTTTCACTTGGCCAACTTCCGCTCAACGCCTTTACCAGAGTTCAGTTGTGCGGCAGCCGCGAGAAGCCGCTTCGCGTTGGCGGGCGTGCGCAAGAGGTAGGCAGTTTCCTCCAGCGCCTTGTAGTCTTCGAGAGAGAGCATAACGACGGACTGTTCTCCATTGCGAGTAATAATCAAAGCTTCATGGTCATCGCAAACGCGATCCATGGCACTGGCGAGATTCGCGCGAACAGTGGTGTAGGTAATTGCATCCATGTCGGGGCTCCTTATGTATGTACGTATTACTGTACATAACAAACGGCAGGCTGTCCAGCACAACGACGACGCCCAACCCTGCATTTGAGATGGCCAGCCCAAAAGCGGGCTGCCCCTCAATTTGAACGTTAGAGCGAACACCGCTCGCTTCGCGCCCGGCTTACGCCCCTTCGGGGTGTCGCTCAACTCGAAAACGTTGGGCACCACAGGGCGGCGTGTATGGCATTGACAACATGTAGCCATGTGGCTACAGTCATTTCATGATTGAAATTCGCAAAACCGTCCTCTTCGCTCAGTGGCTCGACGATTTGCACGACCTCCAGGCGAGAGCGCGCGTCCAAGCAAGGATCGAACGGCTCGCCGCTGGAAACCCCGGCGATGTCGAACCAGTTGCCGAAGGTGTCTCGGAGTTGCGAATCAACTACGGCCCCGGTTACCGGGTGTATTTCAAGAAGCGAGGGCGGGAGCTGATTATCCTGCTGGCGGGTGGAGACAAGACTACCCAAGCCAAGGACATCAAGGCTGCATTGCGCCTCGCACGTAATCTTTCGGAGTAGCAACCATGACTAAGACCGTTACCACTCGCTATGACGTCACCGAACACCTCAGAACCCCAGAGGAAATGGCCGCTTATCTTGAAGCATGCCTTGAAGAAGCCGACGGGGATGCTGCATTCATTGCCAAAGCACTCGGCGATATTGCTCGCGCCAGGGGTATGTCACAGGTCGCACGCGATGCCGGACTGTCTCGCGAAAGTCTTTACAAAGCGCTCTCCGGTGATCGTAGCCCCGGCTTCGACACCATTCTTAAAGTCATCGGTGCACTTGGGCTGAAGTTGCATGCCGAAGCGGGTCACGGCTGACGCGGTGCCCAACCCGGCGCTCAACCGGACGCGCCGCGATAAAACCGCACCGCTCCGGTTAGCTCTACTACATCGACTCCCCCTATTACGTTAGGGGCCTATGAAATGCCCGACGACCTGCCGCCAATTCGAATAAGGGTTACGAGTCCACCTCGCCAGTTCCTGACGAAAATGGCGGACATCGCTGAGAAGTCAGAGGCATTCACGGTCGAGCGTCATTTTGGCACTCTCGGTGATGCGAACTTTGACGTTGTCAATTTCCGCTCGACACAGTCCTCGTCGCATGTTGGTCTCGGCGCCCAACTCACATCTCAACCCGATGCAAAGAATATTGTTGCCGTCGAGGTTCGCGCCGAACAGTGGAGTCCCCGTGATCCGCCGGCGCATGCAACCTATGTCGCGGAAGCAAAGGGACCGATCGGGCCGCTTCTGTCCAAGTACAACCGGGAAGCGAATACACGGCACCGCATGACCTGCGCTCACTCGGAGACTGAATGAATACATACGTTGCCTTCTTCCGCGGCATCAATGTTGGCGGTAACTGCTCCCTTCCGATGAAGGAGCTTGTCGCCGCGCTGGAGGGATTGGGTGCGCTGAATGTCAGGACGTATATTCAAAGTGGCAATGCCGTGTTCGAGAGCGCCAAAAAGAATTTAACTCGACTCTCCAAGCAGGTCCCAGCGGAAATTTTGAAACGCCGTGGCTTTGAGCCACATGTAAAGGTTCTTTCCATCGAAGCGCTTGCGAAGGCCATAGCGGAAAACCCTTTTCCGGAGGCTATAGCCGATCCTGGTAGTCTGCATCTGGGATTTCTTGCCTCTCCGCCAAAGAACCCGGATATGGAAAAGCTCTTTAGCTTGAAAAAGGAGAGTGAGCGGTTTCACCTAATCGAAAATAGGTTTTACCTGCATGCGCCTGAGGGCGTTGGCAGGTCGAAACTGGCTGCAAGCTCCGAGAAGCTTTTGGGTGTCCCAATGACTGATCGCAACTGGAGAACAGTTTGCAAAGTCATGGAAATGGCAGGAACGTGAACGCGACGCCCAACCCTGCGGTCGCTCACCTTGAACGTTAGGCGTATGCGGCTTCGCCATCAAATGCTGCAAACAAATGAGGCCATCACATGAAAAAGCCAGCACTCGCTTCAGCGTTCTGCCAAGTTGCCTGGGTCGTCAGAGACCTCGCGGCCGCCGAGAAATTCTTTACTGAAACGATGGGCATCGACCGCTTCATGCACATGGACAACCTCGCCGCCAAGGATACCGAAGGCACTTACCTCGGGAAATCTGCCGACTGGGTCTGCAACCTGCACATCGCTTACGCGGGCGACACGCAGATCGAACTGATCCAGCCGGTCTCGGGGGCCAGCATGTACCAGGATGCACTGGATCGGCACGGTGATGCCGTTGTTCAACATGTGGCGTACTGGCTGGACGACGCGGACTACGATGCGGCGGCGGCACATCTGGAGTCATCGGGCTATCCCCGGATACAGAGCTTCCGGCTGCCGATATTGCGCGTCGGCTACTACGATACGCGCAAGGTCATTGGCGTCGTAACCGAAATCATCGGTTCAACCGAAGCGGGCCACGAGTTACGTAGGAATTTGAAGGCAGGGAACTTCTGATCGGGTTCCATCCGCCCGCTTAGTCGGTGTCGTTGAAATGCCAGGCTGCTTGCCGGCCTTTCACAAACGCAGCGTCGACGGCTCAGGGAAATGCCTCGCCTACACAGAGCAGGGAGAAGATCACAAGATGAATGGCGTGCTCTATGGGTTTGACGCCCTTGGGCACCGCTGCACGCTTCCACTTCGAGGACTGCCGCCGGCAGGTTGGCGAAGCATTCGAGCAGCTTGCTGCGCGATAGGGTCTTCATCACCACCACCTTGCCATGGGCATCCACGCCACGCACACTGAATACGTTCTTTGCCAGGTCGATCCCTACGGTCGTAATATTCATGACGGACTCGCCTCCTCTTTCGATTGATCGGTGCTCCACCATTCAATCTGGCACATCAGATGCTGCCAGGGGCGGGGGAGTCCATTTCATTCGTTATGTTCCAGAGCGACAGAGTGAAATCGAATGGAAAGATAAATCATGGATCACAGGATGCTCGATAAAAACAGCCAAAAAGAAGTGGCCAGTCTTTTTACGTCTGTCTTCACCTCGTCTGAAGGAGAGAAAGAAGGGAAGCTGATTGGGGATCTTGCCTCGGAGCTGTCTTCAAGCGCCGACAATCAAGAAATAATATGTATCGGCGCGTATGAAGAAGGAACAATTGTTGGAGCTATTTTCTTTACTCGGCTTCGGTTTGATGATCCTGTTAAGGTTTACATGCTTGCTCCAGTTGCAGTTAGCACTTCGCATCAGGGAAAAGGAATCGGGCGGGCACTAATCAAATATGGGCTGAATGAACTGAAGAATAGTTCTGTGGCTGTGGTCATCACATATGGCGATCCATCCTTCTACTCCAAGGTAGGATTTCAACCGCTTTCCGAAAGTGTCATACAGGCTCCGCTGAAGCTTTCAATGCCAGAAGGTTGGCTGGGGCAGTCCTTAACGGAAGAGCCAATCACCACTATCAGTGAACGCCCTACATGCGTTAAGGAATTCAATAGTTCTGTTTATTGGTAATTGCAAGAACATAACAATGGGCTCCACCCGCACGGTGGACTGCAACGTCGATTTCGAGACCTGGCCTCCAGCACAAGCTGCGCTCGATGCATTGCGGTCCATGTTCGGAAACATACAAGTATTCGGGCCGGACGGAGATTTCTCCGCTTACGTCCAGTTCCAGATACAGGGTCACGTCACATATGAAGCTGTTACCGCGACACAACGC